>NZ_JXQI01000070.1 GCF_000834015.1 Prevotella pectinovora | reverse complement strand
GTAAAATAATTAAGGAAAATAATTAAAATTAGTTTAATTTCATCAATGTTGTACTATCAATATTACATTATTATTTAGTATTTGTTGCGATTTGTTGGCTTTATATAGATAAGCCTTAATGAAAAGTAGTGTAATCTTCTGTATTAAATGAAATTTTGTGGGAGTGAAACTTTATTGTACCTTTGCATTATCATAGCAAACATTTCATTAAATTCAAAATATGGCTAATCAACCGAAACGTCCGCAACATAGACCGATAGATAATAATTATGGTCATTTGCAGCCTCAGGCTCCGGATATTGAGAAGATTGTTCTTGGAGCTTTGATGATAGATAAAGATGCTTTCACCATAGTTGGTGAGATATTGCATCCCGAAACTTTTTACGAACCACGTAATCAGAAGATTTATAGCGCAATACAAAAGCTTAATATTGACGAGCGACCTGTAGATATCCTTACTGTCATAGAGGAACTGAAACATGAAGGCACTCTCGAAGAAGTGGGAGGAGAGGCTTATGTCATAGAACTGAGTTCACATGTGGCATCTTCTGCACACATTGAGTATCATGCTCATATCCTGGCTCAGAAATATATGGCCCGGCAGCTGATTTCTTTCGCCAGCGTTGTAGAGACAAAGGCGTTTGATGATACCGTAGACGTGGATGAGCTGATGCAGGAAACCGAGTCGAGTCTTTTTGAACTTTCTCAAAAGAACCTTCGCCAGGATTATACTCAAGTAGATCCTGTTGTGAAGGAGGCTATCAAAATTCTGCAGAAAGCGGCTGAAAACAAAGGTGAACTTACCGGTGTGCCGACGGGTTACCGCAAGTTGGACGAGATAACGGCTGGTTGGCAAGCGAGTGACCTTGTAATCATAGCCGGTCGTCCGGCCATGGGTAAGACCGCATTTGCCCTCTCTCTGGCAAAGAATATAGCGGTAGACTACAATATACCGATTGCCTTTTTCTCTCTTGAGATGAACAATGTGCAGCTGGTCAACCGTCTTATCTCGAATGTATGTGAGGTGGAGGGACGCAAAATCCTTAATGGCCAGCTGGATGATGAGGAGTGGAAACGACTTGATGCTAATGTAGGAAAATTGCAGAATTCGCCGATATATGTAGATGATACTGCCGGTATGTCAATCTTTGAGTTGCGTACCAAGGCGCGACGCCTTGTGAGAGAGAAAGGGGTCAAGGTGATAATGATTGACTACTTGCAGCTTATGAATGCCAATGGTGCACGTTTCGGAAGCCGTCAGGAGGAGGTGTCTACTATCAGCCGTTCGCTGAAAGGTCTTGCAAAGGAATTGAATATCCCTATCCTTGCCCTTTCACAGCTCAACCGTACTGTGGAAAACAGAGATGGACTTGACGGCAAGCGTCCTCAGTTGAGCGACTTGCGTGAGTCTGGAGCCATTGAGCAGGATGCCGATATGGTACTCTTTGTGCATCGTCCAGAGTATTACCATATTTACCAGGATGATCATGGCAATGATTTGAGAGGTATGGCACAGGTGATTATCGCAAAGCATCGTAAGGGCGCCACAGGAGATGTCACGCTTACTTTCAAGGGTGCATTCACGCGATTTGAGAATCCCGATGAGAGCCGCATGTCAAATGCTGGAGATATCGGTGGGGAGATTGTGGGTAGCCGCCTGAATGGCGGTGACGATGTGCCCCCTCCATTTATTGATCCGGGGGTGATACCTGTCTCTGAACCGCCATTCTGATTGTCTTTCCTTTGGGGATTAAGCGGTAAGGTAAAAATACCATTAAATAAAAAGACAGAGGTTTTGGCGTGTCGCTTGTCCGACATGATATATTATCTCGTTTAACAAATATCCTATATAATTATGAATATTGATTCCATTCTTGAGAAACTGCATATAGAGTCGCTCAATAAAATGCAGCTTGATGTTGCGAAGGCGATGAGTACAACAGCAGATGATGTCGTTATTCTTTCTCCTACGGGTAGTGGCAAGACGTTGGCGTATCTCTTGCCGCTTGTTTTCAAACTCAACACAACCGTGGATTTTCTTCAGGCGGTAGTTATTGTTCCGAGTAGAGAACTTGCAAAACAGTCTGTTGAAGTCCTGCGTTCAATGGGTGTTCCGTTGCGCGGCCTTGCCCTTTATGGTGGTAGAACAGCGATGGAAGAGCATAAGGAAATCAAGAAAGTGCTGCCGCATGTCGTGTTTTCCACTCCTGGTCGATTCAATGACCATGTGTCAAAAGGGAATATCAATCCGAGAAGCGTGAGGTTCCTTGTGCTTGATGAATTCGACAAGTGTCTGGAGATGGGTTTCGAGGAAGAGATGAAGCAGGTGTTCAAGAGTCTTCCGCTGTTGGAAAGAAGAATCTTGTTGTCGGCAACACGTTCTAACGAAATTCCGCTTTTCGTAAATATCGATAAGGTGAGTGAAATAGACTATACCGAACCGGATTCCGGAATTAGCGTTTCCGACCGTATATCAAACTTTGTAGTCAGAAGTCCGCAGAAGGATAAGTTGGAAACGTTGTCGAGACTGTTGCGTAGTTTCGGAAACTCAAGCAGCATCGTTTTCCTGAACTATAGGGATAGTGTGGAGCGAACTGCTAAATATCTCTCCGAACAGGGTTTTGTGACGAGCACTTATCATGGTGGTCTTGAACAAAAGGACAGGGAGGACAACCTTTATGTGTTCAGTAACGGCTCGTCTACGGTTCTTGTCAGCACCGACCTCGCTTCTCGTGGCTTGGATATTCCGGATGTTGATAATATAATCCATTATCATTTGCCGCAGGGTGAGGCGGAATATACTCATAGGGTAGGTCGAACTGCCCGTTGGGATGCTGTCGGCCGTGCCTTTGTTCTTTTAGGGCCTGAAGAGAAATTGCCGGAATTTGTTGACCAGGAACTTCCTGAATATGTCATTCCTGATGATTTGGGAGATATTCCACAGCCTCGCATGGCTACTATATATATCGGAAAGGGCAGGAAAGACAAGATTTCAAAGAGTGACGTGTTGGGCTTCTTGTGTAAGAAATGCAGTCTCACTTCAAATCAGATAGGTCGTATTGACGTGGCAGACCGTTATTGCTATGTCGCCGTTGCTCGCAATAAGGCAAAGCAGGTGCTTAAGTTGGCAAATGGTGAGAAGATTAAAGGCGTGAAAACGGAGTTCAAGCTTAAGGGCAATAGTAACAGATGATTTTGTTTTCTTGTAATATATAATGGTCTGCGTCTCTTGAGACGTAGACCATTTTCAAATTCGCCCACTGAATATTCCATAGAGTTTATAGGTGTGGCAAAAAAAAATAGAGTTACATTTCTGTAACTCTATTCTGGTAGTGGATAGGGGAATCGAACCCCTATGCCAAGATTGAGAATCTTGTATCCTAACCATTAGATGAATCCACCATCTTATGATTGCTTTGAAGAGATTGTTGATAAAAACATTCTGTAGTGGATAGGGGAATCGAACCCCTATGCCAAGATTGAGAATCTTGTATCCTAACCATTAGATGAATCCACCATCATGTTTAAATTGCGGAAGCTGGGGGATTCGAACCCCCGGTACGTTAAACACGTACGGCAGTTTAGCAAACTGCTGGTTTCAGCCACTCACCCAAACTTCCAAGCAATTTATTTATCAGCATTTCTCTTAATGCGGTGCAAAGGTAGCGTTTTATTTTTTAATACCAAACTTTTTTGCGTATAATTTTCCAAAATGCTTGTTTTTTTGCTTTTTCTATACAGAATTACGCTGTTTTTGCCATTATTTATCTTGCTAATGCCGTGACAACTGCAAAATAGACCATATCTTTATCAGTATTGTTTTTCATGGAATGCGAATGTCCGTTTGGGCAGTAATGCACTTTTCCTGCTTTTACGATTTCAGTTTCTCCGTCGTAATTGAAGGTGGCTTCTCCTTCTACTATATAAATAATCTCACAGTTGCCGTCATGTAGGTGGTATCCTGTTGATGCTCCAGGTTTAAGGATGCTGAACATGATTTTGTTGTCGTCGTCAACAAAATTTCGGGTTATCAGTTCGCCTTCTCCCCCTTTGAAGTTAAGGATGGAGTTTTTTCCTATTTTATCAAAATCAATTACCATAATGTTTTTGTTTAATTTTAAATATGAATGTTATCTTGTATTTTCGCTTGTCCTTATTCTTTCCTTTTCCAAATATTCATCACTTTCCTGTGGATGGCGATTTGGTTGATTGCAGAAACGAACACCAGAAGTATTATTCCGAGTGTTATAGACTTTATCATCGTCGTGTCTTCAATCTGCGGGAAAAGTGTTTCTATAATGCCCATATAATAGTTGCGCACGAAGTATAGTATCGTCCATGTTATTGCGAATACCGTGATGTTGAGTACTATCGTAAGTATCTGGTAGGGCAGGGCAACTTTGCGTGGGCTGTATCCTATAAGGAGCAGGTTTTCTAGCTTCGAAGAGTTCTTTTGAACCAGAAGGTATATGCTGAGCATGAGTATATAGAAACTCAGAGCGCTTATTATCAATCCGATACACATGACGAGCGTCACTATCATTCTGAGGAAATATGTTGTCTTTTCTGCTTGCAGCTTGTCCGTATCCACTTCATAGCCTTTTTTGTCCAAGTATTGAGAGATGTTTTCATCTGCAGGATTTCCCACTTCTGCTATCAGTCTGGATGGTTCTGAGTGTTGTTCTGGAGCGTAGAGCTTGTTGCTCCAGTCCATGAACTTCTGCGGAACGAGTATCGTGTTCAGTCTGCTTGAGAATCCGATCACTTTTCCTTTGTATTCATCTTTGTGTCCATTGCCGTGTATGAAGATCTTGAAGTCTATCATTCCCATCAACCCTTCGCTTATTTTGGGAAGAGAGTGCGACTGGGCAAATCCGAAGTTATACATATTAATATATGTGCGTGGTAGTATTATCGGCACTTCGTGACTGCCTTCTGTGTATTTCCAGTCTTGTAGCGACACGTCTAGAAAGCCGTCAGGAACACTCTCAAAGAAAAGTTCTGAGTTCAGAATCGTTTGTCCGTTAATGCCCATATTCGCATCTACTTTGTATTCAGTAGATGTAAAGGCTGCTGTTTTCTTTGTGAAACTTTGTTTCTTTAGGTCTTCAATTTCTGAATTGCTGAATGTGTTTGATGATGAAGACAGAGTGCTGCCAGCTCCGATTTTCTTGCTTATTATCAGATAGTCAGCCTTCATGAAACTGTCTTGTGACGTGAAGACCGGCAGAACATCATTGTAGAATTGGAATCCCAACAATACTATGAACATTCCGAAAAGGTTTGCAAAGAAGAATCCGATGAATTGTGGGATGCTGATATGTTGTCTTAGAAGTTTCCAAACGAGTTTCATAATCTGTATGTTTTATCGTAATTTAATTCCATGTGCTTGCCGATGCTTGTTACGATTACGCCGGCTCCCTGTCTTCGGGCTTCATTCATCATTATTTCTGCCATTGCTTCAGAGTTCTTGTCGTCGAGGTGGCTGATGGGTTCGTCGGCTAAAATGAAGTCGAATGGCTGTACAAGAGCTCTGATCATTGCCACTCTCTGCTGCTGGCCGAATGACATCCTTCCGGCTTTGCTCTCAAGCTTGTCTGATATTCCCAATTTTTCAAACCATTCTTTAATTTCTTTTTCTGTCTTGAATTTGGTTATGTCGTTTTTTATCTGCACGTTTTCCCATGCGGTCAGCTCTGGGAATAGTCTGAGTTCCTGGAATAGAAATGCGATATGCTTCTTGCGTATTTCAGTCCAGTCTTTCACTTTGAATTCTGAAGTGATGGCATAGTCGAATCTTACTGTTCCCTCGTAGTCATGTCTGTAGCCGAGGATGTAACTGCAGAATGTGCTTTTGCCTTTTCCGCTTTCGGCTTCAACAAGATACAGCTTACCCTTTTCAAATTCGGCTTTGCAATTCCATATTTCAGAGTCGATGTCTTGTTGGCTGGAAAATACGTTGGGAATGATTTTGTCAAAAGTTATTGTCTTCATTTTATATTGTCTTGTGACTTTATTTCAGAGTATATATTATAGTCTTGATGTCTCCGAATATCGGCTTGATGATGTCGGCAGCGTTTGAAAGCGCCTTGTTGTCACCAAAACCTTCTGATATGTTCAGAATCATGCACAATCGGTTGCCTTGTATGTGTTTAGTGAAAGATCGCGGTATTGGGTGAAGGCTTGGCTTCAGTATGTTTGTGGCAATGTCGTTGTCTGAACTTGCAAAGAATTCGTTGCTGTCTGATGCTCCAAACCAGAGCGATGTCTCGCTGCCTTTAAGGTGGAAATAGTCTTTGCCGCAATCTTCAATCTGTGTTCCTGCAGGGCATGATTTTTTCCAATAATCCACGTCTTTGAGGAAGTTCCTGTTTGCCAGTTGTGCGACCATCGAAATTTTCATGTCGTTTTCGTCGTATGATCCGATGCTGATTGCAAAATCCCCGTTTACGCATCTTAGGATATTATCCATGTCGATTGCGGTATTTGCTCCTGCCAGAAGTGCTCCGAGTGCAGGATTGTTGTGTGCTATATCAACGAAATCCGGTCCGTTGACATTCATGAATATGCTGCAGAGCGATTTCCCTGATATATTGTTGGTGTATCTGCCGTTTATTTTCCTTAATTTCCCAGTTGATTTCTGTAGTTCTTCATCCACCTGTTTGTTTAGCGAGAACGTATTTCCGTTTATCAACAGGCATCCGTCTTTTGTCGCAGTCATCGAGGCTGCTATGAGTATTTGTGAAGCGTCAGAGCCTTTTGGCTGTCCTATGGTGAATGGTATGGAGAGTTTTTCTGGAAGTGCGTCAGCTTGTGCCACCATTGTCATAGAGCCTTCGATGCTGTTCAGCTTTTCGAATAGGGGTGAACTCTTTATACCATCGTCATCTTCTTGTTTCAGCCACCTTCCGATTGCTCTGATTGCATCAGCTTGTTGGGCGGGAAGTATCGGTCCTTGTATCAGCATGGCCTTGTCGTTGTAGCCGATAGCCCATGAGCCTTTGAGCAGAGTGAAATTGAAATCGCGCTTTTTAATGACTTTGTCGCATATCCCCTTTTCCTTCAGCTTTTCAAAGCAGGTGTTGAGGTCGTCGCTGTCGTCCACCTTCATGCAGGCTCCAAGATTGCCTTCTGCCGTTTCGAAGAGATATATCCTGCTTGTCAAGTCCAGTCCGCTTTCATCTATCCCGCAGTCTTTGAAAAGTGCCGATATAATAACTTTGCCGTCATTGCCGTCTGTTGGCTCCATTTCTCCGGCATCTATTGATATTATCGCTTTGCTGTTTGCCGGGATGGCATTTGTATAGTCATCGTTTGAGCAAGACAAGTTGATGCAAATACACGACATTAAAACGAGTATATGCATAAATGATTTTCCTGTCAGTTTCATTTTACCAGTAATTTATTTACCTATTGAACTATGTTTCTTTAATCTTTTCTGCAAATCAGTTGGGCGCACATCGCGGCATACAAGGCTGCTGTTTCTGTGCGTAGTCTGCTTTTGCCAAGTGATATGGGTGTAAAACCGTATTTCATCGCTTCTCTCACTTCGTCGATAGAGAAGTCGCCTTCTGGTCCGATAAGTACCGTGATGCCATCGCTCGAAGCCTGTTCTTTCTCTTTGCTTGCCGTATCGAAGAAGTCTACGCTGGGTATTTCTTCATAACAATGGGCTATGAATTTCAGTCCGGCTCTTTCTTTTTTTATGAAATCATTGAAGCGTGTGAGTGGTGTGAGTTGTGGCCTGTATGGTTTGCGGCTTTGTTTTACTGCTGATATTATGATTTTGTCCAGACGTAGTGTTTTCAATACCTTTCTTTCAGAAAACTGGCAGTTCAGGAAAGCAAGTTCGTCGATGCCTACCTCGGTGGCTTTTTCTGCAAACCATTCTATACGGTCCATCATCTTGGTAGGAGCAACGGCAATGCAGATGTTTCCGTTCCATGTCTTTTCCTGTGGCATCTTTTCTGTGATTTCATACATGCAGTGTTTTGTCGCAGCCAGAGTCACCTTCGCTTTGAAGAAATTGCCGTTGCCGTCCATCAGAAACATATCGTCGTCGCTTTTCAGCCGCAAAACTCTTAATGCGTGCATAGCCTCTTCAGCAGGCAGTTCGGTGGATGATTCTGCATCTGGAACAAAAAAGTATCTTGCCTCTTTCATGTAAGTAAAGCTTTATGAGTCTTTTTTTCTTTTGTTAATCTCGTCTCTCAGTTTCGACGCCATTTCGTAATTCTCCGAGTCTATTGCTTTTTTCAAGGACTCTTCGAGCATTGGTATGCTTATGGCGTTGATGGGTACCGTAACTCCTGTCTTTTTTCCTGTATATTCTACAGACTGTTGTCTCATGAGTGTTTCAGAGATGAATATCGGAATGTCGGCAACCATTGAGAGCAACACAGCGTCGCTCGCTCTTATTGGCGTGTAGTCGAGGGTGTCGGCGTTGAACACGTAGACTTTGTATTGTCCGTCAACGATGTCTGTGATGAGGATTTCGAAAATGCTGTTCGTGTTTTTAGTCAGCAGTTTCACGAGAACCTCAGGCAGTAAATTGTCATTTACAGGTTCTGGCGACTTTCTCTTGTCTATTTCCAAAGCCACGTTACGCTCACAGACTATGGATAATTGGCGTGTCTTGTCAAGGTCTGTAAGTGACAAGATGCCAATTTCCTTGTTGCCGGCTATTTCTGTCGCATTGTCGAATATAAGTCTTGTTTTGTCCATATCAGCTTTCAAGTTTGTTTTTACCGTTTGTTTAGCCGATAGCTATTTGTATCATTTCGTTTCTCTCTCCTTGAAAAGCAGGGCGAAGCCTATACCTACGGCAAGAGCGAATCCTGCGAAAATGAACCAGCATGTCTGCCATTCACCTACAAGGAATCCGTCTTCTGTCCAATGGCAGTAGTGGTTCACAATCATACCGGCAAGTATAGTGCCGATTGTAGCACCGAGTCCGTTAGTCATTAGCATGAACAGTCCTTGTGCTGATGCCTGTAGCTCTTTGTCGCATTCCGCATTGACGAATAGTCCGCCGGAAACGTTGAAGAAGTCGAAAGCCATGCCGTATACTATGCACGAAAGAATCAGGAGCGTCACTCCAGGGAATGCAGGACCACCGAGACCGAAGAATCCGAATCTCAGTACCCAGGCGAGCATAGCCAAGAGCATCACGTTCTTTATTCCGTAGCGTTTCAGGAAGAAAGGTATCAGAAGAATGCAGAATGCCTCAGCTACTTGAGAGATAGACACGAGCAGGGTGGCGTTGTTTGCCGCGAATGTATCGGCAAGTGCCGGATCTGCCTTGAAATGTGTGATGAAAGGAGTGGCAAAGCCGTTTGTCACCTGCAACGACATTCCGAGAAGGCCTGAGAATATGAAGAACATTGCCATTCTTCTTGACTTGAACAGCTTGAAAGCATCGAGTCCGAGGATTTCTGCCATCGACTTCTTGCCTTTGTTGTCTTGGTGCTTCTCGATTTTGCATTGGGGCAGTGAGAAACAGTATGCAAAGAGGACGATGCTTAGAATGCCCGACACGAGGAACTGCAGATGGGTGTATTGGAATTTGCTGCTGTTTTCGGCGATAGTCAGAGTGAATGCTCCATCGTTTATCGCGGCACAATTCACAAACCACATGGTGATTATGAACCCTACTGTTCCCAGCACTCTGATAGGGGGGAAGTCCTTCACGGTGTCAAGTCCATGGTTTTGTAGAATCTTGAATGCTACGGTGTTAGACAATGCCAGGGTAGGCATGTAGAAAGCCACGCTCAATGTGTATACGGTCATGAAGACTACCTTGTCTGGCATTGCGTTGAACTCTCCAATCATGCATAATGCCACCATGCCTAATCCTGCTGCCAGATGACAAAGTCCGAGCAGCCTTTGTGGCTGTATGTATTTGTCGGCAACGATTCCCATCAATGTGGGCATGAATATGGACACTATGCCCTGGATGGCATAAAACCATGATATTTCTGTTCCCATTCCTGCTTTGCCAAGATATTGGCCCATAGAGGTCAAGTATGCTCCCCAGACCGCAAATTCCAGGAAGTTCATTATCGCCAGACGCACTTTCAAGTTCATCGTATTTACATTTTAGTTGTTTTATATTCCTTTTGTCTCAAACATCCAGATTTCCGGCTTCAGCCGGTTCGTGGAAGATAGATGATGCTGACCGAATGCACAAGATCAAGCCTGTGTGAATGTCATGCCGGGCTGCTGCATATCTTGATTTGCAAAGATAGGATAAAAAAGCCAACTGGCAAAGATAAATAATCAATTTCTTGATTATCTTTGTTTTTATCATTCTGTGGTAATGCTTTTCTGAGGAAAGGAATGTTGTCTTATAGGTGTTTGTGAATGTGTAAATTGGCTGTTTGGCTTCGTTAACCTATAGGGTCTTGTCTTGAAACACGGTGGTTTGTCATGCGCAAACCGCAGGGTGAATATGGCTGCTGCGGTGTTTTTTAAGATACCGCCCAAGTTTTGTCTGAATTGTGGAATATTGGAGGGTGGCACAGTTCATTATTCAAAAGATGCCAATGATACTTCTGTGATACTTCCGTGATACTTTTATGTAAAATAATCTAAAAAGTATCATTCTCACAAGTGATTGACTCTCAGTGGTTTGTCATTGATTTTTCTTGTGAGAATGATACTTTGATATTATTCCCTTGGAATTAATATTCTGATATGCGTATTTGAGAAGAATTGCCCCTATTCTTCGTATTGGGTATTGTCTGTGATTCCTGCGTCTTTAAGGGCTTCCTTTCTCTCGACACAAGTCCCGCATTTGCCGCAATGCTTCTCTCCGCCCTTGTAGCAAGACCAGGTTTCGGTGTAGTCGATGCCGAGTTCTTTTCCCTTTCTTGCGATGTCTGCCTTCGTGATGTTGGTATAAGGTGCCGAAATCATCACGTTGTTGTATGAACCGGCTTTAGTCGCTTCACACATGGCAGAGATGAATTCAGGCCTGCAGTCTGGGTATATGGCGTGGTCTCCGCCGTGATTGGCTATGAAGACGTTGTCCAGGCCCCAGCTTTCGGCTATTCCTGCGGCAATGGAGAGCATGATTCCATTTCTGAAAGGTACTACTGTAGACTTCATGTTCTCATTCTCGTAGTGGCCTTCGGGTATGGCTTCTGCTCCCTCCAGGAGGCTGCTCTTGAAATATTTGTGTATGAAATCTAGAGGAATCGTTATGTGTGGGATGCGAAGTCTCTGACAATGCATCTCTGCGAATGGAATCTCTTTGGCATTATGGTTGCTGCCGTAGTCAAAGGAGATGCCGAGCGCTATGCGGTCTTTAAAATCGTAGAGCAGCGTAATGCTGTCCATTCCGCCGCTCACGATGATTATGCTGTCTTTCATTTGTCTTATTTTGCAGCAATGCACTCAACTTCAACAAGGGCACCCTTTGGAAGGTCCTTCACTGCGAATGCAGAGCGTGCAGGGAATGGCTCGTTGAAGAACTCGGCGTATACTTCGTTCATCTCACCGAAATACTTGATGTCGGCAAGCATTACAGATGTCTTGACAACGTTGCTGAGGTCGAGACCAGCAGAGCGGAGGATTTCGCGAGCGTTGTTCAAAGCCTGACGGGTCTGCTCCTTGATGCCACCCTCAACGAATTCACCTGTTGCTGGGTTGAGAGGAATCTGACCGGAAGCGAATACGAAACCGTTTACTTCAATTGCCTGGCTGTAAGGACCGATGGCTGCAGGAGCCTTGTCTGTTTTTAATGCTTTCATAAATTTAAAGTTTTAAGTTGTATGATAATAATTTGGCTTTAAGTCTCATTGCGCCTTCTGTGGTTGCAGACGGCGTTAGAAATCTTATTTACGATGCAAATTTACGTATTTTTTTTCATTGCACAAATATTTGTCCGGATTTATACGGGATATTGTAGTCGTAGATTCTCTTTTTGATACCTGATATATTGTGTACCCAAACAATTATTATTACTTTTGCAGTTATTATTACTTTTGCAGTCTTAAAAAGAAATATAGCATAACAATAGATATCAGAAATTAAGGTATGAAAGTATTGAAGTTTGGCGGAACCTCGGTCGGTTCTGTTGAAAGTATTTTGAGCTTGAAGAAAATCGTGGAGGGGGAGAATGATGACGTTATCGTTGTTGTAAGCGCTCTCGGCGGCATCACTGACAAACTCATAGCCACTTCTAAGTTGGCCCTTGGTGGAGATGAATCGTATAAGGCGGAGTTTGAATTCATGCAGAAGCGTCATTATGAAATGGTTGACGCAATAATTGATGATGAAGAAAAAAAGAGCGGACTTCTCCATACCATAGATAGATTGTTTGAAGAACTTAAGTCCATTTACTATGGAGTATATCTGATACACGACCTGAGTCCCAAAATCCAGGCCGCAATCGTGAGTTACGGAGAGAGACTTAGCAGCCATATCGTGGCGACGCTGGTAAATGGCGCAAAGAGGTACAACTCTCTGGACTTCATAAAGACTATCAAGAAACATGGCAAGAACGTGCTCGACAGCGAGGTTACCGCCGACGCCGTGAAGGAAACGTTCAGAAACAGGACACAGAAGTCTGTTGTGCCTGGATTCATCAGCACAGACAGAAATACTGGAGAAATTACTAATCTCGGCAGAGGAGGAAGCGACTATACGGCTTCTATCATCGCCGCAGCATTGGATGCCGAAGTCTTGGAGATATGGACTGATGTCGACGGATTCATGACGGCCGATCCTAAGGTGATACATACTGCATATACTATCAACGAGCTCAGTTATGTTGAGGCTATGGAGCTTTGTAATTTCGGTGCAAAAGTAGTGTATCCTCCTACTATCTATCCGGTATGTGTCAAGAACATACCTATAAAGGTGAAGAACACCTTTAATCCCGATAGTGCGGGAACAACGATTCTGAGCCATGTGGAGAATGATTCAAAGCCAATCAAGGGTATCTCGAGTATCAAGGGAACGACACTGATTACCGTTGCAGGACTTTCGATGGTTGGTGTCATTGGTGTCAACCGCCGAATATTCACGGCTTTGGCAGAGAATGGCATTTCCGTATTCATGGTGTCACAGGCTTCATCAGAGAATTCCACTTCTATCGGTGTCAGAGACGTGGATGCGGAGGAAGCTGTGGCTGTGCTCAACAATGAATTCTCAAAGGAAATCAGGACTGGAGCCATGTTCCCGATGCATGCTGAAAGCGGACTGGCAACAGTGGCCATCGTAGGCGAGAACATGAAGCATACGCCAGGAGTTGCCGGTAAGCTCTTCGGTACTCTCGGAAGAAGCGGTATAAGTGTCATTTCGTGTGCACAGGGTGCTTCAGAGACAAACATCTCATTCGTGGTGGACGGGAAATCATTGTATAAGGCATTGAACGTAATTCACGACTCTTTCTTCCTCAGCGAGTACAAGGTGCTGAACCTCTTCATCTGTGGAGTCGGCACTGTGGGCGGAAACCTGATAGGACAGATAAAATCGCAGTACACGGAGCTTATGGAAAAGCAGCGGCTGAAGCTTAATGTCGTGGGTATCGCTTCAAGCCATAAGGCAATCTTTGACCACAACGGCATTGACCTGGACAACTATCAGGCTTTGCTGAAAGAATCAGCAGAAAGCGACACTCAGAAGCTGAAGAATGAGATCATAAGCATGAATACCTTCAACAGCGTTTTCGTGGATTGTACGGCTAGTGCCGACGTGGCGGCGCTGTATCAGGAGCTTCTCGAACATAACGTTTCCGTAGTGGCTGCAAACAAGGTGGCAGCTTCGGGTGATTATGACAGCTATCTGAAACTTAAGGAGACGGCTTTGCGTCGTGGAGTGAAATTCCTTTATGAAACGAATGTCGGAGCAGGATTGCCAATATTGGGCACGATAAAGGACTTGTGTAATTCTGGGGATAAGATACTTAAGATAGAGGCAGTTCTCAGCGGTACGTTAAACTTTATATTTAATGAAATATCAGCAGACGTTCCTTTCTCCGAAACTGTGAGAAGAGCAAAAGAGGAAGGCTATAGTGAGCCGGATCCACGCATCGACTTGAGCGGCAAGGATGTAATACGCAAACTTGTCATCCTGACACGTGAGGCAGGATATAAGGTTGAGCAAGAGGATGTGGAGAAGAACCTTTTCATTCCGTCCGGCTTTTTCAATGGTACAGTTGAAGAATTCTGGAAGAATCTCCCGATGTTGGATGCCGGCTTCGAGAAGAAACGTGAGGAACTTCAGAACGAAGGCAAGCGTTGGCGCTTTGTGGCAAAGATGAACCATGGCAAGACGAGCGTCTCTCTTGAGGCAGTTGGCCAGCAGCATCCGTTCTATATGCTTGAAGGTTCAAACAATGTCGTACTCCTTACTACAGAAAGATATCATGAATATCCGATGCAGATAAAAGGATATGGAGCTGGAGCAGGTGTGACGGCGGCTGGCGTGTTTGCAAACATCATGTCTATTGCCAATATATGATTCTTTTTCATAAACTGGCAAAAAGATGACATATAGGAAAGCTATAATCTGAATTTAGAATGAAACATCTGGTAATCGTAGCCGACGGAATGGCTGATCGTCCAGTTGAAAGGCTCGGAGGCAAGACTCTCTTGCAGTTTGCCGATGTGCCCAATATGGATGCGCTTGCCTGTAATGGGCGTACTGGTCGGTTGGTAACGATACCTGATGGTTTCAGTCCGGGGAGTGATGTTGCCAATAGCGTGATTCTCGGATATGACCAGGAGAAAGTTTATGAAGGGCGTGGTCCTCTCGAAGCTGCAAGCATAGGATATGAAATGAGACCCGGTGATTTAGCGCTTCGAGTCAGTCTGATTTCTGTAGACGAACGTGGACGAATAGTAAATCATCATGGAGGACATGTTACTACACAAGAGTCCATCCGGCTTATTGACAGTCTCAATGCAGAACTTGCTGACGAGAGATTACATTTCCATACAGGTTCGCAATACCGGCATCTGCTTGTGATAAAAGGTGGCAACAAACATATAGAATGCGCGTTGCCTCATGATTCCATCAACAAAGATTGGCATGGCCTGTTGGTAAGGCCAAAAGAAGGTTATGAACATTCTGGCGATGATTGCTATTTTGACAGTTTGGGGGTGAAGCACAAGCGCTTGAGTCCGAAGGAAACTTCGGACATCCTGAACGACTTGATTCTCAAATCTCAAGGATTGTTGGGAAAACATAAAGTCAACATAAACAGACGCTCCTGTGGTTTGCCACCTGCAAATCTTATATGGCCATGGGGTGGAGGGTATCGTCCGTCTATGTTGACATTAAGTGAGAAATATCCTGAAGTAAGAAGCGGCGCTGTGGTTTCTGCAGACAATCTTATTCGGGGTATTGGACAATATGCCGGATTGAAAGTTGTCGATGTTGATGGTGCTACAGGGTTTGCGGATACCAATTATGAAGGCAAGGCAAAAGCGGCAATCGATGCTTTGCGGACTGATGATTTTGTGTTCCTTCATATAGAGGCGAGTGATGAGGCCGGCCATGATGGAGATTTACAGTTGAAGTTGAAGACGATTGAAGATATTGATCTTCGCGTAATGGGGACGATATGTTCAGAACTTTCCGATTGGAAGGAACCGGTCTGCATCGCCCTGCTGCCAGATCATCCTACACCTGTAGAGCTGAGGACTCATGTAGATGAGCCTGTTCCGTTCTTGGTCTATTATCCCGGAATAAAGCCGGATTCGGTTTCTTGTTACGACGAGCAGAGTTGTATGTCAGGGAGTTACGGTCTTCTGCGATTGCAGGAGTTTATGGAAGAGATAATGAAGATACAATGAATGATCTACGTTGGGACTTCCGATGGCTCGTTTTCCTTTAACCCAAATCGGTCATTAGAACGTAATTACTTGATTACTTGATGATTTGTTTTACGTTCTAATGACCGGCTCTGTTTTTATATGTGGAAGGATAAGTCTATGCCGCATTGGAATGGGGCTCCTCTCTGCGACAGGTATAGCGGCTTGCCTGTTGCTGAGCTTTTCAGGGCGAAGGTGTTATAATTCGTGGAAGTAAGATTCCTGCCCCATATTGATATTTTGAGAAAATCAGACATGATGTCGGCATGGCAGCCAAGGATGCAGTACAGCTTTTGACTATAGGTATTTCCTTCATCCCAATAAGTCTTCCCTTGAGCGTTTGCGTTTGCTCCTATAGTTACGCTTTTTGCCCAGTGTCCTTTGATCGGCATCGTCCAGTCTACCATGCCGCTCATTGTGTGTAGCGGAATATAGGGTATGTGCTTTCCCTTATAGTCTGTCGTGATGCCATTGCTCTCCTCTTTATAGTTGTCAAATCTTGAATTCGTGAAACTGTATGTTGCGCTCCATGACAATCTGTTGTCAATTGCTTTTCCGCGTATGGAGGCTTCTATGCCGCATGAGTGACTCCTTCCTGCATTTATCATCATTCTGCCGAAACCGTATGTGCCTGCCATCACTGAAAGTTGCTGGTTCCTGATTTTCATGTAATAAACTGAGATGTCAGTCTGAAGAGAACCGTCAAAAAGGTTGATATGGCTACCGAGTTCATAGTTCCAGCTGAATTCCGGCTTGTATGAAATAGTGTTGTTTATCTTTGCATAATCCTCATCAGTATGCTGGATGTCATAATCGGATTTCATGGCTTCCTTGCTGTTAGCCATCAGTTCAGTCTGGAGTATGTCAGAGAACATCTGTATGTTATATCCTCCCGAGCGGTAGCCTTTGTTTACCAATGCGTAGATGTTGCTGCCATTGTCGTTTATTCGCCATGTGAATCCCAATTTCGGCAACACTTGGTTGAAGCTGTTGCTTTTGGTGTTGGTGAGAATTGAACTTAGTCTTCTTGATGCCGTTATTCCCATTACACTTGCATTCATTGCCATGATGGCACTTGTCTCGTATTTCACTTTTACGAGACTGTAATCATAACGCAGTCCGATGGTCATCGTCAGGCATTTGTTCAGGTCGATTTGTGATTCATGGAAAACGCCAAGGTTGAATTGTGGCGTGTGGAACATTCCGGGTACAGACATTGACAGGTCTGAAACCTCTATGCCTCCAGCCTTGTTTATTGTGGCTTGAGCCATTTCTTTTGCTCTTTCTTCGGTCATTCCTGGTATTGACATGAATTTGCCAGACATGGATTCTGTTATGGCATTATATATGGCAGACTGTATGTTGTTTGCCATCATTGTGGTGAAATCCTTGTCGAAATAAACCGGTGCGTCTGTTCTTAGCCATTGGTATGTGCCGAACAGTCCTGTAGTGTACTTCCAATTCTTATTTATTCTTCCTTTTAGGGCGAATTCTTGTGTTATGCCGTTTTGTAGCTGTTTCTGTGAGAGATGCATCAGATCGGCTGCCGTATAGTCCTGGTCCATATTCATCCTGTCGGCAAGGAATTGGTAGCTTGTAGTGGAGTTGAATGTTATGTCTCCTGATGTGTATCTTATATTCAATGCGGAGTTCAGTATGTTTCTTAGATAGCTGCAGTCTCTGTTCATTGTAGGCGATGCGGTGTGACCGTTTTGCAGATCAAGCTCGCCATAGGGGAATCCTGCCTGGTTCACGTATTGATAGTCGGCAATGAAATCATAGGTGAGTCTTGGAGAATATTGGTTTACAATTCTGATCTTGCCACCTGCTTCATTGATGTCGTCAGCTCTTTTCCCTGTGGTCTGGTTGCGTATGAAACCGTTATTCCCATTGTAGAACCCGGAAAATGAAATTGCTGAATTGTCAGACAACTTCAGATAGTTTGTAATTTCGAAGTTGCGGTATAGTCTGCTGCCGATTCCGATTTTGACATCGGTACCGTCATACGCCAATGGGTTTTTGGAATAAATCCTTACGAGTCCGCCTTCGGTGTTCATTCCATACAAAGTTCCTTGCGGTCCTCTTAATATGTCTATTCTGTCTATCTGATATATATGCTGGTTGAATGCGCTTTTGGTTAGCAATGGCATTCCATCCAAATAAACACCGATTGCAGGATTGTTGATTCTTGAGCCTATTCCTCGTATGTAGAAAGAGGATGTTAGTCGTGAACCATATGATGGCATCTGGAAGCCAGGAACATAATTTGACAGTTCGCTGATATCACGAATGCCGAGCTTTTCAGTTTCGGTAGATGAAAACATGCTCGAAGCCATAGGCTGATATCGTAGCAAAGTGCTTTCTTTGGGCTGCGATACTACGATTATCTCGTCTAGGTCGTGGATTCTAGATGAGTCTGCATTGTTGACGTAGATACTTTCTTTGTCTGAATTCTCACTTGTGTATATTCCTTTTGCTTCAGAATGATATACAATTGCACAACATACTGTTGTAAATACTGTTTTTATATATTTCATGGGTGCAAAGTTACCTCATGTCTTTGCATTGTGCAATCCTAATATGTTATGATTTTATGCCGAAACGGTTGTACTTTTTGTCAGAATGAATATGCCTCTTGAATCTGAAGTTATTTGTTGTTATATGTTCATCGCTCCGCATTTAGGGCATTTGCCTTTGTGTCTTATTAGTTCTCCGCAGTTTCCACAAATAAAAGGAGCACGGGATGAATTGTAGAATTTCCGCAGCGCATAGATGTAGAAGGCTATCAATAAAGGGTAGCCGATATAATATAATGTAGTGATACTGAAAACGATATAGCAAATGGCGCATATTCCACACAAGCTACATAGATAAAGAATAGCGTCACTGAAGGGAAGCTGTTTCCTCACTTCATCGATTACAGCCACCATTAAGATTACCATGAACCATACGGAGAAAAGGAATATGGATAGTATTGGAGTTACAGAGAACGGGTTCAATGTGGGATGGAAGTAGAAATTCTGCCATATGTCTGCAGCAAACAGTTGTATGCTTGAATAGAATGTGGCTGACGCTGAAACTGTTAGTGTCAGAAGGGTAGGGTAGAACGTGTTTATGTCGTTGAACAACACGATGTTTGCATTGTTCCTGAATAGTTTCCTCAAGAGATAAGCCATCGAGATGATACTTATTATTATGAGTGATATGAGAATGTGTGTGTCAGAGAATGTTGATATGAATTGTGATATAGGATCGTCGGGTACTACTGCCTGCAGAAGAGTTTTTTCTCTTGTCCATCCGAATGTGTATTGGTCACGAGCAAGTTGCACCCATACGGAGTCGGTGGAATCTGAACTCATCATCCTTATTTCAGCCACAGCGATGCGTTCTCCCTTTTTGACGATTATAGAATCTGTAGGAAGATTGCTTATAATTTCTTCTGGTTGTCCTTTCAGAAGTACAATTGAGTCTTGTTTTACAATGAAGTTGAAATTCTGGGAATAATGGTGAGTGTGTACAAAATTCAAAGAGTCTTGTTGCTCCTGGGTGAGTTCAGTTGTGGCAATGTGTCTTTTGCCGCTGAATGTCTTCCTGTGGTAGCATCCAGAGAGCACGATAACTGCTGTCAATAATAAAATTATGACATTACTGATACCTCTATGTTTCTTGGAATTTTTTTTATTCATCGGCATATATATTCATTTGGCATTTCTTGCAGTCGAATTCAAGTCTGAATGTTCGTCCGTCTGCAAGTCTCAGATGTAGGGGCTCTTTTAATAGTCCGCTTTGTTTATGACTCTTCTTGCATTGTCCCAATTCGTGTCTCAAACAATAGCGGCATTGCATGACAAGAGGCGAAGAGGGCTTCTTGATTTCAAATGCAGGAGTTATGTCAGACATGCCTTCTTGCTCATAGAATGAATGCGCAAGTCTGTTCGCAATGTTGTACATATAGGGCTGCTGATAGGACGATATGCTATGGAACGAGCCTTTCCCATTGTCAGGGAGTTGCTGTGCTTGATCCTTCGTTTTGGTATCTTTTTGGTTCTCTGACATCTCCGACAGTCTGCCCATCAGTTCGTCTGTGGCTTGGCGTCTTATTTCAGCCAAAATACTGTTCGGTATGAACCAAGGAAAATCCGTCGGCTCAACGATTACGTCTTCTACTGTAAATATTGTATTGCCGAATTTTGAAATCTGTCTTTTGATGTTGTCTACTTGGGATTTCTGTGCTTTCTCAAGAGAAATGTCCTTTTGAAGATTGATGTGCAGTTTCTCATCGCAAGTCTTGGCTTCTATATGCAATCCCTCTGCAGACGCTTTTATGTTAATCCGTATGCCTAACTTCCTTTGTACGTTATCTCCGTTGAGTTCCTTTTCAAACAGCTGGTCACTGTTTCTGTATAGAGCGATCCCCTTTCTTAAACCTCGTGGCATTCTCAATGGAAATAATCTGTTGCCCTCGGCTCTGTTTATCCTGAATCCCTCAAGTTCGTTGTTGCTGTTTATGAAGCAAAGGCCATCTCCGTTTGCAAATGAAGTGGTTCCAGCCACGTTGAAAGAGTTTCCTCTGATTTCTTTCACTTTTCCCACATATTCTCCCATCGCCTTTGGCGTGTAGAATGAAGCAAGGTCGCTAGTCCTTCCATTCAGGAAATAGTCTGTAAATCCTCTGTTGAATGTCTTGTTCAAGTTGGGTGTGAATCTGATATCGCATACGCCAGAAGAAGCTCTCTCGTATTCTGAGCCTCTTCTTGATATTATCTCATTAAGCTGGTTGCTGTATGCCGCTGTGACGTTGCGCACATAGTTGATATCTTTCAGTCTTCCTTCAATTTTGAAGGAAGTCACGCCGGCATCTGCCAATAGCTCCAATGAATCTATTCTGCACATGTCTTTGAGTGATAGAAGATGTGCTTGGTTGATGATTTCATTGCCGTCTTTGTCTGTCAAATCAAATTTCATCCTGCAGAATTGTGCGCACGCACCACGGTTGGCACTCCTCCCAAAACAGTATTCCGATGCATAGCAAACGCCGGAATAGCTTACGCAAAGTGCGCCATGAACGAATACTTCCAATTCTGTCTGTGGCACTCTCCGGTGTATGTTTCTTATTTCTTCAAGTGAAAGTTCGCGAGCAAGAACAACCCGGTCGAAGTTGTGCCGAGCCAGCCATTCCACTTTCTCTGCGGAGCGGTTGTCTGTTTGCGTACTTGCATGGAGGGCTACATCTTGAGGAAGCTGCAGCTTGGTGATTCCCATGTCTTGTACGAGTATTGCGTCAACGCCGATCCTTCCAAGCTCATTGAGGAGTTTTTGCGTGTCCTCTAGCTCGTTGTCATAGATTATAGTGTTGACCGTGACATATACTTTGCAGCCAAATTTGTGAGCATATTCACATAATTCATTTATGTCATCAATACTGTTGCCTACTGCCTGTCGGGCTCCGAATCTGGCAGCACCGATGTAAACGGCGTCAGCACCACAGTCTATTGCGGCAATTCCGCATTTTAAATCCTTTGCAGGAGCGAGAAGTTCCAGCTTCCTCATTTTCTATCTTTATTTAATTTCACTTATATCGAATGGTGTCTCCTGATAAACATAATAGTTTATCCAGTTTGTGAAGAACAGATTGCCGTGAGCTCGCCAGCGCACTACCGGTGGAAGCTCTGGATCATTGTCCTTATAATAGTTCTTTGGTATATCAACATCATCTCGTTTCCCCAAATCTCTTTTATATTCCTGGTCAAGTGTATAAGGGGCGTACTCTAAATGTCCGGTAATGAAGAATTCTCTGCCATTGTTTGCCATCACGATACTGACGCCGCTCTCTTGGGATTCAGCAATGAGGCTCAGCCTGTTGTCATTCAGAATATCTTGTTTCCTTATTTCCGTATGCCTGCTGTGTGGCATGAAGAAGATATCGTCAAACCCTCTGAAAATGGGTAGTTTCGCATCTAAACAGTATTGCTCGAAAATTCCGAACATCTTTTTTTTCAGGTGATATTTAGGTATTCCGTAGTGGTAGTATAATCCAGCTTGAGCTGCCCAGCATATATATAGCGTACTCGTCACATGGGATTTCGACCATTCGAAAATCCGCTTGATTTCATCCCAATAAGTCACTTCTTCATATTCGTAATTCTCTACAGGGGCTCCCGTGATAATCATCCCGTCGAATTTTTCTTTTTCTATCTTGTCGAAGTCCTTGTAAAACATCATCATATGTTCAATTGGAGTATTCTTGGGCGTATGGCTCTTGAGTTTCATGAAGGTGATGTCAATCTGTAAAGGAGTGTTCGACAATAGTCTTATTAAATCTGTCTCCGTGGTTATTTTCAGGGGCATAAGGTTTAATATTACTATTTTCAGAGGACGAATATCCTGCGTATGAGCCCTTGTGTAATCCATCACGAAGATGTTCTCCTTTTTCAGGATGTCAACAGCTGGTAGGGTATCTGGAATTTTTAGTGGCATATCTAATGATTTTTACAGTTGCAAAATTACCATTTTTAGCTTTTACGACCAAATAATTGGATGTCATTTAAGTATTGCCAGGCGTATTTCTATTCTAGATTAGGAATGTGGAAATCATAATTTCAGATAATCTTAATGTCCGATTGTGGTTAAACGCATTGTCGGATGATATGGTGATGGGTATATAAGAAAAAGACCAATCATTACAGTTTAAGTAAATGATTGGTCTCGGTTTATGTGGAAAGTTTTTTCCTTATTTAGCGTATGCGATTGAACGAGTTTCTCTTATGACGGTAATCTTGACCTGTCCAGGGTAAGTCATCTCGTTTTGTATCTTTGTTGCTATCTCGCTTGACAATGACTCAGACTCCTTGTCGTCCATCTTGTCAGCACCGACGATGACGCGTAGCTCACGTCCTGCTTGAATAGCGTATGTCTTTGTAACGCCTGGATAGCTCATGGCAATAGCCTCAAGGTCGTTCAGACGCTTGATGTATGCCTCAACAATCTCACGGCGTGCACCTGGACGTGCTCCCGATATCGCATCACATACCTGGACAATTGGTGCAAGCAGCGTGTTCATTTCCATTTCGTCGTGATGGGCACCGATAGCATTGCAGATGTCTGGCTTTTCTTTGTATTTTTCAGCAATCTTGGCACCATAAAGAGCGTGTGGCAGTTCGCTTTCCTCATCTGGCACCTTTCCAATGTCGTGTAGCAAACCAGCTCTCTTCGCCTTCTTTGGGTTAAGTCCAAGCTCTGAAGCCATAACGGCACAGAGATTAGCAGTCTCTCTTGCATGTTGGAGCAAGTTCTGACCATATGAAGAACGGTATTTCATCTTACCGACAATCCTGATCAATTCAGGGTGCAGACCATGGATGCCCAAGTCTATGGCTGTGCGTTTACCGGTCTCGATAACTTCATTGTCAAGTTGCTTCTTGACTTTTGCCACAACTTCCTCAATGCGTGCCGGGTGGATACGGCCGTCAGCCACCAACTGGTGTAGTGCCAATCTGCAGACTTCGCGACGAATAGGGTCGAAGGCAGAGATGACAATTGCTTCCGGAGTATCGTCAACAACGATTTCTACACCTGTAGCAGCTTCAAGAGCTCTGATGTTTCTTCCTTCACGTCCGATGATACGGCCTTTCACTTCGTCGTTGTCGATATGGAATACGCTGACGGAATTCTCTATGGCTGTTTCAGTGGCTACTCGCTGTATTGTCTGTATGACGATTTTCTTTGCTTGTGAGTTGGCGTTAAGTTTGGCTTCGTCCATTATCTCATTAATATAGCTTGCAGCTGCTGTGCGAGCTTCGTCTTTCATGCTTTCAACCAATCGCGTTTTCGCTTCTTCTGCACTCAGACCGGAAAGTTCCTCCAGTTTCTCGCGCTCTTGCTGTTGCATCTTCTCAAGATCGTCAGCTTTGATCTGGAGGAGTTTCTTTTCGTTGTCGATACGCTGCTGCTGCTGCTCAACGTCCTGCTTGCGGCGAGCCATGTCCTCCTGTCTTTGGTTGAGGCTTATTTCTCTTTGCTTGAGTTTGTTTTCGCTTTGCTGGATTTTCTGGTTTCTTGACTGGATTTCTTTTTCAAGTTCTGCTTTTTTGTTTAGGAATTTCTCCTTTACCTCAAGCATTTTCTTTTCTTTCAAAACTTCCGCATCCTTTTGTGCGGTGTCCATCAATTCTTTGTATTTTCCATTTATTATGTAACGGAAAACAAAATATCCGCATAGTCCACCCACAAAAAGGGCGGCCACTACTATTGCTGCTGTTATCATTTATTTATTACTTTAAGTTATTATTCTCTCTTTCAGATTGTTACTGTTGGCGAAACAGATGCTGTTATTTGAGTGCATCCTCTATTTCAGTCGTGATTTTAGAGAGAATGTCATTTATGGGGGTGGTGTCATTTTTCATTTTCTCCACCTCATAATTATAAGTGATATCAATAAGTGCCATATACAAAATCTCCTTATCGCTTTTCTTTCCTTTGAAAATTTCAGAATAAGCGTTTATGGCCTTGTTGATATCTTTTGCCGCTTCCCGATACGTAAACTCATCTGCACGGTCAATCACGACCGGCATGTCTGTATCGTAGATATGCAATCTTATATGTAGTTTTTCTTCTTCTCCTGCCATCACTCTGGTTATTTTCCGCTTAACAGTGTGATACACTTGTTGACATCCCTGATCATGGAAGCTATCTTTTTCTTTGATTCTTCGATGTCTCCATCAGCAACTTCCAGCATTCTGGCTGTCTTCAAGCTTTTGTAGTTGTTCTGTGCCTGCTCCAACTCTAATTTCAACTGCTTGATTTCTGCCTCTTTGGCATCAACCATTTCATAAAGCTCTTCATTCTCTTTCTTGGTTTCTTTATATTGGAGAATCATCTGCCTTATGCGCGTTGTAAAAAGTGTTATGATTTTATCATTGTCAGCCATCAGATACTATTTTGCCTACAAATTTAATGTTTTTTGTTTTATCGTACAAATTTTTCGTACAAAAGCCTTGTCTTATTCTTCGTTTTGAGGCTTTTTCTCCTTTTTTGCCAGCATGACTACCTGATATACAAAGTCTGTTGTCCATTTTTGGCTGAATCCCAAGCGTTTGTCGTATTGTCTTACTTCAACAACCGCTTTCAGTACGCTTTGGTCCGTGTAATTGTTCTTGTTGAAGATGTCGGAAATGGTTTTTTCCGTCATAGAATATAATGCCTTCTTGAATATAGAAGGAAGTCTCAATTTGAATTTCATCAAGTTGCCGGTAAGCATCATGAGATTCTGTGTGAAATTCTGGAACTGCAAAAGGTAAACCTGCACGTCTTGCATCTTCGAACATCCTTTTCTGATGCTTTGGTCGATTTCTTTGAAGAAATAGTCTTCGGTGCCATATATGTCACGCAGCATTTTTTTGCAGTGTGATTTTTCTCCTATACCTAATTTATTGTTGACTGTAGGTATGTGGAGTGAAGTCTTGAACTGTCTGAGGTCGGGTAGGGCGTTAAGGTTTGTGATGCCGACTCGTTCTGCGATAGCTGCCTGGAAATATACTCTGATCAGGGTCATGTAGTCTTCCATTCCGCCTATCTTTTGCTCTTCATTATCTTTGTGTCCAAATAACTTGCTGAATATGCTCATTATGATTGATTTTAATGTTTTATATGATAAAGTTGTTATGTCGAATTAAAAGTTTATGCAAATGTACTTGATTTTCAGCAAAAATCAAAATAAAAATTGAATAATGTAATTTTTATTATTACCTTTGCAGTCCATAATAAGATATTCTTATGTCAATAAGAGATTGCTATTA
>NZ_JXQI01000007.1 GCF_000834015.1 Prevotella pectinovora | reverse complement strand
GCATCGTGGGGTAAGGGGATGGTGGCTACATATTGATGTTGTGCTGTTGCTTTTTACTGAAAGCTGCTACTAACGACTCATAAATCTACCCTTAATCGTGTATTGGATGATAGTTGCGGATTTTAGGAAAAATAAACTTTGGTGCAAAGTTAATAAAATTCCGTGAGACTAAAGAGACTTATACGTAGAAAGTTAAACATACAACTGTATTTTCGCAGAAAATACTATAAAATGCCACCTGAAAAGCCCACTTTTCGTGCACATTTTTCCAACTAAAGCCATTTTTTCAACCTGATTGCTGAAACGACAATAAGGTTCACAATACCTGATTTTGCACCTTCAGGAACGCAGCACAAAATGATAGAAAATGAAAATTTCCGTTCATTTCCGTGTTAAGATATGTTAAGCAGATGTTTTCATTTTGGGGTTTTTGAAATTTTTGTTTCCAGTTTGTTTCTTTTGGTACTTTTTGCTTTTTGGGAGTGTTGATATTCAGCACTTTACAATTCGGAAGCAGATTCTCAAGAAGAAGATCATGATGGTTGTAGGCGCATGTATCTTCCTCGTTGCTGCAGCTCAGGCTCTGCCTCTGTTCTTCGGCCTCTAACGGTAAGGTAATGTTGGCTAATAAAAGATGACACGATATGGCAGAAGAGACGAAAGACAGCCAGTACCTCAGTTATCCCATGTTCAAGGGACTCCAGAAACCTCTTGAATTTATGGGAATACAGGGACGCTACATCACATGGGCGGCTATAGCCGTCGGAGGAGCCATCCTCGGCTTCATCATTGCGTACTGCATCTTTGGTTTTGTGGTTGGCTTGATAGTCCTCGCTGTTTCCCTCTTGGCAGGTGCAGCTCTCATTTTCTTCAAGCAGAAGAAGGGACTGCACACCAAGAAGGAAGACCGTGGAGTGTTCATCTATGCCTACTCAACGAAGATGTAACCTCCTTAAATTCAAATTTAAACAAATGAGCAAGTGTGTCGAAATTTGAATAAAGTGGAATCAGTAGGCTCACCCTCTCGACAGGATGAGCCTACCTTCATTTGAAACGAAACAGAATGATACTATACGTAATCATAGCATTTACAGCAATCCTCTTGGGTATGCTTACCTCTGTCAAAGCATTCGGAACTGGCGGTAAGCGCAAGAAGATATTCCAGGACATCTACTTCTCTGTAGAGGATGTGGATGGCATCGGTGTGCTCTATACTAAGACTGGCGAGTACTCTGCCATTCTGAAGCTGGAGAACCCCGTCCAGAAATACTCTGCCAACATTGATAACTATTATGAGTTTACCAATTTGTTGACTGCTCTTGCCCAGACTCTTGGCGAAGGCTATGCTATCCACAAGCAGGACGTATTCATCAAGAAGAAGTTCCATGACGAAACCAACGACAACCATGAGTTCCTGAGCGAAAGCTACTTCCGCTATTTCACTGGACGCACCTATACAGATGTTCAGACCTATCTAATCATCACGCAGGAAAACAAAAAGAGCCGTCTTTTCTCCTTTGACAGCAAGAAATGGCGCGATTTCCTTGTGAAGATACGCAAGGTGAAAGACCAGCTGAAAGATAGCGGCGTTGATTCTACGTATCTGGATGGTGCAACCGCAAGGGACTATGTTGACCGTTACTTCTCCATGAACTTCACGGGTAAGATTGTGTCGATGACCAACTTCAAGGTGGATGACGAAAGTATCAGCATGGGCAACAAACGCTGCAAGGTTTATAGCCTTGTCGATGTGGACTGCATCAACCTCCCAGGAGTCATTCGTCCTTACACCAACATTGAGGTTAACAATACCTCGATGCCGGTTGACCTCGTATCTCTTGTGGACAACATCCCTGTGGCAGAAACGGTCATCTACAATCAGATGCTCTTTATGCCAAACCAGAAGCGAGAACTCTCTTTGCTTGACAAAAAGAAGAATCGCCATGCCAGTATGCCTAATCCAAGCAACCTTATTGCCGTGGAGGACATCAAGAAGGTGCAGGACGTGATAGCCAGAGAGAACAAGCAATTGGTTTATGCCCACTTTAACCTTGTCGTGTCAGTTCCTATCGACGAAGACATTCAGAAATGTACCAACCATCTGGAGAACTCCTTTGGACGTATGGGCATACATATCAGTAAGAGGGCATACAATCAGTTGGAGCTGTTCGTCAACTCGTTCCCCGGCAACTGCTACGGAATGAATCCTGACTATGACCGCTTCCTGACGCTAAGCGATGCTGCTACTTGCCTTATGTACAAGGAGCATATCCAGCATAGTGAGGACACTCCTCTTAAAGTCTATTATACAGACAGGCAGGGAGTGCCAGTTGCTATCGACATCAGCGGAAAGGAAGGTAAGAACAAGATTACAGACAACAGCAACTTCTTTATTCTTGGCCCTTCTGGTAGTGGTAAGTCCTTCTTCACCAACAGTATGGTGCGCCAGCTTTGGGAGCAGAATACCGATGTCGTATTGGTAGATACAGGTAATTCCTACGAGGGACTTTGCGATTATGTCAACGGTAAGTACATCAGCTACACCGAGGAACATCCTATTACAATGAATCCCTTTGCCATCAAGCGAGAGGAGTTGAACATCGAGAAGATTGGCTTCTTGAAGAACCTTATCATGCTGATATGGAAGGGAACCAACGGCAGGATAACGAAAACGGAAGACCATCTTATAGAGGATGTTATCACCGAATACTATGATGCCCACTTCCGTACAGGTAAGGTCAAGGAACTCTCCTTCAACACATTCTATGAATACAGCACCGCACGTATTCCTGAGATTGTGAGGGATAATAACCTCGAAGGTATTGATTTGGCGACCTACAACTACCTGCTGAAGGACTTCTACAAAGGCGGCAACCATGAGCTTACTCTCAATGAGAATCTGGACACAGCTCTCTTTGATGAGACCTTCATTGTGTTTGAGATTGACTCCATCAAGGATGACCCACTTCTTTTCCCTTTGGTTACGCTCATTATCATGGATGTGTTCATCCAAAAGATGCGTATCAAGAAGAACCGAAAGGTGCTGGTTATCGAGGAGGCATGGAAAGCAATTGCTTCCCCGATGATGGCAGAGTACATCAAGTACCTGTATAAGACAGCTCGTAAGTTCTGGGCTTCCGTCGGTGTGGTAACGCAGGAAATCCAGGACATTGTCGGTAGTCCTATCGTCAAAGAGGCCATCATCAATAACTCCGATGTGATTATGTTGCTTGACCAAAGCAAGTTCAAGGACCGTTTTGATGAAATCAAGGCTATCCTTGGTTTGACCGACGTGGACTGCCGAAAGATCTTCACAATTAACCGACTTGAAAACAAGGAAGGTCGTAGTTTCTTCCGTGAGGTGTTCATCAGACGTGGCCAGAATGCAGCAGTCTTTGGTGTTGAGGAACCCCATGAGTGCTACATGACCTATACCACAGAACGTGCTGAGAAAGAAGCATTGAAACTCTACAAACGAGAGTTGCGATGCAGTCATCAGCAAGCCATCGAAGCCTATTGTCGGGATTGGGACAGAAGCGGAATCAGCAAGTCATTGCCGTTTGCGCAGAAAGTCAACCAAGCCGGACATGTTTTGAACTTACAACCTACAGTGAAGCAATATTCATGAAACGTGTTCTGCTCATACTATCTCTAATCGTCTGTGCCCTGGCTCCAGTCAAGGCACAGTACTACAGCGTCAATTTTGATACAAAGACTGTCGCTGCTATGGCTGCCGCTTTCAATACGGAGGCGGCAACTGAGATGTATTATGCAGAACAGTTGGCGAAAATCCGTAAGAGCTACCAGGCTGCAGAAGTTGCTGCAGCTGGTATCTTTGCCGGTAAATACCTTGACCGCAAGGCTCTCACGGATTTGGGTCTTTGGACGAGTAGCACCGAAAACTACTACTATCGCCGTATCTACAGCATGGTTTCCATGAAGATCATGCCGAAGATATGGACGGTAGCCGGTATGATGATTAAGAATCCTCAGAATGCACTCTACTGGGGTTCGTACCTGTATAAGGTATGTGAAGAGACTAAGAGTCTGTGCTATCAGTTTGAGAGCATAGTGACAAACAGCAGTCTATCCTTCAAAGACATTGCCTTTCTTGAAATCAATCAGGAATTGGCAGACATCTTGAAACTCTCAGAATTGGGTGATGTTGACTGGAAAGCCATGCTGGACAACTTCTCCAACATTGGCGATAATTTCACTAAGGAGAGTCTTCAGGAGGACTTGGATAACCTCTACGCTATGGGCGTAAATCTTGCATATGCTGGAGCAGGAAACCTGATTAACTCCATCCTTGGTGAAAGCAATTTCAATGGCTCTATCTTAGACAAGGCTATCAGCGTCATGGAGATTGCTGAAAACGCCCAATATTTGTATGACGGCATCAGTACCAACGCTGGAGCCACAATCCTCAGTTTCATTGGAGGTGAAGAAGGTCTTGCCAACCTCTTCAACCTCTCTAATTATAATGTTACCTCATGGATAACAGACTATGCCCGTGAAGGTATGGGTCAGTACTATACTCAACGATGGTATATCTATCGTGTGGACAGGGGCAGCGTCAAACTGTGTGACTATTATCCTCCCACCGATGATAACAGCATCCTCTATGGTGACCATTGGTATCGTATCAGTACCAGCGATCCTAACTACTGGCCAACCAGCAGCGAACGAGAGGCTGCACTGCAGAACTCCGAGAATCACGCAGGATGGAGCCGTAGCCGTGTTCAGCAGCTAAATAACAGCAACGATGGCTTCTATTACAGCATCAACTACTACAGCAGTGCCTATATCCTGAGCAAGAGCCGTAGTGGTCAGTATGCTAAAGCCTACGCTTATGAGATTCATGTGACCAAATCTTGGAATAATACGGAAATCAAGTACGAGGATGTCTTTGACTCCTATTCCATGAACCTCCAGGCATTCAAGGCTGGCATGAACGCGCGTCTTGCAGACTATAATGACAATGAGGAAGGCTACACCTACTACTTAGGATGTGATAGCAAGAAATACTATCAGGCTACTGATGCCAGAAAGCTGCAGAACTGTGAGGTGGCCACTATTAGTGTCACCTGCCATGATGGAGCCAAGTTAAGTGAGGGCAGCACACAGTACAAGTGTAGCAGTTGTGGTGGTAGTGTCAATGCCCACACCAAGCAATGCGCTATGGCTACGAGCGTAAGTGAATCGAGCGTGAACACATCAGAGCTGGATGCTAAGATTCAGGAATGCCAGAGTCAGATTGCTATGCTACAGGCACAGATTGATGCCCTTGAAGCAGAGAATGCCGACCTTATCAAGAAGATTGCCAGTGCGAGCGTGGAAGATGCTGCTGCATATCGTCAACAGTATAACGCCAATAAGAACCGCATCAGTTCACTTAACTCAGAGAAAAGCAGCTGGCAGAATCAGCTCACGCAATACCAACAAGCAAAGCAGGAGGCACAGGAAGGAGAATCGGTTTCAACCGATGACTACTACCGTATTCCTGCCATCATGCAGGACTGTAAGACCGCTTTCAATCTCTCTTGGAATGGCAGTGGCTCTTGGGACGGAAATACTTATGTCCGTACAGCTACCATGCCGAACATTAACGGCACTATCACATTCAAGGCAACAGTCAGCATAGCAAGGCGGCCCAAATACTTCCTTGGCATAAAGATTCACCGTGCCATCGTTCAGATTGCCTGGGAACTCACCACCAATTATAGCGATACGCAGGTAATAGCAGTTCTCAATCTGGATCCAGAGATGAGTGACGAGGAAAAGGCAAATATGGTTAATCAGAAGCTTTCCGAAGTGGCAAGGGAGTTCCCCAACTGTCAGCCAAATGTAGAATATGCCAAGAGTGAGCCAATAGCAGAAGATGACTCGGAAGATACCTACCATCTGTTGTGGTCAAGTGACCGACTGGAGATAGCGAGAGACATAGATTCCCGTCTCACCAAGATATATGCCGACCTCGTATCATTGGAGAAGATGATGCACTACAAGCATTCTATTGTCGACATGCTCATGTCAGCTCTTCCCTATATCAATGACGAGCAAGGCAGAAGACATACATTAGTAGAAAAGTGCCGCAGACGTTGGCTCCGCAATGCAGCCAACCAGATGCACTCAGACAGTTATAACGGCAAATACGACGATGACTATGAAGAATAAGAATATTCTTTACATAATTCTTTGCCTGTTGACCTTGGTTCCAATGTCAGCCAAGGCTCAACTGGGCTTTGATGTTGTCTCTGTGGAAGCCTACATCAACGACCACAAAGAGCAGCGCAGTCTTCTCCTTGTACGTTCGACCCTTGAAGCCAGCAATAAGCTGTTGCATGATTACAGCAGCGATGCCAATATAGGCTACAAGGACATCAACAAGGAGCTGGACAAATATACCCGTGCCTTTGATATTATCGACATACTCTATCAGTCCTTGCGAACCAGTCTCAACGTGTATAACACCTACGAGACCGTTAGTGGCAGAGTGGCAGATTATAAGAAGATGCTGAATGACTTTAATGAGAAATGCTTGTCGAGAGGTAACATAGTCACTACCGATACGCTTCTCATTACCATCAATGCCAGGGCATTGTCAAAGATAGCGGACGAAGGTGATAATCTATACAGGTCTGTCAGTGACCTCGTACTCTATGCGACTGGGGCTGCAGCTTGTTCAACAAGTGACCTCCTGACAGTCCTGAATGCAATCAATCAGAGTCTGGATAACATCAAGAAACATCTGAATACAGCCTACTTCGAGACATGGAAATACATACAGGTTCGCATAGGCTATTGGAAGGCTCAGGTGTATCGCGCCAAGACGATGAAGGAGATCGTTGATGGGGCTTTCGGACGGTGGCGAAGGAATGGATATTTAGGTAGGGATTAGTATTGTCAGGATATAATGTTCAACTTAAACTAAATTGTAAAATGAATAACGTAACTAAATTATTCTCAGTGGTTATGATGATTATTGCTTCATCAATACTTGAAGTACGTGCGCAGTCGTATGTGACCTACAATCACGATGAAGCAAAGATGAATCAGATAACCGTGCAAGAGATTGGAGCAGGTGGTCTGACTCCTGCATTCTACTACGATGTTTTCCATCGTAGTTACCAGAGGTCAGCAGGTTCAAAGAACAAGCTTACCTATCGTTCACTGGCAGGTGTCGCTGGGTGGCAACAGGTGGACGATGCAGATTCTGTCAAAGCATCCTTGGAGAAGCGTGCAGAGATTGAAGCACTCAATGTCGCAGACCGCCAGATTGATTTGGCGTGGCTTGCCGAAGGAACAAAGATAACGAATAAGTTGAATGATTTCCAGAACAACATCAACCGCATCGTTAGCGCAGGAGGAACATTCAACGAAAAGGAGCGGTGGAACGACTACTATAACATCTTCCAGTGTGCCATTAAAGCCACACAAGATGCCTATATGCCCAATGCTCAGCGAAAGAAAGAATACCTGACCATCTATGCAGACATCTGTAAGCAGAATGAGACGTTGGTCAAGTACATTGTTAAGCTGAATACCAGAACCAAGACCAAGGAACTGCTCGAAGCAACAAGTACAAGACCTAACCATAATGGAACATACGCCAGAGCTGCTTACAACAGATGGCGTGATGCCGGTTGGAAAGTCCAAAATGGGAATAGCTCTTCCGATGGAGGTTCCAATTCCTCGGATGGCACAATCACTATAGACGAATAAAAACTATTGACATATTTCAAAACAAACAACCCCAATGGCAGATACAAGCATACTATCAGACTTTGGTATCAACATCCTCGAAGAAGAGATTGATGATGTGATATTCCAGACCAACGAGTTTCTTTGTGACGCTACTTTTACAGGCTCACAAGGAAGTTTTTGGTGGATATTGCAGATGAGCATGGCACTCGCTGCACTCTTCTCCATCATTGTAGCGGCTGGTATGGCCTACAAGATGATGGTGAAGCACGAACCGCTTGACATCATGAAGCTTTTTAAGCCTCTTGTCATCAGCGTTATCCTTTGCTGGTGGTACCCACCGGCAGATACGGGCATTACCAATAGTGGCAGCAGTTGGTGCTTCCTTGACTTCCTCAGTTATATCCCGAACTGCATAGGCTCCTATACGCATGACCTCTATGAGGCAGAATCCATCATCATTGAGGATAAGTTTGAGGAGATCCAGGAGCTGATTTATACCAGAGACACCATGTACACAGACCTTCAGGCCAAGGCAGATGTTGCCCATACGGGAACGTCTGACCCCAACCTGATAGAAAGTACGATGGAACAGGCAGGTGTCGATGAAGTCACCAATATGGAAGAGAATGCCAGCAAGCTCTGGTTCACCTCCTTAACGAGTGGTGCAGTAGTTGGACTTGACAAGATTATCATGCTCATAGCCCTGATAGTATTCCGCATCGGATGGTGGTCAACCATCTATTGCCAGCAGATATTGCTTGGTATGCTTACTATTTTCGGGCCTATACAATGGGCATTCAGTCTATTGCCCAAATGGGAATCCTCATGGGCAAAGTGGCTCATTCGCTATCTGACAGTCCATTTCTATGGTGCGATGCTCTACTTCGTCGGCTTCTACGTGCTGTTGCTCTTTGATGTGGTACTCAATATCCAGGCAGAAAACCTGATGGCCATTACCCAGAGTGAGCAGACGATGGCAGCATACCTTCAGAACTCGTTCTTCTCAGCCGGTTATCTGATGGCAGCAAGTATTGTCGCCATGAAGTGCCTGAACTTGGTTCCAGACCTTGCCGCATGGATGATTCCTGAAGGTGAGACAGCCTTCTCGACCCGAAACTTCGGTGAAGGTGTCGCACAACAGGCCAAAATGTCTGCACAGGGCATGGTAGGCAGAGTGTTGTAAATGGTTGAAACAATGTAATACAATTCAAATATCACAGCTATTATGGTTATAAAAAATCTCGAAAACAAAATCAAGCTGGTGTTGATTATCTGTTCTCTCTTTTTGACGGGATGTGTCATCATCAGTATCTCCAGCATCTGGACGGCTCGGACGATGGTCAATGATGCCCACCAGAAGGTCTATGTCCTTGACGGTAATGTGCCTATCCTCGTGAATCGAAGCACGATGGAAGAGACGCTTGACGTTGAAGCAAAGAGCCATGTGGAAATGTTCCACCAGTTCTTCTTTACGCTTGCCCCTGATGACAAGTACATCAAGTACACCACGGAGAAAGCCATGTACCTTGTCGATGAAACAGGTCTTGCCCAGTACAACACCCTAAAGGAAAAAGGCTTCTATTCGAACATCATGGGAACAAGTGCCGTGTTCAGTATCTTCTGTGACAGCATCAAGTTCAACAAGGACAACATGGAGTTTACCTACTATGGTCGTCAGCGTATTGAGCGACGCACAAGCATCCTCATGCGAGAACTTGTCACGGCAGGACAGCTGAAACGGGTGCCGAGAACGGACAACAATCCTCATGGCCTTCTCATCACCAACTGGCGAACGCTCCTGAATAAGGACATTGAGCAGAAAACCAAGAACGCATACTAATCGTACAAGGCTATGGGAGGTTGGAAGAAATTCATCATGGGGGATAAGATGCCCGACAAAGATGATCCTCAGTACAAAGAACAGTACGAAAGGGATGTTGATGCAGGCAGAAGATTCGCAAGGTGGAGCAAGTTGGATAAGTTCGCTGCCAAGGTGCAGGACTTTGCCAACAAGCACACCAAGGCATTTCTCATCATCGTCTTTGGCTTTATCATATTCAGTTTCGGCATGAACATCTACCGCATGGGGCGTGTATGGAACCAGACAGGAAAGCCCAGGAGTGCAGTGGAGCAACAAGACGAAATGATTAAGAACCGCCATCGGCGAGTACGGAAAGCCATTAGTTCAGCTCATTGTATGCCGTCCAGCATCAACAGAGAATTTCAAGAAAGTGTAACTCAAAACAATAAAGACAATGGATATACAGACGCTAAAGAAGATTAACTGGAAGCAGCCGAAATACATGCTGCCCCTCATTATCTATGTTCCTCTGCTCTTCGTCGGATATTTCGTCATCGACCTGTTCCATACTGAAAAGGCCGAGATCCCGGATTCCAGCATGACCACGACAGAGTACTTGAATCCCGACCTGCCAGATGCCAAGATGAAGGGGGATGGTATTGGTAATAAGTATGAGAGTATGCTAAAGTCGTATGGTCGTATTGACGATTATACTGCAATGAACAACATAGACAGAAATAACGATGAAGAAAAAGAAAACTACGACTCTAAGTACAGCGACGAGGAGCGTGAACTGCTCGAATCACAAGATGCCGAGAAACTCGCTGAATTACAGAGACAATTACAGGAAAGCGCACAAAAAGGTCAGGAAGTCGCAAACGGCAACGCCCTCTCAGAAGAAGACCGGCTCGCACGCAGTCAGCAGCGTGAACGAGAAGCGATGGAGGAACTGAACCGTGCCTTGGCTCAGGCCAGACTGCAAGGCCAGCAAGCCATGCAATCCCCAACAGTCAATGATAATGGCTCAGAAAACACAGATTCTATTGGTGAACAAAAGGGAAAGGCTGCAGGAAAGCTAACTGTCAACGAGCGTGCCGTGAAAGGTGTGAGCGAAGATGACGAAGTTCAGGAGGTTGTGAAGAAGGTCAAGGTGACATCTGACTACTTCAATACCATTGCCAATGCTGATGAGGAACCCAATCTTATCAAGGCCATCATCGATGAGAATGTCAAGGCTGTGGATGGCAGCAGGGTGCGCCTCCGACTTCTGGATGACATCGAAATCAATGAAGTAGTGGTGCCCAAGGGTACTTATATCTATGCGTTGATGAGTGGCTTCGGCTCTCAGCGAGTTAAAGGAAGCGTCAAGAGCATATTGATACATGATGAGCTTATCAAGGTCAACCTTTCAATCTATGATACTGACGGACTTGAAGGTCTCTATGTTCCAAGCAGCAGTTTCCGAGAAACCAGTAAAGACGTGGCTTCTGGAGCTATGAGCAATACTTCATCGCTCACCAGTAGCAATACCTCTGGAGGCAATGCCCTCACGCAATGGGGCAACCAGGCTATCAGTAACATCGTTCAGAAGACCAGTAATGCTCTTGGCAAGTCTATCAAGAAGAACTCAGCCAAGTTGAAGTATGGCACATTCGTATATCTGATCAATGGCAGAGAAACAAAGAATAAATAACGTCAAAATACTAATTCAGCAATGTATATGAAATCAATCAAAAGTCTTGGCGCACTCCTGTTGGGTGCCCTGTCTGCTGCTCCAGCAATGGCACAGCAAACCTATGAAGAGATGGAACAACTTACGGTGAACGAACAGGTGACAACCGTCATTACGGCTTCCGAGCCAGTTCGTTTTGTTGACATCAGTACCGACAAGGTTGTAGGCGACCAGCCCATTAACAACACCATCCGTCTGAAACCCAAGGAGGGAGCGGATGTTCATGCAGATGGTGATGTACTTGCCATCGTCACCATCGTAACTGAGCGTTACCGTAGCCAATATGCACTAATCTACACGACCAGACTGCAGGAGGCAGTTACCGACAAGCAAATCTTGCCAGAGGAGAGAATTGCCTACAACAATCCGTCTGTCAGCATGTCCACTGAGGAAATGGCAAAGTATGCACGCTCAATATGGAACTCAGCAGCTCGCATCCGCAATGTCAGTACCAAGCAGCATCGTATGACCATGCGCCTGAACAACATCTATAGCGTAGGGGAGTACTTCTTCATAGACTTCTCAATCGAGAACCGTACCAATATCCGCTTCGATATTGATGAACTGCGAGTGAAGCTCTCCGATAAGAAGCAGTCAAAGGCCACCAATGCCCAGATGATTGAACTCACTCCGGCATTTGTCCTTGACCAGAGTCAGACGTTCAAGTACGGCTACCGAAACGTCATTGTCCTGAAGAAGATGACCTTCCCGAATGATAAGGTGCTGAGTATTGAACTGTCCGAGAAGCAGATTAGCGGCAGAGCCATTACCCTCAATATCGACTATGAGGATGTGCTCTATGCCGATTCGTTTAACGCTTTATTGTTGAAGGAGGAATAAGCCATGAAGAAGGTTCTATTGTCTATGATTGCGGCTATCTGTATGTCCGCATCAGCTATTGCACAATCCCACAGTGACCGTATCTCCTTTGGCATGGGACTTCTCTATGAGAATGGCCTTGATGCAACCTTGTCTTGGGAACACGAGACTAAGTACCACAATGCTTGGGAGTACTTTGTCAATGGCTATCTCAAATGGGACGAATGCCAGTCGTGTGGTCATATCTGTCCCGAATCTTTCTGGAAGAACTACAATACCTGGGGCATAGGTGTAGCCTACAAGCCCTGTGTGGTACGTGGACGCAACAATTATGGCAACCTTCGTATCGGAGCAAGTGTCGGCAGTAATACAGACAAATTCCTTGGTGGCTTCCATGTGGGGTATGAGCATAATTTCGCCCTCCGAAAAGGATGGGTGATGTATGTGCAAGCCAAGTGTGACCTGATGGTTCCTGACCGAAAAGACTTGTTCCGTGAAGGAATTGTTATAGGCATCAAGATTCCAACCCTTAAATAGTATTCAAGATGAAGATATCGAATTATATCCATGCTACTGTTGCCATCATAGGCATTGCAGTTACTTTGACCTCATGTGATGAGCACATAGAGTTTCCTGATACAGCCATGAAGACCTGTGATATTCTGTGTACCGATGGTGAGATAGTCCGTTATGACGATGTGGTCAGCAAGGGTAAGACTCCCATTGGTGTGGTTTTCCATGTCAATCAGGATGGAAAGACAGAAGGTACTGGCTATGCCGTCTATCTGTGGGACATAGAGCAGTCAGCTTTCTGTGACAGTCTCGGTGTCAAGCAGAACACCTCGGCCAATCCGACGGCGTTTGACGGCAATACCAATACCCATGCCTTGTTCTCCTCTGGCTTATCTCCGGCTGCAAATTCCGTCTTTGCCATGTGGAAGTATGGTCAGAGTGCCTATATACCTTCCGTTGCCCAGCTCCAGTTGCTTTATGCTTCACGGGCTGCTGTCAATAGCTATATTAGTAAATGCGGAGGTGACGTGATTTCAGCAGATCCAAGTGAATGCTGGTACTGGAGTTCTACAGAGGTCAGTGGGCAGGAGTCGGCCAAAGCCTGGCTCTTCTCTCTGTCATCAGGTGCATTGCAGGAAACGCCCAAAATCGAGTCGCATAAAATACGACCAATCATCACGTTGTACAATTAACTTAGAGCCAAGAGATAATCAGAAATGGAAGAAACCAAAGAACTTCAGACTGCCTATAAGATATTCCGAACACTCATCTACGTCTCTCTCGTAGTTGAGTTTTTCGAGTATGCCATAGACCCAGCGTTGCTTGACTACTGGGGCGGTATCGTCTGCGATGTCCATGACCGCATGAAACGATGGTTTATCTACCATGATGGCAATCTCGTTTGGAGCAAGTTGGCCACTATCCTTTGTATCTGTATAACTTGTATCGGTACTCGCAACAAGAAACATATTGAGTTTGATGCCCGTCGTCAGGTGCTTTATCCCTTAGTCGGCGGCTTCATCGTGACGCTTGTGTCTATCTGGCTGTTCAAGACACGCATGGACACACGTTTCTATACGATAACTCTCAACATCTGGCTCTATATGGCAGCCTCCATACTGGGAACCATCCTCATTCATGTGGCACTCGACAACATCAGTAAGTTCTTGAAGGAAGGGCTGCTCAAAGACCGTTTCAACTTCGAGAACGAATCCTTCCAGCAATGTGAAGAGCTGATAGAGAATAAGTATAGCGTGAATATCCCCATGCGCTACTACTACAAGTCGAAGTTCCGCAAGGGATGGGTGAACATCGTCAATCCGTTCCGTGGTACATGGGTGGTAGGTACTCCTGGTTCTGGTAAGACCTTCTCAATTATCGAGCCGTTCATTCGTCAGCATAGTGCCAAGGGCTTTGCTATGGTCGTTTACGACTACAAGTTTCCTACACTGGCCACCAAACTCTACTATCATTACCGCAAAAACCTTGCAGCTGGCAAGGTGCCCAAGGGCTGCAAGTTCAATATCATCAACTTCGTAGATGTAGAGTATAGCCGACGAGTGAATCCTATTCAGCTCAAATACATTCCCAATCTTGCCGCTGCCAGTGAAACGGCTGAGACGTTGCTCGAATCTCTGCAGAAAGGCAAGAAAGAGGGTGGAGGTGGTTCTGACCAGTTCTTCCAGACTTCTGCCGTCAACTTCCTTGCGGCTTGTATCTTCTTCTTCGCTAATTACCGAAAGGTTCCGTATGACAAGAAAACCAACAAGCCATTGGAAGCCGAGATGACCGAAGAGCCAAAGACGCATCGTCCTAAACCGACAGGACGAGTCTTTGATGCCAATCACAACGAGGTCAGCCCGGATAGTTACTACTGGCTTGGCAAGTACAGCGACATGCCGCATATTCTCTCGTTCCTCAATCTTGACTATCAGACCATCTTCGAGGTATTGGAAACAGACCCAGAGGTAGCACCGCTACTTGGTCCGTTCCAGACAGCCATGAAGAACAAGGCTATGGAGCAGTTGGAAGGTATGATTGGTACGCTGCGTGTCTATACCTCACGTCTGGCCACCAAAGAGTCCTATTGGATATTCCACAAGGATGGCGATGACTTTGATTTGAAGGTGTCAGACCCTGCCAATCCCAGTTATCTGCTGATTGCCAACGATCCCGAAATGGAGAGCATCATCGGAGCCTTGAATGCCCTTATCTTGAACCGTCTTGTCACTCGTGTCAATACCGGTCAGGGTAAGAACATTCCAGTCAGCATCATAGTCGATGAGTTGCCAACCCTGTATTTTCACAAGATAGACCGTCTTATTGGTACTGCCCGAAGCAATAAGGTAAGCGTGGCACTCGGTTTTCAGGAACTGCCTCAGTTGGAAAGCGACTACGGCAAAGTCGGTATGCAGAAGGTTATCACGACAGTTGGTAATGTGGTCAGCGGTTCTGCCAGAGCCAAGGAAACCCTCGAATGGCTCAGTAACGACATATTTGGAAAAGTTGTTCAGTTAAAGAAAGGTGTGACCATCGACCGTGACAAGACCTCTATCAATCTCAATGAGAATATGGACAGCCTTGTTCCTGCCTCTAAGATTTCCGACATGCCTACTGGCTGGATATGTGGTCAGTCTGCACGTGATTTCATCAAGACCAAGACAGGACGGGGTGACTCTATGAACATTCAGGAGAGTGCCGAGTTCCAGACCTCAAAGTTCTATTGCAAGACAGACTTTGACATGAAGGAAATACAGGCGGAAGAAGCAGATTACGAGCACTACCCGATTCCTAAGTTTTATTCTTTCCCTTCCGTTGATGCTAAGGAACGTATTCTGTACCAGAATTTCGTTTCCGTAAACCTCGATGTGAAGAATATGATAGACGAAATCAATAAATTCAAAGTACGTTGATAATGAAAGTAAGAACTATAATTCTATTCAATCTGATAGCCATGTGCCTGAATGCGAATGCTCAGGCTCGTGAACCCTCTGAAACAAAACAGTTAGAGACTATGAACAGCATTTACGACTTGCCCCCTTTTGAGCGAGCCGTATGCTGCATCAAGTATTATGAGGGCATCCACCGAAAAAAGGATTATCCCTACGTCGGGTATGGTCATAAACTGAGACCAGGCGAGACTTATTCATCGAATATGTCTCTTAAAGAGGCTGATGCATTGCTCAGAAGAGATCTCCAGTCCTTGTGTGCGATGTTCAATAAGTATGATAAAGACTCACTTCTACTTGCTGCTCTTGCCTACAACGTAGGACCAGGAAAAATCCTTGGCTGTAAAGGCAAGTGGCCAAAAAGCAAGTTGCTGAAGAAAATCGAGGCAGGTATTCGTGATTTCAAGGAAGACTATGTGCGATTCTGTCATTGGAAAGGAAAGAAAATACCTTCCATAGAACGTCGCCGTTATGCAGAACTGGCACTTTTATATATCAGGTGATGGAAGATAGAACCATAGATATGGAAGTTGACGGCATACGGTTTATTTCTCATGGTCATTATTATGACGGCATCAACAACTGGCTTTGTCATAAGTTGAAAGAGAATGATCCGCAAGCCATTAACTTTTGCGCTCGTCAGTTAGCAAAGATGTTGCCCGAGAATGCGGTTATTGTTCCCATTCCCGGGCATCATGGCTATGCTCTTCAGACACTATATCTTGCCAGAGCTATTTCGGAACAATCAGACGGAAGAATTTCTGTTGCCAATGTGCTTAAAGACAAAAGCCGGGTTTCTAACTATCAAGCCAAGATGGATGGGCATCCTCTAACAAGTGCAGAACTGGGGTTCCGTCAAGTTGGCTTATTGCCCAAAGGGAAAATCCCATATCTTCTGGATAACTGTGTTGACAGTGGTGAAACAGCAAAAGCTGCTTACTATGCCCTTGGTCAAAAGGGCATTATACTTAGTTATGCAATGAGCGATAGACTCCTTAATTTTGAAATTCAGCACTCGTCAGGACTATCCAGATAACTATTTTATTGGTATAATGAAACGTTTGTCTTCTTCAAAACTCCATTGTACTTGATATGTCTGTCCCGATACTTGGTCAAGCATGATGAAATTATAGATATTCTCTGTTGGCTGTAGCATAAATCTTCCCGGAGCGGTATTCTCGCATAGAGCCTTATTGGAAAGCTCGTACTCAAATTGCTTCTCATTATCTTCAACAGAGAACTGTACCATCGAGATTTTACCATTTCTTGTATCAAGCTTCAGGAAGTTCCACATGTTTCGTGTGGGGTAAAGCCTATAGATAGGTTCTGCGTTTGCTGTATTCAGAGCGATTTTATTGACTTGCTTTTCTAATTCTTCTAGTTTCCCTCCTGTGTTGTTGCAGGATGTTAAGCACACAAAAGAAAATAGGAGCAAACTAATTGTAACGGCTTTTGTTTTCATAATTGTAAGACGTTTTTATGTGATTATTTAAGAGTGCTTTTATAAATACTTCTTCCTCTAAATACCCTGTATTCAACTTCATTGAGTGAAAGAGTAAAAGGCATGAAGTCTATTTCGTCAATGAGGAATCCGACATCATCAATGCTTGCCTCTGGTTCGGATATGCGACCTAATGTGACATGTAGTTTGAAATCAGACTGTATGTTGGAGTTTGTGCAACTAATGTCACGTCTGATGTCATCAACCAAGGTTTGGAATCCTTTTGGAATGTTGTTTGTACCAAGATGTACAATCTTCATACCATTGCCAGCAGTAAAAACGTCCAACTTGTCAAAGGTGATATTGACAGGATGGGCATGATCCAGATACTTATGCATGATGGTTTCTACATCAGGAAGGTGCTGTGTGTCATCAATGAAGGCTATGGTTATATGGTAATAACCTTTTTGCCATAGTACAGGCATATCTTTCAATGCCTTCCTGAGTTCATAAAACCAAGGAGCACTGTAGTATATAGGAACCTTTATTTCAAGATAGGTTTTCATTGATTAGTAAATTCTTCTTATCCAACGTTTACTACTTTTCATACCCCATTGCACATGCCATTTCTTGCCGCTTGTTTTGTCAATGAGTATGAACTGATACATGTTTTTGGTTGGGTATAACTCAAAAGACCCGGAACCATAGCCAAATCCATAGGTCAAATCATCAGAGTTAATGGTTACACTTCCTTCATTGTCAGAATCTAATGACCACTGAACCTGTTCTATCATGCCGGTTTTTGTGTCCAGCTGAAGGAAGGTATAGATGTTTTCAGTTTGATATAATTTGTAACGCTCCTTTAGAGAAGTGTTTATCTCCAAGTGTTCCAACAATTGATTATTAATCAAAAGAAGCGTGTCGATTTTGGATAGAAGGGAGGCAACCTTCTGTTCATGCTTCACAGACCTAGAACTGGTTGGTGTCTTTGTGGTTGTCTTTGCCGTCTGTGCATTTGCGCTGATAGTTGAAATCAACAAAAGAAAGAAAATCGCTTTTTTCATAATCGTAAAGATTTTAATCTGCCATAATTATCATTCCAGGAACCTCTTGCATTTTCTTGCCGCATTTAGGGCAATGTCCCTCGATAGGATTCCAGTTGTGTATTTCTTCGTTTTCTGCCCCACACTTTGGACTTGTAGGGAAATACCGTTGACTCGCCAGTTCGTCAGCGGAAATAGAGATTATTTCTTTGCATTTTGCACAACGGAAGTTGTAAAACTCTCCGGCGAAAAGTCCATAATGCCCAGTGGGTTCAGTTTGGACTTCATACCCGCATTTGCATCTATAGGTTCTTAATGTTGCCATACTTCATTTGTTTTTAATGTGAGTAATTAAATCTTAGGCGCAAAAGTAGAGACCTATTGTGCAGCCTATCTTCATAGCTTCCAGAAATTAACAACTTACGCCAACTTATCCTGTTGCCATGTAGCTTCTTGTCTTTTCAATATGCAAATATACTAAGAAATAATGAAAATTGACTCCAAAATCAATTATTTTGCACGAAAAATGAGAAATTCGTGCAGAAATCAGCGGTTTTTTCAAGAAATAATCGTATTTTTGCAACCAATAACAATATCGTGCAGAAATCAGCGGTTTTTTCAAGAAATAATCGTATTTTTGCAACCAATAACAATATAAATTAATGTATATGGACTCCAAACCGTTGAATCGAATTAAGGTAGTGATGGCAGAGCGCATGGTGACTAATAAAGACCTTAGCGAGATGCTTAACAAGGACACTGCCACTATATCCAGGTGGGTAACGAATACCTCTCAGCCCACTTTGGAGAGCTTAATTGAGATTGCCAAGGCATTGAAGTGCGATATTGGCGATTTAGTTCGTATGGATGATTCTACGATTTTAAAAAATCAAGATTAAACCCTTCTAACCATCATCGATTATGCCTATCAATAAGAACGCGCTTTTACGATACCAGATACTTGACCGCTGTTTCAGTGACCGTCATCGTCGTTACGAGATTGAAGACCTCGTTGACAAGGTAAATGATGCTTTGCTTGATATGTATGGTAAGACTGTCAGTCTTCGTCAAATACGTGCTGATATAACTTATATGCGTGACAGAGTTTCTTATAATGCTCCTATCGTGGCGCGTCCTATTGAGGGTAGAAGATGCTACTACACTTATGAAGATCCCCATTTCTCCATCTTCAGCAGTGAACTTTCTGTCGAGGAAGTGAAGAACCTCCTTTCAACCATTGACATGCTTGGTCGCTATCGCAGTCCTAAGAACGCATGGCTGGAAGAGGTGATTTCAAGTTTGGAACTCCGTTTTGGTATAAAAGCTAATCGTGATAAAGTCGTTTCCTTTGAGCAAAATGACCAGCTGAAAGGCATTGAGTTTCTTTCAGACCTTATCGATGCAATAATCAACCACCAGCCATTGAAGATGACTTACCGCCCATATAAAGGGGATGAACAGACTATGGTCATCCATCCTCACTATATGAAGCAGTACAATACACGGTGGTTCCTTTTCGGACTTGAAGACCATGGAGAATATGGAATGAGTCCAGTAAACAAGGCTCTCGACCGTATTGTGAAGTTCTCTATCGCCAATGTGCGGTTTGTAGAAAATGACCAGATTGACTATGAGACATATTTCGATGACATAGTAGGTGTAACTCATGACCGCAAGCATCCTGATGTGGAACATGTCGTACTGAAATTCGCTAAGGAGCGATTCCCTTATGTCGTTTCGAAGCCAATTCATCATAGTCAACAGGTTGTGAATGCGGATGATGGCACACTATCCATTGATGTGCGAATTAACCGAGAGTTGGAACAAAACATCTTCTCGTTTGGACAACAGGTTGAAGTGCTTTCTCCAGAGTGGTTTCGTAATCAGATTATAGAAAAATATAAAGAAATTATAAAAATTTACGGAGTGTGAAGATAGACTGCACAGTATAAGTTTAGATTTGCACTCGATATTGCATAAATATGGTTAATAGTTCAGACATAAGTGAAAACCAATTGCTTCTCAGCTACGGAGAACAGGTCTGTATGAACCTTTTGAAGGATCATACAACCCAGCAGAACATCTACTGGGCTACCGAGTCGTATGCTGATTATGGAGAGGGTTTCGCTTTCTTTGACCCAATAACAATAGACAAAATCACTTCGTATGTTTCTGTTGATGGCGTTGTCTTAACAAAAGAACAGTATGAAGAAGATATAAAGCAGAATCCTGATGATAAAAGCAAATATCAAGAAATTATTCGTCCTCGTGCAGTAAAATCGAAGGAAGAGCAAACACAACGAGCCAAGGATAAGGCAGAAGTGTTTACTCCTTCATGGATTTGTAATGCACAGAATAACTTGATTGATGAAGCTTGGTTCGGTCGTAAAGAAGGTCTTTTCAACTCCCCTGACCCTGATAATCCGCATAAATGGATAAACAATGAAGAGCAAATCTCTTTTGAAGGTACAGGGAAAGATTGGAAGGATTATGTAGCTGATATGCGTCTGGAGACAACCTGTGGTGAAGCCCCTTATCTTGCTAATCGTTATGATGCCGTTACTGGCGAATATAATGATGTAGCGAAGTTCCGTATAGGTATGCTTGACCGCAAACTGCGCATTGTATCGGAAAATGTGAAGGATTCAAAAGAGTGGATTTTATGGGCAAAGATTGCCTTACGCTCAACATACGGTTTCGAGTGGCAAGGTGACAACCTACTTTTAGCTCGTGAAGCTCTCTTCTACACATTTGAGGAGCACTACGTTGAGCAGTTTGGCGAAAAAAAGTTTAATCAAAACAAGATGCGTATAATGCCAGGTGTTGCTTACATCGTATCATGGAACTTGTGGCAGATGGATGGTCTAACTTACGGATTACCTGGATATGAAGACATGGTTCAAAATCGTAAACAGCGAGAGGAATTATACCAGGCGAAGTTAAAAGACTACGAAAGGCAAATAAAAGAAAGAGCAGAAATTGCCCAGAATAGTTTATTCGGTCTGGACGAGATGAATCTTCCTGAGTTGGTAAAACCTATTCCAGAACCAGTTCAACTCTTTGAGCAATACTGCTTAATCAAGGACTTCTTAGACGGGGTAAATATCAAGAAGGCAACATTAAAGTCGCAAGACTTTCATGACCAGTCTGCTCCTAAACAGACCTTTGAATCATTAGTAAATAATAATAAAACTCAACAATAAAACCCTCACTTCTATGGACAATACGTTTAATACTTTAGAAGAAATACAGGCGACGTTTGGAGCATCACTTTTCGGTGATGACCAGATTACACTTCGTTCTGAACAAAGGGATGCTATCGATAGAGCTAAGAACCAATTCTGTAAGCGAAGCGGCAGTAAAGTTTCTGGTTATCAATGGACAGTAGAATCAAAGTATTCTCAGTACTTGTGGAATGCAAAGATGCGTTTTGGTAAGACATTATGTGCTTTGCAGCTTGCTCGTGAAATGGGCGTGAAACGCACCCTCATCGTAACACATCGTCCTGACGTAAAAGATAGTTGGAAAGACGACTTTCACAATGTTGTTTCTGACCGTATAGTAGGAAATGATAATCAAAAAAAGAAGTGGGATTTTAGTACTTTATTCGATGATGAACAGCATGATAAGCGTAGATTCTACGACTTAGAGAAATTCGTTAACCAAAGTGAAGACCATCATTATGTATTCTTTGTCTCAATGCAGTACCTTCGTCTGTCTGAACTTGTAAACGTTAAAACTCAGGTAAAGAACAAAGATAAGCAGGAAGACGCTTTTGGTCATAACTCTACTAAAGAGAATGAGAAACTAAAGGCAGACATCTTGAACACTGATTGGGACCTTGTTGTTATTGATGAAGCACATGAGGGAACACGTACCGCTCTTGGTAAGCGAGTTATTGACGAGTTTTTACATAAAGGACAGACAAAGATGCTTCATCTTTCAGGTACACCCTTTAACCTGTATGAAGACTTTAAAGAAGAGGAAATCTTTACCTGGGACTATATTTCTGAACAACAGGCAAAGCTTGAATGGAGTGTAAAACACCCAAATGAGCTAAATCCATATGCAGAATTGCCTAAGATGAACATTTACACCTACGACATTACTAATAATATTAAAGATGTTGTGGATCATGATGGCGTATTCACATTTAACGAGTTTTTGCGTACATGGACAGGAAACCCAAAGGCAGACAAGGCTGCTATGCCACAAGGTGCAAAAGGCCGGTTTGTGCATGAAGATGAGGTAAAGAAATTCCTTCAGTTACTTTGTACAAAGGATGATACCAATAACTTCCCGTTCTCAACAACAGAATACCGACAGCAGTTCCGGCATACTTTATGGGTAGTATCGCATGTTGATGAAGCTGCAGCATTAACACAATTATTACGTGAACATCCGACATTTAAGCGTTTTGAAATTGTCAATGTTGCAGGAAAAGGAGATATTGATGAACAAAACGAGAATGCTCTCGATGCAGTGAACAATGCCATAGGTGAATTACCTGAGAAAACTAGTACAATCACAATTTCTTGTGGCCGTCTGACTACTGGTGTAACTGTTCGCCCTTGGTCTGCCGTACTCTATTTGAAAGGTGGTGATGGGGCTGCAACATATATGCAGACCATCTTCCGAGTCCAGTCACCATACAAGACTCCTGACGGTAAGATGAAAACCTCTTGTTACGTTTTTGACTTTGCTCCAGACAGGACTTTGAAGATTGTGGCTGAAACTGCTAAATTCTCTTCTATGGCAAAAGCTAAAGAGAAGAAAGAAGAGGAAGGTGAGGAGGAAAAGACACAAGAAATGCGTGACCAGGAAACTGTACAGGATTTCATAGAACTGTGTCCAGTCATTTCCATGAATAATGGAAAGATGAGTCCTGTTGATGTAAAGTATATCTATAAGCAGTTGGAGAATGTCTTTATTGATCGTCTTGTTCGCAAGGGTTTTGATGATCCATGTCTTTACAATCAGGACGAGCTTAATAAGATTGATGAAGACATTGTTAATCATATTGGCGAAAATGGAGGTAAGGCACCTGATGAAAAACGACAAGAAGCAAAGAAAGCAGTTGACCTTAGTCACATGACAGAGGAAGAGCGTGCTGCATACGAAGATAGTATTCGACGTAAGAAGGCTGAAGCGGCAGAAAGAGCAAAGAAAAAGGCTCAGAAGGATGAAAAGTTTAAACATCAATGGGAATCTTGGAGTGAGGAACAACGTGAGGAATGGCTTCAGAAAGAGGCTGAACGTCTCGCACGTAATGAGGAATTGAAGAAGGCTCGTGAAGAGTTCAAAGCTCGTATAACTAACATACGTGGAATAGCTCTCCGCATTCCACTGCTTATGTATGGTGGTGCCGATGCTGGCGATCCCAAGGAAGACCTTACAGTTGAAAACTTTACTCGTAAAATCAAGGATGAGTCATGGGCAGAATTTATGCCTAAGGGCATCAGCAAGGAGGACTTTAACAAAATTCGTAAGTGTTTCAATGCAACCCGCTTTGAAGAAGCTGGTAAAAAATATCGTGCACTCACACGTGAGGCCGATTTTATGCACGTCGATGAACGCATCAAGCAGATTGCGGAAATATTCTCTTACTTCCGTAATCCCGACAAAGAAACTGTCTTAACCCCTTGGCGTGTTGTCAATATGCATATGAGTGACACGATTGGCGGATGGTGTTTTTATGATGAGACTTTTGATGAGAAGACTGGAATGCTTGAAACGCCACGATTTGTAGATCAAGGCGATGTTACCAAGCAATTGTTTGACAATGTTGACCTATCTGGTGAAGTACAAACTAAAATTTTGGAAATTAACTCAAAAACAGGTCTCTATCCGCTCTTTGTGACATATTCACTTTATCGTCGTCGCCTTGAAGAATATATTAAGGCTGAATGTATTGCAATAGAGAACGTTAGTGTGCAAGAAGAGCAAGTCGTTTGGGATGATATTGTAACTGATAATATATTTGTTATCTGCAATACACCGATGGCTGTTGGTATCACAAGACGTACTCTCTTTGGTTTTCGCCAAATAGAGAGCAAGGCAAATATTAAAAATGAACAATTAATTGAACGAGCTTCTAATGATCGAGAGGGACTTGTAAAAGAATTAAAGTCCGTTGGTTTCTGGAAGGGAAATACAAGTAAGCAGATGATTGAATTTAATGCAATTATAGGGAATCCTCCATATCAGCAAAATGATGGTGGAGGTAGTAAGGGTATTAGCGCATCGCCTATATACCATCACTTTGTTAATACTGCAAAGCATATTAGACCAAATTATTTTTCAATGATTATGCCCGCTAGATGGTATGCAGGCGGTAAAGGCCTTGATGATTTTAGAGTTGACATGTTAAAGGATAAACATATATCACATCTTGTTGATTTCCCCAAAAGTAGAGACTGTTTTGATAATGTCGATATTGCTGGTGGTATATGCTATTTCCTTTGGGATATAAATCATAAAGGAAATTGTATTGTTACATCTTCTGTAAATAACAAAAGAATTACTAGTGAAAGAGACTTATCTGAATTTAGTATTTTCATTCGTGACAACATAGGTGTTGGTATAGTTCAAAAAGTTCTTTCAAAAGTTTCGACTTTTTATTCATCTCGTATATTTCAAAATAAGCCATTTGGGTTAAGAACATATGCTCGCGGTGAAGAAAAGCCTTTTGATGGTTCTCTT
>NZ_JXQI01000069.1 GCF_000834015.1 Prevotella pectinovora | reverse complement strand
CCTCTTCGACAGACCGATTCTACCTTTTTACAACAAAGGTACGAAACTGTCTTTAGCAATCATAGTTTTACCTTGATTATTTTGGAGTTTATGCGACTTCGTCGCAATCTTCTGCAAACTTAGAGGTTATTAGGGCTAGCTTGATTATTCTGTTTTCAGCAATAGTGCATTTTTTTCTTTTTGTGAGTGGTGCCGATTATCGTTTGTAGATGGATTCATCTATGGGCAACCTGTATAAAAATACGTGAAGCGGAAAACCCTCGGTCATGCCATTCCGCTTGTTGTAACATTACACCAGTCCAAAGCCCGATTGCAGCGATAAATGTATGCGATAGACTATGGAAACTGGAATTTCATATATAATGCATATATATGAAAAATAGCGTATTTCTGTTGATATCGGTCAATATTTTGCGTATTCAAAGGTGTAAATTGTAACCAAAGGATTGCAAACGTTTACGTAGTTTTTGGGGATAAAACTTATAGATTATTTGTTTTAAATCAATTCTTGTGATACCTTTGCATCAACAAACACTGATTTTCAGAATTACATGCTACATTAATACTAACAGCTAAGACATTCAAAAATGATGAAAAAGGGCTTCGACGTGGTGTCGAGGCCCTTTTTGAGTAGTACGCCTGGCATGAGTATTGTTCTGAAATCTTAAAACATGCAAGCCTCGGTGACTTTTTGGGGTTAAGCAATTTCTATTCTTTGTCTTTTTTGCTTGCATTACTTATCCGTGGTATAAAAATGTTATGAATGATGTTGTTTTCGTAACAAAATTTCGTATTATGAAATAAATAACTGTCATTATATTTGCGTGTTTTAAAATGTTGTTTTACTTTTGCAACCGCAAACACGAATACACTTGTATATTGCTATTGATTGTTGCAATTTTCAAACAAAGTGTTAGAGAGGATTGAGAAAAAGCCGTGTTGGCTTGTAAATAAAAGAAATAGATTCTTCGGGTAGAAAGTTGTTTAAAGGTATCAACCAAACATTATAATATGGACGCAAAACAAGGATTGTATGCCTCAGCCTACGAGCACGATGCGTGCGGCGTGGGTATGGTGGTAAACATACATGGAGGCAAAAGTCATGAGTTGGTGGATAATGCTCTGCGCGTGTTGGAGAACATGCAACACCGTGGTGCCGAAACTCGTGACAAGACAGGTGACGGTGCTGGCATTATGGTGCAGATTCCTCACGAGTTTATTCTGCTGCAAGGCATTCTCAGAAGCATTGCTCAGAAAACATTTCGGCACGGAGATAAGCACCATCGGAGGTATCGGACTGAAGGATATCGCAAGAGAATACACAGAGCTCAACCAGGCAGCTTTCTTCCCCTCTCCTGTAGTGAAGGCAGAAGAGAAGTATTTCCTACCCAACAACGGCCTTTTCAGTTATAGAAAAGACGGCATAGAGCATGCCTGGAACCCCGAGACTATCACCAAGCTGCAGCTCGCCACACGCTTGGGCAGCTATAAGCAGTTCAAGGAGTGGGCGGCAATCGTCGACACCCATACCGCTACGGGAGATGCCGAAAAGGGCGAGCGCCCCATCTTCCTCCGCAATCTGCTCACCTTCAAGAAGGCAGCCACGCCGACACCGCTCGACGAGGTGGAACCGGTGGAGAGCATCGTTCGCCACTTCGTCACAGGAGCCATGTCGTTCGGAGCGCTCAGCATCGAGGCACACGAGGCACTTGCCCTGGCAATGAACCGTCTCGGTTCACGAAGCAATACGGGAGAGGGCGGCGAGGACAACGCCCGCTACCACACCGAGGTAGACGGTGTGTCGCTCAGCAGCAAGACCAAGCAGATTGCCTCAGGCCGTTTCGGCGTTACAGCCGAATATCTTGTCAATGCCGAAGAACTTCAGATCAAGGTGGCGCAGGGCGCAAAGCCTGGTGAAGGCGGACAGTTGCCCGGCTTTAAGGTGAACAAGATCATTGCCAAGACACGTAATGCCATTCCTGGAATCACGCTCATCTCGCCACCGCCACATCACGACATTTATTCAATCGAAGACCTTGCCCAGTTGATTTTCGACCTCAAGAATATCAATCCCACCGCCGCAGTCAGCGTGAAGCTTGTTGCCGAGAGCGGTGTGGGCACCATTGCCGCCGGCGTGGCAAAGGCAAAGGCAGACCTCATCGTCATCTCAGGAGCTGAGGGCGGCACGGGTGCAAGTCCGGTATCGTCGATGCGCTTTGCCGGTATCTCGCCGGAAATCGGACTTGCCGAGGCACAGCAGACACTGGTGCTCAACGGTCTGCGCGACCAGGTCCGCCTGCAGACAGACGGCCAGCTCAAGACTGCACGCGATGTAATCATCATGGCAATGCTTGGCGCCGACGAATTCTCTTTCGGCACCCTGCCGCTCATCGTGCTCGGCTGTCTGATGATGCGCAAGTGCAACACCAATACATGTCCTGTAGGTGTGGCAACGCAAGACGAGACCCTGCGTGCCAAGTTCCGCGGACGTGCCGAATACGTGGTCAACTTCTTCACATTCCTTGCCCAGCAGACGCGCGAGTATCTGTCAGAACTCGGCGTAAGAAATCTTAAGGACATCATCGGCCGCACAGACATGATAGAGGTCATCCCGCAGGACAAGTCGTCAAAGTTGGGAACCATCGACTTCAGCCGGCTGCTCCACCGTCCCGACACGGACAAGGCACTCCATTGGGACCGTAGCGAATTCACAAAGGTCAGCGGCGTGAAGGATGAAGATATCATCAGTGCCTGTGAGAAGGCGATAGAGAACAAGGAGGAGGTGAATCTTGACTACGCCATAAAGAATACCGACCGTGCAGTCACCACAATGCTCTCTGGCGTCATAGCCAAGCGTTATGGCGAGGAGGGACTGCCCGATTCCACCATCAACATTAAGTTCAAGGGATCGGCAGGCCAGAGCTTCGGAGCCTTTGCCGTCAGCGGTATCAACGTCAGACTGGAAGGCGAGGCAAACGACTATTTTGCGAAGGGACTCTCCGGCGGACGCATCAGCATTCTGCCCCCATCACGTTCGAGCGCCGACTTCGTGGCTGAAGACAATATCATTGCCGGCAACACTGGACTCTACGGAGCGACAGGTGGCGAGCTGTATGTCAACGGCCGTGTGGGCGAGCGTTTCGGCGTGCGCAATTCAGGAGCCACAGCCGTCATCGAAGGTGCCGGCGACCATTGCTGTGAGTATATGACCGGTGGCCGCATCGTGGTGCTTGGTCAGATAGGCCGCAATTTCGCCGCCGGTATGAGTGGAGGTCTGGCTTACGTTTGGGACCGTGAACATACTTTTGATTATTTCTGTAATATGGATCAGGTGGAGATATCGCTCGTCGAGGAAAGTTCGGCACGCAAGGAGCTCCACGAACTCATCCGCCAGCATTACCTCTACACGGGTTCTGCCCTGGCACGCCGCATGTTGGACGACTGGAACCGCTATGTGGAGGACTTCATCCTTGTCACTCCTATCGAATACAAGCGGGTGCTGCAGGAGGAGAAGATGCGCCAGCTGGAAGAGAAGATCGCCAATATGCAATTAATAAATAACTAAGGAAGATATGGGAAAACTAAAAGCTTTCATGGAAGTGCCCAGGCTTGAAGCCGGGTATCGTCCTTTACACGAAAGAATACATGACTTTGGCGAGGTGGAGCAGACTCTCAACTCGCGTGACCGCATGGCTCAGGCAAGCCGCTGCATGGACTGCGGTGTGCCGTTCTGCCATTGGGCTTGCCCGTTGGGCAACAAGGATTCTGAATGGAACGACGCTCTCTGCAAGGGCGACTGGGAACTGGCTTATCGTCTGCTCAATGCCACAAACGACTTTCCTGAATTCACCGGACGCATCTGTCCGGCGCTCTGCGAAAAGGCTTGCGTGCTCAATCTTACAGACCACGCCCCGGTAACCAACCGTGAGAACGAGGCTGCCATAACAGAGACGGCATGGCATGAGGACTATATCAAACCGATGACCTTCCCACGCAACGGCAAGAGTGTAGCGGTGATAGGTGCCGGTCCTTCGGGTCTTGTGGCTGCCAACCGTCTTAACCGCATGGGCTACGGCGTGACCGTATTCGACAAGAACGAAGCGGCAGGAGGTCTGCTGCGTTACGGCATTCCCAACTTCAAGCTCTCAAAGAACATCATTGACCGTAGGCTCGACATCCTCATCGAGGAAGGCATACGGTTCGTATACAATACAGTGGTGGAAGCCTCTTCATTGCCCGAAGGCTTTGACGCCTACGTCCTTGCAACAGGAACACCCGAGGCACGTGACCTCAAGAACGTGCCCGGTCGCGAACTCAAAGGTGTACACCTCGCCTTGGAACTGCTCTCGCAGCAGAACCGCGTCCTATCTGGAGCAGAGTACTCCAAGGACGAGCGTGTCACCTGCAGGGGCAAGGACGTGCTCGTCATCGGCGGCGGCGACACCGGTTCCGACTGCATAGGCACCGCCCATCGCCAGGGATGCAAGAGCGTCACACAGATAGAAATCATGCCACGCCCCGTGGAGGGTCCCGACGACCCGAAGAATCCATGGCCGAACTATCCGCGCGTGCTCAAGACCACGTCGAGCCACGAGGAGGGATGTACGCGTCGCTGGAACATCAACACACTGGAGTTCATAGGCAAGAACGGAAAGCTGTGTGGCGTCCGTGTGCAGCCCATCGACTGGCAGCCGAATCCAGAGGGAGGCCGTCCGTTGATGGTTGAGGCTGGCGACCCCGAGGTGATAAAGTGTGAGGCGTGCTTCCTCGCAATGGGATTTCTCAAGCCTCAGCACCCTGACTATCCCGATAACGTATTCGTCTGCGGCGATGCCTTGAACGGAGCCTCGCTCGTGGTAAGGGCTATGGCAAGCGGCCGCGATGCGGCGCACAAGGTGGACAGCTACCTGCAGTCAGTTTGAGAGAACAAGAAATTTTTGTAGCTTTATTTCCCCAAAAGAGAAAGATATATGTGCGGAATTGTAGCAATATTCAACGTAAAAGAACAGACGCCGGAGCTGCGCACCAAGGCTCTTGGTATGAGTAAGAAGATACGCCACCGTGGTCCAGACTGGAGCGGCATACATTGTTCGGGCAGTGCCATACTGGCGCATGAGCGTCTGAGCATCGTCGATCCCGAGAGTGGAGGTCAGCCTCTGTTCTCGCCGGATGGCAAACAGGTGCTGGCCGTCAACGGCGAGATATATAACCATAAGGAGATCAGGGCAAGATATCAGGGGCGTTATGATTTTCAGACAGGTAGCGACTGTGAGGTGATCCTTGCGCTTTACCGCGACAAGGGAATTGACTTTCTTGAAGACCTGAACGGTATTTTCGCCTTTGCCCTTTATGACGAGGAGCAGGATGCCTTCCTCATAGCCCGCGACCATATCGGAGTCATTCCTCTTTATATAGGATATAATGACGACGGAAAAGTTTTCGTGGCAAGTGAGCTGAAGGCTCTTGAAGGCGAGTGCGACCGCTATGAACCGTTCCTGCCCGGCCACTATTATTGGAGCAAGGACCCCGGAATGAAGCCTTGGTATAAGCGCGACTGGATGGAATACGACAATGTGAAGGACAATCCCGCCAGCAGCGATGCCATACGCGATAGTCTTTGTGCGGCAGTGAAACGCCAGATGATGAGCGACGTGCCGTATGGAGTGCTGCTTTCGGGCGGTCTTGACAGTAGCGTCATCAGTGCCATCACCGAGAGCTACGCCGAACGCCGTATCGAGACAGACAGCCAGAGCAGGGCTTGGTGGCCCCGTCTCCATTCGTTTGCCGTGGGACTCAAGGGAGCGCCCGACTTGGCGAAGGCGCGTCAGGTGGCTGACTATATCGGCACGGTGCATCACGAAATCAACTATACCATTCAGGAGGGATTGGATGCCCTTCGTGACGTTATCTATTTCATCGAGACCTACGATATAACCACCGTGCGTGCCTCCGTGCCAATGTATCTGCTGGCGCGCGTGATAAAGTCGATGGGCATCAAGATGGTGCTGTCGGGTGAGGGAGCCGACGAGATTTTCGGTGGCTACCTATATTTCCACAAGGCGCCTTCGGCAGATGAATTCCATAAGGAGACCGTCCGCAAACTTTCCAAACTGCATCAGTATGACTGTCTGCGTGCCAACAAGAGTCTTTCGGCATGGGGCGTGGAAGGACGAGTGCCGTTCCTTGACAAGGAATTCCTTGACGTGGCGATGCGCACCAATCCCAAGGCAAAGATGTGCAGCATTCTCCCCGGCTCCGACCCGAAGGCGTCTATGGAGAAGCGCATCGTGCGTGAGGCATTCGAGGATATGCTGCCCGAAGAGGTGGCATGGCGACAGAAGGAGCAGTTCAGCGACGGTGTGGGATATTCGTGGATAGACACTCTGAAGAAGATCACCTCTGAAGCCGTGACCGACGAGCAGATGGCACATGCTGCCGAACGTTTCCCGATAAACACGCCTCTCTGCAAGGAGGAATATTATTATCGTTCCATCTTCGAGGAGCATTTCCCCAGTGAGAGCGCAGCCCGCAGCGTGCCCCATGAGGCAAGTGTAGCTTGTTCCACAGCTGTGGCTTTGGAGTGGGACGAAGCGTGGAAGAACATGAACGACCCAAGCGGACGTGCCGTTTCCGGCGTACACGAAAACGCTTTGGCGTGATAATAACATAGCTTCTATTTATAAAAGCAGCCGTTTTGCAACGTCAAGAGAACTTACTCTTGCATTGCAAAACGGCTGTTTCTTATGATTGTCTGATGCATAACCCCAAATCAGTCATTCACTCATATATAACGGCAATCACTCCTGCATACGAGAACTATAGGAGACAGTCGCGCAATCATGCCGAATTCAAAATGCTATATTTTTCAGCCGATGATGACGGAGTTCGGGAAATAATGTATATCTTTGCCTGTATGTTTCGCCCATAGAGAGACGACACGATTTTGAAGTAATGTAAACTTAAAACAGAATGAAAACGATAAACACGAGAAAGACTATACGAAAGTATTCCGACAAGCCCGTAAGCGACGAACTCCTCAACAGGCTCCTCGCTGAGGCAATGCGTACCCAGACGATGGGAAACCTGCAACTCTACAGCGTGGTGGTGACACGTTCGGCAGAGATGAAAGAGAAGCTCGCGCCGGCGCATTTCTGTCAGCCGATGGTTACGCAGGCGCCGGTGGTGCTCACCATCTGTGCTGATTTCAACCGCACCACACGATGGGCAGAAAACCGCAAGGCGACGCCTGGATACGACAATCTGCTCTCGTTTCTGAATGCAGCCACCGACGCATTGCTGTATACCCAGACCTTCTGCAACCTCGCCGACGAGGAAGGACTCGGCTACTGCTTCCTCGGCACCACGGTGTATAACCCCAAGCAGATAATCGACACGCTGAAGCTGCCGCGCCTCGTGATGCCCGTTGCCACGATAACGCTGGGATGGCCCGACGAGAATCCGCCGCTCACCGACAGACTGCCGCTGCAGAGCATCATCCATTCAGAGACCTACACCGACTACACCCCACAGCTCATCGACGAGTATTATGCCGAGAAGGAGGCGCTGCCGGAAAACGAGGAGTTCGTGCGTGTCAACCACAAGGAGACCCTCGCACAGGTGTTCACCGACCTGCGCTACACCAAGAAAGACAACGAGGCAATGTCGGCAACGATGCTCGATGCCCTGCGCTCACAGGGATTCCTTGACTAAGGAGGAAGATCCTGACAGTAAGAAAACTAAAGAAACACAACAATAATCAAAACCTATGTTACGCCTCTCTGCCATAAGTCATTGGTAGACAAGCAGACCGTGCGCACAGTTTACTATCAAGACCTATGATAACATTTTTCATTAGCTTTGTAGCCCTTGTGCTGGGCTATCTCTTGTATGGAAAGTTCGTAAGCAAAGTGTTCGCTCCTGACGACAGAAAGACTCCCGCCGTGGTGATAAACGACGGCATCGACTATGTGCCGATGCCCAACTGGAAGATTTTCATGATCCAGTTTCTCAACATCGCCGGCACGGGACCGATCTTCGGTGCCATCATGGGAGCCAAGTTCGGTCCGGCGGCATACCTCTGGATTATCCTCGGCTGCATCTTTGCCGGTGCCACCCACGATTTCTTCAGCGGTATGCTCTCCATGCGTAACAACGGAGCCGACCTGCCCGCCCTCATCGGCAAATACCTCGGTAAGACTCCGCGCAACGTGATGCTCGTGTTCTGCGTGGTGCTCCTCATCATGGTGGGCACGGTGTTCGTGTATAGTCCGGCAGAAATCCTCGGCCATTTCAGTGGCGGTTCGCTCCTATGGATAATAGTGATATTCGCCTATTATGTGGTAGCCACGATGCTTCCCATCGACAAGATTATCGGCAAGATATACCCCATATTCTCCTTCTCCCTGCTCTTCATGGCAGTAGCCCTCATCGTGATGCTCCTCATCAAGATGCCGGTGCTGCCGGAGCTGTGGGACGGCCTCGGCAATATGGCAAAGGAGCAAGACCCGTCGTTCACCGACAATATCTTCCCGTGTCTCTTCATCACCATCGCCTGCGGAGCTATCAGTGGCTTCCATGCCACACAGAGTCCGCTCATGGCGCGCTGCCTGAAGAGCGAGAAGATGGGACGCCCCATCTTCTATGGTTCAATGATTACCGAAGGACTCGTGGCCCTCGTGTGGGCTACGGTGGCAATGTGGTTCTTCTACGATTCGCCGACGCCGGGCTATGAACAGCTCGCAGCGGCAAAAGGCTTCCACACGTCAGCGCCGATGGTGGTTACTACCGTATGCCAGGACTGGCTCGGAATACTCGGTGGCGTGCTTGCCATCCTCGGAGTGGTGGCAGCCCCGATAACGAGCGGCGACACCGCTTTCCGTTCCGCCAGACTCATCGTGGCGTCAGCCTTGAAGCTCAACCAGAAGCCGAAGATGAACCGCCTGTATGTCTGCCTGCCCATCTTCGTTGTATCCATCGCCCTGCTTGCATGGCAGAGTTCCAATCCTGACGGCTTCAACGTGATATGGCAGTATTTCGGATGGTCAAACCAGACACTCTCGGTGTTCACCCTGTGGGCAATCACCGTGTATCTCGTGCGTAAGAACAAGCCATACGTCATAACCCTCCTTCCAGCTCTGTTCATGACAGGCGTATGCTCCACATATCTCTTCATATCCAAGCAGGCATTCGGACTGCAGGAAGACCTGGCATATTACCTCGGCATCCTCACCGTCATCATTGCAATGGTGTGGTTTGTGGTATGGATAAGGAAATACGGCGAGAAGGAGAGAGAGATAGGCGAGACCTCCACGGACTGATGACGGCTAATCCTGCAGCATTATGAAAAACCGCCGCAGCGTGTTCCTGCGCATTGCGGTGCCATTCCTCTCAGGAGTAGTGATGGCGTCGCTCGTCCATCTGCCAGTGCAGCCCCTCGGTTGGGGACTTGTGGCGGTGGTCATGGGCTTGGTGTCACTCCTGCTATTCAATAGCGGCAGGTCATCATCCTGCTTTGCATGCCTGTTCGCATTCGTTGGCGGAGCATTTGTGACGACTCTCAACCGGGAGTATGCCACAGGTGCTCCGCCTGCTGATTATATGAAATACGACGCCGTGGTGATGAGCACTCCGCAAAGACACGGCAAGGTGGTCGGCTTCGACGCCCTCGTGGTGGATGTGGCAGACCGCCGCGTTTCTCCTTTTATGGCGAAGGTCAGCATTGCCGGTCTCGACACCTGTCGCCTCGGCATTGGCAGCGGCATAGAGGCATTGTCCGTGTTCACGGTGCCCGGACAGAGAAAAGATTCTAAGATTCCCGTACAGAGAAAAGCTGCCACGGCGTCAGAACGGCGATTCGACTATTCCCGTTATCTCCAGACCCAGGGCTTCAGGGCGCAGACCTTCGTTTATGCCTCCGACATGAAGTTGAAGCAGATCTCCGCCACTTCCATTCCCGTTTGGCATCGGTTGCGGCTGCATCTGCTTGCTTTTCGTCAGCGCCTGATCGCGCAGTTCAGAAGAGGCGATGTGTCGGGCGGCAATCTCGCTGTGATTTCAGCACTCACCCTTGGTGACAAGACGATGATAGACCGCCATGTGCGCACGTTGTATAGCGTGTCGGGAGCGTCGCATGTGCTGGCACTTTCCGGTCTGCATATAGCCATCATATATACTCTGCTGATGCTTCTGCTCGATGGCAGACGACTGTTCCGTCTGCGTATAGCGGCACGGCTTCTCGCCATTGCTACGGTGTGGTGGTATGTCATGATTGTCGGACTGCCCGTCTCTGCGGTCAGGTCGGCGCTGATGCTGTCGGTATGTAGCGTAGTGGCAGTGGCAAACAGGGAGAGTCTCTCTCTCGACCACCTTGCGCTGGCGGCATTCGTAGTGGTGGCGGTGAGTCCGATGAGTGTTTTCGATGTAGGGTTCCAGATGTCGTTCATAGCCGTAGCCTCTATATTGCTCTTCGTTCCGCAGATGGAACGCCTCCTGTTCCGGTCACCTATCTGGCAGCGCCAGCCCATGCGCTGGGTCAGTGGGATGGTTACGGTGTCGCTTGCCGCACAGTTGGGAGTGTCGCCCCTTACGGCATATTATTTCGGCAGGTTCTCCTGCTATTTCCTTCTCACCAATTTCATTGCCATCCCCATGGCGATGCTCCTGCTGTATGGTGCCCTGGCGATGTTTCTGCTGTCGTGGCAGCCGGTGGTGAGCGGTCTGCTGGCTTATGGACTCGGTTCGGCAGCCCAGCTTCTCAACGATGCCCTCGCCCTTATCGCCGGTCTGCCGATGGCGAGCATAGAGAATATCGCCATAAGCCCGTGGCAGGTAGTGGCGGTTTATGGCGTCGTCGTGCTGGTATGGCTCGGAATGCGTATGATTGGCGGCTATGGAGTGATGCGGCCCTTCGGGATGGGCAACGAACCATAAGGGATTTGAGGTAAGCCAAACAAAAAAAACACTCTTCTGAAAGGACAAAAACCAAACAATTCCCAATAACCGATTCGGGATAATTCCGGTGATAAAAATATATGCCGGAATTTCCCCCACAGCGTGGGGAACAGAACCCCCTAATGTGGGGTTTCATTCCCCACGCTGTGGGGGAAAATTAGAGGTAATGCTTGTCGTTGATGTTTTTGGGTGATTTCGATAGCTATTATTCCTATTTCAGATTATCCCAAAACGGTCATTAGGCCGTTTAATATGGTATTTCATAACTGCTTGCAGTCTTTTGCTTTTTATAAGGCGTCTTTTGCTTGTTTTTAATTCGCAATAGCTCGCTATTACTCATTAAAAGCCAAACAAAATCCACTCTTATAAAAACACAAAATCCAAGCAAGCCCTAATGACCGATTGGGGATTATGCGAGAAGACCGCAGAACTTGTCGAGCTTCTCCTTCAGATACCGTTTGAAACCCTCGTCGCCCAACACTTCGATGTCGTCGAACAGTCCGAGCACGAAGCGCCCGATGCCTATGTAGCTGCAGACGTCGAGCGAGAGCAGCCATGTTCCGTTTTCCTCTTGCGTCATGTTGTGTAGGGTGCGCGGAAATTCTTCAGCCATCAGGTCGTGAGACAGTTGTCCGAGACGCATCTCCACCCTTGTTGTCTCTTCAGAACTGAACATGAAGGCGTCGGTGAACATCTGCTTGTGTCTGTCTTTGAATGCCCAGTTGTCGGACAGCGCCTCCACATCGTCCATGCGCACTATCTTGAACGTCTTGTTCAGTCCGGAGTCCGGTTCGAAACATCTCACCTCCCTGTTGCTGTCCATGAGCATGAACGGCTCCACGAGTCTGTCCCTCCTCGTCTTGCTGTGAGGCGACGAATATCCGCGTATCACCACCTGGTTCTCGTGTTTTATCGCGTCGTGCAATACGCTGATGATATGGGAGTCCTTGTCGCTGAGAGAGTCCTTTGCCAGTATTCCGAGGTCATAAAACCGCTCCATCTTCTTTTTCAGCGTCTCCACGATGGCATTCTTCTTCTTCACCTTGTTGAGCAGGCGGCTGATGACGATAGCCTCCTCTTCGGTGAAGGAAATCTTCTCTATCAGTCTGCCGAAAAACGGCGACGACCTGTCGATGGAGTAGCAGTTGCCGTATTTCTCTACTTTGAATCCGGCATCGCGGAAGAATTCGATGTAATAATACAGGTTGCGTTTCGATGTCTCCATCTTCCGGCATAGCTGTTCTACGGAGTAGCTTCTGTTTTCAGAAAGCAGCAGAAGCAGTTGGAGTTCCTTTTCGAGTTTGTCGTGTCTCATGGGCAGATGGAGTTTGTGGGTGTTATGCTGATGATTTTATGAATGTTGTCAAACGACCTTGCGAAGTTACTAAGAATAATCGACATTCACGGTGTTTGAGGCAAAATAAAATCGGCACAACGTATCACACGTCATGCCGATTATGATGATGTTCTGACTATTTACTGTCGTCAGTTCAGCCTATGGTTTATTTCGTAGCCTTTACAGACTTGCCGTCCTGCTTGATTACGAATACCGACTTGTCGGCTGGCATTTTGTCAATCTGCTTGCCGTCGATAGTGAAGATAGCCTTGTTGCCATTCACCTCTATCATTGTAGCACCCTTGATGCCGTCGGTGCCTTTGAGAGTCTTCACCTGTACAGGATCAGACTTCAGACTCTCTACTCCGTTGCATATTCCGGAAACGGTCAGAGTGTAGTAAGCGTTGGAATCAAGCGCACCGAATGTCATGTCATTATATTCAGTCTCCTTGCCATTAACCCCAGGGAAGTCTCTCTGCTGCTTGCCGCTCACCTCTACGTCGTCGATGTAGAGAATACCAGATGAACGACGGTTGTACTGCAGTTTCACAGCCGTAGTAGGATCAACCTCGATGTTGTATACCTCGCCGTTGCCCGATGTCAGTGTTATCTCGTCAGCCAGTTTCCACTCTTCACCGTTCTCGATATATACCTCGAGTTTTGAGCCCTTGCCAGGCTGCTGTGCTCTCATCCAGAACTTCACGTTGGTGATGTTTGCACCGCTGTTTGTCATGACGAGATACTGGCTCTTCTGGGTGAATCGCATTGACGGACTTGCCACACCGTAGAAACCATCATTTGTGCCGAGGAGGTTTGTAGATGAAAGCCATCCCTCCGGCATGCCGGAGATTTCATTGGTGAAGTCGTATGAGGTAGTGATGGTCTCACCGTCGTAGAAGTTTCTCATCAGGTAGAGCTTGTAGCCCTGAGCGTCGGCAAGAGCGTCCCAAGAGGCAGTGAACGACACTGGTGACAGATCGCTTATCTTCACGTTTTTCACCTGAGTCTTATCGAATGGCAGTGAGTTCGTGGCAGTCTTCGTGATGGTAGGCTTCTTCTTGAAAGTGCCGATGCTGCTTGATACGCAGATTGCATACTCAGTGTCATAATCAAGGTTGTCGAACTCGAAGTTTGTTGCCGTGATCTTCAGGTTGTTGTATGCAGGTATGTCGATGA
>NZ_JXQI01000068.1 GCF_000834015.1 Prevotella pectinovora | reverse complement strand
AAAAAAAAAATGAGGCTTACCACGTATTCCGTAGCCTTGTCGGCAGCCTGCCAAGAACACTCGATGCTCTTGTATGTCACCCTGTCGATGTTCACTTCTGCCACGGCAGCAAGACCCTGGTCAGAACCCTTGATGATGAACTCCACGTTGTTGCCGTTTCTCTTTATCTTGTCGAGATAGATGGCAGAGGTGCCGCTCCAGTCCTTGAAGTCGTGCGAGCTGACGTTGCCCGAACCTGGGAATGGCACTGTCTCCTGCTCGTAGTAGTCGTTAGACTGAACGTTGCCAGCCTCCACGATGTCTATGCGCTGATGGTTAGGTAGGGAGTTCACCTTGTTGTTCACCCATGCGTCATAATTGTAGTCGATATGCCATACGAGCATTCCCTCGCCTTGCAGGAATCTGTCCCAGCTTGTTCTTCTTCTGTTCTCGAGGATGAAATACTCATTTGGTTTGCCGTCCACGTTCACCTTGTATGCCATGTAGTCATCGGCGAGCGGTTTCAGCACGTTCACGCCCTCTGCCGTGTTGTCGAGCTCTGTCAGCTTCATCCATCCCAGCTCGGCGCATTCGAATGCCGAGTAGAGAGGAGGTGTGTGGCAGCTGTTGTTGTAAGAACCCGATGCCATGGTGTCCCAGTATCCCGGAGTGTATGTGGCGTAGGAGTTGGCGGTGTCGTAGTGGTCCATGAATCCGAGCACGTGTCCGAACTCATGCACGAACGTTCCGATTCCGGTAGGATATTTTCTGTTGCTGCCGTCTATTTCGTTACTGCAGGTGTAGCTTCCGATGCCGGTGCCGTCTTTTGTCTTCATGTATGTTCCCCACTGTCTCAGGTCGAAGGCGTGAGGCCATATCACGTTTGAATAGCCGGAGTCGTTGGAACCGAATCCGGCGTAGTAGAAGTAGATATTGTCTACATATCCGTCGCCGTCGTGGTCATACTGCGCGAAGTTCACTGCTCCCTCTTGGTCGAGCTTCTTCACTACAGTCTGCAGGATTGTTCCGGCATTATTCTGTCCTGACTGCATACCGTCGCCGAAGTCATACTGTGAGTAGTCTATCTTCACCGGTCCGTATACATCGAACGTAGGCTTGAACTGTCCCTGTGAACTTGCTATGAAGAAGTCTCTTGCACTTCCGCTGGCACCGTTTTCGTATGTGAAGCCCTCCTTGTTCAGCATGTCGGTGTAATACTGTTTCGGATCGGACACAGTAGAGAACGAACGGTCGTTGAACTCCACGAGGATAACGATGGAGTGCTGCTCGCCGAAGTGAGGGAAGTCGTTCATGAGCACTTTCTGCGGCTTGCCTCCCACCTTCTTGATGCCTTTGGCGATGGTGGCCGAGTTTTCGCTCAGTGCTATCTTTGCCACCTCAGTCTTGTCGATGGTGTTGAGCAGAGCCATTGCCTTGGGGTCGCGCATGCTTGCGTCGGTAGCTACGATATTGCTGCTCACCAGTTTCTGTCCGGAGATGATGGCATACTCGTAGTTGCTTGTCTGCTTGTTGAAGATCAGCGGGAATCCGTCTTCTGTCGTTGTGTAGTGTCCCCACTCGTCGCCTCTGAGTCTGATGCTTATCTCCGTGCCGTCGGCCTGTTTCACCTTTATCACGCCAGGATAAGCCGGTATTGCCGTAGCCGTCTGCGAGAGGCTAGCTGACAGGAGCAGGACTGCAAATAGTTTTTTGAATTTCATTACTGTGAGTATTAATTTGTTTTCGTTATTTTGTCGTCTTTACTGTCTTGCCGTTGCTTTTCTTAATCACGATGCCCTCGGCGTTGCGCTCGTTGTTGATGCGTCTGCCGCTGATGTCGAATATCAGTTCTGCGGCGTCGGCAGAAGCGTTTACGCTGTTGATGCCCGACACGTCGTCGGCTGTTGTCACGTAGTGCTTGTTGGAAGTGATTGTCTTCTCGCCGTTCTTCACTCCGTATACAGTGAGACAGTATGTTGTGGCCTTCTCCAGTCCGTCGAACGAGGCTTCAGCCTTTTCGCCAACGCTCTTCTCTGTGTATCTGTCCATCTTTGAACCGCTCTGCTTGTTGCCGCTGATGCTTACGTCGTCAATCACCACATAAGCAGTTCCTGTGCGGTTGAACAATAGTCTCACCTTATCGGCAGCATTGAAGTTGAGCGAGAGGTTCTCCTTAGTCTTCTCCGATGCGTCGATGGTCTTCTCTGTGATCCATTGTCCGTTGCGCAGCGCCTGCACCTCCACTGTAGAGCCCTCAGAAGCAGAGCTTACGTAATACCAGAAATTCAGGTTGTTCACCTTTACTCCTTCAAGAGACATCGTGAGATAGTTTCCGTTTGCCGTCATCTTCAGAGATGGAGCAGTCTCGCCGAATGTACCCTTGCTGCTGCTGAAGTTCTTGCAGTTTGTTTCCCATCCTGCCGGCATTCCGTCCATTCTGTCGGTGAAGTCGTAGGCAGAAGTCACCTTCTCTCCGTCGTAGGTAACCTTTTCGAGGTTCACCACATAGTCCTGAGCACCGTCGATGGCATCCCATGAGGCGCTGAACGAAGTCATCGTCACGTCCTTCTCCATGATGTTCTTCACCTTCTCGTCAGTGAAGAATTTTTCTGTTGTCTTCACCTCCTTGGTGTCAGCATCTGTGATGTAAGAACCGTTGCAGCTTGCCAGGCTCACCTGATATGTAGTCTCCTTCTCAAGACCCTCTACAGAGACATTCTCTCCGGTCACGGTCTTGTCGGTGTAGTCCTCCAGGTCGGTCAGCGAGTTGTCCTCGTTCACCTTCTTCACGTTGAGCAGATAGTTCTCGGCTTTCTCTACCTTGTTCCACGACAGGTCGAAGCCGTTGTATCTCTCGTTGCTTGCCGTGAGCTCCGGTTTTGTGATTCCCGAGTCAGCTCCTTTGACATAGAACGACACCAGTCCGTTGACATCGCTGATCTTGTCGATGTCGAGCAGATGCACGGCATCCCACGACTTGAACGAGTATTCCGTCACATTGTCAGAACCCGGGAAAGGCACGCCCGTCTGATAGTATCCGGTGCCGGAGTATCTGCCGTTTGCCTCCACGATGTCCACGCGCTGGTGCCTGCCGACGGTGTTCACCTTGTTGTCTTTCCATAGATTCTCGTCGTAGTCGATGTGCCATACGAGCATTCCCGAACCGGGCAGGTATGCGTCCCATCCCTTTTTCTGTCTGTTCTCCAGCAGATAGTATTCGTTCTCGTTGCCAGGCACCTGTATCATGTATGCCTTGTTGGATTCTCCAAGATAAGGCAGTTCGTTCAGGTTGCCGTTTCTTCTTGTTATCACCTCAGGCTTCAGCCATCCCAACTCGTAGCATTCGTATGAAGAATAGAGTGGGGGAGTGTTGCTGTTGTTGTTGTAAGAGCCGGAGCACATGGTGTCCCAACTGCCGGGGGTGTAAGAAGAGTATACGCCGGTGGTGTCGTAGTGGTCCATGAATCCGAGGCAGTGTCCGAATTCATGCACGAAAGTTCCGATACCGGTGGTGAAGCCGTTGCTCAGTCCGTCTTCCTCGTTGCTGCAGGTGTAGCTGTTGATGTTCACTCCGTCTTTGGTCTTCACCTCCACTCCCCATTCATTCATGGTGAAGGCGTGGGGCCAGATGGTGTTGGCGTCGTTGGAGTCGGCAGAACCCTTTCCGGCGTAGTAGATATAGATGTTGTCGACGTTTCCGTCTCCGTCGTGGTCATACTGCGAGAAGTCCACCTCGTCGTCGATAGCCTCCACTACAGCCTTCACGAATGTTCCCATGTTTATAGGAGTGTTGTATGTTCCGTCGCCGGCGTCATGCTGTCCGTAGTTTATCTTCACCGGACCGTATACATCGAATGTTGGCTTGAACTGTCCGTGAGAGCTTGCTATGAAGAAGTCTCTGGCACTGCCGGTAGCACCGTTGATGGCGGTGAATCCCTCTTTGTTCATCGCTCCGTCGTAGTATTCCTTTGGGTTTTTCATTGTGGAGAACGACTTGTCGTTGAACTCCATCAGGATGACTATAGAGTGCTGCTCTCCGAAATGGGGGAAGTTGTTCATGAGCGCCTTTTTTGGTCTCTGCACCACCTTCTTTACTGCAGTCTGCTGACCTACACGCTTCTGCAGGCTCATTTTCATTGCCAGCTGCTGCGCTGTCTCCTTGTTTATGGATTTGAGTAGTTCCGTGGCCTGTGGCGAACGTCGCTCAGAGTTCGTTGCCACGATGCCGCTGCTCTTCAGCTTTCCGCTGACGATGGTGGCATACTCATAGTTATTGGTTGCTTCATTGTAGATCAAGGGGTATCCGTCCACTGTCGTAGTGTAGTGTCCATGCTCGCTGCCGTGCAGACGGATAGAAATCTCCGTACCGTCGGCCTGCTTTGCCTTAATCACCCCAGGGTAAGCTTTCACGGCGAATCCGTTCTGCGCTGAGCAGAACAACAGTACCGCCAATGCAAGGGTATTGTGTAATTTCATTTTTCAGAAGTAATGATTTAAATAATTATTGCTACAAATAAAGAAACGATACCAGAGCCCGGCCTTCTGTGTCCTTCAAACAGGACATGAAAGACTGACGGAGACAAATGCTCCATGCTCTTTTGCATTGAGCAAAGATAGGTTAAATTCTTTGACTTGCAAAAAAATAAATACATATTTAAATTATTATTAACACAAAGCCTGTAAATGTAGTTAAAATCAGTGTGTTAGATTGTTAAGGCAGGTGTTGTCGGGGCGTTATGTTATAAGTTTTTTACATAAAATAAGCTTCGGCTAGGCAAAACATTCAAGCGAGCTTGATGATTTTGCACTCGCCTTGCATTATTTTTGCAGGATAGCGTAAAAGTGAATAACTTTGCAAGCCTATATGGTCAATTGAAAAAACAATGATAAAAAATATCCTTCTCGTGGCATTTGGCGGAGCCGTGGGTTCCGTGTTGCGCTATCTCGTTTCTAAATGGCTTCAAGAAGCATCGTCTGTGGCATTTCCCGTTGGCACGCTGGTCGTCAACGTGGTAGGCTGCCTCCTTATCGGACTCATCTATGGCGCATCTGACCGTTGGGGCATCAGCGGCGACATGCGGCTGCTGCTCACCGTAGGCTTCTGCGGCGGTTTCACCACCTTCAGCACATTCATGAACGAGAGCCTCTCGCTCATGCGTGCCGACAATCTGCTGTCCCTTGCTCTCTATGCCTCGCTCAGCGTAGGACTTGGATTGGTTGCCGTTTGGGCGGGCAGCAGGATATAACAGAACCCCCAAACGCCATGATTGACGTTTGGGGGTAAACTTACTGATGACTATTTGGAATTAAACTTACTGATGCTGATTTGTGGATAAACGTCCTAATAGCCGTTTGGGACTACTTTCTGATGACCGTTTGCTGTCCACTCGCTATGCAGCCAGAATCCCTTGTCCTCCATGCTCCAGCCGTGCCACCTGGCGCCGGAAGAAAATATAGTAGAGCACTCCAGCCACGGTGAGTCCCACGGGGAAGGCTCCCCATATTCCCATTATTCCGTATCCCATGTGTATGCCCAAGAGCCAGCTGCAAGGCAGCGACACTAACACGAAGGCAACGAAGGCGATGTAGACCATCGGCTGCACGTGGCCCGTGCCTCTCAGCGCATTGGCATAGCAGCATTGCATGCCGTCGCCAAACTGATACACTATCATTATCAGCGTGACATGGGCGCAGATTTCGGCTATCGTGGCGTCGTTGGCAAAGATGAATCCCGTTTCGTGGCGCAACAAGAACACCGGTATGCTCACCACGCATCCTATAATGCAGATGATGTGGAATCCGGCAGCCGTGACGCGTCGCAGTTCCGTGATGTCGTTCTGTCCCACGTAGAAACTCACTCTCACCGACACAGCAGCGGCAATGCCGTAGTATATCATGAAGAACACCTGTGATACCGTGATCATCACCTGATGGGCAGCCAGTGCCGTGGTGCCGAGCCATCCCACCAACACTCCCGTCAGCGAGAACGCCGCCGACTCCATTCCCATTTGCAGCGACACGGGCCAGCTCTGCTTGCTCACCTGACGGAACGCTTCGCCGCTGAGACGCGCCTCTCTGAACGAACGGCTATATACCTTATATCTCTTTGAAATCATGAATATCGCGAATGCCACCACGAACATCATCACTCTGCTGAGCATAGTGCTGAGTCCGGCTCCGAGCAGTCCCAGTTCAGGCAGCGGACCGGGACCGTAGATGAGCAGGTAGTTGCCCACGATGTTGGCAACGTTGCCCGCCAGCAGGATATACATCGACATCTTGGTGTTGCCGATGGCGTCGTAGAACTGTTTGAACGAATTGAACCAGCAGACGAAAGGCACCGAAATCATGTTCACCATCAGATACGGTCTGACGAGCGGCAGCAGTTCCACAGGCTGCCCCAGCTTGTCAACGTTCAGATACACCGCCGTGAGCATACCGAGCAGAATGATGGAAGTGAGAGTGCCGGCAGCCAGTCCGTTTTTCATCACCGAACCAATCTTCTCCCTCTCGCCCCTTCCGAAGAGCTGACCCACCATTGGCGTCAGTCCGTAGCTGAATCCCAGTGCCAGCACGAGGATAATCGCCATTATCGTGTTTACGAAACTCGCAGCCGCCAGTTCCATCACACTATGGTGTCCCACCATCAGCGTGTCGGCAAATCCGAGGATTATGGTGCCCACCTGTCCCACGACGATAGGTATTCCGAGCGACAGCAACATACGGTAGTGGTAAGAATATTTGTTCTTCTGTTGAATGTTGATTTTTCTTTGTCCGGTTGTCATAAGTTTGGATTTAGGCTGCAAAGGTACTCTCTTTTCTCTGCATTCCAATATTATTTGTGCAAATACTTGGTACGGCGTCCGGATTTCAACCCATATCGGGCATTAGGGCTTGCTCGGATTTCTGCTATGCCGTTTCCCCTGCCGGCGGTAGGCTGGGCTGATGCCGGCGGCAGCTGATGGGACGGCAGACAGGCCTTTAGTGCGAAAAGCAGGGCAAAATTTGTTACTTTCCACAAAAAACCGTAATTTTGCCTTCGTTTTAAAACAAGATTATATTATACACATGACAAGAAGGCTACCACATGGCACCACTCACTTGAGGGATGCCAACGATGTGGTTTTGTCTTCAGCGCAAACACATGTGGAGAGTTAACTTGAGTATTATTGAATATGTCATCAATAGAAATAAGAAAAGTCAGCACGAAAGCAGACCTGAAGGCGTTCATCGACTTCCATTACGACCTGTATGAGGGCAGTCCGTACGACGCCCCCAACCTGTTCAGCGACGATATGAACACGCTGAGCAAAGACAAGAATGCAGCCTTTGAGTTCTGCGAGGCAGAATATTATATGGCGTTCGACAAGGCGACGGGAAAGATGGTGGGCCGCGTGGCTGCCATCATAAACCACAAGGCAAACAAGAAGTGGGAAAGAAACGACGTGCGCTTCGGATGGATAGACTTCGTCGACGACATCAACGTGTCGGGGGCGCTCCTCTCTGCCGTGGAGCAATACGGCAGGGAGAAGGGTATGACACACGTGGTGGGACCGCTCGGATTCACCGATATGGACCCCGAGGGAATGCTCACCATGGGATTCGACCAGCTCGGCACCATGGCGACGATATACAACTACGACTATTACCCCAAACACATGGAGAGGCTCGGCGGATTCGAGAAAGACAACGACTACGTGGAGTTCAAGCTCTTCGTGCCTAAGACCGTGCCGGAGAAATACGCCAAGGTGGCTTCTCTCATAGAGAAACGCTATAACCTGCACGTGAAGAAACTCACCAAACGGGAAATCTTCGAAGAGGGCTACGGCAGACGGATCTTCGAGATCATAAACGAGACCTTCGCCGGACTATATGGGTATTCGGAACTGACCGACAAGCAGATAGAACAATACATAGGTATGTATTTCCCGATGGCAGACCTCGACCTCATCACGCTGATAGAGGACTGGAACGCCGACAAGAAAATCGTGGGAGTGGGCATCACGCTGCCGTCGCTTGCCAAGGCACTGCAGAAATGCCGCAGAGGCAGACTCACACCGTTCGGATGGTGGCACATCCTCAGAGCCCTCAAGTTCGGACACACCAAGATAGTGGACCTGCTGCTCGTGGGCATACTGCCCGAATACCGTGCCAAGGGAGCCAACTCGCTCCTCTTTGCCGATCTCATCCCGAGATACGTGGAGCGCGGATATGAATGGGGAGAGACACATGTGGAGATGGAGGCAAACGACAAAGTGCAGAGCCAGTGGCAGTATCTCGACTGTGAAAACCACAAGAGGCGCCGCTGTTATATCAAGGAGATAAAGTAATGCCTGTAGCCCTGTTCCTTCCTCCAGAGGTAAGGTCAGGGATTGGGAAACCAACCCGTCAACCCGTAAAACATCAACCATGAGCGAAATCAATATAGAAAACCAAGAACAACAAGAACCACAAGAACCACAGGTGCAATACACCGATGAAAGCATCCGACACCTTTCCGACATGGAGCACATACGCACACGTCCCGGAATGTATATCGGAAGACTCGGTGACGGTTCACTGCCAGAAGACGGCATCTACGTGCTGCTCAAAGAGGTGGTGGACAACTCCATCGACGAGTTCCGCATGAACCAAGGCAAACGCATAGAGGTGGACATCGACGAACACCTCCGCGTAAGCGTGCGCGACTACGGACGAGGCATTCCGCAGGGGAAACTCGTAGAGGCGGTGAGCATGCTAAACACGGGAGGAAAATACGACTCAAAGGCGTTCAAGAAAAGCGTGGGACTCAACGGAGTGGGTATAAAGGCTGTAAACGCCCTGAGCCTGAACTTCGAGGTGAAATCGTATCGCGACGGCAAGGTGAGAGCCCTGACATTCGAGAGGGGAGAGCTGAAGACCGACGTGACAGAGGATACTACCGACGAGAACGGAACATACATCTACTTCGAGCCAGACGCCAAGCTCTTCAAGAACTACTCCTTCCACGACGACATCATAGAGACGATGCTCCGTAACTACACCTACCTGAACACGGGACTCGCCATAATGTATAACGGCAGACGGATACTGAGCCGCAACGGACTCAAAGACCTGCTCAACGACACGATGACCACAGACGGATTGTATCCCATCGTGCATCTCAAGGGCGAAGACATCGAAATAGCCTTCACACACACCGGACAGTATGGAGAGGAATACCACTCATTCGTAAACGGACAGCATACCACACAGGGCGGTACACACCAGAGCGCATTCAAGGAGCATCTGGCAAAGACGATAAAGGAGTTCTTCAACAAGAACTTTGAATATACCGACATCCGCAACGGACTCGTAGGAGCCATCGCCATCAATGTGGAGGAGCCGATGTTTGAGAGCCAGACCAAGATAAAGCTCGGTTCGCAGACCATGAGCCCCGACGGAGTGACCGTGAACAAATATGTGGGCGACTTCATAAAGACAGAAGTGGACAACTTCCTCCACCGCAATGCCGACGTGGCAGAGGTGATGCTCCAGAAGATACAGTCGAGCGAAAAGGAACGCAAGGCGATGGCCGGAGTGACAAAGCTGGCAAGGGAGAGGGCGAAGAAAGCCAACCTGCATAACAGGAAACTCCGCGACTGCCGCATACACTTCAGCGACGTGAAAGACGACCGCAAGGAGGAGAGCGCCATATTCATCACCGAGGGAGACTCGGCAAGCGGAAGCATCACGAAGAGCCGCGACGTGAACACACAGGCGGTGTTCTCGCTCAGAGGAAAACCTCTGAACTCCTTCGGACTGACGAAGAAGGTGGTGTATGAAAACGAGGAGTTCAACCTGCTGCAGGCTGCCCTCGACATAGAGGACGGACTCGACACGCTGAGATACAACAAGGTGATTGTGGCGACGGATGCCGATGTGGACGGAATGCACATCCGACTGCTCATCATCACGTTCTTCCTGCAGTTCTTCCCCGATCTGATAAAGAAGGGACACGTGTTCGTGTTGCAGACACCTCTGTTCCGTGTGAGAAACAAGAAGACGAAGATAAAGTCGAAGGCTGTGAAGGCTACGGCAACGGGAAAGGGAGATTTCGTGACCCGCTACTGCTACACCGAAGAGGAGCGCCTCGACGCAATACAGGAACTGGGACCAGATCCGGAGATAACACGATTCAAAGGACTCGGAGAGATCAGTCCCGACGAGTTCAAGAACTTCATCGGACCCGAGATGCGCCTCGAACAGGTCACGCTGCACAAGACGGACCAGGTGCATAAGCTCCTGCAATATTATATGGGAAAGAACACACCGGAGCGTCAGAACTTCATCATAGACAACCTCGTGATAGAAGAAGACAGACCGGAGGAAGAAGAATAACGGTATGGTAGAGAAACATGACAGACTAAAGCGAAATACAATGAAAAGAAACATTTATTGCTTGATATGCCTCGCCATGGCAATGTTTGCCATCGGGGCTTCGGCACAGTTGCAGGTGAGGATGGACAAAGACAGTCCGATGCGTAAATTGCAGCTCGCCGAGATGCTCGTCACCAATTTCTATGTAGACTCCGTAGACGAGAACAAACTCGTGGAGGACGCTATCAGAGGAATGCTCGACAAGCTCGATCCGCACTCCTCATACACCACACCGAAGGAGACGAAGCAGATGAACGAGTCGCTGCAGGGAAACTTCGACGGCATCGGAGTGCAGTTCAACATGGTGGAAGATACTCTGCTCGTAATCCAGACCATTGCCAAAGGACCGTCGCAGAAGGCAGGCATCGTGGCCGGCGACCGCATCGTGGCAGTAAACGACACGGCGATATCAGGAGTGAAGATGCCGCGCGACCAGATTATGATGAGGCTGCGCGGACCGAAGGGCACTATGGTGAAACTCTCTGTGGTGAGGCGCGAAGTGGCAGACACGCTGACCTTCAACGTGAAGCGTGACAAGATTCCGGTGAAGAGCCTCGACGCATCGTATATCATCCGTCCGGGAGTGGGATACATACGCATCGGCAGTTTCGGAGCCACTACATACGATGAGTTCATGACTGCCGTAAACAAACTGAAGGCTGCGGGAATGAAAGACCTCATTCTCGACTTGCAGGACAATGGCGGCGGATATCTGCAGGCGGCGGTGAAGATAGCCAACGAATTCCTGCCCAAAGACGACATCATAGTATATGCCAACGGACTGAAATCCTCGAGAATGGACTATCGTGCCAACGGGTCAGGCAAGCTGCTCGACGGCAAGGTGGTGGTGCTCGTGAATGAGTTCACGGCATCGGCATCCGAGATCGTGTCGGGAGCCATGCAGGACAACGACCGAGGTATGGTGGTGGGCAGACGCACCTTCGGTAAGGGACTCGTGCAGAGACCCTTCGACATGCCCGACGGTTCGATGATACGCCTCACCATCGCCCATTACTACACTCCTACAGGCCGCTGCATACAGAAGCCATACAAGAAGGGCGACCAGAAAGACTATGCCATGGAACTGGACAAGCGACTGAAGCATGGCGAGCTGATGAATGCCGACAGCATACACTTCGCCGACTCGCTGAAGTTCTACACCCTGCGCAAACACCGTGTGGTATATGGCGGTGGAGGAATCATGCCAGACTATTTTGTACCTCTCGACACGATGACATACACCAAGTATCACCGTCAGCTCGTGGCAAAGGGAATGGTGACCGACGCCGTGCTCCGCTTCATCGACAACAACAGGAAGTCGCTAAAGCGCAAATACACGGATTTCAGTAAGTTTGAGGCAGAATACCAGGTTCCGGAGTCGCTTATTGCCGACATCAGGGAGAGAGGAGAGAAGAAGGATGTGAAGCCGAAAGACAACGAGGAACTGAAGCTCACCTTGCCCCGCCTTGCCACTCAGGTGAAGGCTCTTGTGGCGCGCGACATCTGGGATATGGACGAATATTTCCAGATTGTCAACGAGACGAGCGACATCGTGAAGAAAGGACTGGAAACGATAGAGAAGATGTAGTGACAATTATCACAAACGCAACAATGGCTGTATCATCAAGCCTTGATGATACAGCCATTGCTATATTTGCTCTATGGCGATTTCCGTTTCTGATATCCAAAGACTATGATGGGATAACAACAGATGTCGGTTGGAATACATTCGGAATGCCACCATCGTCAGAGACGAGGATTAGAAGTTGTAGATAACGCCGAACTTCAGATCGTTAGTGTTGAAGTGGAAACCGAAACCTTTCTCTCCGTAAGGATGACCGCCCACACCCTTGAAGTCAGGGTCATCGTTGTCGCGGTAGCCCAGGAAACCGAGAGCAGCGATGAAGTCAACGCTCTTTGTGAGGCTGACCTTCACACCTGGTGTCACACCAATCTGCCATGCATTGTAGCTGTCGCTTTCCTCGCCGTCATACTTAGCCTTGTAAGTGTTGATAGCGAAACCTGCATCCAGAAGGAATGAAACAGGACCTGCCTTGGCTGCTGTGTAGCGTGCGAATGGAGCAGCGCCAACACCATTTACCTTCAGTCCGTCATAATAGTTGTAGTCGTAGTCGAACTCCAAGCCGATTGCCCACTTGTTTGTGATGTTGTAGCCCACCTGAGGAGCAACTGTGAATGATGTATGGTTGTCTTCGTAGTTACGCCAGAAACCAACTTCACCACCTACAAAAACCTGTGCGTTGGCAGCCACTGTCATGACAAGTGCTACCAAAGTCATAAAAATCTTTCTCATGTTTTCTTTCCTTTTTGGTTATAAATATTGTTGTTATCTTTGTTCCTTGATTTTACACTTCAGCCCGTATTGACTTAGCTCTTCAGCTCGTGTCGATTTAGCTCTTTAATTCGTATTTACTTGGCCTCCTGTTGTCTTGCTTTGTCCGTTTTACTAACAGCATCGAATTACTTTAACGAACCATATTCCGCTCCTTTTGCGAACCTCAATTTGTCTCTTTGACGAATTGCAAAGTGTTGTTTACTGATGCAAAGAAAAACATTTGTGTTCTAAATACCAACGTTTTATCTATAAAAATGCCATGCATTAGGAATTTTTTAAGACTATTACGGAATAAGTGAACAATCCGCTTGTCTGATTACCTCATTATATATTACTCCTGCCAGTGACTTTTTGTTGTAGTCAGTAGGATGTCGCTTGACAAAATGTTTACTGATTGCAGCCGCTCCTATCCTTTTTCTTCTTTCACGAACCATCCGTTGCGTTTTATGTATTCGTAGCCGAAACGGCAGCGCAGACAGTCGCGGCGGTCGCAGTATTCCTTTTTCAGTTGCACGATGGCCTGGCTGTCGGCGGCGGTCTCTATCTCCAGTCCGCATTCCTTCCACATCCTTATGATGCTGTTGTCCTCAGCCTTCAGTTCTTCGAGCAGCCGGAAGGCGCGGTCGGTGAGCGTCTCGTCGCCCTTGTGTCTGCCGTAGGCAAAGAGGATAGGGATGGCGGTGTTGAGGATGAGCACTCTGACAGACTGCTTTGACAGCTGCTTTGCCGACTTCTTGCCTTCCGCCCCGAAGGAGTAGTGGGTCTCCCAATATGGTGTGACGTGGGTGGCAAACAGGTCTGACATCTCGTCGACGCTGCGACATTCTATCAGTTGACTCAGATTTGAGCGCCGGTTGTAATAGAGGTTTGCGAGCTGTGAAATCCTGATGTTAGGGAAGTTCTGCGGACGGAGTCTCAGGAATTTCCATTCCGTCGCCGACATCTGTTCCAGGTGGAATTTGTGGTTCAGATATGAGTATTCCCGTCTCAGCTTGGTCAGATAAATGTCGTTTGCCGCCTCTTCACGGTGTCGCTGCGGAATAGCCTGTTCGTCGAGCAGTCCAGCCTGTCCCAGGAATATCGCCTCTATCTGGAATATGTCGTCGCGGTGGTGGGCCACACTCTGCAGCGACAGCGTGGCAGCCCATTTCTCAAAAGCCTCGCCGTTCACTCCGAAGCCGAAGTTGCGTGCGAGCGTCATGAAGTATGCGTCTTCCCACGATCCGTTTCTCTCCTTCACTCTCCTGCTTATCGCCTCCGTCTTCTGCTCCAGGCGTTCCGTCTGCAGAGCGCTCATCCAGCTGTGTACAGTCAGTTTCTGCAACTGTCCTATCACTTCGTGGCAAGGCGGGAAGCGGTCCTCTCTCAGCAGTCTGGAGTAGTTTGCCGTCACATATTCCGGCACGTCCATCTGCATCTGTCGCATCGTTTCGCCCCGGCTGCTTCTCACCGGCATGTCGTCTTCGCCCACCACGTGAAGAATCACGTTGTCGTATGCCTCGTCCTTGTCGTGGCCATGCAGAAACCAGTCAGACGCCTTGTCGTGAATCTCCACATTGCCAACCCACAGCATCCCGTCCACCTTTATTTTCGCATTGAAGAAGTCAGGTCCGGCGTTGCGGTTGTGGAGTCCCGGGTCAATCACCTCCACCGTCTCTCCCTTGTTCGTGGTCATCCGGTGTAGCGGATACATCCTGTGGCGCCAAATATAATGAAGAAGAATTTCCATCGTGTTTCTCTGTTTGCTGTCAAGTCATGTCGTCATGACTGGCTTGGGATTTATAATCACCTGCGAAGATAACAAAAATCATTGAAATGTCGTCATCCCATAGCAAAAATCAGTTTTTTTTGTCTCCCGGCGAGATAAATTCCACAAATCATGCGTGTTCTGAAAAATATCCGTATATTTGCAAATACAAATTGCAAATATAACAAGCATGGGCCAGTGGTCATGCCATTTTGGCCCGTTGTCGTTTTAATCAAGAATCAACAGCAATGACTTATTCAATTGAAAAAGTAACGACATTGATAGGGGCGCGTAGATATGGAGACCAAGCCGCCAACATCGGCTTTCTGCTCACCGACAGCCGTTCCCTCTGTTTCCCTGAGGAAACGTTGTTCTTTGCCCTCAAGTCCGGCCGTCGCAATGGCCATGAGTTCATACCCGACCTTTATCGTCGAGGAGTGAGAAACTTTGTTGTGGACGCATTGCCACAAGACTATGCCACCACTTATCCAGGTTCCAATTTCCTCAAGGTAATCAGTCCGCTCGAAGCGCTGCAGCGCCTTGCCGAGCGCCATCGCGACGAGTTCAACATCCCCGTCGTGGGCGTAACGGGCAGCAACGGCAAGACCATTGTCAAGGAGTGGCTCTATCAGTTGCTCTCTCCGTCGCTCAGCGTCACGCGCAGTCCTCGTAGCTACAATTCCCAGATTGGCGTTCCGCTCTCCGTCTGGCTGCTCGGCGAGCAGTCGCAGGTGGGAGTATTCGAGGCAGGCATCAGCCAGCCCGGCGAGATGCAGGCACTGCGCAACATCATACAGCCCACCATCGGCGTGATAACCAATATCGGCAGTGCCCATCAGGAGAATTTTCCTTCGATGGAAGCCAAGGTGGACGAGAAGCTCGACCTCTTCCGCGACGCCAGCGTGATAGTATATCCCGGCGACAGCAAGGAGATAGCCAGCCGAGTGGGCGAAAGGTCGTTCAAGGGCGACCACCTGTGGTGGTCGGTTGCCGACGCCAATGCTCCGCTATATATAAAGAATGTGGAGAAGGGCGAGACCTCCACCACCGTTACCTATATATATAATAAGGTTGGCGGGGAATGTCAGTACACCCTGCCTTTCATCGACGAGGCATCCATCGAGAATTCCATCACCTGCTGCGCCGTATGCCTATCGCTCGGTATTTCTGCCGCCGACATCGCCGGGAGAATGCCGAAGCTGGAGGCTGTCGCCATGCGACTGGAGGTGAAGCAGGGCCAGCATGGCTGCACGCTCATCAACGATTCCTACAATTCCGACATCAACTCTCTCGACATAGCCCTCGACTTCATCAGTCGCCGTCCCGACCATAAGGGCCGTCGCCGCACACTGATTCTCAGCGACATCCTGCAGAGCGGAATGACGCGCGACCAGCTTTATGCAGAGGTGTCAGAACTATGCGTCAAGAGGGGAGTGGAGAAATTCATCGGTGTGGGTCCCGACCTCATGGCAGAGGCAGACAGAATCGGGGTGGGGGAGAAATACTTCTTCCCCGACAGTCAGACCTTCATCAAGAGTCCCGTCTTCAGCACACTCCGCGATGAGGTGATACTCATAAAGGGAGCGCGCGCCTTCGGTTTCGACGGCATCAGCGAACTCCTGGAGCAGAAGGTGCATGAAACCATCCTTGAGGTGAACCTCCAGGCAGTGGTAGACAATCTCAACTACTACCGCTCTTATATGAAGCCCGAGACCAAGCTCGTATGCATGGTTAAGGCAAATGCCTATGGCAGTGGAGCGGTGGAGGTGGCAAAGACATTGCAGGACCACCGTGTGGACTATCTCGCCGTTGCCGTTGCCGACGAGGGAGTGACGCTCCGCAAAAACGGAATCACGAGCAATATCATGATAATGAATCCGGAGATGACGGCATTCAAGACGATGTTCGACTATGACCTCGAACCTGAGGTCTACAGTTTCCGTCTTCTCGACGCCCTTGTCAAGGCTGCCCGGCGCGAGGGAATCACGGGCTACCCCGTACACATCAAGCTCGACACCGGAATGCACCGTCTCGGCTTCAACCCCAAGACCGACATTGACGAACTGATACATCGTCTGCAGTCGCAGAACGCCATCATCCCCCGTTCAGTGTTCTCGCATTTCGTGGGTTCCGACAGTGACGACTTCGACAATTTCTCAAAGATGCAGTTCGACCTCTTCGATGAGGCGAGCAGCAAGCTTCAGGCAGCGTTTCCCCACAAGATCCTGCGCCATATCTGCAACTCTGCCGGCATCGAACACTTCCCAGAACGCCAGCTTGATATGTGTCGTCTCGGTCTCGGACTATATGGCATCGACAGTCGCGACAACCATATACTGAACAATGTGAGCACTCTGAAAACCACCATCCTGCAATTGCGTGATGTGCCGAAGGAGGAGACAGTGGGCTATAGCCGCAAGGGGCACCTGACGCGCGACAGCCGCATCGCAGCCATTCCGATAGGATATGCCGACGGACTGAACCGCCACCTGGGCCGTGGCAACTGCTACTGTCTGGTGAACGGACAGAAGGCTCCTTATGTTGGCAACATCTGCATGGACGTGGCGATGATCGACGTCACTGGCATACCGTGCAAGGAGGGTGACACAGTGGAAATCTTCGGCGACCATCTGCCAGTGACAGTTCTCTCCGATGTACTCGACACCATCCCATACGAGGTGCTCACCAGTGTGTCAGACCGCGTGAAGAGGGTGTACTACCAGGATTGATATCTTACCCCCAACGGTCATTTCGCCTGAATTCTCACAGTCAGGCAATACGGTTGCCATAAAGGATGGCAAGAAATACATGAACAGATAACATAAAGACAAAACTTTGTTGCTTCCGTCAGCATTCCGATTCACAATGCGAATGCTGGCGGATTTTCTTTTTATCAGTGTCAGGCGATTCTCATTTCTTTTTGGAACAGGGAAAGGAGAAACAGATTGATGCGATGATTACGGATTAATACTGTTTGTTTTCTTTTTTTATTGATTTTTTTGCGGAAAGAAGAAAAAAACGCTATCTTTGCAGACTAGAACAAACAATATTAATCTTATATTAAAACAAATGGCTTCAATACAAACTACTAAGATGTCCAACTTCCGTTGGGTGATTTGTGCTTTGCTGTTTTTGGCAACTACTGTCAACTACATGGACCGTCAGGTTCTGTCGCTGACATGGAAAGACTTTATCGCTCCAGAATTCCACTGGACCGACGATGATTACGGAACGATAACCGGTTGGTTCTCAATCTTCTACGCTGTATGCAACCTCTTCGCAGGTAAGTTCGTAGACTGGATGGGAACAAAGAAGGGCTACCTCATCGCCATCTTCGTATGGTCTACAGGTGCCGTTCTCCACGCCCTCTGCGGTGAGGCAGCTATGCTCATCGAGGGATACGACTCTATAGAAGCCCTGCGTCTTGTGCAGGCAGGTTCCGATGCTGCCGTGGCAATCGCCACCGTCAGCGTATGGCTCTTCCTCTCATGCCGCCTCGTGCTGGCAGCCGGTGAGGCAGGCAACTTCCCTGCTGCCGTGAAGGTTACGGCAGAATACTTCCCAAAGAAAGACCGCGCTTTCGCCACTTCAATCTTCAACAGCGGAGCTTCAGTAGGAGCCCTCGCCGCACCTGCCACCATTCCGTTGCTCGCCAACGCCTGGGGCTGGGAGATGGCATTCGTGGTGATCGGTGTGCTCGGTTATATATGGATGGGCCTCTGGATATGGCTCTATGACAAACCACGCAGGAGCAAGTTCACCAACACTGCCGAGCTTTCATACATCGAGCAGGACGAGGAAGAGGAGAAAGCAGCTGCCGAGTCAGAAGAGGGACACACTGAGGAGAAGACAATCGGATTCCTCAAGTGCTTCACCTTCCCACAGACATGGTCGTTTATCGTGGGCAAGTTCATGACCGACGGCGTATGGTGGTTCTTCCTGTTCTGGGCTCCGGCATACTTCTCCGACGTTTACGGCTACACCTCAGACAGTCCGATGGCTATTGCCCTCATCTTCACACTCTACGCCATCGTTACGGTGTTGAGCATCGGCGGCGGTTACCTCCCCACATATTTCGTTGACAAGAAGGGAATGAATCCATACATCGGCCGTATGCGTGCCATGTTGATATTCGCATGCTTCCCGTTGCTCGGTCTTATCGCCCAGCCAATGGGAGAAATCAGCGCATGGTGGGTGGCAATCATCATCGGATTTCTCGGCGCAGGCCATCAGGCATGGTCAGCCAACCTCTATTCCACCATCGGCGACATGTTCCCTAAGTCTACAATCGCCACAATCACCGGTATCGGTGCCATGGCAGGAGGTATCGGCTCGTTCCTCATCAACAAGGGTTCAGGTATGCTCTTCACCTATGCCGAGAACGCTGCACAGTTCAACTTCATGGGCTTCGAGGGCAAGAAGGGCGGCTACATGATCGTGTTCTGCATCTGTGCCGTGGCATACCTCATCGGATGGGTTATCATGAAGATCCTCGTGCCGAAATACAAGCCAATCGTAGTGGACTGATGATAAATCGCGGAACCTCCTGACCGCAAGCAGTTCTGGAATATTACAATGAACTGCCTGATGGCCGTTTGGGGATAATCCGCAGTAAGACAACACGTGTCTGGCATACAGATAAACCCAAAACGGTCATTAGGCCGTTCAATTTAGTATTTTAATACTGCTTGCTGTCTTTTGCTTTTTATAAGGCGTCTTTTGTCTGTTTTTAATTCGCAATAGCCTGCTATTACTCATTAAAAGCCAAACAAAATCTATCCTTCAAAAAAACAAAATCCATGCAAGCCCTAACGACCGATTTGGGATAAAAAACAGCTGTAAGTTCTTCGAGTAAAAGCGACTCTGGACTTACAGCTGTTTTTTGTATGCCGAATGTTCTTGTTCTTTTTCGGAAAGGAGATGTGCGGTGTTGTTTTTCCGGGAAATCTCTTGCATACAACACCAGGACAGACTCAACACCTTCGTGTCAAGGGAGGAGCAAAAGCCGCTACCGCAACCAACCTCAGAAAAGCCAGTTGCTTGCCACGCATGCAATGATGATGATTGCAGCAAGAATAGAAAGTGTGACGAAGAGAACACGGGAAATCATCTTGCGCCTCTTTCTCACTCTCAAAGATTGCTGCTTGAAAGATTCCACATCGTCCTTATGATGCCTATGGTGGTGATGGTGGACGTGTTCGTGATAGTGATGTCCGATGGTAGCTTTAGTATTTATGTTCATTGACTTAATATTTTTTTTGACCGTCCATTGTCAGCGACAAGGTCACATTGAGGGAAATAATAGTAGTTATAATAGTTCGTGCAGCTTGTGGAACCATCCGTCCCTCCATGCTTGCATTGCGCTTCCGTGTATGGAAACATATTTACATAGTTGCAAAAGTAATGAATAATTCCGATATAAATAGGTGACGTGTTTTCATTAACGTTTTTTATATTTCCGTCATCCCTCTCCGCTACGTCTCAATGCCGTTGGGAAACACGGCATGAAAGCCCTCCGGCGGACAATCCTCAGGGCAATGATGTGGCATTAACTTTCTCAATCTTTCTTTCCGTATATCCGCAAAAGTCATTAACTTTGCATCCGTTGCGCCGTTTTCTCCATACTGCCGGAACAACCTTCTGGAGTTCGGAGCGGAGCATCAGAGTTTTGATAACAGACTATTCTACCTAATTGCAAAAATGGAAAAAAATAAGACTTATACCTTTGATGAGGCCTTTCGTGCCTCTATGGAATATTTTGGCGGAGATGAACTTGCCGCAAGAGTGTGGGCCAACAAGTATGCGCTGAAAGACAGTTACGGCAATATCTTCGAACAGACGCCGACAGACATGCACTGGCGTATCGCCCGTGAGGTGGCGAGGATAGAAAACCACTATCCCAATCCGCTCACAGAGCAGCAGGTGTTCGAACTGCTCGACCACTTCCGCTATATCGTGCCGGCAGGCAGTCCGATGACCGGCATCGGCAACGACCACCAGGTGGCATCGCTCTCAAACTGCTTCGTGATAGGTCTCGACGGCGACGCCGACTCCTATGGCGCCGTGATGCTCATGGACGAGGAGCAGGTGCAGCTGATGAAACGCCGCGGCGGAGTGGGCCACGACCTTTCGCAGCTCCGTCCGAAGGGCACTCCGGTGAACAACTCTGCACTCACCTCAACAGGTGTCGTGCCATTCATGGAGCGCTTCAGCAATTCCACACGCGAGGTGGCACAAGACGGCCGCCGCGGAGCCCTGATGCTCTCTATCAGCGTGAAGCATCCCGACAGCGAGGCGTTTATCGACGCCAAGATGCAGGAAGGCAAGATCACTGGAGCCAACGTGTCGGTGAAACTCGACGACGAGTTCATGCAGTGCGCTATAGATGGCAAGGAATACACACAGAAATTCCCTATCGACAGCGATGCGCCGATAGTGACTAAGAAGGCAGACGCCAAGAAACTGTGGGAGAAAATAGTACACAACGCATGGAAGAGCGCCGAACCGGGAGTGCTCTTCTGGGACACCATACTCCGTGAGAGCATCCCCGACTGCTATGCCGACCTCGGATTCCGCACGGTGTCTACAAACCCATGCGGAGAGATACCGCTCTGTCCGTATGACTCATGCCGACTGCTCTCGGTGAATCTCTATTCATACGTGGTGAACCCATTCACACCGGAGGCATACTTCGACTTCGACCTCTTCAAAAAACACGTGGCGCTGGCACAGCGCATCATGGACGACATCGTGGACATGGAGATGGAGAAGATAGACAAGATAATAGAAAAGGTGAAGAGCGACCCTCAGGCAGATGTGGTGAAGGAGACAGAGCTGCACCTCTGGCAGAAGATAAAGCGCAAGAGCGCCATGGGACGCCGCACGGGAGTGGGAATCACTGCCGAGGGCGACATGCTGGCTGCCATGAACCTGCGCTACGGCACTCAGGAGGCGACAGACTTCTCAGTGGAGGTACACAAGACGCTTGCCCTCGCCGCCTACCGTTCGTCAGTGGTGATGGCAAAGGAGCGCGGAGCCTTCGAGGTGTACGACTCAGAGAGGGAGAAGAACAATCCGTTCATCAACCGCATCCGTGAGGCAGATCCGGAACTCTATGCCGACATGCTGAAATATGGCCGCCGCAACATCGCATGCCTCACCATCGCCCCGACAGGAACAACCAGTCTGATGACCCAGACCACAAGCGGCATCGAACCGGTGTTCATGCCCGTATACAAGCGCCGCCGCAAGGTGAACCCTACGGACACCGACGTACACGTGGACTTCGTTGACGAGTCAGGCGACTCGTTCGAGGAATTCATCGTCTTCCACCATAAGTTCCTGACATGGATGAAGATTAACGGCTACGACACCGAGAAACGATATACCCAGGAGGAACTCGACCAGCTCGTGGAGAAATCGCCATATTATAAGGCCACGGCAAACGATGTGGACTGGCTCATGAAGGTGCGTATGCAGGGAGCGATACAGAAATGGGTGGACCACAGCATCAGCGTGACCATCAACCTGCCGAACAGCGTGGACGAGCAGCTCGTAAACCGTCTCTATGTGGAAGCATGGCGTTCGGGCTGCAAGGGATGCACGGTGTATCGCGACGGATCACGTTCGGGAGTGATGATTGCCGTGGAGAAGAAAGACAAGAAGAAAGCGGAGGAGAAGCATATCTGCGAACCGCCTACCGTGACAGAGGTGCGCCCCAAGGAACTGGAATGCGACGTGGTGCGATTCCAGAACAACAAGGAGAAGTGGGTGGCATTCGTAGGTCTGCTCGACGGATACCCATACGAGATATTCACTGGTCTTCAGGACGACGAGGAGGGTATCTCGCTGCCCAAGAGCGTGAACAAGGGAAAGATCATCAAGAAGATAGACGAAAACGGAAAGAAACGCTACGACTTCCAGTTTGAGAACAAGCGCGGCTACAAGACCACCGTTGAAGGACTGTCAGAGAAGTTCAACCCCGAATACTGGAACTACGCCAAGCTCATCTCCGGCGTGTTGCGCTACCGCATGCCTATTGCCAACGTGATAAAGCTTGTGGGCCAGCTCCAGATGGACAGCCAGAGCATCAACACATGGAAGATAGGAGTGGAGAGAGCCCTCAAGAAATATATAGTAGACGGAACGGAGGCAAAGGGACAGAAATGTCCGGTCTGCGGTCAGGAGACACTCGTATACCAGGAGGGATGCCTAATCTGCAAGAACTGCGGATCATCACGTTGCGGATAAATACAAGCCCCATGATGAGACTCACACAAGGAAAGATATTCATCAAAGACATGCGTTTCCACGCCCGTCATGGCGTGTTGCCGCAAGAGACGCTCACCGGCGGAGACTTTCTCGTCTCCGTCGAGGCGGGCTGCGGGCTGCAGCGTGCCACAGAGACCGACGACGTGGCAGACACGCTGAACTATGCCGACATCCACAGAATGGTGAAAGAAGAGATGGCAGTGCCCTCGAAACTCATCGAACACGTGGCAGGAAGGATAGGCAGACGCATACTCAGCGAGATGCCCCAGATAGAAGAACTGACAGTCAGCGTGACCAAAGAAAACCCTCCGATGGGGGCTGACAGCAGGGGTGCAGGTGTTCAGTTGCACTGGAGAAATGACGAAAAAGACAACTAAATGTTCAATATTCCGCATTTTTGTTATCAAAGACAAAACTTATGACTAAATTTGCAGAAGTGAAGAAATACAGCTGTTATACATTGATACGTGCGCTGCTGGTGGCGGCGTTCATGATTCTTGTGGTGGCAGACGTCGCCGCAGGACAGTTCACGCTCGTCATCGACGCCGGACATGGAGGACATGATGCCGGGGCAAAGGGCAGTTTCTCATACGAGAAGAACATCAACCTGAAGATGGCGCTCGCCTTCGGGCGCTATGTGGAGAATAACTGTCCCGACGTGAAAGTGATATACACCAGAAAGACCGACGTCTTTGTGCCGCTCCACAAGCGAGCCGACATCGCCAACAAGAACCGCGCCGACGTGTTCATCTCCATCCATACCAACGCACTGCCCGGAGGCAGGATAGCCCGCGGAATGGAGACCTACACGATGGGAATGCGGCGGTCTAACGAGAAACTCAGTGCGGCGCAGCGCGAGAACGCTGTCATCACCTATGAGAGCGACTACAAGGAACGGTATGAGGGCTACGACCCCAACTCTCCTGAGAGCGCCATCATGTTTGAGTTCATCCACGACAAGAATATGGCGAAAAGCGTGGAACTCGCCAAACACGTGCAGAAAAGCGTGTGCTCCACGGCAAACCGTCCCGACAAGGGAGTGAAGCAGGACGTGTTCCTCGTTTTGAGAGAGACATCCATGCCGGCATGCCTGATAGAGCTTGGCTTCATCACCACTCCCGACGAGGAGCGGCTGCTCAACGATGATGCCAGCATCGACAATATCGCCAGAGGCATATACAGTGCCTTTGCGAAATACAAGAATGACAACTATTCCGGCGTCAACGTGCCATTGGTGGCGCCAAAGGAGTCAGACAAGGTGAGCCTGCCGACGCTCATTCCGCAGGACGATGCGGACAAACAGAAGAACCGCAATGCCGCAAGAAATTCTGAAACAACGGCAAGCAAACCCCAGTTAGCCACGAGCCAACCGAGAAAGGCGGCAGCGAAAACCGTCAATGCCCCTGCCGGAACGTCAAAGGCAGACGATGACGACGCTCCCGTTTTCAAAGTGCAGATAATGGCAAATGCCACGAAGGAGGCAAAGAACAGTCCGCGTTTCAAGGGATACGACGGAATAGACATGTATGAGGAAGGCGGAATGTACAAATACACCATCGGCGCCTCTACCAACTACAATGCCATCAACCGTCTGAGAGCTTCGCTCGCCACAGAATTCCCGGGATGCTTCGTCGTGGCATTCAGAAACGGCAGCAAGATGAACATCACCGAGGCGATACGCATCTTCAAGCAGCGGCGCTGACCCGTCGCCAGATGAAGGCGATGAGGCTGACGGCAAACGGGATGGACAAGTAATTCCTTACATATATTAATATATACAACAAAAAGACCCTATATGAAGTATTTTACCAAAGAAGTGAAAATCGCCATCGTGGCAATCGTAGGTCTCGTAGTGCTCTTTCTCGGAATGAACTTCCTGAAGGGACTCGACCTCTTCTCGTCCGAAAGCAAATACTACATATCCTTCAAGGACATCAGCGGACTGAGTTCCTCATGCCCCATCTATGCCGACGGCTATCAGGTGGGTGTGGTGAGAAACATCCAATACGACTATGGCCAGACAAAGGATATCATCGTTGAGGCAAGCATCAACAAAGACATGCGCATACCTAAAGGCAGCAGCGCAGAAATAGTTAGCGACCTCATGGGCAACGTGAAGGTGAACCTGCTCCTTGCCAACAATATGCGTGAGCGCATCAACCCGGGAGAGACCATCGTGGGAGGCATCAACGACGGTGCGATGGGACAGATGAAAGACCTCATACCTATCGTGCAGAAGATGCTGCCGAAGCTCGACTCCATACTCTGCAGCGTGAACACGCTGCTGCAGGATCCTGCCATCGCCAACTCGCTTCATAATGTGGAGACCGTCACCGGCAACCTCACCACATCTACAAGGCAGCTCAACACGCTTCTCGGAACGCTCAACAGACGAGTGCCGGGACTTCTCGCCAAGGCAGACAACGTGATTGACAACACGGAGGTGATAACAGGCAAGCTCGCCAAGGTAGACGTAGACGGCACGATGCAGAAGGTGAACACCACGCTGCAGAACGTGCAGGAGTTCACCCATCAGCTCAACAACAACCAGGGCTCCCTCGGACTCCTAATGCGAGATCCTAACCTCTACTACGACCTGAACGCCACAGTGAAGTCGGCAGATTCCCTGCTCATCGACCTCAAGGCGCATCCGAAACGCTACGTACACTTCTCCATCTTCGGAAAGAAGGATAAATGATAAATAGCGGAAAAGTAGACAGAAAGAATAACCATAATCTCCCCCGCGGGGGATAACGAGAGGAGGCTGGCTTCCGATCCATGATTCATTCTCGCTATGAGATGAATCCATGAGGAAGCCAGCCTCCTTCCTGTTCCAGCAGGTCGCGGCGCGTTTCCTCTCCGTTTTCTAAATTCCACTATAAAAGCACGTTACAAATTTGTTGAAAAATAAAGTCTACACCCATTTGTGTAATCCGATTTTTTTTGCGAAATTTGCACACGCTTTTCGGGATATTACCCTATGGAGATATGGCGAAAAGCTGAAAAACAAGTAATTAAAGACAAGTCTAGCGACAATTCTTTTTTATCAGAAAGTATATATATGGCCGATACTCCCAATGCTCTATGGGACAAGAGTCTCTTGCTCATTAAAGAGAATGTCTCACCGCAGCAGTTCAATACATGGTTCAAGCCAATAGTGTTCGAGGCTTACAAGAAGGAGACGAACACTCTGTTGGTGCAGGTTCCGAGTCCATTCGTTTACGAATACTTGGAAGAGAACTTCATTGATCTGTTGGGAAAGGTGCTTACACGCACTTTCGGCAAAGATGTCAAGCTTTCGTATCGCGTCGTTACCGACAAGACGAACAATCTTGCACAGATACTCACTTCCGACCCTCCAGCCGGAATCAACGACCAGAAGCCGAAGCAGACACGCAACAACCAGTCGCCGACACCGCTCGACGCTGCCAAGCCACAGCAGATAGCATCGCAGCTCAACACCCACCTCACCTTCAGCAACTATATCGAAGGAGCGAGCAACAAGCTGCCGAGATCCGTGGGACAGTCTATCGCCGAGCATCCTAATACCACACAGTTCAACCCGATGTTCATCTACGGACCGTCGGGATGCGGCAAGACACACCTCATCAACGCCATCGGAGTGCGCACCAAGCAGCTCTATCCTCAGAAGAGAGTACTGTATATCAGTGCGAGACTCTTCCAGGTGCAGTACACCAATGCCGTGAGAAACAATACCGTGAACGACTTCATCAACTTCTATCAGACCATCGACATGCTGATAGTGGACGACATACAGGAGTGGGTATCGGCACAGAAGACACAGGAGACATTCTTCCATATCTTCAACCACCTCTTCATGAACGGCAAACGCATCATACTGGCGAGCGACCGTCCGCCGGTAGACCTGCAGGGAATGAGCGACCGACTGCTCACCCGATTCAGCTGCGGACTCATCGCCGAGCTGGAGAAGCCGAACGTGGAACTATGTATGGATATCCTGCAGAACAAGATAAAGCGCGACGGACTGCACATCCCGGAGACCGTGGTGCGCTTCATTGCAGAAACGGCAAACGGCAGCGTCAGAGACCTCGAGGGAGTGATAAACTCGCTGATGGCATACTCCGTAGTGTACAACTGCAATATCGACATGCGGTTGGCAGAGCGGGTGATAAAGCGTGCTGTCAAGATCGACGACAACCCGTTGACCATCGATGATATCCTTGACTCCGTGTGCAACCACTTCTCCGTCACCGTGGCAGCCGTCAACGGCAGAAGCCGCAAGCGTGAATATGTGGAAGCGCGTCAGGTGTCGATGTATCTCGCACAGAAATACACCAAGATGCCGGCATCGAGAATCGGTAAGCTACTCGGCGGCAGAGACCACTCTACGGTGATTCACAGCTGCACCAAGGTTAACCAGCGCATGACCACCGACAAACTCTTCATGGACGAGATTACGAGCATTGAGAACTCATTCAAGCTGAAGAGGTAAAATAAAACATCATTGTTGCGTACTACCTTTCTCAAGCGAAAAGGTAAATCGTGTGCTGGCGGTCATCCGTCAGGACAAGGCGACAATGCGGGTAAAGGCAATAATCTATAATCCTTTTTCATTTCGTGAAAAGGATGAGGACATAGGCAATCATAAATAAGAAAGTAACTGGGGAAGTGTGTCAAGAGGCGCATTTCTCCTTTTTTTATTTCATTTTTCTTTGTAACATCCGTTGTCACATTCCCATTGAATGCCATGTGATAATTAGTAAAATTACAAATATGTTACATAAAACCGCTTGTTTTTTACCTTTTTTGTTACATATTTAATAATAAAAGCTTTTGGGATTGGAAATAAATACTTAATTTTGCAGCAGTAAAATGAAAAGTGCGACTAAATGTCGTTTATCCCCATCGACTAAAGCCATCACCTGCGGTGCTGAAAGGCGCCATCGCTAATTAGATTTAAGAATATGTAAGTTGGCAGGCGATTCGCAAAATGAATCCATAGGGTCACTCGCTGAGAGTCTGGCTCCCCCAAAAGTATGCCAATAGGCAATATGTAAGCTTAAAGATGAAAAGCAGCTGGAAAATGGCTGAAGCCACTAAAGAAGTATAAATGTGTCGTAAATTAAAAAAGAAATCAGTTATGAAAACTTCTGACAAGACTTCAATGGCAATCAACGGTTATGCCAATTCCGGTAACATAGTTCGTTATGTGTGGCCATACGCCGCATTGCTGATTATCTGCTTAGTGCTGGTGGTCTTCTTTTGACGTATCCGGCGGCAAGGCTCCATACCACTGCATATTCTCATGGCTGTCTTATCTTTGGATAAGTGGCGGAAAAGCCGTTCGTTCGATCATAGTCTGACTATGGATAAAGAAAAGTCGGACTGATGCATGGAGACGGGACAATTAAAAAAGATTATAGAGAGAACTGTTCACAAATATTGGACAGGAACTATTGAAGATAGAAATTTTGATTGTTGATTATATGAATTTGATGTTTAGTATTTGTACCATTAAGTAAGAAAAAGAGCATTTTTTTGTAGATTAATTTTTTATATTGTAGATTAGATTCAACAGTCGGAGTTGTCGTGAGACACCTCCGATTTTATTTGTCCTGTCCTTCGTCGTTTCGCTTCATTCTCACACCTTGTTTCATGAGATACTTCCGCTATTTTTGTCATTATGCATCCTCCGTTCCGTCGTCCTCGTTTTCCGTACAAAAAATACCATTTTGGGGCACGCTGCTTGCCCAACATGGGCAAGGTGCTTTCTCAACAGGGGCAAGCTGCTTGCCCCACTTGGGCACGATTCCTGCTATATTTTTCTTACAAATTCCGGAGGATGTGATATGTCCAAATCCCGTCTGATTTCCGTATTGAATATATATTTCTTGCCACTTGGTGAGGGTGAAAACTCATTCAAATCGAACCTGATTATTATTTTACCGTCACTTATTCATCCACTTGGTTTTTATTTAGTACTTTTGCACTCGGTTATTTGATCATTACGTTTAGAAAATCAAGGATTGAGATGAACAAGGTCTTGTCATTTGTGAAGAAGTGGACCCTACTGTGTGCCATGCTGGTTGGCAGCGTGTTGTATCTGTTGTTCAGCGATGTTCCGCTGCTGCAGCCGATGGGCGATGTCATGGGGCCGGCGTTGGTGGAAATGGTTCCATACGTCATTTTTGCCCTATTGTATGTCACATTCTGCAAAATAGACATATCCAACCTGCGACCACGCGCATGGCATTTCTGGTTGCAGTTTATTCGCACATCCATTTCCGCCTTCTTTGTCCTCCTTATGATGTATTTCGCTGAAGGCGATGTGAAACTCGTTCTTGAAGGATGTTTCATCTGCTTCATCTGTCCCACGGCAGCCTCAGCAGCCGTAGTGACAGAGAAATTAGGCGGCAGCATAGCCTCGCTCACGGTATATACGCTGATTGCCAATATCGTCACCAGCATCATCATCCCCCTGTTTTTCCCGATGGTGGAGAAGAGTGCTGATATAACGTTCCTCTTCGCCTTTGGCATGATAATGCGCAGGGTGGTAACGGTGTTGCTCCTGCCCCTCTGTCTTGCCCTGCTCACGAGGCGCTATCTGCCTAAAGTGGCAGGAGCCATAAAGCGCCGCAAGAACCTCGCTTTCTATATGTGGGCGTTCAATCTAAGCATCGTCACAGGTATGACCGTACACAATATCGTCGATGCCGAAGTGGGAGGCATCACCCTGTCGCTCCTTCTCATCCTGCCTCTGTTTGTATGTCTCGTGCAGTTTGCCATCGGCAAGTGGGTGGGCGGCTTCTTCGGCGACAGAGTAAGCGCCGGACAGGCTTTGGGTCAGAAGAACACCATCGTTGGCATCTGGCTCACCGTGACCTTCCTGAATCCCGTGGCTGCCGTAGCGCCCGGAGCCTATGTGTTGTGGCAGAATCTCGTGAATTCATGGCAACTCTGGTGTAAGGAGAAATACGGCTATCTCAAGTGGTGATGCGTCAGTGGAATAACCGTTTTTCGTGGCGTTTGTCATAAGGTTTGGTCTTCATCCATACAATATTCTTTGGGACGGTAGATTTTATTATCAGACAGGCAGATGAGTCCGTTGGCAATCATGGCCAGAGATTAGTTTTGGCGTGACGCTCAAGTAATGGTGAAAGAATAACTTGATCAAATTTTGACCTGTATTTTTGTCGGTTTTGGAGTTTGGAAGAGGGAGCATAGCGGGCTATGTGACCGATGACAAATTTCAAAAACGGCAAAAAGACAGAGCATAAGAATAGAAATCCTTATTTCCTCAAAATTGGTCAAGCTATTTTTTTACCATTACCTAAAACTCCTGAAAAATTTGCTCTTGTCAAAAACAAATCGTAACTTTACAACCTCAAACTAAAAATTGAATGATATGAAGAAGGCCATTGTTTCATTCGTTTTGTCTTTGATGTTCCCGTTGGTACTTTTCGCCGACGGCTACACCTCATTGTGGAAACAATACAATGAGGCCCAGACCAAGGATTTGCCAAAGACGCAGATCAAGATTCTGAACAAGATAATCGCCCAGGCAAAAGCCGGCAAGAGCTATGGCAACCTGCTGAAAGCGGAGTTTGATAAAGTAGCGACTGCATCGGGCATTTCAGATGAATTGTTCCAGTCAGAACTGTCCGCCTTGAAGAAGGCTGCGGGCGAAGCCTCAGCAGTAGACCCCGCCTTGGCTGCGGTATACAACTGTGCCCTTGGCTGCAGCTATTCTCTTGTTGCTAAAAGTCACTACAAATCTGACAGCAAGAAACTCAGTCGCGAGTATTTCGACAAGGCACTTGCCGATCCCGAAATGCTTGCATCAAAGAAGGCGCTCGATTATGCACCGTTTGTGAGTGAAGGCGTCGACAGCGAGATATTCGGAAACGACCTGCTCAGTCTGGTAGGTTATTACTCAGAGCGTTATGCCCTTCTCAATGACTATTATAACAAGGCGGGCAACCGCAGGGCTTCGCTCGTCACAGCTCTTTGGATGCTTGAAAAGAGAGTCAAGGCCAATCCCGTGAAAAAGGTCATCAAGGGTAATACCTATCTGGCAAGCCTCGACTCCCTGGTGGCTCTTTATGGCGACCTGAAGGAATGTGGCGAGGTGGCAATCGCAAAATACGATTACATGGCAGACTGTCAGGATGTGACGCCGAAACAGAAAGTGGATTATATCATGTTTGCCAAGCAGAAATGGGCAGCTTGGAAAGGTATAAACCGGCTTGAGCGATACTATGCGGAGATGGTGCGGCCGGGATTCGAAATGAATGTAGGAAACACCTATCTGCCGAACCATGAAGACACCCTGAGCATCGAGGCACGCAATCTGAAACATCTAACAGTCAGCCTTTACCGACTGGATACCAAGTCGTATCTCGATGACAGGACAAACAATTTCAACATAGACAAGGCAAAGAAACTCATCATCGCGAAGTCGAAGGTGGTGATTGACCTGCCGGTGGTTTACGAAAACGAATACGACATCAACAAACTCTATGCGAAGCTGCCGAAGATGCAGCCGGGAATGTATTATGTGGTGGTTGAGGCAGACAACAAGAAGCTGAAACCGATAAATGCCGTTTTCACTGTCTCCGATGTATTTGTTGGTAGTCTGCCATTGCCGGGCGACAAGGTGAGATACGCCATCATGAGCGCCACTACCGGACAGCCGCTTGCCGGCGCAAAACTGCAGTTGTGGCGCGACAACAAGGTGATTTCAACGCTGACCGCTGATGAGAAAGGCGAAGTGGTGACGAACAGCCAGGAGCCATACTATGATTGCGTAAGAGCCTATACCGATACCGACAACTATATGATGGGCGAACGCGAGTGGAACAGGTTCAACTATTATGGCGACAAGATTCATCGCAGCGTGGTGTCACTCTTCACCGACCGTTCCATCTATCGTCCGGGACAGACAGTGCATGTGTCTGCCGTGGCATACAAGCAGGAAGGACTGCATTCATCAAAGGTCACGACCGGCGCAGAACTCAAATTCACCCTCTGCGACTCCAACAACAAAGTGCTGGCAGAGAAGAAGGCGACAACCGACGACTATGGCACGGCATCAGTAGACTTCAATCTGCCCGGCAGCAATGTCTTGAGCGGCAGGTTCTCGGTTAGATGCATGGGCAACGGCACTAGATATGCGGCATTCCGGGTGGAAGAATACAAGCGGCCTACCTTTGATGTGAAGTTCGACGAGGTGACCGACGAATACCACGATGGCGACACCCTTGTGGTGGGCGGTACGGCGATGACATTCAGCGGTGTGCCGGTGCCTGGTGCAAAGGTGGCATACGACGTGCAGCGCAGATGCTCCAGCTGGTTCAGGTATTACTATGGGGCGAACAACGATGCCCAGCAGATGCTGACCGACACCGTAATGACCGACTCAAAGGGTAGGTTTGAGGTGCGCATCCCGGTGGTATTGCCAGCTGACTATCAGGCAGACAACGAAGGCTACGATGTGAAGACGCCTGGCAGATTCGTATGGCAGACACGCTATCGCTTCACTGCCACAGCCACAGTGACCGACAACGGAGGCGAGAGCCATTCAGCCGAGACGAGCATCGTGTTGGGATCGAGAGCCACCGAACTGAAATTGGATTTGCCGGAGAAGATGATTAAAGACAGTGTGGCGACAGTTGTCTTCAACCGCTACAATGCTTCTGCAAAACAGATTGACGGAAAGGTGACATACTGGTTCGACTCCCAGACAAAGAAATATACGGCGAAAGCCAATGAAAACATAAAGATAGACTGGCGGAAAACCAGTGGCATACTCTCCGGCAGACACCAGCTGTGGGCAACATGCGGCAACGACACCGTGATGCGTGAGTTCGTGCTCTTCGGCATAGACGACAAGCGTCCGGCAGCCGATACGCCAGACTGGGCATACATATCAAGCAAGGAGTTCCCGAGAGATGGCAAACCGGTTTATGTGCAGGTGGGCACGTCGTGCGACAACACCCTCGTGCGCTATTCCATCATCTCCAACGACAAAGAACTGGAGAGCGGAACCTTCAGTCTGAGCAATGCCGTCAAGACCATCTCGCTTACCTATAAGGAAGAATATGGCGAGGCGGTGCTCCTCAACTATCTGTGGGTGAAGGATGGCAAGGCATACAGCCATAAGTTCACCATCACAAGACCGCTGGAGGACAAGAGGCTCGACCTGAAATGGGTGACCTTCCGCGACAGACTCACACCGGGACAGAAAGAGAAATGGACGCTCAACATCTCGCGTCCGAAAGTGAACGACGTGATAAACAAGCGCAACGCCAGCACTGACGGTCAGAACAACGGTCAGCTTCTGGCTCTGATGTATGACAAGTCGCTCGAACAGATAGTGAAGACCAGCTTCAACTTTAGTCTCAATCTGTTGCAGAACAGTCCCTACACCAGATGGAGAATGTTGCCGGAGATAACAGAAAACGGATTGTCTTCATGGCAGACGATGCCTGTGATGAATGGAAAATCGTTTGATCTCAATACATTGGACAATTCTGTTTCCATACTGAGCTGGAAGCTGATGCTTAATGACAGAAGTGATGACAGGGTTTCACTTCCACTCAGAGTCAGGGGAAGGGCAAAGAATTCCGTTTCCATCCGAGGCGAAGCAGTAGAAGAAACTGCTACTGTATTGAAGGCAAAGGAAGAAAAGGCGAAAACCTTTGACTTTGTTCCGCTTGGTAACGATGCCGCCGGCAGAGGCTCGGCTGGCGTGGAGAATGCCGACGGTGAAGAGAGAGCCTCTGCTGCCGTGCCGCAGATTCGCGAGAACCTCAACGAGACAGCCTTCTTCTATCCTGCCCTCTATGCCGACAAGGACGGCAATGTGGATATAGTGTTCACGTTGCCGGAGAGCGTCACCACATGGAACTTCCGCGGCTTTGCCCACGACAAGGAGATGAACTTCGGAATGATAGAGAGCGAGGCAGTGGCGAGCAAGAAGGTGATGGTGATGCCTAATGTGCCGCGCTTCGTGAGAGAGGGCGACAAGGCTACGATGGCAGCCCGTGTGGCAAATGCCACCGACAAGCCGGTTGCAGCCCTCGTAAGAATGCAGCTCCTCGACCCGGAGACGGAAAGAGTGGTATGCGAGAAGAAGCAGAACGTGACCATCAACGCCAATGCCACTGCAAACGTGGACTTCAGTTTCGAAGCTCAGGGCGACACTCCGCTCCTCGTATGCCGCATCACGGCAGAGGGAAAAGGCTTCAGCGACGGTGAGCAGCATTATCTGCCGGTGTTGCCGAGCAGAGAGAGAGTGATGAATACCGTGCCGTTCACCTTCACCGGCAGCGGCGAGAAGACAGTGGCCATGACTGACCTCTTCCCGAAGGGGGTAGAGGACAAGAAACTCACCGTGGAATATACCGCCAACCCGTCATGGCTCATGATACAGACGCTGCCGTATATCTCGACAGTGGACTACAAGAACGCCATATCCCTTTCAACGGCTTATTATGCCAACGCCCTCGGACGATATATCATGAACCAGTCGCCGGTGATAAAGCAGGTGGTAAACATCTGGAAACAGGAGCCGGCAGGCAGCGACAACAGCCTGATGAGTGCTCTGCAGCGCAACCAGGAACTGAAGACCCTCGTGCTCGACGAGACGCCATGGGTGATGGATGCCGACAACGAGGCTGACCAGAAGAGGATGCTCACCACATTCTTCGACGAGTCGGCGATGGACTACCGGCTGGCTTCGCAGCTCAAAGACCTGAAAGACCTCCAGAATAGCGACGGCTCATGGAGCTGGTGGCGAGGAATGAGAGGTTCGGCAAGCATAACGGCACAGGTGTTGCAGACCCTCGCCCGTCTCAATGTGATGGCAGGCTATCAGAAAGCCACGGCCAAGATGATAGAGAATGGAATGGACTATCTCAGAACAGTCGTGATGAAGGAGTTTGAGGAAATGAAACGTATGGAAAAGAAGGGACAGAAACCGATGATCTGCGACTACCATGCCATACAGTATCTATATATAAACACACTGCTCGGCAAGAATCCTTTCTATGACTCCGATTATGTGGAGCTGAAGAACTATCTCCTCAAATATCTTGAGGCTGACCGCCACCGCGACATCTATTCAAAGGCGCTCATGGCTGTGGTGCTCAATGGAGACGGCAAGGCTAAGAAGGCAAAGGAGTATGTGGAGAGCATACGCCAGTATACGGTGACGAAGCCGGGCATGGGAACATATTTCGACACATGGCATGCCGGATACTCGTGGTTCGACTATCGCATTCCTACCCAGACTGCTGCGATAGAGGCTCTGAAGGCTGTAGACCCTGCCGACACGGAGACCATAAACCAGATGCGCCTATGGCTCCTGCAGAGCAAGCGCACACAGGCTTGGGACACACCGATAAATACTGTAAACGCCGTGTATGCCTTCCTCGACGGCAACTATAAAAAGCTGTCTTCTGACAAGGAGGAATCCATGACGCTTGCCGTAGACGGCAAGAACAAGTCGCTGCCTAAGGCTTCTGCCGGACTGGGATATACCAAGGTGGTATACGACATCGACAAGCAGAACTCTATCACGCTGACCAAGACTGGCGAGGGAACATCATGGGGAGCTGCCTATGCACAGTTCACGCAGGCGGCTGCCGACATCGCCGACAGCAAGTCGGGCATCAAGGTGGTTCGCCAGGTGATGGTTCCGGAAAACGGCAAGGCTGCCAAGGGTGGCGCTCTCAATGTGGGCGACCGCATCGCTGTGCGCATCACCATCACCGCCGACCGCGACTACGACTTCGTGCAGGTAGTAGACAAGCGTGCGGCATGTATGGAGCCAGTGGCGCAGACCAGCGGATACGGATGGGGATACTACTGCACACCGAAGGACAATGCCACCCATTACTACTTCGACCGTCTCTCGAAAGGCGAGCACGTGGTGGAGACGGAGTACTATATCGACCGTGCAGGAAACTACACCGCCGGAACATGTACCGTGCAGTGTGCCTACTCTCCTGAATTCTCCGGCAGGGCCGGTGGCATTGAGCTGAAGATTGTGAAATGATAGTATCGGCACGATTGGATATCAGCCGGTATTGTCAGATAGAATGTCAGATACGACACCATATAGAATAACAGACATATAAAAACAGATATTTAATAGATGAATAACAAAACGATGATATTATCCTTGCTGGCTATGGCGTCGGTTGATGCCATGGCGCAGCGCATAACGGCAAAGAATGAGATAGTAGACTGTGGCAGCGTGATGTATGAAACCCCTGTTACGGTGAAGTTTGAACTCACCAACAAGGGTAGCGAACTGAACATCGACCAGGTGAGGGTGAGCTGCGGATGCACCACGGTGGACTATCCGCGTACGGCAATCCCCAAGGGCGACAGCTTCACTGTTACGGCAACCTACGATGCACGCCAACTCGGACACTTCGAGAAGGAAGTGGCGCTCTTCTGCAATTCCTCCAAGCATCCTTTCTATCTCAAGATGAAAGGAGTGGTGGTGGATGAAATATCTGATTTCACTGGTACCTTCGAACACAAGATCGATGGTATGATGGTGGACAAGAACGATGTGGAGTTCGACGACGTGAACCGTGGCGACTATCCCGTGCAGCTCATCCATATCAAGAACAACACGGGCGAGACTATCAGTCCTGTGGTGATGCATCTTCCGGCTTATCTCACGGCAAGCGTGTCGCCGACCAACATCGCTCCGGGCAAGACCGGCGTTGCCACGCTGAAACTCAACTCCAAGAAGCTGCGCGACTTCGGACTGACACAGACCTCCGTGTTCCTCGCCAAGAAACCGGGCGAGAAGGTGAGTATCGACAAGGAAATATCTGTCTCTGCCGTCTTGCTGCCAGATTTCGACAATATGTCGGAGACGCAGCTCGCCAACGCACCGAGCATAAAGCTCTCTGCCACAGAACTCGATTTCGGTGACTTCGGCGAAAAGCCAAGCAAGACCGAAACGGTGATAATAGAGAACACCGGACGTTCGGTGCTCGACATCCGTTCGATGCAGATGTTCACCACCGGCATGAGCGTGAAGCTCAACAAGACGAAGATAAAGCCGGGCGAACAGGCAAAACTGAAGGTGACGCTGAACAAGAAGCAGCTGCGCAACGCCAGAAGCAAACCGCGTGTGCTGATCATCACCAACGACCCGAAACAGCCGAAGGTGGTAGTGAAAATGAAACTGAAAACACGATAATCTTAATCTAAATACACAGTATGGACCATCCAGAGAACAGTAAAGAATACGTGGGGCTGCAGGTGAACCAAGGTGTGGCGCAGCCCTCCATCATAAACCCATATCTGAAGCGCAGCCGCTTCCAGCGCCGCGAACTCTCCGTTGCCGAAATGGTGGAAGGAATCGTGAAGGGCGACGTCACCGTGCTCTCACAGGCAGTGACCCTCGTAGAGAGTGTCAATCCGGACCATCAGCAGAAGGCGCAGGAGGTGATAGACAAGTGTCTGCCATATAGCGGCAAATCCATCCGCATCGGTATCAGCGGTGTGCCGGGAGCAGGGAAAAGCACGTCGATAGACGAGTTTGGAGTGCATGTCCTCGACCGCACCGGCGGCAAGCTCGCCGTGCTCGCCATCGACCCCAGTTCGGAGCGCTCCAAGGGAAGCATCCTTGGCGACAAGACCCGTATGGAGAAACTGTCGGTAAGGAAGGAGTCGTTCATCCGTCCCAGTCCTACGGCAGGATCCCTCGGCGGTGTGGCACGCAAGACCCGTGAGTCGATAATCCTATGCGAGGCAGCCGGCTACGACAAGATTTTCGTGGAGACCGTGGGAGTGGGGCAGAGCGAGACAGCCTGTCATTCCATGGTAGACTTCTTCCTCCTCATCCAACTTGCAGGAACCGGCGACGAGCTGCAGGGCATCAAGCGAGGCATAATGGAGATTTCCGACGGAATAGTGATAAACAAATGCGACGGCAGCAACGTGGACAAGTGTCACATCGCAGCCACCAACTTCCGCAACGCCCTGCATTTCTTCCCGCCATCAGACAGCGGATGGGTGCCGAAGGTGCTTTGCTACAGTGGTTTCTATGGAACAGGCGTCAAGGAGGTGTGGGATATGATATATGAGTATTTCGACTTCGTGAAAGGTAACGGATACTTTGACTATCGTCGCAACGAGCAGAACAAATACTGGATGTATGAGACGATAAACGAGCAACTGCGCAACAGCTTCTACAACAATCCTGATATTCAGCAGAGGCTGCAGGCATACGAGAACAGTGTGCTGCTCGGACAGAAGACCAGCTTCGCAGCTGCCCGCGACCTTCTCGACATTTATTTCAAGAAACTGTGATGGATAGAAACAACGGAAAAGAGGTGACACAGCATACCCATTCCTGTGGCAATGCGTCGCCTGCGGTAGAGATAGACAGCGGGAGTGGTTTCTGCTTCGGTGTCACCACTGCCATTCGCAAGGCGGAAGAGGAACTTGCCAACGGTGGCACGCTCTATTGTCTGGGCGACATCGTGCACAACAGTATGGAGTGTGAGCGGCTGAAGAAACTCGGACTCGTCACCATCAACCATGATGAGATGGAGCGCCTGCGCAATGTCAAGGTGCTGCTCAGAGCCCACGGTGAACCGCCGGAGACCTATGCCATGGCGGAGCGCAACGGCATAGAGATAATCGACGCCACATGTCCTGTGGTGCTACAGCTGCAGCGTCGCATTAAGAGTCAGTATGACGCCCATGGCGAAGCGCAGATAGTGATATTCGGCAAACCCGGACATGCCGAAGTGCTAGGTCTTGTGGGACAGACCCAGGGCAGCGCCCGCGTGATAGCCCATTTCGACGATGTGAAGACGCTCGACTTCTCCCGCGACATATATCTGTATTCGCAGACCACCAAGTCGCTCGACGAGTTCCACCGCATCATCGACTACATACAATGCCACATCTCGCCCGACGCCACGTTCCGCAGCTTCGACACCATCTGCCGACAGGTGGCAAACCGTATGCCTAATGTCAGCAGCTTCGCCTCGCGTCATGATCTTGTGCTCTTTGTGTGTGGCAGAAAGAGCAGCAACGGCAGGGTGCTCTTCAACGAATGTCTGCGCATCAATCCCAATACACACCTCATTGAGGGACCGGGAGAGATATGCGACGAGTGGCTCCATGGTGCCGCCACGATAGGAATCTGCGGAGCCACGAGCACCCCCAAGTGGCTCATGGAGGAGTGTATGCAGAAGATATTGAATGGCGAACAAGGATAACCCCCGATCTGTCTGATTACTGATTTGGAATAAAGAATAATAGAAGACTCTTGCCCAATGAATCAATCTTGTGTCATATTAGTATATATAATAAAAGGTATGAGACTTTTGCTTAGTCCCATACCTTTTGTCTTCTTCTTAGAATATCTTTATCCCAGCTTTTCCATCGTTTCCTCAAACTTCTGTTTCAGCCATTCTTTCTGTTCGGGGATTGTCATGTTGCTGTTGTCGAGCACCAAGGCATCGTCGGCCTGTTTCAGAGGCGAAGTCTCGCGATGTGTGTCGATATAGTCACGCTCCTCCACGTTCTTCAATATCTCGTTGAAGTCGGCAGCCATACCCTTCTGCTTCAGTTCGTCGTAGCGGCGCTGGGCGCGTACCTCGGCAGATGCCGTGACGAAGATTTTCAGTTCGGCGTCGGGGAATACCACTGTGCCGATGTCTCTGCCGTCCATAACGATGCCCTTCTCCTTGCCCATCTCCTGCTGCTGTCTCACGAGAGCCTGGCGTACGAAAGGCAGGGCGGCAACCGGGCTCACATGGCTCGACACCTCCATCGAGCGTATCTCCTTCTCCACGCATTCTCCGTTGAGATAAGTGTCGGGGCGGCCGGTTTCGGTGTTCAGTCTGAATGATATGTTTATCTCCGGCATCGCCTTCTGCAGGGCTTCGGTGTCTATCGTGTTGTCGGCGGCAAACATGCCGTGGCGCAGGGCATAGAGCGTCACCGAGCGATACATAGCTCCTGTGTCCACATATATATATCCCAAATCCTTGGCGAGGTCTTTTGCCATCGTGCTCTTTCCGCAGGATGAGAATCCGTCGATGGCGATAACGATGCGATTGTTCTTTGCTTCCATTTCTTTCTTTATGGTGTTTTGAGTTTTGTCATTACAGAGAATACGACACGTTGACGAGCAGCGAGTTGGCCGACACGTGGTATTTTGCATATCCCACCTGCAGCTTGAACCTCTCCAGCTGCATTCCGGCTCCGAACGACAGTCCGGCTCCGTGGCTGCTCTTTGAGGCGTCCTCGCCAGTGCCATCGGCTATCTTCATGTCGTGTGCACGACGGAAGTTGTATCCTCCAGCCACATAAAACTGGTCGGAGAGTATCAGTTCCACTCCACACACGAGGTGGTTTATGAAGCTGTAGTCCCAGTGGTTGAGGTCAACGAGCGTTGCCGAGATTCTGAACGGCATGTTTGCAAATCTCTTGCTTGCTCCTATCTGCAGGTCGAGCGGCATCTTACCGTAGTCCTCGTCGTATGCCTTGAACTGTCCGCCGAGGTTCTTGGCCACTGCCGACACTGAGAACTCCGACTCCGGGTCGTAGTAGTTCAGTCCCAGGTCTATGCCAGCCGCCATGGAGCTGTATCCGCCGATATACGATGCAACCCATCTTGCCGTTATACCTCCGGCGAGGTTTTTCGCCAGCATATAGCTGAAGGTTCCTGCAAGTGCAATCTCCTGTGCAGAGAATTCTCCCGTCTGGACGTTGTTCTGGTCAGTTTCCTTCATCTTGCCGTAGTTGATGTATTGTCCCAGAACCGCCCACGATGCCTTGTCGTTTACCACCCTGTTGAATGCCGCGCTTCCCGTTATCGCCCCCTCCATATATGTCATGAAGTTGAGGTTCAGCGTCTTGTCGCTTACCGACGACAGCAGTGCTGGGTTGCTGAACGTGAGCGACGGGTCGTCTTCTATGATGCTCACGTTGTCGCCACCGAGGGCTGCCGCATGAGCGCTCACGGGCAGCCTCAGGAAATTGTATTCCGTCTGGCTCTCCTGTGCGGTTGCCGTGGCGGTCGCCACGATGCTCAGTATGAGGTATAAAAAGATTTTTCTCATTCTTGTCTTTTATGGGGAGTCTGTCCTTGTTTTGCAGTTATGGACAGTTCCTTGGTGATAAATAGGTTGCCGCTCTTTGTCCGTCGGGTCATCCGTCTGCTTATTGGTGCAAAGTTACAGCATCTCAACGTTAAAAACGAAAAAATCCCTTTTATATTGTTTTGAGTCCATTCATTTTCATCAGGTCGGTAGTATGATGCTTCAATCCAAGACGACCTGATGACCGATTCGGGTTTAAAGATGTTATCAAGTTTACTCAGATTTCCCTGTTCTCGGCTCACAACAATCTCATTAACCATTGTTTTCCTTACTTTTCTGCTTTATCCTCATTCATAAAAAACTGGCAGAACTCTCTTAATTGCTGCTGCATTTGCTCCTGTGGTATCAAGATACGCTTATACTCAGCAATCATTGTTGGACTCATGCTGCGACTCATGGCATATTCAACAACCACCTTGTCTGCATCGGGGCATAATATTATGCCAATAGATGGGTTCTCGTTTGAACGCTTCACATCGCGGTCAAGAGCCTCCAGGTAAAACTCCAACTGACCAAGGTCGCGTGGGTGGAACTTTGTTTTCTTCAATTCCACAGCAACGAGAGCTTGAAGCCCACGATGGAAGAACAGTAAATCAGCCTTAAACGAAGAAGCACCGACATTTAAGCGATACTCTTGATCCATAAAGATAAAGTCCTTACCCAATTCAAGAATAAACTGCTTCATGTGTTCTATCAAGTCATGCTTCAGCTTCGATTCGCTATGTTTTTTTGGCAAGTTGAGGAAATCCACGAAGTATGTATCTTTGAACATTATCGGAGATTTGGGATAAGTTTCAAGCAGACCTTTCGACAGATTAGTTTTGTTACTCAATAACGCTGAATATGTATGGTTCGATATACAGCGTTGCAGTTCGCGTACAAACAAATGCTCTTTATGGGCATAAAGAATGTAGAATAACCGTTCTTCTACACTTTTACACCTACACAATATCTCAATATGGTTTGTCAAAGTTGTCAGTGCCAAGATGTCGGGCATTTGTCCAATTTGTGACTGCACAGTTATAGCCTCTCCTTGCTTAAATCCTATTTGTGCAGTTTCCGACTGCACAAATTTATCCGTCATATATTTTCTTATAGCTACAGCAAAAACTTCAGATGAATATTCATCATAAAACATCACCATGTTGTAAATGTTTCTCTTGCTGAAGCCTTTGATATCAGGGCGGTTGGAACGAATATATTCAGACAATTGGGCTACGACTTTACTTCCCCATTCCTCGCTTTTCAGTTTCATTGAAACATAACCTCCAACATACCATGCACAAAGCAGAGATTGTTCGTTGACTGCACGTGACGCCTTACTCCTATGCTGAACTATTATATCCACCACTTCTGTAAAATCTCGCTCTTGGGAAGTTCTTGTCAAATCCTTATTTATGCTCATATTCCTTATTATAACCCGTTGGCGGAATTAATTTAGTGCATATTTAATTCTGCCAATGGACTTTTTATTAATATAGTTTACGTATCACAGAATGGTAGGTGCACTAATATTGCCAATGGTTCTGGCAAGCAAACCATTCGCTATTTCATTCCCCCACAAACTCCTTCACCTTTTCTGTGTATTCTTTGTGGTGGTCGCGGTATGCCATGGCGTGTTCAGAATCCTTGGCTATGAAGATGGCTTTGCGGCCGTGGCGCTTAGCCTCGTAGAGCGGACGGAGCATGGAGTAGGGCACGTAGGTGTCGTCATCGCCGTGGATGAAGAGCATCGGTTTGGTGCTGCGCTCCACCTGCTTTATCTGCTGCGCCTCGTCAAACGACCATCCGTATCTCTGTTGGCAAAGCCAGGAAGTTGTATTCATCAGCGGGAACGACGGCAGCCCGAACTCCTCTTTCAGCTGTCCTGCAAACTCATCCCATACGCTCGTATAGCCACAGTCTTCAACAAAACACTCCACATAATCCGGAGTCTTCTCACCCGCCACGGCCATCGTGGTGGCTGCACCCATAGAGATGCCGTGAATGACTTGCTTTGTGGATGAATACCTTGACGCTCTGAATACATTATTTGCCACTTCCGCCCATCTTATCACGTCCCATCTGTCCTGCCACCCCATCTGTATATGGTCCCCCTCGCTCTGTCCGTGTCCATACAGGTCGGGCAAGAGCACATTATATCCCAAATCGTGGTTGTATAGATAAGCGATGTGTAGCATTCCCTCGGCACGCACCTTATAGCCGTGCACCACAACTGCCGTTTTGTCTGTTGCCTTTGGTGCATAAAGATAAATGGCGTGTGCCTTGTAGCCGGAGGGCATAATGAGGAACGTGTCCTTCACGCAATGGTTCCGGTATATGGAATCCATCCACGCCGTAGTCCACGGACATTCGTTCCGTGTTCTGTTCTTCCAGTGTTCCGCCGTCATGCGTTCCCCTTTCGGATAGCTGAGCGAATAGTCAAGCATATAGCTGCTGGCTCCATACAATGCAAGAACCAACATTACTGCCACCCCCAACGTTATCCATACCTTTATATAACAGGACTTTCTGTTCTCTCTCTGCCTCATATAATACTCTAACTATTTACATATTTATTATTTCGCTTCAAAATTAAGCAAAATAATGGAAATAACATGTAATAAATAAAGAATAAGCGGAACGTTGGCCTGAATAATAAGACCAACGTCCCGCCACCTTATAGAAATTGAGTATAATACAATTATTCTGTTACAGTGAACCATTCATAGTAATCGCCGAAAGTTAGTTTGTTGTTCTTATCCACATTAAATGTAAATGTCTGTCCCAGCACTTAACCCTATACATAATCTTTATCTCAGGAGACTCTCTCATGGTCTGTTCCTCGGCAGGATTGCAACAAATCGTTCAAAACATGCAACAGATGATACGATGAACGATTCGTTTCTGTTTGTGCAACATCCGTTCTTGTTGGATATCAATACATTATATAACTTTGCAGCACTAAAATCAAACAACTAACAAAACCATTAAAACTTATGAGCAATCTATCAAAAGTATTGATTAGCTTCTCACTTCTGGCGATGAGCATTACTGCCAACGCACAGAAAATTAAAGTGAGCGGTGTGGTTACAGACGAAGCTGGTGAAACAGTAATCGGAGCAACCATAATGGAAAAAGGAACGAAGTCGGGAACTATAACAGACTTTGACGGTAACTTCATGCTTGATGCTGACCAGGGAGCAACTCTTGTCATATCTTATGTCGGCTACAAGACAGTGGAAGTTAAAGTACAGCCAAACATGAAAATAAAATTGGCTGAACTTGCCAACAACCTGAACGAAGTTGTCGTAACGGGCTATACAACCCAAAAGAAAGCCGACTTGACGGGTTCTGTATCTGTCGTTTCTACAAAGAATCTGAAATCATCTTCTGACACAGACCCGATGCGTGCCTTGCAAGGACGAGTTGCCGGTATGACCGTTACAACCGACGGTTCTCCTATTGGTAGCGGTAAGGTACGTATCCGTGGTATTGGTTCTTTCAACTCTTCACAAGATCCTCTTTATATTATAGATGGTGTACCTACAAACATGGCACTGAACACTCTCAACACTAATGATATCGAGAGTATGCAGGTGTTGAAAGATGCAGCCTCGGCTTCTATCTATGGTTCAAGAGCTTCAAACGGTGTTATCATCATAACGACGAAGAAGGGAAAGAAGGGTAACAAGGTGGCTGTGGACTTCTCAGCAAACCTTACCGCACAATTCTATTCAAGTCAGTCGAAAATGAAACTCCTCAATTCTGGCGAATATGTTACAGCCATGGCACAGGCAGCTCTCAACGACGGTCTCGACCCTGTTGTCTATGCAGCAAACTATGGCATTGATTTGAATGCACAGAACGGTACTCCTATCACAGTTTGGAATCCGGCAACAAACCAATATCAGAACTATACGATAAACGGAAGGTACGACGGATATATAAACTCAAAGAAGACAATGCGATTCTCTGACACCGACTGGCTGGATGCTATCTCACGTACCGGATTCATGCAGAATTACGATTTATCGGTATCGCATGCCAACGACAAGCACAGCGCAATGTTCTCTTTAGGATACAAGAATAATGAGGGCGTATTGAAATATACTGATTTCCAGAATATCTCAGCAAGACTGAATACTTCATGGAATCTGAACAAGATGCTTACTGTTGGCGAGAATCTCACTCTTACTTACACATCGCAAGTAGACTGCCACCCTATGGAGAATGCGTTGAAGATGCCTTCTATCGTTCCTGTATACGAGGAGAACAGTAAGGTTTTCGCAGGTCCTGTTGGCAGCATGTCCGACCGCCAGAACCCTTGCCGCGAGCAATACGACAACCGTAACAATGATCTCGACTACTGGCGCATATTCGGCAATGCATTTGTAGAACTGAAGCCTATCAAAGGATTGACACTCCGCTCAAACTTCGGTTTGGACTTCAAGACATCATTCATCAATGCGATGACAAACACTTTCCATTCTGACATCGTAAGGAATGATATTGCCAAAACAACATTGAGCAACAATAACGAGACCAACTGGACTTGGTCTAACACTGCGCAGTATGTAAATAAAATAGGTAAGCACAATTTTGACATCCTCGTCGGTAGCGAAATGTCTAAACAGTCTGTTATTGATTTCTCTGCCTACTCTGAAGGATATGCCCTGGAAGACAAAAACTATATGTGGCCAAATGCTGCAACTGGAACTATGACCAATAGCGGTGCTAAGTTTGGCTATCGTCTGGCATCATTCTTCGGAAAAGTGAACTACAACTGGGATGATCTTCTCCTTGCATCTTTTACTATCCGCTACGACGGTTCTTCACGCTTCGGCAAGGCTCACCGCTGGGGTACATTCCCTGCTGCATCTCTCGGCTTCCGCTTCTCTAATCTGTTGAAAAAGGAATGGCTTGACGATGCAAAGCTGCGTCTGTCATGGGGACAGACAGGTAATCAGGCAATCGACAACAACGCACAGTTTGGACTTTATGTCGCTGACTACGGATTGGACCGCGTTACATCTACAGCCTACGACCTGTTCTTGCAGGGTTCCGGCACTTTCCCTTCAGGTTACCGCGCCACACAACTTGCAAACCCTAATTTGAAGTGGGAATCGGCAACACAATACAATGTCGGTGTTGACTTCACGATGTTCAACAACAGTTTCTACGGAACTGTCGATGCTTATATCAAGAATGTGAAGGACATGCTGATTAATCCTGCATACCTCGGTGCAACGGGCGAGGGTGGCAACACTTGGAAAAACGGCCCGTCGCTCCGCAACTGTGGTATGGAGTTCAGCTTGGGCTATCGCACAACACTTGCTAACGGACTCGGAATCGACGTCAACGGCAATTTGGATTTCTTCCGCAACAAAGTAACTTATCTGCCTTCATCTACAACGGGTGCTTATACTCATACTACAAAAGAAAATCTCGTACAGAGCGGCAAGTCATACGGTTCTATCGTTGGATATGTAGCTGACGGAATATTCCAGACTCAAGAGGAAGTAGACAAGTCTGGACAGCCAAACGCACGTGTCGGTGGACTGAAATACAAGGATTTGGATCACAGTGGCAGCATTAATGCCGACGACCAGACTTGGATTTACGATCCAGTGCCAGCATTCTCTTACGGACTGAACATTGCTCTCAACTACAAGGGATTTGATTTCAGCATGTTCTGGCAGGGTGTTTACGATCAGGACGTCTACAACAACCAGAAGTTCCAGACCGATTTCTGGGCTGTTAACGACCCTGGCTCAAACAAGGGAACACGTCTGCTGAACGCATGGAACACAAACAATACAAGTTCGTCGATTCCTCGCTTGAGCACAATGAATACTGCAGATGAGGGCAGGGCTTCTTCATACTTCGTGGAGAATGGTTCTTACCTGAAGCTCCGCACTCTGCAGATTGGATACAATATACCTAAGAGTGTTTTGTCAAAAGTCAAGATGTCAAGTGCACGCATTTATGTTTCCGGACAGAATCTGCTTACTATAAAGAGCAAGAGCCTGACATGCTCCGACCCTGAGAATCCTGACTGGAATTATCCTTTGGCAACATCATTGTCGTTTGGACTTCAAGTTGGTTTCTAATACAAATTGCAGAATTATCATTAAGACATAAAAGGTATAACGATTAAACGAATTTTCATTATGAAAAAGATATATACAATAGTGCTTGCAGTAGCACTTGCAGGAACATTCGCAAGTTGTGATGACTTCCTGGACTATAATCCGACAGCTGTGATAGACGAAGACAAGGCCTTCAATGAGCCGGAAAAGATGGTGAACAGCGCATACGCCATGCTTGGTGACTGCTGGTACAGCTATCCGTTCAATCTCTGGCCTTATGGCGACCTGGCATCAGACGACTGTCTGAAAGGTGGCTGGGGAACTGGTGACACTGGTTACCACGATGTGGAAATATGGAAGACTCTGACTTCTACAAAAGGGGAACTCGATGAACTTTGGTATCGCCTTTACTGTGCCGTATCTCGTTGCAACCGTGCGTTGGTCTCTCTTGAACAGAACGGCGAAAAGGCCCTTGGAGCTGAAACAACGAAACAGCGCGAAGCTGAGGTTAGATTCCTCCGTGCACATTTCTATTTCAAGCTGATTACCATGTTCCGCCAGATTCCATGGATTGACGAAAAGGTATATGCCGACAATGCTACGGAGAAGACTTCTAACACACAATTCACATACGAGGAACTGTTCCAGAAGATTATCGACGATTTCCAGTTTGCCCATGATGTTCTACCAGCTAAGCAGGCTGATGGCGGACGTGCCAACAAGATTGCTGCTGCCGGATATTTGGCAAAATGTTATCTCACATTGGCTTGGGGCGACGGATATGAGGCAACCGATGGCGTTGACCATATCAACAAGCAATACATGCAGAAGGTTGTTGACTATACTGATGAGGTAAAGAATTCCAATTATGGATATCTGGAAGACTACGGCGACATTTTCTTGCCTGAATACAAGAACAGTAAGGAGTCTGTATTCGCCGTGCAAACCTCTGATTATAGCGGAGACCATACAAAATATGGTCGTGCCAACTGGTCGAACATGTTGAACGGCTGTTGGGGTATCTGGTCTTGCGGATGGGATGTTCACAAACCATCACAGGACTTGGTGAATGCCTTCAAGACACGCAACGGACTGCCAGAGTTTGATGACTACAACAATAGTATCGACTACCCGGTAAACGGCAAGGTCACTGCCCAGAAATGGGATCCACGTTTGTTCCACACCATCGGTATGCCTACCTTCCCATATAAATACGAAAAGGAATACACTCTGACGACAGACAATGCCCGCACTCCTAACGTCTACGGTTATTACACTTCAATGAAAGAAGTGCCACAACGCTCTAAAGGTGAAACATATAACGGCTCATGGCAGGCTTTCGCAATGAACGACTACGTATTGAGATACACCGATGTAATGCTTATGAGAGCCGAAGCTCTTATAGAACTTGACCGTCTTGGAGAAGCACGCATCATAATTAACGATATCAGACAGAGAGCAAAGAATTCTATAGACAAACACATTGAATATGCCAAAGACCAGTGTGACATTGCTCTCTATCCAGAGTCTTATTTCCAGAATAAGGAAACTGCACGGAAATGCCTGCGCTGGGAGCGTCGTCTTGAGTTGGCAATGGAAAACGGAAGATTCTTCGACTTGCGCCGTTGGGGAATAGCTTCAACTACGCTGAATAATTACTTCAAGACAGAGCAGAAGGATGTTTACACATTTACCGACAAGGATGGTAAAACAGTAAATCAGACTTACGCCGAATATCTGAGGGATGCCCACTTCACAGCCGGCAAGAATGAATTCTATCCAGTGCCATACAACCAGTTATATTATATACCAGGCTTGTATAAGCAGAACAAAGGATACGACGATGCAAAATAAGAATATTGATTTTCTTATAATGTAAGTATAGGTTAGTCAAAAGAAATTAATAGGTAAACTTTAGTCAGAAAAGGTGATTGGATTGATTCAGGATAACATTTTAATTTAAGAATACAGAGATATGAAAAGAAATATATTATCAGTTCTGATTGCTCTGGCATCAATAGGCACAGCATGCGCACAGGAAACACAGTTTCTGAGCAGCAACCATTGTCTGTACCGTATACAGCAGAAGGACAAATGCCTGTTGCTGCCAGTACAGGAGAGTGCAGAAATGAGCAACATAAAGGTTATCGCCGGCAACAAACAGATGAAGTCGCTCAATGTACGACTGGCAATGAACAAGGTGGATTATTATGTTCCGCTTTATCTGGATGAATTCAATGAGGAAAAGACGTTAGCTCTTGATATTCACGTGAACGGCAACTACCGCAATGATGGTGGTATTTCCACTTTCACTTGCTGGAAGAATATCAAGAATGCAGAGAGCTTTGACACGAAAAACCGCGAACAATATCGTCCGCTCTACCATCACACCCCAGCTTACGGGTGGATGAACGACCCGAACGGAATGTTCTTCAAGGACGGTGTATGGCATCTCTACTTCCAGCATAACCCTTATGGTTCGCAGTGGGAGAACATGACATGGGGCCACTCCACATCAACCGACCTCATACATTGGACGTTCCAAGGCGACCCGGTACAGCCCGATGCTTGGGGCTCAATATTCAGCGGCTCGTCAGTGGTAGACAAGAACAACACTGCCGGATTTGGAGAAAACGCCATCGTGGCTCTCTACACATCAGCCGGTGAGAATCAGACGCAGAGCATGGCTTACAGCACCGACAACGGAAAGACTTTCACAAAATATGATGGCAATCCGATAATAACGAGCAACGTGCCCGACTTCCGCGATCCTCACATGTTCTGGAACGAGGATATCAAGAAATGGAACATGATTCTCGCTGCCGGTCAGCAGATGAACATCTACTCGTCTGACAATCTGAAAGACTGGAAGTTTGAAAGCTCGTTCGGAGCCGAATACGGCAGTCATGGCGGTGTATGGGAATGCCCGGATTTGATGAAGATGAAAGTACGTGGCACAGACAAAGAGAAATGGATGCTTGTGTGCAACATAAATCCTGGAGGTCCTTCCGGAGGTTCGGCAACACAATATTTTGTTGGTGACTTCGACGGACATAAATTTACTTGCGAATCGAAACCGGAAGTGACAAAATGGATGGACTATGGTAAAGACCACTATGCCACCGTTACTTTCGACAATGCTCCCAACGGCAGACACGTGGCTTTGGCATGGATGAGCAACTGGCAGTATGCCAATCAGGTGCCTACGTTGCAGTATCGTTCTGCCAACTCCATTCCTCGCGACTTGGGACTCTTCGAATATAAAGGCAACACTTATTGCAGCGTTACTCCATCAGAAGAGATTACTGCTGCACGAAGTAAAAAACCATCAAAGTCTTTGAGCGAAGCTTGCGAAATGGTGGTCAATCTGAAGGGTGATGCCACGATTACGCTGAGCAACAGCAAGGGCGAGAAGGTGGTCATGACATATAAGGCAAAGGACGAAACATTCTCGATGGACCGCACACTAAGCGGAAAGACCGATTTCAGCAGCGACTTTGCTGCCATAACTACAGCCCCTGTATATGGCAAGATGAACAAGCTGCGCATATTCATCGACAAGAGCAGTATTGAGGTGTTCGACAACGACGGAAAGATGGCTATGACAAACCTTGTGTTCCCAACAAAACCTTACGACAAGGTAACGATAAAGGGCAAGACAAAGAAATATGCAGTATATAAACTGAAATAATGAACTTATATAAAACAGAATAAAATGAGTAAATCTGCTAAACTTACCCTCATCCCGGTGATGCTCTGTTTCTTCGCCATGGGATTCGTAGATATGGTAGGCATCGCCTCCAACTACGTGAAAGAAGACCTCAACCTGAATGACGCTACGGCAAACATGTTCCCGTCGCTCGTCTTCTTCTGGTTCCTCCTGTTCAGTGTGCCCACGGGCATGCTTATGAGCAAGATCGGCAAGAAGAACACCGTGTTGCTCTCGCTCGCCGTGACCACAGTGTCGCTCCTTCTGCCGCTCTTCGGCGAGAACTTCACACTGATGCTTGTGTCGTTCTCCCTGCTCGGCATAGGCAACACTCTGATGCAGACGTCGCTCAACCCACTGGTGTCTGTCGTTATAAAGGGCAACCTCGCCTCAACGCTCACCTTCGGACAGTTCGTTAAGGCGATAGCCTCATTCCTAGCTCCATACATAGCCATGTGGGGAGCCATTGCTACAATACCGAGTTTCGGCTTCGGATGGAGGATACTCTTCCCCATATATATGATAATAGGTATGGTGGCTGCCGCTGCCCTTTGCGTCACATCCATTCCGGAAGAGCACAACGAGGGTAAGGCTACCGGCATAATGGACAGTGTGCGGTTGCTCGGCAGACCTATCGTGCTGCTTTCCTTCATCGGCATCATGTGTCATGTGGGCATCGACGTAGGCACCAACACTACAGCTCCGAAGATTCTCATCGAGCGTCTCGGATGGTCTCTCAACGAGGCAGCCTTCGCCACATCCCTCTATTTCATCTTCAGAACCTTGGGATGTCTGACGGGTTCGTTCTTCCTCCGTGTGATGAAGGCGCGCACATTCTTCATCATCAGCGTGGTGATGATGGCGCTGAGTATGGCTGGAATGTTCGTAGGAACAAGCAAAGTCATTCTTTATGCAGCAATAGCTCTTGTGGGATACGGCAACTCCAACATCTTCTCCATCGTCTTCTCGCAGGCTCTCATCTCGGTGCCTGAGCATAAGAACGAGGTGAGCGGACTGATGGTTATGGGTCTCTTCGGAGGTACGGTGTTCCCTCTCCTGATGGGATTCGCCAGCGACGCCATCGGACAGGTTGGTGCTGTGGCTGTAATGGCAGCCGGAGTGGTTTATCTGTTCACATATATAAATAAGGTGAAACAATAACTTGTACGAGAAACCGTTATAATAATAGGGAATTCAGATACACGATATAAATAAACTCAGATATACGACTATGAAAGATAAATATGTAGTAGGACTTGGCGAGGCTCTTTGGGACGTCTTGCCTGATGGAAAGAAACTTGGCGGCGCACCGGCAAACTTCGCTTATCATGCCGGACAATTTGGCCTCAACTCCATTGCTGTGAGTGCCCTCGGCGAGGACAAACTTGCAGAAGAGACTATAGAGCAGTTGGAAGGAAAAGGACTCAACTATGTAATGCCACGCGTGCCTTATCCAACAGGTACCGTACAGGTGGAGCTTGACGATGAAGGTATTCCGACATACGACATCAAGGAGAATGTGGCTTGGGACAACATTCCTTTCACCGACGAGGTGAAGGCTGTGTCTGAAAACACGCTTGCAGTATGCTGGGGCTCGCTGGCACAGCGCAATGTGGTGAGCCGCGAGACCATCTACAAGTTCCTCGACAATACACCGAAAGACTGCCTTAAGATTTTCGACATCAACCTGCGACAGAACTTCTATACCAAGGATGTGATCTGCGAATCTATGAAACGCTGCAACATACTGAAGATTAACGACGAGGAACTGATACAGATAGGCAGGATGTTCGGCTATCCAGGTCTGGACATAGAGAACAAATGCTGGCTCATACTCGGCAAGTACAACCTCGACATGCTGGTGCTCACGTGTGGCGTGAACGGCAGCTATGTGTTCACTCCGGGCTGTGTGTCATATCAGGAAACGCCCCGGGTGGAAGTGGCAGACACTGTAGGTGCTGGCGACTCGTTCACCGGTTCGTTCTGTGCAGCAATCCTCAGCGGAAAGCCTGTAAGGGAAGCACATAAGCTCGCCGTTGAAGTGAGCGCCTATGTGTGCACCCAGAACGGTGCGATGCCCGACATAAAGGAACATTTCGAAATCTAAGCAATAAAGCAAAAGCCATATACTCTAAATGGCAGGCTTTATGCAGCAAAAAAGGGTCCATACGAAGTCAAGAATAGTTGATTTTGTATGGACCCTTTGGTTTTTATCTTACTATCGGTTGCAAGAAAGTTGTGCCATCAGCGTTTATCAACAAACTGAGAGAATCTCTCCAGCCCTTCTTTTACGAGCTGTCGCGGACAGGCGAGGTTCCAACGCATGAAGCCTTCGCCTTCCTTACCGTAAATGCTGCCGGCATTGAGCCATAGTTTGGCTTCCTTCATGAGTTCCTCTTCGAGTTCTTCCGACAGGATGCCGAGGCTCCGGCAGTCCATCCATGCGAGATAGGTGCCTTCGAGTGGTGCCACAGGCAACTGGGGCAGATGCTCCTCACAGTAGTCCTTGAAGAAGAGATAGTTGCCGTGGATATACTGGAGCAGCTGATTGAGCCATTCCTCTCCCTCGTTGTATGCGGCGATGGTGGCAATCACGCCAAACGGATTCACGTCGCATACCTCGTTGATGTTTATCGCCTTGTCGATGCGCTGTCGCCACTTGTCGTTCTCCACGATGATGTTGGCAATCTGCAGTCCGGCGATGTTGAACGCCTTGCTCGGCGCAACGCAGGTGACGGAATGCTTCTGGAACTCTTCCGACACGGAGGCAAACGGTGTGTAGGTGAATCCAGGGTGTACCAGTTCGCAGTGGATTTCGTCGGCCACCACGACAACATTGTTCTTGATGCAGATGTCGCCTATGCGTCGCAGCTCCTCCCTTGTCCACACTCGTCCCGAGGGGTTGTGCGGATTGCAGAGCAGCATAAGGGTGGTCTTCGGGTCGGCGGCACGACGCTCCAGGTCTTCATAGTCGATGGAGAAAGTGTTGTTCTCATACCTCAATGCACAGCTGTCCAATTCGCATCCGTTATTCCTGATAGAGGAGAAGAAGCAGTTGTATACCGGAGTTAGGGTCAGCACTTTATCACCCACATTGGTCAACGCCTTTATCACGGCAGACAATGCCGGAACTACTCCCGACGTATATATGAACCATTCGCGCTTCGGCTTCCAATGGTGGCGCCGGCTGAACCATGAGATTACCGCATCGTAGTATTCCTCCGGCACACGGGTGTAGCCGAATATACCGTGCTCCACACGTTTCTCCAGGGCGTTGATGATGCAGGGGGCGGTAGGGAAATCCATGTCGGCAACCCACATCGGCAGCACCTCCTTGTCGTCGGTGCTGTCCCATTTATATGAGTTTGTGCCGCGTCGCGGCGTTATCTTGTCGAAATCATATTTCATATTCGTCATTTTCTTTCCTCAATCACGCAGTCGGCAGGCTGCTTGATGTTCTCGTCGATGGTAATGGAACCGATTTTGTCGGCAACGATGCGTCCCGACATAGGGTTCTTGATGTTCGCGATGCAGCCCTTGATGTCGGCATTCAGTGTGGAGTATTCAAATGCGCGGTCGCAGTCTTCGCCGAAGGTGCAGTTCTCGAGAATGAGGTCGTGGGCATAGCAGAGGGGCTGCTCGCCGGTGATGTGGCAGTTCACGAGCCGCAGGTTCCTTGAGTGCCATCCCAGGTATTCGCCGTTCAGCTCGGAGTCGTACACGGTAACGTTATCCACCTCCCAGAAAGCATCCTTCGTTGTAATCTTCGCATTATGCACCTCGATGTTTCTTGCATACTGGAACACGTATTTGCTGTCGCTCTCCAATCCATCAACATAAACGTCATGGCTGAACATGAATGGATAGGTGCCGCCGTGCATCTTCAGGTTCTCTATGCGTATGTTGTCGCAACGCCAGAACACCTCGTCGGCATCGTTCATCGTTACGTTCTTCAGTTCGAGATGGCTCATCTCGCGAAACATCTTAGGCGCATCGATAACCGTGTCGCGCATCTTCAGATGGTCGCAATACCACAGGGCTGAACGTCCGCCGACAGCGAAGTAGCAGTTTTCTATTTCAAACCCATGGACATGCCAGAAAGGATAGTTACCCTCGAAACGGCAGTTCGTTGCCTTTATGTTGCTGCATTCCTTTATTGCCGACTCGCCCTCAGTGATGAGCACGTTGTCGATATGCAGGTCGTGAGAAGCGAACAGTGGGCGTTCGCCTCCGAATTGTTTGTCTTTTATGATTTGCATGATGTCGTATGTTTTTTTATTTGTTTGATTCCGTTTTGTTGTATCTTTGTAGTTGTCCGCTGCAAAGTTATACATTATTTCCATAAGTGCAATTACCATTATTGCTGAAAATAGTATATATTCATCGAAACAATTGCTGATAGTTATATTCCTTTACTGACGTTTCCTTCTATAGAAACTTTGGGCACAGTTTTGGGCACTGTGCTTGCCCACTTGGGGCACGGTGCTTTCTCACTTGGGGCAAGGTGCTTGCCCCACTTGGGCACGGTGCTTGCCCGTTTCTTGATGTTTTGATATGCTTTCCAAGGATTGTGATTCGGCAAATTCAAGAGCAGTATCTATTATTAGTTGATTATCAGTGTTATACGCTCTAAACGGTAGAAAAGTGACCGTATGAATTCTGATTAGATACGAAAAGGTGAAGATTTAACGTATTTAACTTTCAATCACATCAAAATTGCAGAAAATATGGGTGATGTGGGGTGGTTAACAGTCTCTTCATATTCCTTCATTGCCACAGAGGTTCATTTTCCCAACCAACAGGGAATCCAAGAGCTGCCAGGTCTATCTCTGGAAACTTGCTGAACAAATTGTGCATTTTGTCAAGCATGTCATTGTTGGGAGAGATGATGTCAAGGAAATACTTGATGATGCACATGTTATAATAGATTCTTCGCTTGTCCGCAGGAATAGTAATCCAAGGACGAGTCATGCCTCTCATATCATTTGGAATAATCTTGTTGACTTTGTTCCAAACACGAGCGTGATGACAACAAGCGTTGCGAGTAAGCGTAAGCACAGAAAGCCAAGACTCAAACACTGGAGCATGAAGGCAGAAACGCTTGGCGATCTGCTTTTTGAGTCCTTTATCTTTCAAGTTCCTGTAGTACATATTCACGCTACCCATTGGGAGAAGTTCACCAAGAATCCATGCTGGTGGAAAAGGTTCTGTATATGTTCTTTTGAAGTGTTCTATAAAGTCTTCAGTAGAACGTTCATACTCCTTCGACAACATTGCCATACTATTGACGAAAATGGACTGATCACGAAAAAGTGCAGAATTGGTAAGCCAATATATATCACCAGTCCGTTCAGCCGTCATATTCATTACGGCTTCTCTTACAGCAATTTCGATCTTCTCAATCTCGTTAAAAAGGAGTAAGCGCAACTTTTTGTCAAAGCGATAAAGCATCATCACTTTGTTAAATGTAGCACCTTCCTTATACAGATGAAGAATCTTTGGAGTCTTCAACAAAGGATGCATATACGCAGACAATCGATAATAGCCAATGCTCTCCAAATACAATTGAGCCTTTTGCCTATCATTGATTATCAATCCACGATTTTCCAATAAGGTTACAAGTTCTCGTGGAGTCTTGTAATCTTTTCCAAAATTTCTCTTTGTCATAGCTTATAAACAAAAAAGCCCAGCCTATTTAAGCATTGTAAAGAGGCTCGGCTGGAACTAACGCTGCAAAAATACAAATAATCATTGATAATACAAACTTTTTGGCAACAAAAATCATGAGGAAGTGGATTCTTTGACATATTTATATTTAATAATGTTAAATCAGGCCTTAAAATCATACTTTACCAGCCAAGCAAAGTGGTTTTCAAGGTAAAAGTGTTATCTTTGTAACGTCTATACCCATACCGGAAGTCCCGATGGGCAGAGGTTGGGCAGACATATACATAGTAAAAGGCGTATCTGACGCTTTGGTTTTGACGATTCGTGAACTTCGCAAACTCATTTGTCAGTCAAGAACAAAGCAACAAGGAACGTCTCATGGGTGTATTGTATACAGCCCTAATTGGCTTCGGTTGCATTTTGCATTCGTTGCCAAGAAAGGGTATTTATATACTTACACATACGTGGGGCTTTCGGCGTTGCTCGTTTCGGACTGACAGGGCAATGCGAAGGCCTACGAATCGTGGAACGAGTGACAGACTGGCTCCACGTTTCTTTTATTTTGTATATTCGCCAATAAAAAATTAACCCTGCTGTGGTAGCCAGGCAGTCATCTTAAAAATAATCCAAAATGAAAAGATTTTTATTCGTTACCGCAGCATTGCTCGCAATGTCGGTATCATTCTGTTTCGGTCAGTCCAAAGAGGACATTAAGGCAAGTATCGACCGTTGTGCAAAATTGGAGAAACTTTGCTCTAAGCAGCCAAAGCAAACTGGAGTTGCAGATGTTGACACCTATGTACAGGGTGTTTACAACGCAGCCATCAGTTCTGCTGCGTCATCAGCTCTACTCCAAGACCTTTATTATCGTCAGATTGGCGAGACGAAGGAAGGTGTTACAGACGTAAGTATCAAGAAACCTACTGTAGAGGAACTTGTCGCATTAAGCACAACTCTAACTGCAGAAGGTGTTTCTATCGCTGAGGCTGGGAAAGGTGCAGAAGCTGCAACCAAGGCATCTTCTACTAACAAGAATCCAATGAAAATAGCTAAGATAGCATCAGCTCTCGCCTTTACAAAAGATGCTTACCCTGTCTTGCTTGAAGAGTCAAAGGCGAAGGTCGCAGCCATCAAGCAGATGATTGAAACAGCAAAAACTTCAAAGAATCTGTAATGGGAAATTATCGCATTTTATATGCGGTCATACTTGCGTGTATCCTTTGTGGGTATACGCAAGTTTCCTTAGCAGCCGATGACCGCCCTGTCGTAGGCGTAACTCAGTTTACCTGCGATGAAGAGAGTCCATACACAGGACTTGTAACAGAGAAAGTTGTGGAAATGCTGACTAACACTCACCGCTTTGTTGTAGTTGACAGAACAAGTCGCGATAAAGTAGTTGATGAACTTGAACTACAGAAGAGCGAGGCTTTTCTCGACAGCCATAATCTTGCAGAACAAGGTGCGGCTGTTGCTGCCGAGCAGTTGGTAACAGGACATATTGTTAAGATACCAGTTTATCGCATGAAGAACAGTGACGGAAGCACACGTGGTTATAAAGCAAGTGTAGCATTTCAGTTGAAAGTTGTTGACGTAGAGACAGGCGTAAGCAATGAGGCACAGAGTTTTGATGGAAAATGCAGTAAGGAAATGCTGTCGCCAGAGAGTGCTGTTACAGCAGCCATGCAAAGCCTGCAATCCGACATATATGAATATTTCCGTATCAATTTCCCCGTCAAGGGAAAAGTCTTGAAGACGATAGATAAAAGCACGATACTTCTCAACGTTGGCAAGGAAGCTGGAATCAAGGTCGGTGATACGTTTACGATAGAATCAGTAGAGATGCTTGATGGCAAACCTTATCCATCTGAACTTGGAAAGGCCAAGGTGACAAAACTCTCTGGAGAGTCATTCGCCGAATGCAGCGTGTCACGCAAAGTCATTATCGCTATTGAAAATAGTAAAGCTTCTCACAATTTAGTTCGTTGTAACTTAATTATCAAAAAATGAGTATGAAAAGAATAGCAATAATATTATTGGGACTGTGTGCTTTCTGCTGCACATGGGCACAAAACATAGAGTCTCAAGTTACTCCTTTACCTACGGCACGACCAAAGATTATGGTCATACCATATACAATGCAAGGTGAAGACATACGTACCGTTTTGGAGAATGACGTGAATAAGCGTATCGCTTTAACCAAAATAAAGGAAGCATTCGATCAAAGGGGGTATACTACAGTTGATTTTTTTGCCAAGGTAAAAGCCTTGTCAAAAGCAACCGCATTAGGCAATACCCAACAACAGGATGTTAAGACTATGATTATACAACAGTCTGGTGCAGATGTTTATGTCGAAGCGGAAATAAACCTGTTGAAATCTCCTTCTGGCAATGCCATGAAAGTAATCCTGTCTGGTTATGAAACCTCTACTGCAAATTCGCTTGCCAATGCAGTTTGCGAAAGCGGTAAGTTTTACACAGATGACTATGGTAAACTTACATCAAGAGCTGTCGAGGCAGGGATGGACAAACTCTTGAACACCATGCAGGAGAAACTGATGGACATAGCTGAAAACGGACAATCCATAGCGGTAACAGTCGGCATTGACGAGGCATCATCTCGCTCTATGTCGCAAGAGGTTGGCGCAGACGGTCTTGCTTTGTCCGATGCCTTGGAAATGTGGGTGGAAGAAAATGCCTATAAAGGCAATTACCATATCCAGGGAACAACCGACAAGCAGATGCTCTTCGACGATATTCGCATACCGCTAAAAGACGAGAACGGAAGAACGTATAATATCAATAAGTTTGGATTGAAGTTGTTAACATTTTTCAGGAATCTTGGAATCAAGATTGAGAGAACTACAAGCAACAATATGCTAATTGTAACCATTAAATAACGGGAGTGTGTATTATGAGAAAGGTCTTGCTTACATTGACAATCTTGTTGACTTCTTATGCAACTATTTTCGCACAAGGAATAGAAATAGCCTTTGCGCTTCCTGTTGGTAATTGCCAATTAAGTGATAATACGGCAAAGATGCTGAGGAGCAAGTTCTTGCCAGCCATGACTGAAAGTGGAGTTGAAACAGCCGAAGTAAGTACCATTGCCATAAAGCCAGAGATTAGTTTCGTTAATAAACAAGTTGTTGAAGGCGGTATGAGGAATATACATACAAGCGACATACAATTCAATTTTGTCTGTACCAATCTTGCCACAAGTACAACTTTTGCAAGTTGTGTCGTTACAGTACGTGGGGAAGGATTTTCTGATGATGATGCAATAAAAAATGCCATTTCTAAATTGTCTGCCCAAGACAAACGTCTAACAGACTTTGTGAATAAGGCAAAAGATAAAATCATAGATTACTATCAGCATAATCTTAATTCTGTTATATCACGTGCTCGCACTTTTGCCAATATTCAACAATATGGTGAGGGACTGGCTCTGTTGTTTTCTTGTCCTGCGACAATCTCAGGTTACACAAAAGTCAATAACGAGATAACTACAATTTATCGTCAATACCAAACGCAGGAATGTAATAATGTCATTCAGAAAGCTCGGGCAGAATTCTCTAACGGTAATTTTGATGCAGCAGTCGAATATCTGCAACAAATAGATATGACAAGCTCTTGTGCTACTGAAGCCAAACAACTATGCATGCAAATCAAGCAAACTAAAGATGCAGAAGCTAGACGGGCAGTTGAACTCATCGAAAGACAATCACAAAGTGAGGCGGATCTTGAAAAAACTAGAATAAAAGCGGCACGTGATGTGGCTGTTGCTTATTGTAAAAGAAGAAGTGATGTGTATTTTATTTGGTAACATCATTGGTGTATTCGATTAGATGTGAGAAGCCTATATGATTTCTCACATCTAATCATTACTGTTTCGTATAATTGTCGTGTTTTTACGATTCTAAAAGTTTGTTGGCGAATAGAATGTTACTATTCACTGTTCTTTTATCGCCCCAGCCCTTTTCCTTTCTTTTGTGGAACGCTTCCAAGCCCTACCTTTTGTGTTCCGTCCCAATTCGTAAGTTGGTCAGCGCAGCCATTGGAACCACCAAGCGAAACGTATGTGTCTGCACTACATGACATATGGTCAACAAAAGCGAGAAAGTTGTCAATGGCGTTGTCTGTGAATTGAACTTCATTCGTGGCGAAGAGTTTTGTCCAACTGGTGACACATTCTTGCTTGAAGTCTGTAAAACCTTTCCACGACATACCAGATAAGAAACTTTTTGCTGCCGATTCTATACTGGCTTTAGAGTCCAATTCAATATTATGCTTTACAGCAGATGCCATAATGCCATAGTATATTGAAGCCGATTCTTTCTCGTTGAAGTTGACTCTGTCTGTTTTTGCAAAGGATGATAAAGCTTCATGTCCCTAATGGATGAACTTGTCAAATGGATATAAAATCACCCCTTCTGACAATCCCAAAAGGAGAATCAGAAGGGGCTATATACAGCTGCTGGGAGGTTTGTCATTCTATCTTCCGCCAGCCTTGGTCATCACTTCACAACCACCTTGTAGCTCTCCGTGCCAACCTTCACTATTACCACCTTGCCTGGCTGGACATTCAGAGTGGCGATGCCGTCAGTGGCGCTTGTGCTGTCGAGCAGCTTGCCGTCGGGAGATAACACCTGGATTGTGGCGTTGCCGCTGAGACCGGATACGGCGATTTGTCCGTTGGCAGTCGTAATCATTGGCTTAGCGGCAGTCTCGGTCTTTTCGATGCCGGTGGTGAGAGTCTGGAATTTGCCGAATCCGCTCCAGGGGTCGGTAGTCTTGTATGCATTTATCGACTCGCCCGGCACATAGAGCGTCATGTTTTCTATAGGCGAATTATCAAATGCGCTCGAATGCGTTTCCCGAACATTCACTGCCTGACAATATATGTCTTTCAACGCCTTGCAACCATAGTATTTATAACTTATTGTGTACCAGTTGATTCTAATAAGAGTGGAGTAAACGTAAGGAACAAATGTTTAAACGTGCGTTGCTATCGGATGCAGTTAATTATCTGCGGAATAATATATTATAGAAAATAAAGTTATTGCAATAACTGGAACTGTGTTCAAGGGGAGATATATGGAGATTTTGCAAATATATGAAATAAAACAACACGAATGGGAAAAATGCAGAGTTTTTTGTTGAAAATATTCTGCTATGTATATAAAAACAAAAGGAGAGTGTGTAGACACACCCCCTCCTCCTATGCTTAGCGCTAAGAGCAGTGCTGATTTGCAGGTGGTGTAACATCATTACCGCGGTGGTGTAACGTCATTACCGCGGTGCTGTAACATCGTTACCGCGCAACGGTAACAACGTTACCACGCCACGGGAACAGCATTGTTGCGGTTCTTTCGCAAGAAAAACGCTCAACTTCTTTTCTTTATTCTTTATGTTTTTCCGTTTTTTGCTTAACTTTGCGTATCTTAACATAAGCGGATGCGCATCCGCAGAGAAAGATACGATTAATATATACCAGAAGAGTTATGTTATATTTGTTACAGTTTGCATGTCTGATATTCATGTTTATCTGCGCATTCTTCATTGCCGTCACGCGTCTTCACGTGAGATGGATAAACCGGCGGTATGAGTGGTCGCGCTGGATGATATTCGCAGCCCTGCTTTTTATGGCGGTACACTTCTTCCTGCAGATGTACTTCGGCTTCCGCGCCACGGACGAAGATGTGGGAGCCGTCATCAATGTGCTGGTCTACCTGCCTTGCTTCACGCTTTTCTCGATGGCTATCTACAACATTGAGGCTACCCACACCAAGCGCCGTAAGATGAACCTTATCTGCGCCGCCGTATACGCCGCCATGCTTGCCGCCTTCGCTGTGGGCTACAGCTTTAGCGGCTCCCTGAACATTGGCGCATGGCTTTACGTGATGCTTGCTCTCTTTTTTGGCAATATTGTCTACTGCATATACATGATAATAATAGAGATGAACAAGCGGAAGAAACTCCTTGAGACGATGACAGCCACGGATATGCTGCCTTTTATAAGATATGCCCACGCGAGCATCGCGATGCTTTCCCTCATAGCCATATCCATGCCGTTCGCCATCCTCTCCACCAAGTCGTTGTACATAATAGGTCCGGTCGGTCTCCTCGTACTGCTTTTCTTCATCGTGAACTTTGTGGCGTTCGGCAACTGTTACGTACCTACCGAGGAGCTGCTGGATAGGGAAAGAGGCAACGGCGAAACCGACGACGACGAACAGACGACGGCAGAGAACTGCGCCTCGCAGTCGGCGGCTGACTGTGAGCAGTCCGCGCAGCGCCTCTCAGCCGAACGCAGCGCCTTCATCCAGGCGGCGCTCGACAAGTGGTGTGCAGACATGGGCTATAAGGACAGTTCGGTCAATATGCTTACATTGTCACATTCGCTGGACATCAACAAAAACGAACTGAGCCAATTCTTCAGCAAATGCCAGAACACGACGTTCCGTATATGGCTCAGCGAGATACGTTTCAATGCTGCCAAAAAGATGATGAAGGAGTTTCCCGACTACAACAACGACATCATTTCTGCCGAATGCGGTTTCTCTTCAAGGTCATATCTTTATAGGATTTTTAAGGAAAAGGAGGGATGCACTCCTGTTGAATGGAGAGCCAAAAACTCATAAAAAACTACTGAGAAACCCTCTGTAAGGTGTCTACTTCGTAGGAAGTGGACACCTTTTTTATATGAATTGGACATTTACGCACACGAATCAGACACTTAATTTTAATGAAAAACATTAAATTTGCCCTATGAAAGAAACGTACCTATAACTCTATTGCATAAAGATAAGATCAAATCAAATCATATACAATAATCAAAACATCTGAAAATGAAAAAAAGAAGACAACAGCAACATCCTCCATATTTGGACGGGCGGGTTGCAAGCAATTCTGTTTCTACGCGGCGTTCCATGCGAACGTCCGCGGGAAGGTTCATGCAGTTCTTCCTTTGTGTCATGATGCTGATGGCGTTCTCAGTGCAGAAGGCGTCGGCGTATGACGATTGGCAGGACAGCTGGATAAGTCAATGGTACGATGCGGAAAATGCCACTATCGTACTCGACATCCGCGTTTACCAATCGTGGGGTGGAGCAGGATCCGGCCATTGCGGATTCTGTCGTGATGACGGTTGGCTTGATGTCAGTGTGGCTGGATACGACATCCATCTCAAAGGTCCGAAAGACCAGTGGACAAGCTATGACCCTAACTCAGATCAGGTCACGGGAATCGACAAGAAATACGTACAATGGCTTGGTTTCAGAAAAACAGATGGCGACAAGGTATCTTATTTCATTAAGATCACCATTCCGCTGATACAGGACCGAATCGGAACAGACGTATTTGTAAAATACAAGGGAGTATGGTGGCGCGAATTGAAAACGGCGACGGATCAGGACGTTGATTTCACTGCAACTGTAGACACCCATTTCGGCTGTACGCCGACTATAATCACAAATGCCTATTATGGCGTAAAGGGGAATAAGCCTGGCTATGTCATCGCATGGAAAAAAGACGGAACGGCAAAGCAGAACTCCATTGACAAAAAGGGACATTTCAGACTCTGCTATTCAAACGGTGACCCCGTGCCAAACATCTCCACTATCGATGCGAGTCTTTATAGCAGTGGAGAGTTCTTTATCCCAGTGGAGAGTCTGAATCTTGACAATCCGTCTGAATACAAGATTATACAGCACTACGAGCCGACTTATAACAATAAGGTAATTTACGAGACATCAAGCTCTGCCAATAAAACCCGTCCTGCCTATCCGCAGGTGAAGGAAATCAGCGCCAACTATGATCAGGTGACGCGCAAGGCGAAGGTGAACTGGAATCTCAGTGCGGCTCCGACGCAGAACTGCATTGAGGACAATATGGTGCTCACAATCAAGAGTACGAATAGGACGACAAATGCTGTGGAGACAACCACACAGAATATCAAGTATATGGCTGGTAAGACAGCATACAGCTATGAGTTTGACGTACCTTTAGGCGAGAGCCTGAATTATGAATTCAGCATTAAGCGTTCGCATACAGGCAACTCTGATGTATGGAACAACGCTTTCAGCAAGCAGACCTCTCTCTCGGCTTCTGCAAAGCACAGCAATGTTACGGCAGGTTCTGTACATGCTAAGCTTAGTGAAGACGACCAGACTGCCACTATCACTTGGCAGACTGAGGGCGACATCTGGAGTTCGGGCACCAAAGCGGTGCTTACACGTGTGAACGTTACGACCAATACTACTGACAACATTGAGCTGTCGAAGGAAGAATTCCTCAGCGGCAAGTATGTTGACGACATGATAATGGTGTGCAACGAATATCGTTACCGCCTTACTGTGAAGCCTGCCGAGGCTTACGGCACTCTGCCTACGGTGGCTGCTCCGGAGTCAATCATGCCCACAAGCATAGGCAATCTTGTTGCGTTCACAGCCGGCAAGGGATATTATTCTGATCGCGTGGAACTGGCATGGAGCAGCAAGGGCAACTTTGAGCGCTTCGTAATCAACCGCAAGGAGCATGGCGCTCCTGATACAGACTATAAGCAGATAGCCGTTACTGAGGGCAACGAGGCTCAGAACGACTATTACTATAACGACGTGAACGCCATTCCCGGCATTGTCTACGACTATCGTATCAAGGGACAGGTGATGTGCTCTGGCAATCTGCTTGAGAGCGACGAGGAACTTACTGACGTTGGTTTCCGCACACCTACGGGCGACATCTACGGCCGCGTAACATTCGAAAACGGACAGGCAGTGGCTGGAGCAAAGGTTACAGCTGAGCCTACCGAAGGCTCTGGCGTTCCCGGCAAGTCGTACGTTTTCAGCGGTGCGTCAAAGCTTACCGTCGACAACGAGTCGCTCTTGAAGGACGCTACGAAGGCTGCAACACTCCAGGCATGGGTACGAGCAGACAAGGAAGGTACTATCATCGAGAAGCCGGGCATGTACAAGCTGGCATACAACAACCAGTATATTGAGTTCACGGTAGGCTCTCAGACACTGAAGACTTCGAAGAAACTCAAGGACTACGCTTCTTCGGCACAGTTCGTGCATCTCTCAGCCGTGGCAAGTGCTACACACCTTATTGTATATATAAACGGTAAGGCAGTGGCAGAAGCCAAGCGTACGGCTCAGATTACGGGCAACGACAATAAGGTGGTGATTGGTGAAGGCTTCACCGGAGCCATCGACGAAGTTCGTATCTGGAACAAGGCGCTCAATGCTGACACCCTCGCCAACGACTACGACCGCTATATCGTAGGTAATGAGGACGGCCTGCAGGCTTACTACACCTTCGACTATTCGGTAGACAACGCCTTCTACGACATATCGTACAAGGGCACCAAGTACAACATGAACCATGGTGTGGCTACGGATGTTACTATCAGTTCGAAAGACATTCCTACTTCTGCACAGCTCGGCTACAGCAGCTACACAGCTGTAGACGGTTCATACCAGATTCGTTCGCTGCCCTACACCGGCAACGGAACCACTTATATGATTGTGCCTACTCTTGGCATACATCAGTTTGCGTCGGCTAAGGAGCTGCGCCTCATCAACTCGCAGTCACAGAGCCACACCGTGAACTTCACGGATAAGTCGTCGTTCAACATTTCGGGTAAGGTGATGTATAAGGGTGGCAACGTGCCCGTTGAGGGCGTGTCGTTCGCCGTGGATGGCGTCACCGTAATGGACGGCAAGAGCAACATTGTGAAGACCGACTCGCACGGACAGTTCACTATCAGCGTGCCCGTAGGACAGCACGAGGTGAAGGCTGTGCTTGCCAACCATACGTTCGAGAACGGCGGCAAGCTGACCAACACCGACGGCACCGACCGCAACTATCAGGACGACGACGGCGGCTTCGTAATCTTTGACGTTACAACCGTACGCTACATCGGACGCGTAGCTGGTGGTACGAAGCAGGAGGCGCTCCCCGTGGGTCACTCGCTCTCGAAGAACAACCTCGCTGACGACGTACGCATCGAACTCACCTATCCGAACGATAATTACAAGATGACAACTGAAGCTCGCGAGACTACACTCAATCACGTCAAGGGCGCATACGTAAGCAAGCAGCACCAGAACCGCGTAGCTTACAATGGCAACAAGATTACTATCTATCCTGACGCAGAAACGGGTGAGTTCTATGCCGACCTCATTCCTGAGAAGTATAAGATTAATGTAGTAGTGCCTGGTCATGACAAAATCCCGGGCAGTGGCGACGACCTCAACTTGAGCAACGAGTTTGCAAAGCAGAGCGAGGTGAATGCTTATGTCGACTCTATCTCTACGCAGGGCAAGTATGTCAATTGCAGCGACACTGTATATTACAACAAGAAGCAGCAGTTCATCAAGCGCTACACTCCGTCAATCATCGTGAAGGAGAAGGTGAAGGGTAAGCTTCAGGACTTCTTCGGAAAGGAAGAACTCAGCATCGCTACCCTCGACCAAACAAAAACTATAAAGGTAAAGACCTACAATCCTGATAATGCTGCACAGCCTTACACACTCGGCGTGCCGGTGTATGAGCAGGGACAATACGTCACTTATCACATCACCACAGCGGAGGTGTACGAATATAAGGATAAGGACGGCAGACGTAAGGATGGCGTTAAGGAGGACATCGTGCCAACGCCTGAGGCTAAACTGTCATTCAGTAGAGGCGACATTGCGTACGGAACGCAAGAAGACATCACTACTGACGAGAACGGTGAGGCTGAATGGACTTTCCAGGTTAACAACCCGGAAATGACTTCGGCTCTGCGCTCAGCAGCTATGGATATGACCTACAGCGAAAACAGCGAAAGCACATCTTCTACAACAATCAACTGGAAGGGTGGCTTTGACGGCAAGGGAAATACTAAGGCTATCGTAATTGGTGCAAAGACTCTGGGATCGGACTTCGTTACGAACGGACCCGACAAGGTGCTCTTCGTGCTGCGCGACCCACCGGGAAGCAACTCTTATGCTTATCTTGAGAAGGGTGTGACAGTTACTTCTACAAGTACATATGAGGGAAATGTCACTAACGAGGGAGTATTGAACAACGAGGCAAAGGTTGGTGCCAAGGTCATCACCTTCACCGGTCTTGGTGCCGGAGTGGTGAACGAGAACGACGTGAAGAACGAATTCTCATTCGGTGCTTCTCACAGTGAGACAATCGGTGGTACAGACTCTGACACTAAGACGATGACCACTACCACACGCTTCGAGACAAGTAGCGACCCGCAGTATGTAGGAAGCGACGGCGACCTCTTCGTTGGCTATTCTACCAATATCGGTGTAGGCAAGACCGAAAACATCGCCGTTACTACACGTGAGATGTATCAGGCCAATCCTTCAGAATACGAACTGTTCAGCAATGTTACTCCCGAAAACAGTGAATATCTGCTTGTGAAGACTACTGGTCTGGGACTTTCGCAGAAGTATGGCACTATGTTCACCTATCCGCAGGTGCACATCGAGCAGGTGCTGTTGCCTAAACTTGAGGATGTACGCAACAAGTTGCTGCATCAGCCAGCTGAAGGTATCGACTTCCAGGCAATGGCTGACAACACCAAACTCCCAGTATACGTTTCGAAGTTGGCAGCTGACGATCCTAACTTCGGCAAGAGCAACAACGACAAGGTGTTTAAGGGTGCCAATGCCACCGACCCGATTGACGGACCAAGTTACAAGATCTACACTCCGGCAGGACAGCCGTTGAAGGAGGATACTATCATGTTCCTCAATCAGTCGATTGACAACTGGAAGATGCAGCTTCGCAATAACGAGGAACAGAAGGTGAAGGCAGAACTCATGCAGAACCATTCGTTCCAGGGCGGTGCTTCTTACGAATACTCTGAGGAGTATGAGGTTGGACGCTCGGAGACTCAACGCTTCTCTATCTTGATTGGCGCTCAGTTCACCAACAACTTCGGATGGACACTCAATGGCACTGGTATGGTGCTCACTGTAGACGAGAGCCTTACCACCGAACACGGCGGCGAGTTCTCAACTGAGGAAACTGCACGCCACTGCAAGGGCTACGTGCTCGCAGAGGAAGGCTCTGACTACATCTCTGTAGACGTATGCCGCGAGGCAGGATACAAGAACGGCGACCAGTACATCAAGTACAAGGACATGAAGGATGAAAAGGGACAGACCTTCTCTACATTCATCTTCAAGACCCGTGGCGGTGCTACGTCTTGTCCGTTCGAGGGCGAATACAAGACCAAGTATTACGAACCGGGACAGCACGTCATCAATGAGGCTACCGTTCAGATGGAAGTTCCGGAGATAACCGTTGAAAAGGACTTCATCGATAATGTTCCTTCTGGCAAGTCGGCTTACTTCACGCTCTATCTGCGCAACAACTCTGAGTCGCAGGACGACAACTGGTATAACCTCGTTATTGACGATGCCAGCAATCCTAACGGAGCACAGCTGCTCATCGATGGCGCACCGATCGGCAACGGCAGAGCATTGCTCGTACCGGCAGGCGGAACACTCACCAAGACACTCGAGGTGCGCAAGGGTTCGGTGATGAACTACGACAATCTCCGACTGATGCTTCAGTCGCAGTGTCAGTGTGACCCCACCGACTTCCAGGATGAAATATATGACGACGTGACGTTCAGCGTACACTTCACTCCCTCGGCTACTGACGTGAACCTGAAGAAGCCTACCGACAACTGGACATACAACACCAAGTTGGCAACAGCGGAGGTGAACGGCGTGCAGAAGCATTACATGGACGTAGTGATTGACGGATTCGATGTGAACTATGACAACTTCCATCGCATCATGCTTCAGTTCAAGCCGTCGTCGGGCAGCGACAACGACTGGACAACGCTCATGAGCTACTACAACGACCAGACTCTCTTCGACCAGGCAGTGAAGAATGGTATGAATGCAGAGATGATCAAGGCTGCTGATGCCGGTACTATCAAGTATCGCTGGTTTATGGACGACCAGCAGGATCAGCGTTACGACCTGCGCACTGTAGGTACGAGCATGATCAACAATGAAGAGGTATACAACTATTCTGCCGTACACAGCGGCATCAAGGATATGTATAACCCGCGCCTATTCGGTAGCGCTCAGCCAGCTAATGGTGTACTGACGGTCAACGACGAGGTGAAGCTCACATTCAACGAGCCTATAGCCGACGGACTCCTCACCGACAACAACTTCTCGGTGACAGGTATACGCAACGGCGCACAGACCGACCATAGCGTAAGCGTACGTCTTGACGGAAAGAACGACGAACTCGTGTCTGAGTTCCAGCGCAACTGGAGTGGCAAGAACCTCACCATCGAGATGTGGACTCTTGCAGACAAGCCTCAGGACGCTGTGCTCTTCAGCCAGGGCAACGCCAACAGTGCGATAGAGCTTGCAACGACGAGCGACAACCGCTTGAAGGTGAAGGTGGCTGATAAGACCATCGTCAGCGACAAGGCGTTCGACTACGAGCAGGGCACATGGGCACACGTGGCTCTCGTATATAATAATGAAGGAAACGTGTCGGCTTACTATAACTACGAACAGCTTATCAGCGCAGCTGAGGTGGGCGAGTACAATGGCGAGGGCGCTTACGTGTTCGGAGCCAGCGTAGACGGAAGCGGACACTTCGCAGGCAAGATGCACGGCGCCCGTATTTGGGACAAGGTAGTCACACCAGCACGTCTGCAGACCAACTCGCTGACAATGCTCTCAGGAGCCGAAAGCAATCTCATTGCTTACTATCCTATGTCAGAAGCTAAGGGCAGCGTTCTTGCCGACAAGGCACACGGTGCTAACCTTGAGATGCGAGGCGGCGAATGGGCTAACCCCGAGGGACGCGCAGCAGCGTTCAACGGTAAGGACCAGTATCTGAAGCTCTCTTCGGGCAGTTCATGTGTCGTAGACAACAGCATGGACTACACCATCGAGACATGGTTCAAGGCCGACGAGGCTCAGCAGACGGCTACCATCATCTCTAACGGACGCGGCGACGGCGAGGACATGGGCGGTTCGCTCAATCTCTTCGCTCTCAATCTGGAGGAAGGCCGTCTGGTGTTCCACAACAACGGTGTGCGTGTGGCGTGCGACGGTAGCTACGCCGACAACGACTGGCACCACGTAGCTGTAGCTGTCAACCGTACAAGCGGACGCGGACAGATATACGTGGACGGCAAGCTGAACACTTACTTCGAGGCAGCCGACCTTGGTGGCATAGCTGCGGCTTACATACATCTCGGCGCTCGTGTGTGGACTCCTGCCGACAACCTGCAGCAGGAGAAGGCAGACAACTTCTTCAAGGGCGAGATTGACGAGGTGCGTGTATGGAATCTCTACAAGAGCGAAACGCTCGTGGAGAACGGCAACAGCAACCGTCTTGACGGCACTGAGAAGGGACTCTTGGCTTACTATCCGTTTGAGACATACATCGAATGGCAGGGCGTGAAGGAACTGCAGTTCTCTCTGAAAGACCAGAAGCAGCAGGCTGACCCGACGCAGCAGGTGCCTGACGCAGTTGCGGTAGGCGGCGATGTCGAGACCAAGACCTCTGCACCCGTCAAGGCAAAGGGACCGGAGAGCAAGCTGCTCTACGACTTCGTAGTGAACAACGACGCGCTCATCATCAATCTGAAGGAGCCTTACGAGCGCATAGAGAAGACTATCGTGAAGTTCACGGTGGACGGCGTGCGCGACAAGAACGGCAACGAGATTCTCTCGCCGATAACATGGAGCGCATTCATCGACCGCAACCAGCTGAAGTGGAGCGACCGGGCTCTCACCGTAGTGAAGAAGCTCAACGAGGAGAAGACCATCAGGGTGAAGGCGCTCAACAACGGCGGTTCGATAGAACACTTCACCGTAGAGAACCTTCCTTCATGGCTCGAGGCAGAACCGGCAAGCGGCACCATCGACCCGACAGCGTCGGAGGACATCGTGCTGACTATCGACCCGAGTCTGAACATCGGCACATACGACGAGACGCTCTATCTGCGTGGCGACAACAACGTGGTGGAGGCTCTGCAGCTCACGGTGAAGGTAGAGGGCGAGAAGCCCGACTGGACGGTGAACGCCGCCGACTTCAAGTATAATATGTCTGTCTTCGGCAAACTGTATATCAATAAGGTATACTCTTCTGACGACGAGGACATGCTTGCTGCGTTCAGCGGCGGAAAGTGCGTAGGCGTATGCAACAACCGCTACTACAAGCAGAACGACATGTACTACGCCATGCTCACGGTCTACTCTAACGACGTAAGCAGCGACAACCTCGAGTTCCGCATCTGGGACGCAAGCACCGGACAGACCTACATAGCCGAGAGCGAGAAGCCGATAAGCTTCGAGAATAACGCCGTAGTGGGCAGTCCGTCGCAGCCAGTGCTCTTCACGGCGAAGGACTATCGTGTGCAGAACATCACGCTGAACGAGGGATGGACGTGGATATCGACGAACATCGCATCCGACAAACTCTCCGATCTTAACAAGCTGCTTGCCGACGGCAAGTGGACATCAGACGACCAGGTGAAGAACGAGCAGTACGGCTTCGCATCGTGGACAAAGCGCAACGGATGGATGGGACAGCTCACCGCCATCGACAACGACCAGATGTATCTCGTACACAGTTCGCAGCCGCAGAGCCTGCATATCTCAGGACCGGCGGTTGACCCCACTTCGCACAAGCTCACCATACGCGGAGCAAAGGCAGACGGCACAGCGCGCTGGAACTACATCTCTTATCTGCCTTCAGACAACTTCACGCTCAAGGAGGCTCTCGCCGGCTACGACGCCAAGGAGGGCGACATCGTGAAGTCGCAGACGCAGATGGCTATGTACAGCGGCAATCTGGGATGGATAGGCAGTCTGACGTACATGGAGAACGGCAAGGGATACATGCTCCTGCGCCAGTCGCAGGACGACGCTCAGCTGCAGTATCCGTCGAAGACTTCTGTAGGACGCAAGACTAAGGCTGCGATGGCAGCTGCCAAGAACGCTGACGGCACAAACGCTTACTTCCCCTACTCAGCCAACATGACGGCAGTGGTAGAGGTGGAAGGCGTAGAGCTGCAGCAGGGCGACCGCCTTGTGAGCTACGTAGCAGGCGAGCCGCGCGGCTATGCCGAGGCTATAGCTCTGCCCGACGGCAGAACCGTCTTCATGCTCACCATCGGTGGCGACAAGCCCGAGGCTGTTGACTTCACTGTAGAGCGCGACGGCGACGTCGTAGCCAAGGCACCGAGCGCTGTAAGCTATGCTGCCAACAGCAATGTGGGCACCCTCAGCGAGCCGATGCGCATCAGCTTCCTCGGCACCGAGGGCGGACTCTACATCTATCCGTCGCCGTTCTACTCGCAGCTGAAGATACGTGCCACTGTCGACCGCGACGCCAATACAGATGTATACGTCAGCGACATGAGCGGCAAGCGTATCGTGGCATGGAACGACTGCAACACAGGCGGCAATGTAGACATCACATGGAACGCCGGCAACACGGTTCCGGCTGGTGTGTATATCGTCAGCATCGCCGTAGACGGCAACGTTTATTCGATGAAGGCTATCAAGAAGTAATATTTTAAAAAGAAAGACTATATGAAATATATAAAGTATTCGTTTCTCGCCGCATTGGGCTTACTCTTCGCACAATGCACCGAAGAGGGCGACAAGACTTATCCGCAACAACCCGCTCCCCAGTGGAGCGTGGTTGAGGAGGACTTCGTAAGCGAGACTCCAACATGGCAGGTGGCGTCTGCCACTCCTGCTTCCGCCCCGATGTGGCGAGCCGACTTCAGCGGCAACGATCAGGCGCCGTTGTGGAGCGACCCCGACAAGAGTGTCTATCCGATGAGCATGACTGCCGTAGTGCGTCTCTCGCCGGTGCTCGAAACGCTTGCCACCGACGGCGACAAGATGGCTGCCTTCATTGGCGGCGAGTGTCGCGGTGTGGCTAAGACGGTGATGAACGACGGCGTGCGCCTCTTCTTCATCCACGTGAAGGCGCCGTCGAGCGAGAACGGCAATGTGGAGTTCCGCTATTACAGTGCTGCCGCCAAGCGCACGTATGTCTCCGTAGCGTCAGACGTCAGATATGAGGTCGACAAGATTTACGGCACAGCCGACGCGCCCGCCTATCCCGACTTCGAGCAGTCGGGACCCTTCCCCGTACCTACCAAGGTATGGGTGAAGGTGGACAAGGCGAAGCTGCCCTTCAACGTAGCTGCAGGCGACGAGCTGCAGGCGTTTGTGGGCGACGAGTGTCGCGGCATAAAGCACGTGGAGAGCGAGGCTGATATGCTCTACTGGTACGACATCCTCGGACGTGCCGAGGGCGAGCAGGTGATATTCCGCTATTACAGCGCGGAGAAGAAGCAGGTGTTCGTTTCCGAGCAGTCCTTCGTTATCGGCAAGCGCGGTTCGGTGGTTGGTTCTGAGGAACAGCCGCAGACTCTCAGCTTCGTGCCGCAAGGCAGCATGACCGCTTATCTCACCCTTGACGCCGTTACAGGCAGCTATGCCGACAAGAGCGGCGACAAGCTGGCGGCGTTCATTGGCAATGTGTGCGCCGGCGTGGGCGAACTTGTGGGCGAGCAGGACGGCAGACCGGTATACAAGATGGTGGTCAACGGCGTCAGCTCACAGGCGGCGTCTGTAGACATACGCTATTACAGCCATCGCAACAGCTACGTGTTCACGGCTCCTGCATGCCTCGCCTTCGCCGACGGCAAGGTGGAGGCTTCGCCCGAGCAGCCGCTCACCCTGCCTCTCGTTCTCGCCGGCAAGCATCCGCTCAAGATGACAGCTTGTGTGGCATTGCCTCAGAACATCGTGCGCCAGGCAACGGCAGACGACCTGATGGCTGCATTCGTGGGCGCAGAATGTCGCGGCATGGCAAAGGCAGAACAGGCGGAGAACGGCGAGTATGTCTTCCGCATGGAGATAAACGGCAGCATGGGAGCGGAGGAACCCGTTACGCTGAAGTATTATGCCGCACGCAACAAGTATCTCTATCAGGCTGTCTCGGCTTTCACGTTTGCCGGCGGCGCAAGCTACGGCACAGCTGGCGAGCCCAGCAGACCTGCTTTCCTCATTGTTGAATAAGCTTAAAACCTATCTGTATATATGAATAAGAAAACTATAATAAGCATGGTGCTGGGGTGCATGTCGCTGCTCCCGGCATCTGCGCAGAACGGATGGTTCGTTGAGGCGGGCGGGGGCGTGCAGACTATCTTCTCGAGCGATGCCGGCAAGCTGCACTTCGGCAAGCGTCTCACTCCTTCATACCACGTCGGCGTCGGCAAGTGGATCACTCCGGCTTACGCCCTGCGCCTGCAGATTGGCGGCTATGCGCTCAACGGCATGTCCACATCCGAAGGACTCTATCTGCGCGACCCGCAGACCGACGGCTCTATATACGGCCCTCACGACCCCGTTATCGACAATGTGACGGTCCGCCCCGACGGCACCTATCGCCATTATCTGCGTTACGTCAACGCTCATGCCGACTTCATGGTGAGCCTCTCGCGTCTGCTCTTCCGCAGCGAGGGCCGCTTCGATGTGCTTCCGGCTGTAGGATTGGGCTACGCCCGCACCTTCGCCTATCGCGGCACGGCGGACGCCAACTCGCTCACAGCCAACTTCTCTATAGCCGCCAAGTACAGCGTGCTGAAGTGCATGGATGTAAACCTTGAGATAGCTTCGGCTCTCATGCCCGACCATTTCGACGGTCGCATCACTGGTCGCAAGTACGAGCCGACGCTCGGTGCAACGCTCGGACTGACCTATCGCTTCAACGCCTCAAAGCCTTGCGCCAAGAAGCAGCGCTGCCATAAGCTCCGTCGTGAAGCCGTGGTCGACACGGTGTACGTGAAGGAGCGGATAGTGGAGCGTCCCGTCTTTAAGGACCGCATAGTGGAGAAGCCGGTTGCGAAGAAACAGAAAGCGTTCCGTCTCGCCTCGGTCAGCTTCGCTTGCGCTTCCGCCAAGCCAGAGAAGAAGCAGGACATAGTGTTTGAGAACATCGTCGAATATCTCAAGCAGAACCCTTCTGCCCGCATCCGTCTCGACGGCTATGCCGACAAAGCCACAGGCAAGGCGCGCACCAACTTGATGCTTTCCATACGCCGCACCGACAGCGTGCGTAATATCCTCATAGAGCGTTACGGCATCGCTCCGTCGCGCATCGAGGCGCAAGGCATCGGCAGCAATGCGCAGCCATACGAAGATAACGATCTTAATCGCGTAGTGATTGTAACAGCACTGCCCGAGTGATGCGTATTTAGTAAAAAGAAAAAGGGGATATTTCTTCAGAAAAAGGAAGAACTTCTTTAAGAGAAAGGGGAGATTTCTTCAGCCCCAAGCACATTACCGCAGCGTGGTACTTCTGTTTCCGCAATGCGGTAATGTTATTCTCGCTACGCGGTAATGATATTTTCGCTACGCGGTAATCTTGTTTCCACTCTGCGTTAATCGCATTGACAGGCTGGCAGATGGCTTGTTAAGGCTGGCAGATGGCTTGTTAAGGCTGGGGGATAGGCTGGTAGATAACCCGATTATCGAGTTATCTGCCAGCCTTTATTTTGCTTATATACAACGAGTTATGTCGAAACTGGAAGATATGGCAGATTTTTTCACGTACATACAACTATTTTGAAACAACAATCCATTGCCCATTTTTATCACTTCCGTTACGTGTAATGTAACCTTCCTTTCTTAACGAAGTAAGTTCTCTTTTTAACGTTGCAAGCGAAATACCCAGTTTGTTTGCCAAATCTTCTCTTATTATTGATGGACTTTGCTTCATGATAGATAGTATAGTTTGTTGCCGTTCATTTACAGGCTCATTTACAGGCTCATTTGTAGGCTCGTTTTGAATATGGAGAGTCAATTTTACCTGCATAAGTTCGGGTTGCTCCTGAAACTCAAGCTTTATCCGATGCTTTTCATTCTCTTATATAGTTTTTTACAATTTATCTATTATCACACATTCTTCCAACTTATCGAAAGTCGTATCAACAAACGTGTGGACTATCATCTTTGTTGTGTCTATTGGTTGGAATTCTGCATATTGCTTGCGAACATACCGAAGTTCAAAAGCCAGGCGGAGAGCCTTGCTGTCGACATCATCTTCATCCGTTTGTTTTGCCTCTTTGCCCGTGATAGTCCGCACCTTGACAATCTCATACACATCACGTATTCCTTTTCCTTTGATGTATGGCATGAAGAAGTGAAGATCTTGCAAGGCGATGGTTGTTGGAAACTGTTTTCCTGAATAATACAAGGTTGCAGTTCCGTCCATAAATGCTTGAAACAGCCTGTTGTCTTCTTTCACCAATCCAATAAGTACACGATTGCCCACCTCTACATACGCACCCTTTTGTGGTATGACATGAGCAATGGTCTCGTATGATTTGGTATGTATAAGTTCAAGAATTGTATTTGCAAATGCATTTATATCAGTCACTTACGTGTTAAACGGTAGAAAAGAGACGGCGAAGCTTCTGAAGAGATTAGAAAAGATGAAGATTTAACGTTTTTAACATTTTATAACAGGACGCGAATTCAACCGGCAACTGCAATCATATCTTCTATTGTATAAAGTCCCATTCGTCTTACCATCTACATCTGACAACGAAAAAGGATGGCAAGGCGATTAACCCTGTCATTCTTCTGGAGTTTGTAAAGTCATTTAAGGAAATCCCAGCATACTAAATCAAAAATAACCTAAATACTTCCTACATAGTAAGACGTTTTCATCATCTTCACCAAGACTCTTTAGAATATCGTATGCTTTCTGAAATGAATCATGAGATTCGGCTTTTCGCCCCAACTTATACAATGCACAACCTATATTAATACAACATAACCCTATTCTCTTATGAGTGGGATGATATTGTTTTTGCCAACATGATAAAACCTTTTGCAAACAGTCGAGAGCTTTTTGATTGTCATTCATCGATAGGTATGTAACAGCAAGATTATTCAAACATTCTGCTGTTGTATAGCTATTTTCGCCAAAGTTGGCCTCGCAAATGACAAGCGCTTTCTGGTAGTAGTCTATAGCATTGAGATAATCCTGCATTGAATCATATGTGGCTCCTAGATTATTATATGTACTGATTAGGCTTATAGCATTCTCACCTTGAATGGCGATTTGTATTTCTACTGCTTTAAAAAGCATTTCAAGCGCTTTTGAGTAATCTCCACTGCGACTGTATGTGTTACCGATATTCCTATAGCCGCCTGCAACATCTAGATGCAATTCGCCATACATTTTCTTCCTGATTGTTAGAGCTTTCGTGTGAAATTCAATGGCTGACTTGTAATCTTGTATGGAACTATACAATATGCCAAGGTTACCATAGCAATCAGCGGTTCTGTTTGATACTTCACCTCGATGTGTAATGTATAACTTTAACGACTTTCTCAGCAGTTTTTCTGCCGAATCATTCTTACTGCTGTCCATGAATAATGATCCTATAGCAAAACAAGAATCTGCATATGGAAGTGAGTTCTCGCCAAAGAGACTTTTACGAAGTTCTGCAGCTTTTCGATATAACTCAAATGCCTTTTTCTTGTCGCCAATCTTACGATATGCATAGCCCATATTATTATATGACAGAGCAGCTGATTCTGTTTGCGTGAGCCCCAATTCTTTTTTAATGTCAAAGGACTTTTCAAGGTACCCTAATGCTTCTTTATAACGCTTCAAATCGTAAAGAATGCCGCCTAGAGAATTGTAGACATCAGCCATCTCCTTTGTTTTTGTTCCATAGACAGTTGATATTTTTTCTAGAACTGTGGTTGTACATTCCAGTGCAATCAATGGGGAGTTTAGATCCCTTGAAATGAAAATGAGAAGTTCGTTTAATAGTGTTGCTAAAAAACGTTTAGGAACAACTTTGGTGGACTCGCTTATGTATATGATAGGCGTGAACTTTTCCTTGTCTGCTATAAGCAACCCTACCCAGTAGTTAGTCAGAGCTGTCTTGTCACTGTTATACAGTTCGTAGAAGACGTTCAGATAGCATATTGCCTTGTATAATTCCTGCCATTTCTCAAGTTTGTATAATTGATGGGCTGCTTCAGAATATATTCTGCTAGATTTTGCATTATAACAATAATCGACGATTTGCCGTCTAAGACGACTTTCATTGTCTTTTTTTTAATATCTGAACGTAACAGCGTTGTTGATATACTGGTGTGAATATGAAATGACTCCATTGCGTGAAACAAAATTCCGAAGGAACGAACAATAGAAACGTGACCAAAGCAATGGCGTTACCTTTACTTCTTCGTTGCTAACGCCATAGTTTAATATACCAAGTATTTCTGTCTCAGTAAGTCCGTTTTTGCTAAGGGCTATGATACTAAGTAAATCTGTAACAAACTCCTTACCAAAGTCTTCTTCATATGACATTAAGAATGATTGGTAGAAATCCTCTACAGAATCATGAGACAGGTAGAAATCTATTTTCTCGTCCAACTTTTCGTGAATGCCGAATGTTACCAGTTCGTCCAAGAGGGTACGTAAGACTAACGTGTTAGCACATTGCGTGTCATTTACAATACGAGAAACCCTTTCTGGGGTAAGGGACTTAGCATATACATCGTGAAGGTAAGATACGACAAGTTTCTCCCTTTGGCCAATGCTAAGTGCTTGTAATGTGTGAATCTGGTAGTTACGGTTCTTAAAGACAGTGTATGTCAAGTCTTCTTCTAATGTTGAGAAGAGTAACTTGATATTATTTGATGGGGTTGGGAGCCAGTTTAGAAGTTTTGCATTATCGGCATCTATGATTTGGTTGATACCATCTAATACAATCAGAAGAGGTTTACTTGAATCATCACCAATCCTTTCGAATAGCGCCTTTAATTCTTGAATATCATTTTTGTTTTCACTTGCATGCCAGTTATAACAGATCCTAATACCTTCGCATAAATATTTTGCAATGTTTTCGCAGGAACTTTTGCTGCCTCCATTGCCAACAAAGTGGTAAACGATGTTGTATTCATGTTTTTCGTTTGCCAAAGTCTTCTTAAGCCAGTTTGCTATGAGTGCGGATTTGCCTAATCCGCTTGCGCCGGAAACAACCATTTGCGAGGCATTCCAATCGTCAGACCATTCGTCTAGTATCTGGAAGTTCATTTCATCGCAGATGTAGTTCTGGCATAACTGATTTAGGAAGGAACGCTGACCAATTTGCTCTTTTTCAAACTCGCTAAGATTACCTTTAGGAAATAATTGGTCTAGCAATCTGATGAAAGCCTCTTCTACTTGCCGTGATAAGTCCTCAATTGAACTATATGTAGCCGACGGGTATCTGCTCTCCTTTACGGCTTGCTTGAGTTGTTCGAGCTTCTGTAGAGAATCTTGAGGCTCTTTCTCTAATCCTTGAGTCTGATTGTCTTCGAAGTCTTTAATGTAGAAGCATGCGTGCATGTCCTCTTCACGCTCTAGAACTCCGAATTGCATTTCCATTTCAGTAACGAGGTTATTGGCAAGATAACCGTTGACTGAAGGGAAATGATCGGTCACATTATCGTCAAGGTCTTTCTTCTTAGGCACCCATCTATAGCGATTACCTATGATACCAATAAAGAATGGGATTGAGTTTTCAATCTCACGCAAACAGATATCTACAACTTTTCCGGATTTTGAATCTTCATCGGTGATGCCCCAACGTAGGTCGACCTCTGTCAGGGTAACGTCACGCTTTGCGGCAAGGTCGCGCAGCTTAGGAAACGTGAACCTCATCAATTGGTTGCGTTCGTCTTGCATATCGCGGAACGTGGACGATATGAATATGCGTATCTGACGGTTGTCTATGAGATCTGTCTTCATAGAAGTCATGGCTTTACTTGAACATGTTCTTGATTTCTTCTTCGCTGGAATTATCGCGGCTCAGGAGTAAGATTGTTGTTGTTGACTTGCTGCCGCTTTGTGCTTTGTTTGCTGCAGCAGACGGCAATTCCACAGGTTCTACGTGCCAGCCTTTCTTACTAAGGTAGTTTAGAGCCATCTCCATTGTCTTAAATTTCAATGGTAGTCCATTCTTATCTTTGATGTTGCGTGATTCGCCTTCGATAATGATAATGGTTTGTTGCGTAATTGCACTATATATCATTTCGCAGTATGCACGGTATCGCGTCTCAGCATTTGCTGCTATAGTTACGAGCAATAACATTAGAGTAAAAAATGCTATTTAAAAGTTGTTCATATCCTTAATCTGTTTTATTCATTTTGTATATTGCGAACAAAGTCGTCGTAAGTGTCATACCTTCTCTTTTTTCCCAGTGCCTGGGCAGATGCATTTGAGTCTGCTGCCATGATTATACCTGCCAATGGGTTGTCAATGGCAATTTTGACATAGTGGAACGTGGCTTCATTCTCATTCAGATTGCATGCATCTGTGAATCTTCCCATGTGCCATCGGATTGCTTCTCTTTCGCACTCGTTAAGTTTCAATCCGAGAGATGTCAGAATGTCAATCGACTTCTTCCCATGGTATTTGATATTGACTTTATGGTAAAATACGGATTATGGCCCAATTCACACGGATATGCATCTATCTTACAGATGTCATGAAGAAAGACTGTAATCTTTATGCTTTCTTGGATGATTTTCTCGTCATTATTTTCTAACTTGAGCCATAACTCGTCCGCTTCCCAAAAGACCTCCAGAGAGTGTTTTGCAAGCCCGCCATAGAAGTTGTTATGAAACTTACATGAAGCAGCAGCGGAATAGAATCCGTTCTCGTCCATGTAGGCAAGAACGTTTTCTATTCCTTCTCTTTGCGTACCTCTGAGGATGCGTATTATAACATCCCGACATTTGTTGACATCTTCTAAACTGTACATAATCCAATGTTTTATGGATATATCTCGATATGGCTACTACCTGAGTTGCCATTCTTGATGATACGAATCTGAGTCGTGATGCGTTCCGACATTGTATCAGTGTGGCTGATAACACCGACCTTCTTACCCTGCGATGTCTGTAGCATTGCAAGTGAGTCTATGACAGTGGCAAGTGTGTCGGGGTCGAGTGTGCCGAAACCCTCGTCGATGAAAAGGTTTTCGAAAGAAATGTTGCGAGAAGATAGTGCAGAGAGTCCCAAAGCTAACCCGAGAGATACGATGAAAGTCTCACCTCCAGAGAGGGACGTTGTGTCGCGGATATCATCGGCACGGTCATGGTCGATGACACGTATACCCAGAGAGTTCTTCACTTGCAGGAGTTCGTAGCGACTATTGAATTTCCGTATCTCCACATTGGCATGAGCTATAAGGAAATGAAGTGTGTAGCACTGGGCAACCTTACGGAGAGTCTTGCCATCGGAACCAATCGAGTCGGATATCTCTTTCCATTCTTTCATGAACGTTTCTACTTCCTGCTTCTTCTCAAACATGGTGCCCATCTGTTGTTTAGCTTCTTCATGACGTTGCATACAGGCTTTCGCCTCGACAAGTTCAGTATTTGAGCGACTCTCCAATTCCGTCTTGCGAGTAACCAGTTCTTCCTTTGTTGATAATGGCTTATTCTGCTGATGATCGGTGTGAGCTTTCTTCTCATTTTGGAGCGTTGTTTCGGCTGTGGTCAGTGCATCGGCCCACTTCTTCTGACAAGTGCGAATGTATTCCCAATTATCTTTGGCCTTGGCGAGTAAAGCGATGTCTTCAACGGAAAGTTTCTGCTGATGGCTTTCGTCGGCATTGTAAGATGTCAGCCATTCAGTTAGTGCATTAACAGACGTGTCACGTTTACTTATGTTATCAGCCTTTGTATTGTTTATGCTTTCAATCTTGCCGTTGAGTTCTTTCATATCGGCATTTATATTGCTAATGGCTTTTGTCTTGTCTGTAACCACTTGGTCAGCTTTATTCTTTGCAGTTGTAAGTGATTGTTCAAGGGCATCAGGGTCGTTGTCGCCAATCTCTTTCTTGATAGCTTGTTTCTTGGCTTCAAGTTCCACGTTAGCTTTGCTCAGCGCGTTTGTTGCATCTGACAGATTCTTCTCTTTCTCAGACTGTTGTTCCTTGAGGTTCGTAGTCTTTCCCTTCTCTATGTGTAGAGCGGTGGAGCAGTTGGTCTGTTTCTTTTCTGCATCTTTAATCTGCTGCTCGCTTTCAGCCTTGAATTTTCTTACATCATTTTCAGCCTTTTCTTTCTCTTTGCGCAGACGGTTCACTTCCATGTCAACCTTATTGTATTCCTTCAAGGCGTTGCCAGCATTGGTGGCGTTCTGCTCTATAGAGGGTTTCAGTTTTTCGAGATTATCAGACTCTAACGGCCAATCCGTATGTTGAGCATAAATGGCTGTCCACTCATCTTCTAAATTGCGTAGTGCCTCCTTAGTGTTTGCAATAGTCGTCTTGTTGGCCTTCAGTACGCCGGCGTTCTGACTTTTCTCGTTCGACAAACACAGTTTCCCATCATTCTGCTTTTTTAGTATATTTTCCTTCGATGAGATAAGTTCTTTCAATTCATTAGCAACAGGCTCAAATACCTCGCCCGACTCATACGGATGCTGTTTGGATCCGCATAGAGGACACGCTTCACCATCATGCAGAGTAGCCCGATGTTCACGCCAGTTCTCACAGGTCATCAACGTGTATGTATTCCGCAGAGTTTCAAGTTCTTTCGACAAGGGCTCAGTATTGAACTTTTTAAGGTCATCTTCGATTCCCTTATTGCGCTCTTCAAGTTCTTTGTTCTTCTTTTCAAGATTGCAGATGATCTCAGTATCGGTTTCAATTACTTTACGGATACGAATTGCCTCGTTCAGGTCCGTCTTCTTCTTCTCAGCAACGTCTTTTTCCTTCTGGAGAGTGTCGGAATCTTTCCCTTCAATCTTCTTTTGTTCGATTTCAAATGCTTTTTTCCACTTCTCTGCCGCTTCGTTGAGTTCGTCGGCCTTCTTCTGTAAATCTAACTTTAATTTCTCCAAAGCACCTTTAGCGTCTTGCAGCATGGCTTCACCTTTCCTAATGGCCGTGGCATTATCATTAACAGCTTGTTTTGCTTTGCTGAAAGCACCCTCGGCGTTAATTTTGGCTGTTTGTTTTTCTTCGACGGTCTTGTTTGCAGATTCTAACTCACCCTTTATGGTACGAGCCTTGTTGATGTGAGGTTTTTGCTGTTCAAGAATCTGGTTTGCCTTATTGGCCTCCTCCTTGAGCTTTACGAGGTTGCTATTTTCCTTCTCTATCTCTTCTTTTTTCTGTGTAACCTTCTTGTTAAGAGATACCAGCTCAGCCTCATTACCTTCAATCTCCTTCTGTTTTTTCTCTGCGTTATCGTACAGTTTCACAGCTTCGATGGTTAAGTCATGCAGAGTAAGTCTTTCGGTATCCGCCTTTATTTCATTGAGCTTGTTGCGTGCATCAGATAGTTTCCCCTCATATAGAGGAATGTTCTTTTCAAAGTTCTTTTCTATGACATACCATCCCAAAGACTCCGCAATTTTTCCAAGTTCTGTTTTCACGTTCCTGTCCTCTTCGTCAAGTATGGCTATGCGTGTGGTCAATGCATCAAGTTCATTTTGATCCTTGATGATATCCTTATCAACGGCAGCGAAGTTTGCGTTGATCTCATCAAAAGCACGTGTAGCCTCATCTTTTTCCTTACTGATACGAGTGGCTATTTTGGTGTAGATTTCTTCATTGCCAATAAGTTTTTCAAGAAGTTGATATCGGTCATCCTCACTAGCAGTCAGGAAATTTGCAAACGAGCCCTGAGCTATCAGTACGGTGCGAAGGAATTGGTCGTAGCCGAGACCAATGATGGTGGGAAGCTCGTTCCAGTCTGCTTCCTCTTCTACGGTTTGTCCTTTTTTAGAGGTTAGCTTGTATAGTGAAAGAATGGCGTCGTCATAGTTCTTTGTTTTGAACTTTACATACCATTCAGCTCTATATACATTGCCGTTGTTTGCCAGAAATGTCAACTTGCTATAACCTTCTTTCTTTCCCCGAGTAAGGATATTGCGGCAATCTTTTGGAGACAGTCTGTTCTTCTCGCCTTCATCTGGGGTGCCAAGAATCTCCATCTTGTCTTTGTCTTTCTTCTTTCGAGGATATCGGGGTGCTCTGTTATAGAGAGCCAGACAGATAGCGTCCAGCAGTGTGGATTTGCCCGAACCTGTAGGACCAACGATGCTGAAGATGGTACTTTCGCCCAGTACACCTTCTTCAAAGTTTATCACTTCACCTCCTGCACGGTCGAGAGAGGCGAGGTTGAGTATTTCAAGCTTTATGAACTTCATTGTGCGTTGTCGTTTTCGGCGGTTAAAGAATTCAGTAGGTCAGTCAACATCTTTTCTTGATGATCTGTCATTTCCTTGCCATTTTTTACGACAAATGTCTCTTTCAGAGTGTCGAGAGGGTCGCGATTCAGTATGTCGTCAATGCTTTGAAGGTGTTGTGAACCAGAAATAGTGGTTATGTCTAATTCTGGTGTTATTTTCTGTATCTTACAAAGCACGGCATTCTTTGTGCCAATAAGTGCCTCCAGCTCCTTGATTGCATCATTGTTTACCTTTTCGAGTGTCACCTTTAACACCAGATAGACAAAGTTGTCATCCAACTTGTCTTCGGTTTTGTTCTGGAGTTCTGCATTGATACGTTTCTCCAGTTTCTTAGATGTAAGTTCCTCTTCGGCTTCTGGTAGAAACATGAGCTTATGTTGTGGCTCATACTCCAGAAACTCAATCTGCGGTTTCGTCCCGTTCTCTATTGTAACCATGTCCACCCCATGATGGTAATCCTTTTCAGCAAATGACATGGGGAGCACGCTACCCGAGTAGTGGGCCCAATCGGTATTCCAGATGTGCTGACGCTTATGGATATGTCCACAAGCGAAATAGTCGGGATGTTCGTCCCATCCTTGCATGTTCACCTCCTCCTGTCCTCCGATGACAATCTTCTCGCTGGCATCACTTTTGGCAATGTCGGCACCCTTTGCGTACATGTGAGCTATCATGATGAGAGGTGAGTCTCTATACTTTTCCCTCGCCTTGGCAGTCAGTTCACGAAGTATAGTATTAACACCTTCCGAATAGTTGGCGTTTTGCACGACATCACTTCGAAGATAAGGTACAGTGAGAACTATTGCCTGTGAGCCGTCACCACCATTGATGGGAATCATGAGGTCATCGTAATTAATCACCCAGTTTCCACCATCTTCGTTTGCGACCCACGAACGATGTATGTTACCACGGATTTCAACCTTGTGTCGTGTCAGCAGGGCACGAGGTGCCTCAAGACGACTGGCGGAGTCGTGATTACCTGCTATGATAACCACATTCATGTCGGGACATGTCTCTGTCGCGTCAGCGAGAAACTCATAGTATGCAGACTGAGCAGCAGCCGAGGGGTTGCCGTTGTCGAAGATGTCGCCAGCTATAAGCAATGCATCTGGGTGCTGTTCTTTTATCCTTGCAAGAAGCCATGACAGAAAATGCCTGTGCTCGGGTAGGCGATCATTGCCATGAAACAAGTTTCCTAAGTGCCAGTCACTGGTGCAAATGATTTTCATGTCTTATTGGATTTTGGATTCAACGTAGGGGAAAATAACCATAAAAATAGACGAGGGCAACTATTAAGTCTGGCACTCTGTTGACTCTGCCTATCAGTGAACCGGAACGGTTATAGACGTTGTTGCCACTGATGTAACCAATGTAACTGCCCAATCGGTCATAGAACTTTTCATCCTTTGTATAACCGATGTAAGAGCCCGATCGGTCATAGAACTTTCCGTCACGTTCGTAGCCGATATAGCTTCCAGAGCGATTATAAAAACGCCCCGAATCGACCTTGCCTTCATAGGAACCAGAGCGGTCATATATCTTACCGCTATCGTAGCGTCCTATGAGAGAGCCCGAGCGGTCATACATCTGCTGGCAATATCCATGAATGGACATTGTCAGCAATATGAGTGAAAGTATGTACTTTAAGTTTTTCATTGAACGTTATTTCAATTCATGTATCGTACTGTAAACAGGATAGTATATAAGAGCATGAGCCACATCAATGCCTTTATGACGTAATGCTTCTGCGTATGCTGATAACTGTGCATAATGAGTAGTCGTGTGCTCATTGAGTGCTACACCGCCAAAAGTCTTGTAGTCAATCAGAACGCAATGATGGCCTTTATCGTCTGTATAGAACCACAGCAGGTCCATTTCTCCCCGAAGATGCTGGCCAGTAGGAAGAGTCATCTCAAACGGATATTCGTTGCAGATACTGTCTCCCTCGGTTTGAGGAAAGTGCTGCTGCAACTGGTTGTATAGCCAGTAGGCAGAACGAAGAATAGCATCCACATGCCCAGCAAGTATATCTGACAGCCCATAACCGCCGATGATGCTCAATGCTTTTTTACGATTGTCTTCGTCATGTCCTTGTCGATAGATGGCAAAGATGTCATGGATACACGTTCCGATGGTGGCGTAGTTGTCCTTATTCCAGCCTTTTGTTTCGATAACGGTACCTTTTTCTTTCCATGACTCGTGACTGAAATATCCGCTGAATTCCTTTATCTTGCTTGGAGAAAGGAATTTTCTTTCTCTTTCGTTATGAGCAATAGGTTTCTCGATGATAGTGTATGTTTGCACCATGCTATCTTCTTTAGAATCTTCTGGCTTGCTTATGCTTATCGGAGTAACTGCATAGTCAGAATTTCCCCAAACATTGTCAGAAGAGGGTGATTCGACACCGGCATTAGTAAGCCAATCGAAATTTCCCTTGTATCCGAAGGTGTACAGGTAATCCTTGGCACGCGTCATTCCAACATATAGCAGTCGGCGTTCTTCCGATTTAGTTCGTTCCTTGAGTTTCTTGTAGAATTCCAGCTCGTTAATGTTGTCCTGTAAGGTTGCCGTAGGATTATTATTGAATGAACTAAGAGTGAAGGGGAAAAAGTGCAGATAATACTCCTTGGCAAATGGGTCTTCCTCTGTTGCATTGTCATTCATAACTACCTCACGTACTTTCATGAATGATTTCTTTGTGAAGTCTGCATCTGTCAGAACGTTCTCGCCAAGACCATGCATGACAACGACCGGCCACTCTAATCCCTTTGAACCATGATAGGTGAATACCTTAACGGTGTCTGACTTGTTGTCTTTCTCTTTGTCAGGCTCAATGCTGTTAAGATAATAGATAAAGCCGCTGATGGACGTTCCTAGTCCCATCTGAAGACACATCTCGTCATAGTCATCAGCAAGGTGTTGCAATGTAGAGAGGTTCTGACGGCGTACCTGCTCGTCTCCCCATCGTGCAGTAAGAGACGGAATGTTACTCTCATAGATTATGGCTTTTACCATCTCAGGTATGGAGAGATGCTGAATACGCTCTCCTTGCTTTAGCAAGTCCTTAACGGAATCCAAGTCCTCTTGCCAGTTGTCATTGGCAGTATCGAATTCTCCTTCAGAATCAATATGTTCCAAGACATAATCTATACGATTACGAAGGATTTCTTCTGTAGTGTTGCCCCATAGCAGACGCATAAGATTTGCAAAGACATGTTTGTTCTTCGGGTCTTGCATAAACTGAAGAAGGGTAACGACAAGCTGAACCTCAATGCGTTGCATGATAGCATCCTCAGCTTCAGAGACGGGAATGCCATATTTGCGGAGAGCCTTGACCACTTCCTTACATGCTGAATTCTTACGACACAATATGGCAACGTCATGCGGTGAGATTGCTGTTGCGGGTTCGTCACGCTTTCCGCTGTGAACTTGCATTTTGCTATCAAGTAATTCCTTTACTTTGAAGGCTAGTGCGTCAGCCGCATCTTGCTGGTTCTTGATGCTATCACCACATTCCCAATGAACGATAGCATTGGAGCTGAGGTCATCTTTCTTGAAGTGGGCATCGAGCTTTATGCACAGTTTATTAATACCATCATTCTTGAAAGGCTCATAGAATACAGCATTTACTAGGTCGACAAGTCTCTTTCTAGAACGCCAACTCTCCACAAGACGTCCTGTTGCAAGATTGCGCGGACCTTCCTCTTCATGGATTTCTGCATCATCATAGAATGTGAAGTGGTCTGCTACAGAATTTACAAGGTCGGTATCGGCTCCACGGAATCCATAGATTGCTTGCTTAGGGTCGCCTACCCAGTACGAATGTCCGTCGGTCTCAGCAATAATCTCAGACAGTTTGTTGAAAATCTTGAGTTGAATTGGGTTGGAATCCTGAAACTCATCAACCATTACCAGACGATAGTGAGAACGCACATAGTCCTGTACTTCTTCATAATCAGTCAAGAGACGTAAGAAGATTTGCTCCATGTCATTGTAAGAAATGATATGGTTATTTCGTTTGTAGGCTATGAAATCGTCGTGCCAAACTTTAGCTAGACGGAACACAGATTTTACGAATGGTTCGAGAATGGCGAGTGCATCGACAGATGTATCGGCAACGGATAGCTGGTCTTTTAGATTTGTAAAGTTAGTACAAGCTTGTTCTGCAGCTTTTTCGCAGCAAGGAGTTTTCATCAATGTTTTTACACGAGTGAGCCAGTCTTGGTCTCTTTTTTCATGAAGAAGTTTGGCAACTGCGTCATAATGTTCATGCGCTTTGGTTCCTGAGCGTCCGTCATCAAACTTTGTCGCACAGAAATTACCATATTCTTTTAAGGCAGAAGCGATGAAATTATAGTCGACAGGGGTTCCCGTATAAACAGCTCTCAGTGTTTCAATACTCTTCTGTGTACTTATATCAACAACGTCAACACCATAGTACTCCATCTTTTCAACCACGGAGTTGAGATGCTGCTGCCAAAAGAGATGGTCGGGATGATTGGAAGAGTCAAGAATGTCGAAGAAATCACGGAACTTGCGAAAGTTGTCCAAATCAGACTTATGTTCAGGCATACTGGCAATACGAGCTAGTGACTGGCTCATATAAAAATCCTCGTCACGCTCTGAAATTGTTTGAATGTCAGCACCATATTCCAATAAGAACCAGAACTTCTTGATGAATCCAAGAGCTACAGAGTGAACTGTCCCTATAGCAGCACAGTCCATCTGTGAAGCAACTTCCATATTGTCAGTAGACAGAATCTGCTGACGTGCCTTCTCCTTGAACTCTGCTGCTGCCAATTCCGTAAAGGTCGTAAGAATAACCTCTGAAGGCTTTACCTCTTTTTTTGAAAGTTTCTCTGCCAATATCTTTGTCAGAGTGTATGTCTTGCCGGAGCCTGCGCCAGCATTGATGTATGTTACGTTTCTCATTTCAGTCGTCCTTTAAGTATTGCGTGTGAAGTTGCTATCTCGCATGGCTCTTTCTTCTCATCTTCGAAAGATAACTTTTTAGAGGGGTTGAATACATGCTCAGATTCTTTAGTAACAGATATGAGCTGTTTGGATTTTCCCCGCCCCGTTGTCTTCTCCGTCACAGACAATGGGCAGAGTCCCAGTTCTTCCTCTTTTGCATGATAGCAATTGTCAATGTCCTTTATGTCCACTGTTTCAGCCTCTTCGATATGACCACGTCGTATCTCATCCATACGGAATGCATAAGAGTTTTTTATCTGTTGGATAAGAGGTACTATTATATTGGCAGGATCTACATGCTTAATGAGTTTGCTACCACTAATCTCATCATAATCGCTTGTAATGAGTTGCTTGCGTGGCATCATGTAGTAACCTACAGCTGCAACATCCTTACCAGTATACATCTGTTTTACCGCTTCACGATACAGTTCAAGCTGAATTGCGGTATTCTCTTCAAGTTTTTTGCCATAGTACTGGCTGTACGACCACTTGAAGTCGAAGATTACATAACGACCACTAGCGTCGTTGAGGAGGAAGTCAATACGTGCACCGAAGTCCCCGATGGTTTTTAATTCCAGTTTTTTCTGGCTGTATTCGTCTGGTATAGACACCTCACATCCTACAGGGGTAAGATTCAAGTGCTCCATAATGTCTATAAGACTGAGCATGCTATCCTTGAGGTGGATGCGGAACTCACCGAGTGAAGATGTATTCTCTAGCAGACGCATGATGAGGCCTGTAGCATCGATGGAGTTCTCCAGTCGCTGGTCAAACTCGTCTTCAGTTAGTTGGCGCATCAACTGAAGGTCAGACTTACCATCATCAATGATATGTTCGAAGAAGTTGTGAGCGACAAGACCGAGCGTGATGTGAGTGTTTTTCAACTGTTCCTCATTTGGCTCATTGAGCTTTGCTACGTACTGCACAACATAGTTGAACGGCAATTGTATGAGGGTATCAAGAGAGGAATTGCTTTCTTTTCGCCCTTTATAGTCTATCGCACCCAACTCCAGTGCTGCAACCGGTGCGAACCTATCCACATCTGCAGTCTTTTCCGTTGTTTTTACCATTGGGAACAAAGAATTCCTGTCACAAGTCGGCAGTTTTCCGGCTGTATGGCGGACTTCCGCAATCATGCTGTGTTCTCCGAGTCGTGTAGTTCCATTGTAAGCAGAGTGCACAAGGATTACAGTATCTGCTTGTGAGAGAATGCGGAGATGCTCCTTGCGTGCGGTTGAGAGATGATTGGCGAAACCCGGCAACTTGACGCCATGACCGCAGAGATACTCCTTCTCGTACTTTGTCAGGAAATCGTATGAGTCATTCTCGCCATCTTCATCCTGACAGTCAAGCCAAAGGATTGTCTTTGCAGGTGTAGCTACCTGTCTTATATCATTCACTACGCAAAACGCTCCGTTTTCTGTCTGGTTTAATGCGTAGTTCATAGGTCGATAAATCTGAAGTACGAGTTTCTCAATGTCACTATACTGAACTATTTCTCCAGAGAGACTTTGCAAAGAAGTCTTGAAGGACGAAATGAAGGTCTGCAATTCATGCAACTGTGCCTTTTTCTCCTCGGCAAGATCAACATCGGCATAATGTCCGATTGCCCACTTGTTAAGAGAGTCAAGATAGCCCATCAGTTCATCCTTGCTGATGCCATCAGCATAGTCATTACGGATTGGGGAAAGGAATGCCATCTTTTTCGCTCTGGCTTGCGGAGTGGCTTTTCCTTCCTTGTTGACAAATTCGAACTCATGAATGGTCTGCTCCCATTCATCACGTACTTCTCCATCCTCTCTCTTTGTTTTATTACCGAAGCCTCCATGCTGAAGGAGCATCTTTGAGAGCTTGTATCTCAGAGCACCAGGTATAGGGCTCATGGGTAACTGGAGATAGGAGATGAGGTTCTGTATGTTCAGAGGACGAGAGAAGATGCTCATCCCCAATTTGAAGAATTGCAGCAACTGCGGATTCGTCTGTGTGAGCGATGAGTGTACAAGCGGTTTGTCCCATGTGTAGAGGATATGATTGAGGAGCACATTGTCGCGGTTGATGACCACACTATCCTCAGGCATAGACTCTATCTGAGCGAACCATTCGTATGCATCGTTGATGTCCGGAAAATCCACGACCTTCACCTTTGAAGTGTCGAGTTTTGCTTGTTCCTCGTTTTCAAGAACCTTCTTTGTTACCTTGACTCCATTCTTACTAATAGAGTCAAGTGTGTCTTGGACAATGAATGGTATCTCACTCCAAGGGCAATCTACCACAATTTCATCCACACGGTCGCTGAGCATATCTGCAGATTTGTAAGCATCCCGAACTTTTACCCAAGCGTCCGCTATGCCACTTGAATGGAAGCTTTCCTCGATGGTTGCCAAAATAGTCAACTTCTTTGCTTTCTGGTCGTCACATGCGCCGTCCCAACCTGCCATTATCAGATTATCACGCCAACCAAGTAGCTTGCCTGCGACACCAATCTTATCAACATTGAAAGCGTTTTCAAACATGGTGCCGCTGATGCATGGTGTCATGGCGTTAAGATATTCTGCTTCACGCTCAACGTCAGACTTGACTTCTGTATGCAAGCCAGCTCTTAATTCCAACTGCTTTAACAGTCCCGTAGGACCTACATAGGTTATACCCATAAGATCCGTATGGCTATTGACGAAAATCTCTCCGTCGTAGTGTGTGCTGAAATGTATTGTCATCGTGGATTGTATTTTAGAATTGAACCTTTTCTCCAAGTATATAGATGCATTTGCTATTAAGCAAGTCAGCATCGATGGCAGGGGACGTGCCTTCCTTGAGACATCGGCGGCAGATAGTGAGAATCTTGCCCATACCGTTGGCTCCGTGGTAGATGCCGTTGTCATCAGGCCAAGCAGCCCAGACTTTGTCTCTCTTGATTACTTCAATAATGATGCGGTCATCTGGCATGGAGAGCAGATGTTTGCGGTATGCCTCGTTTCCGAGGCACTTCTGCCAGACGCACCAGAGCATCCACTGGTCACGGAAGGTCTCGTAATCGGCACGGCGACGTTTCTTGTATTTCGAGCGCTTGTATGATGCAGCTGCGTATCCGCTCTTTGCAGTAAGTACATCTTCTTGTATAGCCTTTGCATCTTCACCTTCCCAACTCCACTCTCCACAGAGATACAGGTACTCGACAGCTTTCCAGCTGTGGCCAAGACAGGTGAAAGGATATCCCATGGCTTGGTTGCCAAGATGGAGTTCTATGCCGTCGCAGGTGTCATGGGGATGTGAATATGTAAGTACCTTCAGAGCCGTTGAATCTATAGCGGATTCCTTGGTGATGTCTTCAACGGTAATTGAGTTGTTATACTGAGCTTCACGGTTGATTCCATCAGTATCCAAAGTGGCTTGACTTAGAAATTGAGTAAAGCTTAATGCGTTATCTGGGAGAGTGTACTCCAACTTGCCGTTGTCGCGGAGTTCCATGAGGAGACGACCAAGAAGATTAGGGCCGACGTAGATGTCATTCTGGAGTTTGACGCCCCAGGTGTCGGGATTCTTCTTGGTAAAGGTGCTCTGGTCTTCAACGATGTACTTGCCCTTACTGTCTTCAAGCGCCTTACGGAACTCCTCATTCTGCTGGTATTTGAGAGTAAGGCAGAACTTCATGGCATCAACGAGCATCTGTCCCCAGTCTTCACGCTGGAAGCCCTCGTTAAAGAGTCGCTTGGCGGTCATCTTAGGGTTGCCCTTCTTGCCGTATACTTGACGCACTGCCTCGGAATCAATGAACTTCATGGTCTGATAGAGACGCTCAGAGGTTTCGAAGGTAACACCTTCTACAGTGATTGGCGTGTGGAAAAAGTTGGAAAAGATACCCCAAGGTTCAGTAATCTTGTGGATTCGTACGCACTCTGATGCAGGATACGTCTCAATGGAATAGTACTGCGGATAGTACTTCTCAATGAATTGGCAGATACTAGATTTACTCATGTGTCGAACTGTTTTTAGTGGGTGCAAAGGTACGTAATTGCCAAGATAAAAGCAATTTGCATATACGTATATCGACACTTATTCAAGTTTAACGAGCGTTTCCGACCCAGGAACAAGATGCTTCTTTGCATCAAGCTCGATTTTCTCAATCTTTAGAATCTTGACCTTTTTCTCATTGACTATTGCCAAGTCTATATTTTCAAAAGGTGGCTTCCAAATAAAAGGCTGTGCCATCATATCAACCCCGATACTGTCAAGGAGGTTCGCCAAAGCAATTTCACCAATATAAGGAGCACTGCCGAACATCTTCTTAATCGATTCCTGTACACCAACCAGTCTATTGGCTACATACTTTCTGAAGTATTTTCCTTCAGCTATAGCCTCCACTGGGATGTCTTCTCCCAGTTTTTCCTTAACCCGACTTACGATAGACTCGGACACTGGACATGATGGACTTTGCCAAAGACAATTGTACTCGGTTTTATCGGGTCCTTCTACTGTGTAGACGTAGTAATCTTTATTTTCTGGTCTTTTCTTGTTAAAGGCATAATGAGCAGCCCTTTCGTAGCGGGAAGTGAGGTAAACTCCATAGCCGAACTTCACCTTACCATCACCCTCAAGAGCGTGACTGAGATCGAAGGATTTGAATAGGACGGAAGAACCGTGATAGTATATTGCCATAAATCAGTTTGATGGAAAAATGGGATTATTATTCTGCAAATTTACTGTTTTCTTTTCACAATCCATCATTTAAATCTCTTAAAGAGATTCTTTATCAAAATTTGGCTCATTTTTCTATTTTTTGTAACTTCGAAAGACGATTTTTTCGGTTTTTTATCGGTCAATACAAGGCACATAGTCTAACTTTATTTTACCCTTGTAGCTTTCTGCTGATATGATGATTTCTTTTTCCATTCTGTTCTTCGTTATTTGCCTGACTCAATTGTTGTCTTGATGTTCTTTATTTGCCTACTTACAGGGTCTGCTATACTTTTTAGTGTCGACCAGTGGACATGGACTGGATTTGCATCCCTACTTCCATAATGCTGATGCTTGCCACTCGCAGGACAGTAGGCGGTCAGTTCCCAATACCCACCAGCACTAACATGACCGGCAAACTGGTAGATGAAGGCTGTTTCTCCAGATTCAGGACAAACAAACTTGAACTCATCGAATTCCCAACAGCGTACGAGTTCTGCTACGGTCACATCCTTGTTATAAACACAAGCACCAAGACCACCAGCACTGAAATGTGTTATCTTCTGAGCGAACTCAGTTGGGTTGGCAAGTATCTCAAGTCTATGATTAAACACGTTTTCGATAGTCATCTCTTTCTTTGATTCAGCATTGTCTTGCCAAGAACCAAAGATGAACTCGCGGATAATGTTGCTATCATAACTGGTAATACCTACCATATCTGCTATGGAATTGTTGTAGTATGTATCGTACAACTCACGGATTTTCTTACACTTTTTTGAAATCTCCTGCACCTTGTCATTGAAGGTACGACCGTCTATTTCATTCTTAAGCTGGAGGCGCAACACATGTTTCTCGTTTTGCAGCAGTTGCAGTTGTTCGCTCGCTTTGTCACCACGTTTCTTGCATTCTTCCTTAAAAGCGGTGAGACGGTCAATGTTCGCCTTAATGAAGACCTCTTTGTACTGCACCTTCAAATCTTCCACATGTTTCTTCTGGAATTTCTCCTCACGGTCTAACTCCAGAATGTGTTCTTCTGTTGCCTTAATGTCTTCCGCAATACGCTTTGCTTCAGCAATGTAGTCTTTCTGTTCTTCCATTGATAACAAATGAATAAGATTGATTTTCAAAGTGCAAATTAATATAATTATAGGGAGAAAGGCGATTGTGACATACGTATAACAATGACTCTTGTCAGATTATGAGCTTATTTACAGGGTAATCTACATCATCTGCTCTCTTTTCGGAATTGAATGTGGTGCAATAGAGTTCACGGATGGCAGCGTTGATTCTCATGACGACACGATTGGATGGAAGTAGCGGGCAACATATTACACGTTTTTTCTTGTATGAATACTGCACTACGGAGAATGGCTCGCCGGAATTATCGTCATTGAGGAGTTGTCCCATGGAATAATTGTCACCCGTCAGAAAGTACTGCTGTCCATCATCGACAAGTGTGTTACGCAGTTCCGGTATCATATCGTTGATACGGTTAATGGTGTTGATGATTGCGGGTGCGCATCTGTCTACATCATTGAAATACACTCTACAAACGGTACTTGCACCGCTGATTTTGAACCGCATCAGAAAGTATCCATTCATGGATGGCACAGCCTGTCTGTTGATGAAGAAACTGATATGTCTTTGATGAAGATGCGATTCTACTTCTACCTCGAAATCCTGATGAAATTCAACCGACTTGATGATGGCTTCAAACTTCAGTTGCTTGATACGGATAAGATGACGCATCTTTTCCTCTTTGCGCTTTGCTTCCTCTCTTTGGCGGTCACGCTCATCGCGTATCTGTTTGCATTCGTCAACAAAGTCACTGAACTCGGTGTACCACAGTTCCATTGGAGGGTCGATATGCAGCGTCCGGCATTCGTCAAGTATCTCTACCTCAGTCGTCTTGTTCTCCCAGAAAGGATTGTCGTTTTCCAGAACCATCTTGCAAGCCTTGAGGTTGTAATACTTGATGCGGAACTTCTCAATCATCTTCTCATCGTCTTTCGCCCCTACCGACATCCAGTCTGAGCGGAACTGAAGCATAGCGGACTTCACACGTTCGCCAATCTTTGCCTGTTCCTTCTTGAGTTTGTCATCAGCCACCCATATGTGTTTCCACTTCGGGATGTCACGCTCCAGAGCAAGAATAAACTCAGATAACTGATGAAGGTCGCAAGAGGATATTTTGTTGAATGTCATCTGATATTCACTGTTGTAGGCTATGTTCATCTCCGAAAGATTATCAGGCAGTATTACCGACACGTTATAATATATTAGGCACACACACGAAGCCTCTTCCATGATCTTTATCGGTTGCGTAACCTTGCAACGAAGGACAGCGAGCAGTTCCTTGGCAGTATGTGAGTGTCCTTTCGTTTTGTCGGTAACAATGTCATTGAACAGACGCTGGACATTATCAGAAAATTCCTTAATCATATAGTGATTATTTGTAGGTTTTCAACGGCTTTTATGTTTTCTTTACGAGCAGTAAATCTTATTTGTGATTAGCGATGGAAACAATTGACTCAGTACTCGGTATCAAGAACAGGAGTATTCCCTATGGATAACTGAGTTCATGTGTGTTTCGTCAGCTTATATTTTCGATTACACAAACTCTTCCACTTTGTTTCATCCATTGCTCATGCTCCTTAAGTTCCTGCTCGGAGCGAAGCACCCAGCATAGAGGGGTGTGCATGGTTGCAGGGATTGTGGGCTGCGGTGCATAACCATCGGTGTAGATAAGTGCTCCGTCGTACTCTGAATGCTGCGCAACAAAATCGATAAACGGTTGGAACCAAGTACCACCACGGCCTGTCACCTTGATATTCTCAGAAGCTTTGACAAGAGTCTGCACCTCGCCAAGTTCTGTATCAAACTGCACCACATCAATCTGCTGTATGCCATATTGGAAGAATCGGTTGATGGTGGAGTAAAAATTCTGAAGGTCTGCCTTCGAGATACTCCCGCTGCAGTCAACACCGATAATCATGCTTGTGGTGAAGTCATAGCGGCTTCCCATAGCATAGAAACCAGAACGGCGGTTGGGACGCATACGGGTAAGCTTGCGCTTTTGCGAAAGTATGCTTGCACGGAAACCTGCCAGAATCTTGCGATAGTCAACACGAGCCTTGGTGCTTGCAACAATCTCTTCGACAAGTCCACCAGGCAAAGAGCCCCAGGACTTGACATCGCGGATGACTTCGTTGACTTGTGCTGCCATCAACTCATCTTGTTGCCAGTTCTTGGCCATGTCAGTATATTCTTTACCAAACCCTCCATCATTGCATTCGCCTTGGGGTTGAGAGTTTTCTTCGGAGTCATCCTCTTTTTGTCCTTGCCCGCCTAATTTCTGAAGAATCTTCTGTATGCAGCGGGCATAGAACTCATAGTGTCCGTTTGAGGGCAATTTGAAGTCTGACGGTTTATCTATTTCTATCTTCTGAAGGCGGTAGGAATCACCAATGACACAATTGCTTCCTAATGCTCTCGCTGTGATGCAACAGCCATCAGGCTGACGGTCATAAGGGTGTTTAAGCAAAATACGGATGACTTCAATGCGCAGACGTTCCTCAAGTTCCTTGTCTGTAATGTCTGCACACAAGTCGGGATTCACCTCAATGACACCTTTACCCACACGCACATGGCATTCCATTCCACTGTTTTCTGCAACACGATGGGTGCAGAAAACAGAGAAAAGTGCCTCTTCGCTGAGAAACCAGCGTTCAGTTATCTTGGATATTCGTTCTACCATTCGATGGATTGTTTGAAATGGGTTTAATGAAAAGGAGGGAATCAGAGTTTTTCGACAAACTCATTGAGCATATCATAAACCTCGGTGGCATTGACAACCATAAAGACTATTGCCTGCTCATAGGTGCCTTTCTCAAAGATGCTCGTGAAGTTGGCAAGTGCCTCCTTCTTCTTGTTCACACGGAGGAAGTCGATATACTGACCTAGGTTCTTGGCTGCAAGCGTCTTCTCACGCTCGTCAAGTTTAGCATTCTGAAGGAAACGGAATACAGACTCGTTGAGGATGGCAAACTCATGTAACTGATATTTCTCCACAGTCTTCATGGTTTTGTCGTACTTCAGCAGCAAGTCCTTACCAGTAATGACATTACGTTGCTGAGCACTACGGATGAAGGCTGCGGCGGCTCCCGCGCCTACAATGCCTGCTATAACGCGCTTGTGAATATCTTTGATTGTATCTACCTTCTTCATGAGGTCAGATACCTTCTTCCACGCCCGACGGTCAGCACTCTTGTCAAGTCCCTGATAGTCTCGTTTCTTGTCACCGCTGTCACCATCGAGCCACGTTGGATTGTCCTGAATGAAGTTGATGACACGATCGTCAAGACCTGCACCCACAGCCCAGTTGAGCCATTCCTCTACAGTTGGACGAAACTCATAGATATTGAAACGGCTCACGAGCGCAGGGTCAAGGTCGGTAAGCTGGTACTCATCGCCATCGTTGACTGCGGCAATGACACGGCTTCCCTCTGGAAGAACTTTGCCTGCCAGTTTACGGTTCAGCGTCAAGTCCATCACCGTCTGAAGAATTTCAGGACGGGCACGGTTCAGCTCATCAAGAAAGAGAACGATTGGCTTGCCGTCAATAGGAAACCAATACGGAGGAGTGAAGTCGGTCTGCGCTGTCACATTTCCATTTGCGTCTTTCGCTTCTACCTTGGAGGGAAGGCCGATGATGTCGCCCGGGTCACTCATCTGACCCAGGAAGAGTGCCACCACCTTCATTCCCTGACTCTGGAAATAGCTGGTGAGGATTTCTGACTTGCCAATGCCGTGCTTGCCAACGAGCATGATGTTCTGCGTCGAAGGGGTGAGTTCCAATGTTTCCTTGAGTTCGTTTGTGCTAATTGTTACTGCCATAATATGTTGTATGTATTCGTTTATAATCTTGTTAGTTGTTAGGACTTGGGCGAACAGAAATTTGTAAGGATGTTTTTTCTGTGTGCCTCGATAAGAATCTTCAGACTTTCTATTTGAGGGGGTAGTTTTTCCTTGTAGGTGCACCACCATGCATCAAGAAATACTCCGAGACGACCTTTAGGTAGAGTCACCCTTATTCGTGCCCTGCGTTTCTGCTCAATGATTTCATACTTGATGTCGGTATAGTCCTTCATTGCATCCGTGAATATGGCTCTAATGGCGAGGAGTGCCATGTGGTTACCTTTGGCTTTCTTGCATGCTTTGTTCAGGACGTCATTCCAACCTTCCATATACTTGTCTATGTTTTGTTTTTGGCGTATTATCCACATGGCAACGTCTTCTGCGCGGTAAGAATCGAGATACATGGTGGTTATGTTCTTCTCGTTAATGCAGACTTGCAGCGAAGAGTGGTTGGTCTCTGCATAGAGTGTACAATTAGGCGACAGTTTGACGACAAGTCTCTGTGTCAAGAACTTTTTTCCACTTGCCATCTTGAGTTTGAAGTCATCCTTGTCTATGACATTGTTGCCGATGAGGTTCATGTGAATGTCTGATGGTGACGGCCCTTTCTTAACAAAGGAGCGCTCTGTCCCTAGATCGTTCATCATATTCATCATGAGGAAAAGATCAAGAGCGTCATCATTGTTCTTGCCATCTTCCAGAACTCTGCGAATGTTGTTGTTAATCTGTTTGTTTGAGTACCTCATAAACTATATCGTGAATTGTCTTGTTTTCATTAAGTGGTGGGTTGGATAATATATACTGTCTTTTACTTTCATCCATGTTTATTAGCTATTATTCGTTGAGAATCCCACTATGGGCCTACGGTTTGACTCAAGTTTTTCCTGCTTGGTGAACTTGCGTATGGTGTCAATGTCGCTTTCCTTACCTGTAAGGATGTATTCCATTGTAGCCTTACGGGCTATGTTTTCAATCTCGCCACCTGTTACATCAAACTCATGTGCCAGCGACATCGCTTCCTTCACATCAAGGTTTTCCAACATAGATTGCCAGATATGAGCCTTAACTTCCGTGCCAGGTTTCTCAAACTTCACCTTGAAGATGAAACGACGCTCAAAAGCTTTGTCGAGGTTAGTGATGAGGTTCGTAGTCACAATCATGATGCCTTGTATTGTCTCCATCTCTTCAAGCAGAATGTTCTGAAGAGCATTCATCATTTGTTCTGTGCCATGTTCCACATTCTCTATGCGCTTTCCAAGTATGGCATCGCCCTCGTTAAGCAGAAGGATTGGTGTTACTTCGCTGTTTTTGCAGCATTGACGGTAATCTGAGAATATCTTCTTCAGCTTAGCCTCACTCTCACCAACATACTTGTCCTTGAAGTCAGTCACCTGAACCTGTATGATGTCACGTCTGGTCTGACGCGCTAATTCATAAACGGTGGCTGTCTTGCCTGTGCCAGGCTGACCGTGAAGGAGCACACACACACCAGTTCTCATGCCTTTGCTCTTAAGGCGTTCTTGTATGATTGGCAACTGTTCCTGTGAAAGTATGCCGCGAAGACGTTCAACCTGTTCTCCTTCTTCCTTATTATAAAAGAGAGCCTTGGCGGTGATATCTTTATAAGACTTGACTCCATCCATCTGCGGTACATGTTTATCGGAATGGTCGAGAGGACTGAAATCTGCAAGTATCTCATTCTTGAGATGTGACGTGGCAACATACTGATTAGTTTCTGCCATACCATTCACACACTTGTGCTCGATAAGGTTTTCTCGGAACAGAAGATGGGTCCCCTTCTGCATGGCATCTACAACCCTGCGGAAGTTTGGAGTACACTCTTGAGGATAGACAAGTTGAACATCACGTGGACCGATACCTTCTTCCTCTGCTCCATTGAAATTGGCGTAGTCACAAACGACAAGCATGAGCAGTGACAGGCTGTCAATGTCATTAAAACTGAGTGCCACCTTGCAAATGGGCAGCTCTGCATTAGCACTGACCATTTCGTGTAACCAGTATTTCTCGTCTTTGAAGACAAGGTTTTCATCGCGATAGTCTTTTGCCACATGCTCAGCAAGCCTATCCACGAACTCCTGCGTGCTCTCGCATTCAAGAACCTCGGGCTTAAATGGACGATTCTCGCGTATGGCACTCACCACACCTCTTGCCAGACAGTATCCGTCATAGACACCATCTGACTCCTCTGCTCCACGATGTAGAAGCCAACGCATACGGAACAGTTCCTCGATATCGTTATAATGGGTCATCATTGACAAACGCGAAAGGCCAAGTATCTTGCCCATTTGACGGAATGACATAGGTTTCCCTGCTTCAACAAGCATAGCGATAATAACGCATTGAATAGCGTTAAGACCAAGTTTATCAAACAGATAGCTGAAAGCTTCTGCACATTTAATGAAAAGCCCTCCTGTAAGCTGGCTTTTGGGTGATTCCTCATTGATGATGTTGAATGCCTTTACGATATTCCAGTCATCGTGTATAGGTAAATCCTTACGTTTGGGACTTTCTGTTGGTTCTTCTTCGTCGCCTTCGATATCGCCGAATTCGTCAATGAATTCATCATCAAGTTCCAAGTCGAGGTCTATAGGGAGGTCTTTCTTCATATGATATGGTAGTTGCTAATTGTATTGTTTTGAAATCGACTGCAAAGGTACGCTTTAATCTTCAGTAAATAAATTGTGGTATACGTATAAGCACCAGTAAATCATTTTTCGATTGATTGTACGAATGGGAGTATGACATCCCTGATGACAGCGTTAGTCAAACGATGCCCTCCATGGAATTCTATAATGTTAGGTGAAAAGTGAGACTCGAATTCTTCGCGGCAGTTGACGGTAGTGTCCTCGTCACCCAAAAATCCCCAACAATGATTCTTGTCCTCATCTGTGATATTGTCAAACATCTGCGCTTCCATATCCCGGAACTCATTTATGATGTCTTCAGTAATTGTAAACTGCGTTCGTCCATTGGCTGTAGGCTGGAAGTAATCCCATGTTCCGACCTTCATAATTTCTGATAGTTGCGACATGTGCAAGGCAGGATTGACACATATACGGTCATATCCCGTTATCTGCATGGCATACATGCCCCCATGCTCGTACCTATGATGAGATCTGCTTTGTTTTCCTCACAGTATTCTCGAAGGAAAGGCAGAGCCTCTCGTGGAGATACGGGGATGTCTGGGGCAAGGATAATGTACTCTGGCATTCGTTTTCTCAGCCTTGACACGAGTAGCAGTATGCAAGGAGAGCCTGTCTTGGTAGCGAAGGCGTTGTCTATCGCTATCTGCATAATTGCACAAAGGAGGAAACGCAAGGTTCTTGTTGTGAAATACTCCTATAGCCATGACCTATTCCGACTACATAACATAGAACACGACAAAAAAGACTTGCTCGACTTCTTAGACGAGGCGGAGATGGGTGGAAATGATGAAGACAGCATGTTCCGATGGCTCTTTGATGAAATCATGCCCTTCGAAGGCGATTATTCCACAGCCGACATTCTTTGCATCTCAGACTTTGGCTGGATGCCGATATCTGAAGAGGTGATGGATAAGATAAATGCTGAGAAGCAAAAGGGCATGACCTTCTATGGACTGAACATCGTTGACTCTTCCACGATGGGGCAATATATGGGGGATCACATGGAGGAAATGAGCGAATACCTGGGCAGTCCGGCAAATGTATGTGACTCTATGTGGGAATACGAGAACGGCATATGCAAGGAGACAAAGAAGATAGAAAACAAACAATCTGATTGATATACGTATACCCGTTTTTCTTTGCTGAAAAATAAAGGCTACCTTTGCAGCAGATTTTGAAAGAACTATTTGAAATATTCACTAAAATTATCTATATTATGGCTTGGATACCTTGTCAATGTTGCGGTCAGGAACTCCCTGAGACGTGGAACTGGTACGTATGTGACAAATGCGGTTACCGCATCTGCCCATCATGTTTAGGAAAGCATTCCGGACGTTATGGTGCTGGATTTAAGTGCAGCCAGTGTGCTTTCGGACACATGCATCGCAAGTAACATCAGTAATTAACCCTTAAACTCCATCAATGAAATGGCTTTATACAGTATTGAAAATGACACATGTCTGGGCATCACGCACTCAGGTGGTGCAGTGAACGTAGAGAGTGAAGGTTACGTAGAACTCTCAGATGAAGAAGTTGCAAAGATTGTTGACCTCATTAGACAGAAGGGAACGACAGACATCGAAGAACTGGAACAGGAAGAGAAATATCCAGACATCTATGAGAAACTCCGTGAGGCGTATCACGATATGGCTTACAATGCAGAAGAACTTCATTGGCTGTGGGAAGGATACAATAACGGATACTTCGAATATGATACAGATGAACTGATGGCATACTGCGAAGAGAACTGCGGATTCAACTTTGAGTTTGACGAAGAGGACTATACTGAGGACGGGGAACTTGACGAGGATGCGCTTGAAGAAGACAAGACCGAGGCCTTCAATGACTGGCTCGACGATTATGTGGCTGGTCTGGAAGACAGTGAGGTGAAGGACTTCTTCTATAACCATATGAATGCAGGACTTGAACTTGAAGATGTTGAATATTCGGTTGAGATACCAGAGGCTATTATCAAACTTGCAGAAAAGAAGGACTGACGATGGACGAGAAACTTATAGAAGGTATGAGGCGCATGAACCAGATTGGGGCATGGGAGGCCTATGGAAAGGATGCCATCGCTGTAGTAAGCCAGGGAACGCCTGGTGAGTACACAGATAACCCGACTGTCAAGGAATATGAAGCAAAGGACTATAAGCTGAGAGATGCCAACATGTTCGGACAAGGCGATGAGACAGGCGAGATACTTATATTCGTAAAGTAAGAATGACTTATTCTGAGTTATTACATAAAATACCGTTTGAGAATGTCGTACCGTGTATGACATTCATCAGAGGTAATCAGGATATTATCCTCCGAGAGTATTCCGAACTCTACATCCGGCTGCAGTCTGTCAAACCAAAGGCGAGTGACAGGCATATAGTTGTAGCTAGCAGATGGGAGGGAACGTCTCCTGATATTGACATGATCTGCACGGTTCGTGACAAATATGATAAAAGTTGGTGTATCTTAGGTAGATATACATATCTCAACGAGCTGATGGGCATGGATATTGATGTAGAAGAGGATGTGACACTGTCAGAGTAGGAATTGTTGGCGGGCCTCCCCTGGGAACTGTCAAAATGCCATCTTGATGACAACGACACAGAGCATCTGGCCATCCTTGAAGCTTGGAGATTTGGAAAATAGTCATACTTATTGTATAAATGAATGGACGAAGCAAAAGATTTACATATAAAGAGCATATTCAAGGTAACTCGTTACAGCTACAAATATCGTAACCCATACAAATGTCATTGGCCGGAATTCAAGCTTGACTCGCATGAAGTAACATTCCTCTTTACATTGAAGGAAGCAGAGGAATACGTGAAGCAAAATGCCATTTATCATCAATATGGAACGTACGCGTATGTAGTAACTGAGATTCCGATAGGACTTCAAGTGATGGAAAGGCTCATGTCAGACAGCTTCTCCCAACGTGTATATCTCTCCGATGGAAACCTATGGGGTGTCAGCGACTATGCCAACATCATGCAGCGTGAAACTCCATTCTCCATGAATGAGGTTGAACTTGGCCACTACCTTGGAAAGAGACGCATGTTTCACGGACGAAAGCCCAAGGAGATACTCTTCAAGCCTGGTGATATCGTAGAGGTCTTCGGCTATCATGGAAACGACTATTGGAGCGATGATGAGGTGAACCTCGCCATTGTGGTAAAGACACCGCCGACGATGGAAGAGGTAAAAAAGATGCAGGACAAGTATATGGCAACGCATACTGACTATGACCTCACAGACCACAGCCTAGGCTACAGATTCGACCATTCACTAGACGTGTATATGGTCCTGCCATATAATTATGGAGGGATTGATTGCTCACCAACGATAGCAACGATGAAGCCATCATTGCCAATCACAACTAGAAGGAAGAAAAACCTTCTTGACCAATACGAGAAATATCTCGCAGAAGCAGAGAAAAACATTTAAAGACTAAATATCCAACTACATGAGAGAATTGAAGATTACACAAAGCATTACAACACGTGATGAATCCCTTAACCGCTATCTTGCAGAGATAAGCAAGATTCCTATGCTAACCACTGACGAAGAAGTCTCCCTCGCAGCAAAAATACGTCAGGGTGATGAAGAGGCATTGGAAAAACTGGTGAAGGGAAACTTACGTTTTGTGGTTTCTGTAGCTAAACAGTACCAATGCAAGGGTATAAGCCTCATGGATCTCATCAACGAGGGAAACATAGGGTTAATCAAGGCTGCTCGTGAGTTCGATGAAACACGCGGCTTTAAGTTTATCAGCTACGCCGTATGGTGGATTCGTCAGAGTATCATATCTGCAATGAACGAAGAATCAACCATGATACGCATCCCTCAGAATGTCCATGGAAACATCAGCAAGGTGAAGAAGGCAGCACAACGATTTGAGCAGGAGCATCAGTTTGCTCCTACAGCACAGGATCTTGAAGAAATCATAGAGTTGCCTGTGTCAAAGATAAAGGATGCGCTTGGTTATACTTCATTCCACGTCAGTATAGACGCTCCCACGAGTGAGGACGATGACCGCAGCTTCCTTGACACCTTCGAGTCTGATGCACCATCTGCAGATTCTGGACTCATGGCAGAGTCTCTTCATGAAGAACTCACTAACGTTATATCACAACTAACTTGTCGTGAGCAGCGTGTAATCTGTATGTTCTACGGCATTAATAGTCCTCAGAAGTCGCTTGAAGAAATCAGCGACGAGATGGGGTTATCTCGCGAGCGTGTACGTCAGATCCGCACCAACTCAATCATCAAAATGCAATCACGCGACAACATCAACAGACTACGTGCTTATGCCTAAAAATGCCAGACAGAGACCAATAGTGGTGATAGGTGACGTTCATGGACTCACCACATGGAAGGATGTCGTAAAGAATCATCAAGGAAGTCAGTTTGTCTTCCTCGGTGACTATTGCGACCCTTACGAAGACATAGAACCAGATGAACTGATTAAGAACTTACGCTCTATCATACAGTTCAAGAAGAGGCATCCGAATGATGTTATTCTGCTTCTTGGAAACCATGATATGCACTATCTTTCCGAAGACTTCGTTACCTGCACCCGCTATGATGAGAGAATCGCACCTCGCATAAAGCGTATTCTGACAAGTAATAGAGACCTGTTCCAATACGCATGGCAACAAGGCAAGATGCTTTTTACACATGCCGGAGTCAGTGACGGATGGTTCCGCAATGATTTTCATGGCGATTCCAGTAAAAACTGTTCCATTGCGGATCAACTCAACAATCCCACACAGGAACAATTCGTTGCTATGGGAGAAGTTGGTTTTTGGCGAGGTGGGCCTTACGAATATGGAGGTATCTTCTGGGCTGACATTGACGAAACCAAAGACAATCCTTTGAAAGGATATCACCAGTTTGTCGGGCATTCCCGTGTTGACAGCATAAAGTCAGCAAAGATAGATGATGAAACTACCATCACGTATTGCGACTGCCTGTACAACGATCAATATCTGGTTATTAACAGACAAAATATGAACTGATTATGGAACAGAACAATTCATTTACAAAGGTAGATTACAATCAGTATAAGGATGCTTATAATAAAGATGTCATTCAGGCATGGAAGGATGGGAAAAAAGAAATTGATGTGGAAACACTTTGAGCCCTGATGTATGGATTCACTTTCACCAAGGCGTATGCTGACGGCGATTTGGAAGATGCGCTCTTCATGGACTACTGGAAAGACCTGTACTTTGACCTTGACTTGGACATGGGTCCTCTGGCTGAATCTACAGGTTCTGTTGAGGATGACTTGGCTATGATGATGGACGATGACTATGAGGTGGACACGCCACAGGAACGTTTGTTGATGGAAACCATTGACAGCACCGGTGACGGAAAGACTCCCGAGACTGCACTTTGCGTAATAGACGTTCATCAGGAATATGAGTACATCACTCGCAAGTTTCCATACAGTTGCTTGAAAATGGTCAAGCAAAGTGTAAGCGATGGTATAGATTGTCTTTATTTCGATGAGAATCCTTTTGACGTTGACAGGATATTCTTTGATATAAAGCGTAGATTTGACGTGGGCTACCCATGTCCGACGGATGATGTCAACCTCAAACCGAACGAACAGCAATGCTTGACCGACCAACATTATTCATGATGACACACCAGAGCAGGCTGCCTTCTGTGTTAGAAACATGGCAGTCTGCTTATGACAAGGCGATGGAAAACACCTTGGTGGGTGAACCGCTGGAGGAGTCATACGACCTGTGCAGAGAATGGGCTAAATGGAAAGAGATTACCCACAAGGCATGGGAACTTGGAACGAGAAAGATTGATGGGGTCGATGTCTACCACGAGTCTTTCGAAGTTGATAGCAAGTTACATGACCTTTGGAATGAATATGGCTATCCTTCTTTTGAGTCCATGACTTATGAAGAGGATGGGAAGATAGGCCTGCTGGATCTTGTTGGACGCAAGCTTTCACCAGCAATCTATGAAGACTTCTGCTTTACCTATGACTGGAGTCTTTTTACCACAGACTTTCAGATTGTAGCAAAGAAAGACGGCAAATGGGGAATCGTCGATTTTGAAGGCAATATCGTATGCCCATTTAAATACGACAGAATTGTGCGCGTAAAGGATTCCATGTATCATCTTGTCATCAAGAATGGCAAGCAAGGCGTGGTCAATCATCGTGGCAAACTTGTTATTCCGTGCAGCATGGACAGCATTCATACGCCAGACTTCAAATACGAACCGTTCTTCTTCAGGAAAAATTATAAATGGGGATGGTATTGGGATGGAGATTCTTCATTCTATAATTGCCACCAGAAGCCAATGTATGATGAGATCTACTATATGACTGAAGAGGAATGGGATAAACTCGATGATGAGGATGAAGAGTTCTTCGAGGCATTGGTAGATGGAAAGATGCATTACATTCTGGAATGGACAATCAAGTAACCAGTCGATTATGATACGTCAAGATATAGTATTTCTGACAGGAGCCGGTATCAGCTCAGAAAGCGGGATACCTACGTTCCGTGGAAAAGATGGGCTTTGGAATGATGAAAGAAAGGTCTATTTGGCAAGCTCTGAGGCATTATACAACGATACTTCAGAGTTTCTTGCATTCATGAATGACATGAGGCAAAGAGTTTTTGATGCAGCCCCTAATGCTGCACACGCCTTCATCGCAGATTTGGAGAAACAGCATCAAGTAACAGTCATTACACAGAATATCGACGACTTACATGAACGCGCTGGCTCTACCAATGTCATTCACCTGCATGGAGAACTGGCAAGAGTGTGCTCATCTGACAATCGTCATGATGCTCGTTACATAAGGGAAATGCCGATGAATGTTCCAATAAGACTTGGTGATGATGCCGGTGACGGCTCACAGCTTAGATCTCATGTCACATTGTTTGGAGAGTATGTATCCGGAATGCAGGATGCAGCAGAGATTGTAAAGGATGCTGATATCTTTGTTGTGATTGGCACCTCTTTGACGGTTCATCCTGCTGCGGAACTAATCCGCTATGCTCATCCTGATGTTCCTAAGTTCATCATAAATCCTAACGAAGTCGACATCGCATCTCTTGGGTATAAGTACATTCTTTCCACGGCAACAGAAGGTGTAAAGACGCTGCAAGAAGAATTAAACCATATTAACCGTTGAGTACTCTCATCCAGATTCTGAGGTACTCTCATAGGATTACTGTTTATACGATGTAGTTCAGTAAACAGAAAGTATCCTTAGTTATGGAAAGAGTTGCCTATACACGAAGCAAGGTGGCATAGATATCATTAACTGTTCGAGTGAATCGCTCAGCTTCAGGAAGTAATTGGAATGTCTCCGTATTCATATAGATGCGCTTGTTTACCTCAATCATGATTGAATGATAGGGAAATGTGCATGCAGGAGACAGCGAGTTGCTGTATGGTTCATTGATACCGACCTCATAGCCTGCATCAATGAACTTCGACGCTATCATGTTGATTGTTTCTTGCTCTGGCTTTGACCAGTCATCATTGAATCCAATACATACATCCACATCTGAAAGCTCCGGAGGGAAGGAATGACAATCAATGAGGATGCTTTCTTTGGTTAGACACTCCTTTATTCCACGAATGTAGTCATGGTAGATATTCATCAAGAATTCCTTCTTCTCTGATGACACCTCACGATGAAAACCACCAAAATCCGTGTAGATGATTCCCTGTCCTTTTGCTTCCAATGGGTCATGTTCAAGTCTTTCGGCATCAATGATGAATCGTGACAGCTGAAAGATGTGCATATCGACATTGACTTTCAGATTATGATTAGGTGCGAATATGTTATCCGTTGCCCAATCTGTCCACTTTATGACACAGTCACATTCAAATGCAGGGTTTTCCTTCCATCCTGAATATTCGGAATCGTAAAGTCCCAATAAGGACGAGTGTGGTACATTTAAAATTATTTTGTCGTAGTCCATTGTTTTCTCCTGTATGTTTATCCTCTCATCAAATATCGAATATCATCAATAATCTCCGGGTTTGGAAATTCTTCTAGGGATCCCAACACGGCAAAGCGGAAGTTCTCTGCCAGTATCTCTTCTGGATTGGTCATGTAACCAGTGTTCTTTCCGACCTTTGTGATAAAGTCTTGATAGAATTCACCATATAAGCAATCTCTTATCGGCAATTTTTCATCATAAGTTACGACATTGCAGTCATCGTCCAGTTTCAGAAAATACGGGAGGATATACCTAGATAGCGAGCCACCGTTATAGTTGCTTCGAGCAAGTGTTGTCATCATAAGTCGGTGTTCCTTTCCAGAGAAGTCCTTCAAGGTGATGTAGCTGCAGAACTTACTGACATCAGGATTTGACACGAAACGGCATCGTTGGTTCAACGCCATCAAATCAATAACCTTTTCTGTGGTTGTGAAGCCTATAGTCTTGTACATTTCCTCTTTAAAGGCAAGGGACGAGCGGGTGAGGATATGAAACAGCTCATGTGTCAGGAGTTCTTCAATCTTTCCCTCTGATTTCTTCATGACAGATTCAGCTACATATATGGTATTGCCTCTTGTGTACCCCATTGCACCACCCTCTTCTATGGATGTTGTCTTGACCACATTTATGGTTTCCACCGAAGGGATTGCCATACCGTGTCGCTTGAGTTCACTGCCAATCTCCCAGAAGAGTCCTTCCAACATGGATATTTCATTTTCCGTCCAATCAAGGACGCTGTCCCGACACAAAAGCAGATAGTCCCAGATAGTCGCGCCCTTGAATCCACAACGAGCTTCAAGGTCAAAAGGCGACAATCCGTTTACGAAATCATCACGTAATGAAATGAGATATTTTCCTTCTGCTTTATTTGAATAGTTGATATTTATCGATTGAAAATCTGTCGTTTTCCAGTTTGTCATATTCCTACTTTAAATTGTCTTGTCAGATGCCTTCTCCTATGCCAGTATCAATGATGTATTTGTTACCCGAGTTCTCCTCTTTGTCATAAGGCAGACGTGCAGCCTTGACCTTCTTTCCGTATTTCTGAGCAAAACGAACAGTATGCATGGTGCCGCTGTGCTTCGGACATTCTGCAACAATGACCTCTTCGGAGAGTGCTGCTTGCAGTCTGTTCCTTGATACGAGTCGGGTAGGGTTTGCCTTTACACCTAGAGGTTGCTCAGAAAGGATGAGCCCCCCTTTGCGTAGAATCTCCTCCTGGAGAGGGATGTTCTCACGGGGATGCACAAGGTTCAGTCCAGTAGCAACGATAGCTATAGTACCGCCATCAGCAGCCATGCATCCACGGTGAGCCGATGCGTCGCAACCCAAAGCCAGTCCGCTGACAACGACATATCCTTTCTTGGCATAGCTGATGCCAAGGTCGTAAGCCTTACTATTGCCTGTTCTTGTCGCCTTACGGCTACCGATGATGGCCACCATGTGTTCTCTCTTGAGCAAATCGAGGTTGCCCATCGCATAGATTCTCTCGGGACAATCTTCCCCGATAGCCTTGAATGCTTCGGGAAAGAATTCGTCCTCCTTGTTAATGGTAATTATCTGTGCCATAAGACGTATTCTAGAAAAACAGTGACTTCAACGAGCCTCTATAGAGCGAAGGCGCATCGTGATAGTTTAGGATGCGGCAGAGTACCTCATCATCTGAGTAGTTGTCTTGAACGACAAAGTAACCATTGCCATCCACCTCTTCGATAACCTCACCAATCTAAGAGTGCTGGCCCTTTATGATGACTGGACTGCTTGAAGCAATCTGAGTAATCCAACAGTTCATGTCAAACTTATCCTCAATCATATCTTGATTGTCTTCCTGCTTGTTCTCTTCATTGACACGCCATGGTTTGTCAAGCCAACTGCGGAGAGATTCATCAGCAGGGACATGGTCTTTCATGAACTGCTTGAAGTCGTCAAAGTCTTCACGCTTGAGATCGTCAAATTTGATGATATCAATCTTGTAACGTGCCTTTGGAACATTCAGCATGCTATGTTCACTTATCTCACCATGAATGTTGACCTCGTCCACAATCGCCTTGAGAATGTCAATGGTAGATATCTCAAGTGTGTCAACAGCCTTAATGACATCCTCAGCCTTGCTCTTATCGTTCAAATTATCATTCAGATACTCCTAGATAGCTTTCGGTTTGAGATTGCCGAACTGCTTGATATAGCGAATGCGTCCTGGACGGCCAAGCAAGTTGCTGTCAAGATACAGATTGTTCGTGGTGAGAAGATATAGCTTGCGCTTTTCGTTATACACGCCATCAATAATCTTAAGGAGTATCTCCCCGTTCTCATGGAAGGTCTTTTCAGCCTCATCAATGAGAACCACACATTCGAAACAAAGCGACTGAATGAAGTCAAGCAGCCCGTTGTATGGGGCATTGACCAATATAACAGGAATTCCCATACGGTTGCTGAGAATCTTTGCGCCGATAGTCTTGCCTGTTCCCTTCAACCCATTGAAAATGACTCCTAGGTTCTTGTCTCCGTTCACGAATACGTCTGAGTTCCATGTTTTCTCAATCTTCTGCATTATGTCCTCTATGCCGAGATCATAAATCTTGAAATTGAACTGGAACGAGTCTGCAAGCTTGACTAAACCGAGGCGTGAGCCTGACATGCTCCTGTCCTCGTGAATCTGAAACACCCCTGTTCCTGGTGTGATGTGAAGTGTTGTGTTGCCGGGAATGGGATAAAACACCCCATGCTCATTAATCCATTTTTGCTTTATTTCCATAATTTCACATTGTTAGGTTATTGAGATCTTCTTCTCTTATCACGTCATCTATTATTACCTTGCCAATATATGGCTTTGTTTCAAACGGAGTCTCATCATACAGTCCTGGTTTGAACTCTCTCCAGAAGACCTTGTCAATGTCATGTTCATGAGCATACCGGCATCCACAACGACGCATCATGGCTTCTATGTCGGTAAGAATGACCAGGCATTCTAGTGGCCATTCATGCTCGGCATAAACATTCTTCAGCATTGTTAACATGTCGAGCGGCATCATCTTCATTCTTACAAAGTTTTTGGAAGTATCGTTCTTCAGCAGCCACTCTATCTTCTTTTTGCAGAACATCAAATCAGACTCTTCCATGGGCTTTGGCTCGTTTTCATTGAAAGACTCCGAGAGCATTCTGCCACACAGGAACCATAGGGTATCAATACAATGGAAGCCCAGTCCATGCATGTAGTCATATTTTTCTATCTCTTCCTCAATACTGAAATCCGTGGTTGCATTACTCGCGATATGACACCCTTCAAGAATCTCTGAGTGCATGGTGTCGGCATACTCATCGCCTCCTTCTTTACGCACCTCTTCGATACGTTCTGTAAGCCGTTTGTGAATCTCTTTCAGTTTTTCGACTTTCTCGTTACGGAGGGCTTTTACCCACTCCATTTCTATTTGCTCCGGCCAACGGTCAGTGAAATACTGCACCTGTAGTATCTTCAGCTCATCCTTCTCAAGAGTGTCGTCGTAGCCAATGCCGATACGAAGCCAGTCCTCGACTTCAAAACGGCTTCTTATGTCCTCATGACTGTAGAAGTCAGAATTGACACTGAATACTAGCCATATTTTCTTCAGTGTCTCCATAGTTATGGATGATTCTGGATGAATCCACACCTTCGTCAGAAAACGCCACGTAGACTGATATGCTCCAAGCATTGCAAGCTGACTGATGCAGTCTTCAACAGGTGTTTCGCCTTTGGATTGTGCAATGAAGGCACTGTAGATATAGGTTGATTTGCTCTCGATGCCGAGGAGAGCATCATCTGGCATGGGAATTACCTCACATTTGCCTACGATGCTGCGTAGGTCCTTATATGCTATTCTGCTGAACTCCACCCATCTGTCACTCCCCATTCTTACACAGTTGTTGTTCTGACGACCTTCAACGAAACGCCTTGTAATAAGCACGCCGGTGTTCTGCTTCTCGTCATCAAAGAACGGCTCGTCGTTGCAATCACTTCCTTCAATAGGTGCATAATCCGTCAGTATTTCCTCATTATCACTATTGTAATAATGGAAGCCATCCTCATTACGGACATATACGACATCATATCTGGGCCAATCCTTTACACCATCGTAAATGGCAGGGAAACGGATGCTGCCATTTTCATCCTTCAGACCGATCTTACCATTCTCATAAAAACGGTAATCATACTTGTTGTCATCAGAAGTGGATACCTTACCGTAGGGATAGTAAAAGGAATGGCTGTTGCCTGAGTGTACATATACGAACTCCTTACACAGTTCAATCTGGTCATACTTAGGTTCAAGAATGACCTTTCCCTTGATGTCTCGGAGTCCCCAGAGTCCATTCTCCAGGAACTTTTCCGACTCGCGAGAGCGGACCCATACACGTTCGGTGTCCGCTCTTTCAATAGCTACTCTTTGCATTATTCTTGTTAATTGTTTGTTTATACGTTGAATCCAATACGTGCACGACTACCCTTCTTATCGAGCATCTCAGCCTTACAGTAAGTTTCGAGTTCTTGAAGAGTAGCGAACTTACCGTTAAGGACATAATCAATGGCACGTTTACGGGCTATGTTTTCTATTTGACCTCCAGAAAAGTCATAGCGCTCTGCCAAAATATGGGCATCTTCTTCGCTGATGTTGTTGAGCATAGCAGTCCATATCTTTGCCTTGACATCAGCCTCCGGCTTCTTGAACTCTACCTTAAAGAGGAAACGGCGCTCAAAGGCGTCATCAAGGTTGCAGGTGAGGTTAGTCGTAGCAATGAGAATACCCTCAAGATTCTCAACCTCTTGCAGGATGATGTTCTGCATAGAGTTCTCCATCTTCTCGACAGTCGGATTGATGCCACCAACAGTCGTACGCTTGTTAAAGATGGCGTCTGCTTCGTTGAAGAAGAGAATCGGCATGACATCGCTGTTCTTGCAGAGATGCTTGTAGCGTGTGAAGATTGCCTTCACGTTCTTCTCTGTTTCACCGACGAACTTGTCACGCAGTCCTGCAATGTCTATCTGCATGATATTGCGACCAGTCTGGCGTGCAATCTGCAGCACGGTCTCTGTCTTACCTGTTCCAGGGGCTCCATAGAAGAGACACGCAAAGCCCTTGCGCATGCCTTGCTCTTCCAGTCGGCGCTGGATGTCAGGGAGATTATCCTGAGAGAGGAGACTTGTCAGACGTGCTATCTGATTCTCTTCACAAGAATTGTAGAAAAGTGACTTCTCCTTAATTTCAGTAAAGCTCTTCAAAAACTTGTCTCTACGATGTGGTGTCTTGCACTTTGACTTACTTGGCTCATAGGCTGACAGTAATTCTGACTTTGCCTTTTGCGTCAGCACATAGCGCTCCGTATTGGCTATGCCGTCTTCACACTTCTGCTCAATAAGACCTGCAGACATTAGTATGTGAGTTCCGTTCTGCAAGTCGCGACGGAGTCCGTTGCATTCCCAATCTTCAGGATAGAAATTATCTATACTGTGAAGGGTAAGTCCCTCGTCATCCGATTCAGCCCACTGGGCATAGTCGTAGGCTATCATCAGCAGCAAAGACTTGTCATGTATATCCTCGAAATGCATGACCTCATGACATAACGGAAGATGAGGGTTTGCTTCCACCAACTGTTGCATCCAAATCTCATCATCCTCAAAACTTGCATTGCGATTGTTGAGGTTCTTGTCAAGATGGCTTTCCAACTTGTCCATGAATTGTTGCTCGTTGAAGCCGTCGAGTTTCTCTGGAACAAAAGTCTTGTTATGACGTAGAGCGGTAACGACACCATGCTCCAGAGCGAAGCCCTCAAAGCAACCACCCATCTCATGCGTGCCTCGACGAATGACCCAGCGCTTTGCCAGCAGTTCCTCAATTTCTTCGGAATAGCACATGGTGGAAAGACGGCTACTATGGAGGAAGTTGCCAAACTTACGCCATGACAGAGGTTCGCCAGCTTCAGCCATGATAGCGACCAAGACAATCTGAATGTCTGTCAACTCCAGTCGCTCGCGCAGATAAGCCAGAGGATTTTTAGCAGAACTCCAGAATTCATCAGAGAGTTCGCTGCCACGTGCCCTATCAAGGACTCGGTCTAAAGCGGTGATGATAGTCCATTCTTTGGGTTCAACATAAGCTTTCTCTTCTTTCTCAAAATCATTGTCATCAAAAAAGTCTGAGCTGTGTCGGTTAATTTGAAGTTTTCACATAGTCGTATAACGGTATTAATGAATGTTAGCCTATATAACTGAATCGTCCACAAAGGTAAAGTAAATTACCGATGTGGACGATTGCCATATACGTATAACGGTCTAAATACCGTTGTCTTTAGCTCTGTATACTATTTGCGATATTCATTTTCTGGTCTTGCATGAGCTGGGGTGATAGGTGATTCCGGTACAAGTTTGAGCAGTTCCTTGGAAAGTTTTATCGACTCTGACGAAGGAAGGTCAATCTCATAGAATTTTCCTTTGCTATCTTCTCTAGCTTGAAGGGTACAGAAATAGATGGCTTTCCTATAGTCCTTTAACGTTTTGGATATTTTACTGTTACATGCAGACTTGCCTTGATAAATGGGATGACCAGGACTCTTGTCTTGGAAGTTGAAAAGAGAAGCATACCATTCTGGGAAGTCCTTTTCAGCTGATGGCACAAATACTTTATATATCTGCTTTATCCATTCAAGAGTAGCATTCTGATATTTCTTTTCAGATGTATTAGGATTGAATCTCGACAGTTCACCCTTCCGAATCTTTAAGTCGTCAAGGTAAAAGCGGGCGCCTGTGTACTGCTTGAGCAATGTACATGCGTATATCATTGCTGGCTCGGTGCCACCGATATACATTTCGACATTTTTTCCATCGATGTTATACACAAAGCCATAATTTTCTTTCTTTGACCCATCTTTTCTATTGAGCACAGTTATCTTCTTGATTTCAATACTAATGGTGGGAACTTGTGATGATGGATGGCGAGTATAGGTGTCTTCTTCCAATGTTTCTGACTTGGTATTGTCGACTGCGCCAGTAAGGACTTTCTTTGAATATCCGGAAGACGGTGCATCAAACCACCCCTCAATCATGGCGATGAGACGTTTCTTGGCATCTTCCTTTTTTCGTCCTTCTTTACTTCCCATTGCATAACATATGTCATCCTCTATGCCACGCGGAATCTTACTGGCGTTGCCATTTGAAACAGGACCACGTGAGACGGGTTTGTGTGGATAGTCAAAATCTGATACAAAGTCAATATCATTGAAAGTTGATGACACATCAGAAGACCTTCTGGAAGCGATGGCATGCACCTTCTTAAAACCAAATTCATTAACGGCTTCTGTAAATGACTTTAAGAGTATTTCAACGGCTCCCTTACGCTCTTTTGAAGGATAGTTGTTAAGGCGTTTCTTCTCTGACTTCAGATCCTTGACATTAAGTGTGCATACATCATAAAGGAAACTTTCTACCTGACTTTCGAAATACCCTTCCTTGAACTCGACGGTCTCAAACGCATAGGAGAATCTTTCATCATCATTGCCAAAGAGTTTGACGATGACGTTGTTTTCCTCCATGTCTTTGATAAGTCCTTTTGTCAACACATTATTGTTATAACGCGCGCGCACAACAGTGTTGAACTCGAAGAGATTATGGTTCATCGTCTTCGACCTGTTCAGACGCTCAATATCTCGTGCATGATGCTCCTTCTCTTCTGGTGTCATTATAAAATAGACCACTAAAGGATTTATATTGAGCTGTTTTTTGTTGTCTTTAAATATCTTCATACCACTTACTTATTTGAAATCCTAACGATACAATGTATTTAAGCGTATTGAAAGCGGTGTTACGGTCATACGCTTTCTCAATCTCGGGAAGCTCTTCATACGGCACAAGACATGGTGTCTCTTTCTTCTCGTCATCGCGTATAGGTCCGTATGTCCATCCTTCAGAGATACGACTCTGAGACCATACCTCATGAACGTTCTTGGCAATGGATTCTGCAAGTTCGTTGAGTTCTGCTGGCAACTCTACGTTGGAAACGTCGGCTGGGTGGGGGATATATTTATTTGTATTCATTATAATTTCTGGTTAAACGTATATTACTTCTTATTCCTATTGTTGAAGATATGATCTAAACTTATTCTCAGTTTTTTCTGAGCCTCCTCGGTGTGAGTGTAGTCAATCTGGTCTATATCAGACAAATCAAAGCGTAGACCATCAGCAAAAGGTGTATTATCTAACATTATTGGTAAAACGGGTTTCTTGCAGTTTATGGCATAACGTATCTCCTTTTTTACATATTCAGACTTGTTTGAAAGCTCCGACGATAGAAAAAGTACTGCTCTTGTTGACTCTATAGCTTGTTCAATAACTTCTTTAAAATCAGAACTGCTATATATACCATTCTTGTCTATCCAAGGCTTAATTCCCCATGATTTTAGCAGGTCAACTAATTCGAATGCTTTCTCTGAATCCTCGCGTTTATAACTAATAAACACATCATGTTCTGAATCCTTATATTCAGCAAGTTCTTCTTCTGTGAGTTGTATCTTGCTCAGATTGAGTGTGGTGGGTTCATTATCCTTTTCGTGTTTATAATTAGCTACGCCAGTCTTGGAGGCAAACAGTTCATATATAAACAATTTATCCTCATCTGGATAATATGCTCCATTTCCTTCGTAAAGATAAAGTTCTATATTTAGTGATTTATTAGTTTTATAGAGACTATCGGAAATCTCATCTACCATAAACTCGAGCACATTCTGATAAGGCATATGTGCTGAACCAGAGCCAATAAGTGGAAAAGCAATAGAAGTGATATTTAGTAACGAAAGTAAATGGAAACAATTTCTGGTAGCAGTCCTTACTATGTATTCCACTCTCTCTTCTGGCTCAACATGTAGGCCTGACCATGTTTCTTGCAAGTATTCTTTGTCTATTGTCAAACAATGAAAGATATATTTCTGACTGAGTTTTCCGGCTGTAGTAACTACAACGCCACCAACTTCTCCTTCACGATGTTTCTGTGCATCCTCGTAAATGGTTTGACCACCTTCCTTTAAAATGGATGCAGATACACCACCACTCATCGTTATTAGCGTATCGTCGCTGCTTACAAGCACCTCGGTTTCAGAATTAATGATATTTCCAAAGACCAGAGTTAATGTCGAATTCTTAAGTTTATAAATACGTCTATTCATTATTTTGCGGTGTTGAGGTTAAGCTTAACTTAATCTTTTCTGAATATTCAATGCATTTCTTCGCTTCTTCTTGTTTGCTTTGTTTGTCGTAGATTATACCGAGATGGCGGAACCATTCGACCAATTCTGGAGCATTTTCTTCAAAGTCAGATAATATATTTATGGCATTATTCAACATACGTTCTGCATTTTCATAATCACGCATCCCAAAATGAATGGTGCCAATTTCATGACACAAGTCTGCCAATTCAAACGACGGCAATGGACCGTTTGGCAAATGTTGAGCTTCAGCAATTTTAAATCTCACATCGAAAGCGTGATAAAGATAGTTCAATGCAAGTTTTCCATCTCCATAATCAGACAACAGACGACCTGCACGTTCGACAAGTTCCAATGTCTTTGAATGAGTCTCACCATTTATCTTTTTGGAAATAGTTATAGCCTCCATTATATTGTCTAATGCTTTTTCTATGTTGCCATTTAACTTATAGGCTAATGAAAATTGTCATAATGTACCAATGTGCCAGGCTTAAATTTTCCGATGGTGGAAAGAGATACCTTTAGAGCTTTTTCAAGAAGAGTGATTGCTTCTTGGTATTTCTCCAGAAGCATGTAAGCATCTGCAACATTGTTGTATGACAACCCCGTATCGGGATGCTTGTCACCCACTATCGCCTGTTTAATTTCAAGAGATCGAAGTGAGTATTTAAGATAATTTGGGGCATCTTGAAGTTCCGCATAAGCTTGTCCGATATTGCTATAAGAATTAGCTGTTTCAAGATGCATCTCACCATAAGCTTTTCTTCTTAATTCAAGCGACTTTTGTTGATATTCAAGATTTTTTTTGCTGTCACCTATGTGTGAATATGAGAAGCCTGCAGTATTATACGATTCAGCCAACAGTGCTTCTGAAGCGTTTAATGCTAGTCGAATATCTAGACCTTTACAAACATATTCGTGGTATTTACAAAAATCGCCCAACTTACCCGATACAACTCCAAGATCATTATAGCATTGAGCAGTGTCCAAATGTTGCTCCCCCAAAATCTCAAGTCGGATATTTAATGCTTTTTGAGTATATTCAAATAGTTTTGCAAAATCTTCAAGTAGATAAATGACTTCTGCAGCATCCATCATGGCTGATGCCGTCTCTAAAGAGTTTTCACCATACAAAGATATAGTAAGCTTAATAATTCGCTCGTGCAATTTACAGGACTCCAAAAGCCATCCATCTTCCATTTCGTTCTTAAGAGTTTTTATCCTAAGACAATATTCATCAATATTAATCTTGAGTCCTTTCTTACCCTCTTCACCAAGCCTTATGAGGTTAAGATTATGCTGTACGTCATGTTCAATCTCTTCCTCATTTAGAACCGCCAGTGCCCCTTTATTGTCTCCTGCCGTGAATAGTTTCATTGCACGCTCCAAACGCTCAGAACATTGGGTCGTGCTGAGTCGGGTTATCATTAGAGCCGTGTCCCAAAGAGAGTTTTCCATATTCTTCTGTCTCTCTTGCAATTCAATGAGTTCCTGCGCATATTCGGCGTATTCCTCATCATCCGGTTCTGTAACAGCCAGAAGTTTCTTCGTCTTTTTGATGGACTTCAATAATATGTTATACTCTTCGTTATTACCAGCAAAGGGCACGTTCTTCAGATCTACGTAGGTTTTTCCACCTACAACGATTTGAGAGTCTTTTATCTCAATGGCATTACTGTTTTTTAACTGCTTACCTTGGTACTCCATAAATTGAAGCAGGAAGTCAGCCTTTAATGTATCAGTGTTTGCAAAAGTGCAGTAGAAGTGTCCATATTTTGCAGGAAACTCGTCGCGGAATTTTTTCAACTCCTCTGTTATCTCAGAGCCATCTTTAAAGTAGATATAAATCTTATGCGGATTTCGTCCAGCACAAAGTTCGCCATATGCTGTATCAAGTTCGGTTTTTGTATACATACCGAACTTTGTCCAATAAAGGACAAGACAAATATCACATTCGCGAAGCTTATCGTTGTAATCTTCTTGCTTGTGTTGTGGTCCCATTGAGGAATCAAGATATTCCCACTTTACCAGACGAACTGTTATGTCTTGCTTTTCAAGAACATTATTTATATTTTCCACAAGGTCAGCCAACTCAAGTCTTTCGGGCTTAAGTTCTTCTGATGAGGCAAGGAAAATCTTGATTGTCTTCATATGTCTAAACTATTTCTCTTTTATTTGAATATGTTCTAGGCTTACAACTCCCTCTTGGACAAGATTGACAATGTCTTCTTGAGTTAGTAATCCTCTTAAGTACAAGTGTATTGAAGTCAAACTCCAGTCTATATAAGGAATTCCTGTTTCATCTGCTTTCAACGGAGCACCGAGTGCACCATCATCAATATAGATGTTACCATAAACCTTAGGGGAGGAAGTCCATTCCTTCTGGTCAGGATTCTCGTTCACTCCATAGAGAGGAATGTCATTTGAAGCAAACCAATCAAGTGCTGGCTGAAGAGTGTCTACACCTTCTGAATCTCTGCTTCTCATGGTACTAAGGAGAAGGTCATGCCCGTTCTGCACAAGCTTGCGCAGAACAGGTACGGCACCTATATCTTCTCCGACGGCTGGGTAGCGATGTTTCACTACCGTTCCGTCAAAGTCGAGTACAACATAATATCCGTTTCTTGTCATTAGCAGGATTTGAGTTTAACGTTTTCGTAACCAGGGAACTTGTTCAAGAAAGCCTGAGCATTTGCGGGACGTGCTGGTGCTGCTGCTTGCAAACCTGCAACAATGGCATCGGCGAACTTGTCGGAAACGTTTGCTTCCTTCATGAAGTGCCTTAAGTCTCTATCTTCATCACTCTTGTACTGAATTGGATGGGGACGATTGTTGGTCATTATGTTATAGAGAGTTGCTGATAGACCAAATATGTCCGGTTCAGAGCCGAACTTAATCATTGCAGAACCATGGACACGCATTTCTGGTGCTGCGAAGTCACTTGTTCCATGTACACCAGCACGGTTAATGATTGAACCTTCATCATCATATTGTTTTGCTACACCAAAGTCAGTTAAAGCTGCATCGCCATTTTCATCTACCAGGATGTTTTCTGGTTTGATATCGAGATGAAGCACCTTATTTGCATGAGCAATATGAAGGGCTTTGCATAAAGGCTCTACAATGTGCTTAAGAACAAGTTCCTCAGAGAAATTTGCACCAGTATTCTGAAGGTCTTCCAGAGATCCCGCATGATAGAATGGCATCACATAGTACATGGTGTCTGTCTTCTCACATTTGAAAAGTTCTTCAGCGGGTACGATATGGCTATCTGGAGTATTGCCAAGACGGCGCATGATTTCTGCTTCTTCACAGAATTTCTGTCTCTCTGTGTCAATATCGAAATTCGTATATTCGTTTGCAACAGCTCGGAATTCATCGCCTTCTCTATGGAAATCGCTACACGGATAGAACTCTTTCAAGACAACCTCCTTCTCTTCTCCATTTAGAAGATTATGAGATAATGCACTATACGCATAACCAAAACTACCATGACCCAAGAATTTATGGATAGTGTAAACCACATGCTCGCTGCTTAGTTCATATCCCATAGGCAATACATCACCTTCAAGATTGTCGAAATCAAAGTCATCGTCTTCCTGCTGGTTTTCGCATTCCTGATAGAGCGAAAGATTGAGAATCTGGTCTTCTGTAATCGCCTCAGGAACCATCTCGTCCATCCCATACGGATGCAATTGACGTCTTACATAAGGTTCGTTGAGTTGAGTCATCAACCATTTTGCATCGAAGGGGGCATCAGTATTGATGCTGAACGCATAACCATCTTGGAAATATGCTGTACCTTGGTCTGCGTCAAACAATCTTGGCTCAAGTCTACCCTGAGAATTTGTAATGAGGCAGTCACTAATAAGATGATATGCAGGAGCGAAAAGGAATGAGATATTTTTCTTGTCTATATCATTCATCCAGAGGTTCTTGTACATATTGTACGTCTTTTTTCGGTCAATATACGCCATGACCTTCTCTTCCTCTGGTACTCTGGTCAAAGAGTATGTCTGCCTGCGAATCTTGCTGACGAAATCACTTAATTTGACAATTACACTTCCATCGCGTTCAGGCAGCTCAGGATTGATGAAATTCTTGAGGAAATCTTTCTTCTTGATGTCTGAGACTTTGAAGAAGTCCGCATAACTTTCATCTGACAGAACTAAGTTGATAGGACGACAACGAAGCATTGGATGATTGAGATCGTAGAAACGTACTAGTTTCTTCATCTCTGATGACTTGTTTGCATTGACAAGAACTGCAACCTCTCCAAAAGGAAGAAGCACAATTGTCTCAATCCAGTCTCGTTTCAATGCCTCCTTCATATCATCACTTTGATTTTCAAAGATGTCCTTCGGAGATACAATTCCTGCGAACTTTCCAGCGTCTGCCAACGTATCAAAACACTTTGACAGACAGAAGTCAAATGCAGACTTGCCATTTATATATCCGCGGTAGGTTGACATTACATAGTCAATCTTAGAACAGTTCAGCCATTCGAGAGAATTACGCTGTTGCACATGGGCATTGTTGCCACCTGTACCATAGTTAAGCAGACGGGCGGCAGCATAGAGCTTGTCATTCGTATCGCCGTCGGCATAGAGCATGTCGCCTGCTTGAATCATTGCTGCAGCAATTGCACATCCTGCAAATGGATTATAAACCACTGATTTACCCTAAAAAAACTTGACACTTTTGGATGCCTAAAACAAAAGTGTATGAGAACAAAAGTAAAACGTGAAAGAGATCGTGTCCTAAATGAAGCGACAGGTCAGTATGAATGGGTATGGGTAGAATCCACTCGCTACATTCATGATGAAGAAGATCGAGTACTTGCTGCACTTGATTTCCTTAAAGGCGAGAATACGCCTGAGGAATTAGTTGAGAAACATCATATTTCCAACATTCAGGTGCTGTTTTCTTGGGTAGGTCGTTATCTTTCTGAAAATCGTTTAGTATCTTTGCAGGAGAACAACGATGACACTATGGCAAACAAAAGTAAAGACGAGCAGATCAGAGAATTGAAAGCAGAGCTCAAGAAAGCAAGAAAAGAGGCAGAACTAGAGAAACTACGTGCCCATGCCTACGACACAATGATTAACCTTGCAGAAGAACGATTCAATATTCCAATAAGAAAAAAATCTGGCACCAAACAGTAAGTCTGCTCCGCGAAGAGTCTTCACCAGCATCGATGAATACCCTTTGCAGGCTGTTTGGTTATAGCAGACAGTCGTTCTACAACCGTGAAGATCCAGACAATGACTTTGTCGATAATGCCTTAGAAACCATGATAGTGGAGAAGGCCAGAGAATACCGTAAGGATAACCCTGGACTTGGTTGTGCCAAACTATACCTCATCGTCAAACGCTTGTTTGAATCCACTGATCGTATGCCTGGACGAGATGCGTTCATAGAATTGCTCCGTGCCAATGGATTGATGGTGCAGTTGAAAAGACGTCGTCACTACAAGACAACTGACTCCAGTCATCATTACCACAAGTATGACAACTTGATAAAGGATGTGGTTCCCATGCGACCTAACGAAATATGGGTCAGTGACATAACGTACATAGAAACAACTGAGGGTGTGTGTTACTTGTCGCTTATCACGGATGCCTATTCTCATAAGATTGTGGGATGGGCAGTAGGACCGACCTTGGAAACCATATACCCATTGGAGGCACTGCGTATGGCACTGGCAACAATTGACGATGAAACAGCATCCCGTCTCATCCATCATTCTGATAGAGGAAGCCAGTACTGTAGTGCTGCATACGTTAAGGAGCTAAAGGCACATAATATAATGATAAGCATGACCCAAAGCGGTGATCCTCTCGAAAATGCCATTGCAGAACGCGCCAATGGCATCATCAAAACAGAATGGCTCTACAAGATGAGCATACCGTCAATAGAGAATTGTAAGGAAGAACTGACTCGTATCATACGTTTCTATAATACAGAACGTCCGCATATGAGCATTGGATACAAGACTCCCGAAACGGTACATACAGAAGTTGGAGAACAAAAAAGGTGTTGGTGCAATCCATGGAACAGACCTGCTGCCACAGGCAGCCGATAGGTTTTTCTTAGCCATACAGCATCTCCTAAAATAATGGGCGCTGCCCCGAAAGACAACGCCCATACCACTATTTCAGTGTGATGCAGAAACCTATTGCTGGCGAGTTGCTCCTCAGCAGAGCTCGCTTCCTCTTCGGCTTCTGACAGCAAAATTACGAAATATTTTTATTTCTTGCACTAATCAAAGGAATAATCATTAACTTTGCAATTGGAATGCGAGAAGGTAGTAAAGCAAATCAGTTTACTGAAGAAATCTTGTAAAACAAATCAGTTCAACTAACAGAACTTGTAAAGTAAAACAGAGAACTGAATAAAAGTAGTAAACCTAATTAGTTAATCGCATCCAATTCTGTCAACTAATTTTAGGAATAGTCACCGTTTTTGCATCCCAAATGACAAAAAGTGAAAAATTTGCATAAAAATTTCAATTTATTTATAGGTTTCTCGCTTTTTTGCAAGGTTATTTGAATAATTTTTTGTAATTTTGGCGCGATATAATAATAAATAAGGTGTATTATGGACAAAGAAGAGA
>NZ_JXQI01000067.1 GCF_000834015.1 Prevotella pectinovora | reverse complement strand
CCACTTTACTCTTATCTTTCTGAATATTGAAATCATATTCTTCGTTAATTTGTTACAAATAGTAAAACCTCTCGTAGTTGAACCGTGACAACTCACTTTGCGTGGTGTCCAATGTCTTTAGGCGTTCGGGTATCTCATGCAGTGGTATGCCGTCGTCCAGAAGCCTTCTGAGTCGGGTGAACATGATGCGGTTTGTCCGGTCCATGCTCTCTTTGTCAGTAGCCACACCATACTCTTCTGCTTCACTCATCTCAGATATGATCATACCTGAGAACAAACCGTGCAGCCCTTCCTTCTTGGCAAACTCCATGGCATGACACCATATACCGATGATGTCTCCACAATGCTTGCGAAGATAATAGGCTTGCGAATGCCCTACGATAATACCGTCAAAGTCTTCCTCCTTATCATTCTTGCGATAGTATAAACCTTTATCTGAACCATGACCAAGCAGCATGATACGCTCGCTTGGAGACGTGTGGTGAAGCAGATGTCCCATCTTTTTGTTGGAGCAATCCGCTTCAATCAACCGTGCTCCCAACCCTTCATAAAGGATTGAGAGCATTTCGGTCGTTTTATCTATCGGATGTATCACTAACATAGTCTTTCCTTTTATCTCGTTTATGATAATAGGGAGAGAAAAGTAACCTCTAATCTATCACTTCATTGGCTTGACATCATCGAAAGTCATCTCTTTCTCTATCAAGAAAATCTTTGGTCAGTTTTACCAGTCTTTTGTTTGCAAGACACAGATGTTCCTGCAAGTTCTTCTTGACTGTATTGTTGTCTATCTTTCCTCTCTTGTAGTTCTTGA
>NZ_JXQI01000066.1 GCF_000834015.1 Prevotella pectinovora | reverse complement strand
CCGTCACTGATTTTTTCGGTCGTGTTGTGCTTGGTCTGCAATATTAAACAATTTAAATCAATATGGAATCAGGAATTAAATTTACATTAGAAAAAGTAGTTACCAATGAAATGACAGCTCGCAATATGGCAAGTGGTACATTGGATGTTTTTGCAACTCCCTCAATGATAGCACTCATTGAAGAGACTGCATGGAAAAGTGTCGCCCAAGAACTTGAAGAAGGAATGGGCACTGTTGGAATAAGCCTAAACGTAGAGCATGTAGCTCCTACTCCTGTGGGAATGAAAGTAAGATGCGAAACGGAATTGGTGAAAGTAGATGGTAGAAAACTGGATTTCAAAGTTGAGGTCTACGATGAGTGTGATTTAATCGGCAAGGGAACACACAGTCGTTTCATTGTAAAGAACGATAAGTTTCAGATAAAAGCAAACGGCAAACTTGGAAAAGCTTGATTTCTTATCATACACTAAAAGAATGGTTTAACGCATCAAGACCAAATAGTTATTCTCCTTGCTGATCATTAAAGTTGCAGTCTTTAAGAGATTCATCCAATTTGGCCTTGATGTTTTTCATTTAACATCCAAGAATTTTACCATTAATTACACATGTCAAGGAATAAATGTATAACAGAAAGAATAGTAAAGCTGATTTGAAAAGACATACATCAAAATAAGTGGTGAGAATATTCTCATTCCATAAATCATGCATTCCACTGCATTTACCAATGTTGTTATACGTCGTGTTATAAAGCCTGTAGTCAAAGAAGTGACAAGCATGGCAAAGATGACAACTGCAACCAGACTGTTGCTAAAACAGCTAGGAATCAGATTTCCTGTAGAACTCAACAAAATGGCCTGCGGTAAGGTCGTGAGCAGCAACATCACTGTCAATATTAGTATGACTTCTACTACAAACACTAAAAAGGCCATTCGTTCTCTGAAGGTACAAGCTTTGAGAATCAATGATTTCCTCATCAATGATGAAAGTCCACTCTTCACGAATACTCCATATGCTATACTAGAAAGAATCATCCATACAAGGATATCCTTGTTGAGATTGCTTGTGAAACTTCCGAAAAACCACCTGATGCCCTCACCATTGAGCATTGATTTTATATGGGAATACGGAAATGTAGAACTTAGTATCCATGAAAGCAATATCAATGCAAGTTCTCCGATAGCCAATATACATACGCAATAGGCTGTAACCTTGATTGTTCTGGTTTCGTTATTCCTCATCTGGATGCAAATTGTCTAAATCTATAATTCTAAGTTCCAAGGCGCGAACAACGAGACGAGTTGCGTTAACCCCAAGTCCTCCATTACCTTTTGGAAACAGTTTCTGTACGAGTTCGTTCTGTCTTTTCTCCAAACTCTTCACTCCAAACGGTATTCCACGCAAGTTTGTTATCTGCTCTTTGGTGTAGCCCAAAGCAAGATGTCTAAGAAAGCGTTCGTCATATTCGTCAATTTCATAATTGACAAGAGCCTCCTGCCGCATTATGGCAGACTTGACGTCATGTTTGAAATGCTGTAATATTTTCTCCATGATAGGCTGATTGAACACATTTTTCTTTCCTGACATTACACTTTCTATATCTGCACGCGTCAACATCTCTCCAGTCTTCAAGATTATTCCGTTGCATCCAGCATCCATGACATCAAGCCAAAGTTTTTCGTTAAGTATTTCACCAGTAAAAATGAGGACTTTCGTTTCAGGGTATCTGACTTTCGTTTCACGGCATATCTCAACACCTATTGTTGTAGAACCACCCAAGCCTAAATCCAATAGCACCAAATCAGGCACATTATCCTTCATTATCCGCCAATATTCCACTTCATTCTCTGCAGTTCCAACAATCTTGGCTTCTGGAACATCCGACTTTAATATGCCTTCAGTACCTTTTAATTCCAGAGGTACATCTTCGACTATAATTACTTTGAATTCTATCATATCTTTATTTGGATTATTATCTTTGGTTAAAAAAATTATTATTTTTGTTACTGCAGGCTAATAACGCGTGGGAGTGTTATTGTAATATCAATGTTGCCATTGGATTCAATCGCAGAAATGCCACACCCACACAAATTGGTGACATTACTTATCTCCCGCAATATTTGTCTGATGATTAGAAATGGAATATTTGCATGATTAGGAACGAATGGATTCTCCACTCCACCTGGTCTTTGGCCTCTCGGAACAGATGTGTATAGTTTTATATACGGCCCCCTTTCTGCTTTGTATTTATATGAAGGTTGCA
>NZ_JXQI01000065.1 GCF_000834015.1 Prevotella pectinovora | reverse complement strand
TGTGATCGGCGGTTGTTTTTTAAGTAAATTATTTATAACAATATTATTTTTTTGCCATTTATTTATGATGGCACAAGATGCTGACCAAACAGTCGGTCAGCTCGTCAATAACCAAAACTGGTTGGAATTGAACAGGCAATATACTCAACTAAAACCTCAGATGAAGTCTGAGGTACTGAAAAGCATTGCCGAAGCGATGATTGGTTACCAATTCAATCGACCGGAACAGACTATGCAGGCTGTGAACATTTTGCTCAATAAGCATCAGACAGAGCTTGGAGCGCAAAATACATACAGCTTCATCATTCTTTTGGCAAAAACTCTCTGTCAGCAAGGACAATATGCAAGTGCAGCTTCAATGATGGGCAACATTATCCCTGCGTTGTCTTCACAGCCTCGCACAGGATTGGTTGGAGCCTTGTTCGCATACAATAAAGAAATTCAGGCATTAAGGAATCAGCAGCCTATCAGAATCAGTCCTGTGTCACAGGATATTATTGTTCCATGCAGTAATATGATGAACATCACAGCTGTCATAAACAACAAGCCGTTAGCATTTGTCATTGATCCATGCAGCGACCATACGGTAATTCCTATTGAAACGGCAAAAGAATTGAATATAAAGGTTCTGCCTGATACGGTCGAACACATGGGACAAAAAGTATTGCTGGGAATTGTAGAAAAGATGAACATCGGGGATTTGGAAATACACAACATTGTTGCAGAAATACCTTTAGCCTCAACCAAGCCTCTTACCCTCGGACGAGATATACTGAGTGCTGCCGGAGAAATCCAGTTTGATATTGACAACAGCAAGATTATATTTCCCAAGAACCATACTCCTGCTCCTTCTACAGGACCGTCTTTCTATTGGGACATGAAATTCAATATCTCTCCCAACCACCATAAGATGGTGATCAACTACAGGGATATGTTCATAAAGGAAATTGGCGAAGACAAAAGTTCCACTCTTTCATACGAAAAGCAATTGGACGAAGTGAAAGTATTGGCGGCAAGGAAACTGGTAAAGGTTGGCAGTGGGAAATTAACGTATGACGTTACTGGCGACGAAGAAGCAAAAGCAAGTTCGGTTTTTGACATTCTACGCAAAGTGCCGCTTGTAACCATTGACGGCCAGGACAATATTCTGGTGAAAGGCAATTCTACTTACAAGATCTACCGTAACGGCCATCTTGACCCTACGCTAAGCTCTATATCGGCAAAAGATATCCTCAAGGCAATACCAGCTTCTACAATCAGACAGATTGAGGTTATTACCGAACCTGGGGCAAAATACGACGCGGAAGGCACTTCTGCCGTACTGAATATAATCACAAGTAGCAATTCTTTAATCAAAGGTGCAACAGGTATGCTGTCTTCGAGTATCAACAACAACGGCACAAACCGCAGTTCGGCATACACCGCTACAAGTATTGGCAAGACTACTGTATCGGCTAATTACGCCTTCACACAGTTTCCGACGAAGGAAAACGAAAGCAGCATACATTCTTCCGTGTCATACAGAAACGGGCAAGTTCTCGATATGCTGCGGCAGAGCCAAAGTCGCGGCAATGCTCATTATATGAATATTGCCGCAAGTTGTGATATTGACTCCCTTAATCTCCTGTCTTTCTCGGCAGGAGGTTATTTTTTATCATACAAGACAAATTCCATGTCAAGCTACAATCGCTATGACGACTTGAATGATTTTCTTTATTCCTATGATGAATACAATCTGAATCCCCGCAACCGATACAACAACTATAACTTGCGCATGGACTATCAACACAAGATGAGAAAACCGGATAATGTATTTACGCTTAGCTACATGTTGAATGCTACACAGAATAAAGCAGACAACAATGTCGGGTATTCCAACCATTTCAATATGCCTATGGACTATACTGCATACAGCAGATATGTGAAGAACAACAACACAGAACACACTGTACAACTTGACTACACGACAAGGATAGACAAGCATAACTCTCTGGATGTAGGATTGAAATACATTTACCGACTTAGCAAGAATACAACCGAACAGGATTATTCTGGAAAAGAAACAGCCGTGTCCTCGTTTTTCAATCATTCCACCAACATTGCCGCATCTTATGTGGAATGGACTGCACAGTATGGTAAATGGAATTTACGGCCAGGAATGCGTTATGAGTTTTCTCGCTTGAAAGGCAGTTATCCTAAAGGAGACGGAACTCCATACAGCTGCAACCTGAATGATTTAGTCCCTTCTGTCAATATTCTCTATAAGCTGAATGACACGAACACTATCCAATATAACTATGCCATGAGCATAAACCGCCCTGGCATCAATTATCTGAACCCGGCAGTTATCGTTCAACCAGAATCAAAAACTTACGGAAACACGAATCTGAAAAGCAGCAGAAGCAGCCAGATGGCATTGACGTGGACAAATATCACCGGCAAAATTACTAATCAGATGATTCTTGCCTATGGCTTCACAAACAATTTCCTGACGAATGTAGATAACGTGACAGATAATATCCGCACTACTACCTATGCCAATGCCCTTCATGTGCGCATGGCTTCATTTATGGATTTCCTGCAATGGACTCCAACGACAAGAACAAGGATTTCCATAAATAGCACTTTGGGGTGGATGAAGGACTATTTCCCGGAACAGGGTATATACAACAAAGGACTATATGGAAATGTCAGCGGCAATATTTCTCAAAAATTGTTTTGGAATCTTTTGCTTAATGTTGGTGGCGGAGCATCGTTCGGTCATAACTTGTCTGGTCTGTACGGTCGCACTGCAAACTACCATTCTGATTACTTGAGCTTACAGAGGAGTTTTTTGAAAGATGACAAGCTTACCATTTCGCTTTGGACTGTCTGCCCATTTGAACGGCATAGGGCACAGACACAATACACCACACAGGGTGAATATACCGGTTTCACACGTACTGTAAATGTCAGCAGACAATTTGGAGTAAGACTGTCTTTGAAATTCGGCAAAAGCAAAATTGAAGTAAAGAAGACCGGCACGAATCTGGACAATACAGATGTTGTAGGCGGTTTGAAAGCTCCAAAAGAATAAGAAAACCTGTTGGCGGAATTAATTTAGTGCATACTTAATTCTGCCAATGGGCTTGTCGTTAATGAAGTTTACGTATTGCAGAATGGTAAGTGCACTAATTTTGCCAATGATTCTGGCAAACAAACCATTCGTTATTTTTGCGTAGTTCCTGATGACCAGGAACTGGTCTGTAAGTTGTGAGAATATTGTCTCAATCCTCTTTCTTGCCTTTGCAAACGGAATGAATGTCGGTTTCCAGTCCTTTTGGTTGAGCCGATACGGACACTCCAGTCTTATGTGTGCGGTTTCGAACAAGTCAAGCTGTACGTCAGCTCCAATATACCCTTTGTCACCATAGATGCTACAGT
>NZ_JXQI01000064.1 GCF_000834015.1 Prevotella pectinovora | reverse complement strand
ACTGTAGCATCTATGGTGACAAAGGGTATATTGGAGCTGACGTACAGCTTGACTTGTTCGAAACCGCACACATAAGACTGGAGTGTCCGTATCGGCTCAACCAAAAGGACTGGAAACCGACATTCATCCCGTTTGCAAAGGCAAGAAAGAGGATTGAGACAATATTCTCTCAACTTACAGACCAGTTCCTGGTCATCAGGAACTACGCGAAAATAACGAATGGTTTGTTTGCCAGAATCATTGGCAAAATTAGTGCACTTACCATTCTGCAATACGTAAACTTCATTAACGACAAGCCCATTGGCAGAATTAAGTATGCACTAAATTAATTCCGCCAACAGGTAGAAATAATGAATCCATACGCTTCTTATCTTTTGTTTACTTTCTTGTATTTTTGATTACTTGCTGTAGGATTATCTGGATTAGTCATCTGCAAATATCCTGCTGCAACAAGGGAGGTGATGTATTTGGCTATATTTTTTGTATGATAGACAACACCGGCTCTTTCCAAAATTTCCCTACTTGTTCTTGGCACGCTACAGAAGTTTACTATATCCTTCTGTTTATTCGTCAATGGCACTCTTTTAGTGTCATGGTTAGTGTCATGGTAACTATGTATAGTGTCATGGTCTTCGGCAAAAGTGTCATGGTCGGTGGCTAAGTCAGTGTCAGAGTGTCTAAGTCCAGTGTCATGGTCTTCGACTTGGGTACTTTTTTCATGGACTTCGTTACCGACTTGGTTACTTTCTCCTCTCCAAACCGTGATGACAAATTCCTGTGCCTTGTTATTATTCATAAATGTGACATTGATGTCTTCGTCCAGAGCACGAGTGATGCCGCTACCTACACCAGTGTATGGCAGCAAGTATATAGCATTGTTAAAAAGAAACATATTGCGAGGCATGGAAGTTCCTGCCTTGATGTCATCAATAGTGAGTCCGTTAGGCAATACACCTGGACTGTGAATCTCCACACGATTGTCGAAAATGAAAATGCGAACAGGGGCTTTCATGTTCAACGAACGGTGTACAAGGCTGTTTACAGTGAACTCAACCAAGCTTGTATAAGGTATTTCCAACTTACCCATGCTGTTGAATTCATCTCCCACCTGCACATTATGTAGGTTACGAGTGAAGAAATCCATGATAGTGTCATATTGATGAAGCAGATTCCCCTCCATATCTGCATCATTCACCTTGTCACGGAACACCTTGCTGCCAACACTGTTGCCAGCAAAACAGATACACTTGGCTGTCATCATTGGCATCCAGCGTTGGGTATATTTGCCAAACAGAAGCATGGCAGCAACGGTCAGTGTGCCATCGGGACGGATAAATCGCAGATTGCGAAGTATCTTCTCACAGTCATGTCCCTTAGCTATGGCAGAGCAAATCATATCAAGTGATGCTTCATTAAAAGCGTCACCTGTCAAGCCTTTCTTCTCCAAAACTCTTTCAAAACGGTTGCCAAGAAACTGCTTGATCGTCGTTGCATCAAGGTCATTGACAGTTGCATCCCTAACACCAGCCTCGTCTGGAGCAAAACTACCGCAGTCGGTCATCATTTCTGCAAGTTCAGCATTATCGAACACTTTACGCTTGTCGGCACCATTCTTCACCCATACGATTCCCTTGTTGTCATGATAAGGCTTGTTGAGTCCTTCCTTCACAGTAGCAATAACCAAGTTGCCATCCTCAACTTCTATAGTATCTATCTTTATCAGAATGGATGGCACTACGTTTTCTGAAGCAATGTCACTCAACAAGTTGGTTGTTTCTTGTACCTCAGAATACGACAAGGCATTGGTTTCTCCGGTCTTATCCTTTATACCAACTACCAACTTGCCACCATGTGAATTACTGAACGCCACTAACTCGCAGGCAATATCATATTTGTCGAGAATGCGTTCCTTGAACTGCACCCCCGACACCTCGCCAGCCTTTATCTGTTTCAATATATCGTTCATCATTCTTTGATACATTCTTTGTTCAACAAATCATTTACATCCACTTTCAGCAAATCAGAAATCCGTATTAAGGTTTCCAAGTCTGGTTGGCAAGTGTTGGTGCACCATTTAGAAATGGTTGCTTGGTCTTTACCCAACATTTCTGCCAACCACTTGTTTGAGTGCTTGGTTACTGCCAACATAATCTTCAATCTGTTTACATCTTTCTTTGCCATACATTATTATAAAATAAGTAAATACGCTTTCAAAAGTACGAAAATAATTTCAGAGAAAGGTACAATATTCTCAAAATGTTTGCGGGATATGCATATAATTGAGTATTTCGCAATATTATTCCTTTCATTGATAATCATAAAATACGAGCGAAAAAGGTTGTTTTGGAGCTTTTCGAGTTACTACTAACACAGAGATGACATAAATATCATTTCATAGACCTGAACAATCAAAAGACAAAATCGGAAAATTATCGTTGTTTTCTGTGTTAATTTATGTTTTCTCATGCTTTCATTTTGGGGTTTCTTGATTTTGTTGTTCCTAATTTGTTTCTTTCGTCATTTTGCTATCTCAATTAGTATTGATTATCAGTACATTACGAGCAATCAGTAAGATTTGGAGAAAAACATCACACTCGGCGAGGTTACGGTGAAGGCAGCCAAGGTGGTGAACAAGTCAGACGGTATGATTATCTATCCGACGGATGCCCAGAAGCAGGCGTCAAACAATGGCTACAGCATACTTGAGAAACTCACACTTGCCAATCTGCGCATCGACAACATCAACCACACAGTCACAGCCATCGACAATAGGGGAGGAGTACAACTCCGGGTCAATGGCATCGTAGCGGGCAAACAGGAGATGCTGGCTCTCAATCCCAAGGATATCGCAAAAATAAACTTCATAAACAATCCTTGCGTACGTTATGGCGACGGCATAGCCTATGTGATAGACATCGTTACACGCAGGTCCGAGAGCGGCTATACTGTTGGCACAGACCTGACCACGGCACTCACCACATTGCAGGGCGATGGTATGGTTTATGGGAAATGGAACAAGGGCAAGAGTGAATGGTCTCTTTCGTATGATGTGAACGGATATAAATCCAAGGGGGCAAAGAGCAGCCAACTGGCAGAATATACCTTGACAGACGGCAGTATCTATACTATAGAACGAAACGATGTGGAGTCGCTTCGAAAATCCATAGCCCATGATGCGAAACTGACCTATAACTGGGCAGACACAACAGCCACTGTCTTTCAGGCATCATTGAGCGGAGCGTTCAACGATGCCCCAGACGACTATAATATAAAGGAAATAGCAGACGGCGCCCGCCGATATAGAGCCACGAGCCGGGATGCAGACAAAAGCTATTCGCCGGTATTGGATATCTACTTCTTCCGTCAGATCACTCCACGACAGTCAGTTACCGCCAATGCCGTGGGTACCTATATTTCCACTCAGACCAGCAATTATTATGATGAGGGGAATCCATACCGGTATGATGTGGATGGCAAGACGTCTTCTCTTCTCGCTGAAATAATTTATGAGAACAGACTGAAGCCCTTCACGCTCTCGGCGGGAGGAAACTATAGTTACAAACACATCAAGAACGACTATTCCGGTGACGCTTCCTCTTTGACCAAGACGAGCAACAACCGCTTGTATGCCTTTGCTGAAATCAAGGGGACGATGCGGAAATTGCGCTACACGTTGGGAGCAGGAGCAAGCTATATCCATTACACTCAGAACGGTCATAGATATGACTTCCAGACATTCCATCCCAAGGTGTCGCTGACTTATGATATCAATAACAGCATGCAGTTGGGTTATACCTGTCAGATGCAAGACAAAGTGTCTCGCATCGCCATGACGAGCGATGTTATGGTCCGCACCAACAGTATGGAATGGACAGCAGGCAATCCCGACTTGAAGCCATCACACGATATGGACCACCGGTTGCAGTTCTCGTATAACACAAACCGTTTGCAAACATTTGTAGAAGGTTACTACAAGCAATGCCTCAAACCGAATATGGCACATTATGAACGCACCGATGACAACCAATTCATATATACCCAGAAAAACCAGAAGGAGATAGACGTATTGAATGTCATGGCATACGGAGGCTATTGGATATTGCCCGAAAAACTACAGGTTGCCGCCAATGGAGGTGTGTCCAGATGCTTCAATTTCGGCAACGACTATACACATTGCTACACCTCGTGGTTTTATGCTTGCAGCATCACGGCTTACCTCGGCAACATCACTTTGCAGGGATATGCAGATAACGGCAACCGCTTCCTGGAGGGCGAGTCGAAAGGCTACAACGCTGCCTATTCGGTTCTGAAAGCATCATACACATGGCGCAACTGGCAATTCTCGTTGTCGTGGGCGAATCCCTTGAACAACAACTACAAGGCATACGAAAACGAGTTGCTCAACCGCAATCTCTATAAGCATACAGTAGGCTATTCAAAGGGCAACGGCAATCAGGTGTCTCTGAATGTGTCTTGGCGATTGAGCAGAGGCAGCAAGCATAATTCGGCAGAGAAGAGAATAAGTCTGAGTGATGCGGATAATGGTATACTGTGATTGACAAAGTGATATTATTTGGTCTGATATAATTCCTGCTGGTATAAATGCAGCTGGTATAATAGCAGTCGGGAATTAATTCAAACCTATGCGCCGGATATGCTCAGGCGAACTCCAGATTGAGCAGTTCGCCGAGTTTCCCGACGGCATCATTCTCTTTGCAGAGCTTCAGGTAAAACTCCTTGGGGGAGAGAATACGCTTTATCTCCTCAGGACGAGCCAGACGCAGCGACAGTTCTATATCGTCGTTGCGTAGCTTCTGCACGAGAGTGTTACGAACGCGGTTCTTTATTTTCTGCACGTCCTCCAGCAGCATCTTGTTGTCTATCACCACTTCAACCTTGGGGAACTCCGTGATGACAGGCGTGAGGTTCTTCATTCGCTTCGAGGTGCCCAGCATGTTGGGAGGCATACGGTTGCACATCATCAGCCATTGCTGCAAGAGCATGTCGTCGTCGAAAGTCTCGTGCAGTCCGGTGGTAGCCTTCTGCTCCGGTTCCATTTCGTAAGTAGGCTTTTCCGGTCCTTTCATAAGATTGCCGAAAGACTTTCCTATCGACCCTAATTTCAGTGCCGGTCTGTGTTGAGGCTGTGTTACCGGCTGTGTGGCAGATACCGTAGAAGCGTTGCCCGGCGTAGCCGTGACTTGTGAAGATGCTGACGGAGCATTGTCTGGTGAGGACACAGCCACTCCCTGCACAGCTTTGTTCTCACCAGGCTGTGCTTGCGACGCAGCGGCAGCCACCTGCTGGACTGCCGTGTGGCGCTGCGCCGAGGCTATGAGTTTCTTGAACAGGCTTTTCAGTCGCTTGGGGCTGCGCCCCGCGACGCCGTCTTCGTCGGGCTGTGTTATCTGTGCCACGCGGATGAGCGTTATCTCCACGAGCAGTCGCTTGTTGCTGCTCTGGCGATAGTTGATGTCGCATTCGTTGAGGATCTTCAGTGCCGAATACAAGAACTTGGTAGGACATTTCTGTGCCTGCTCCTTGTATTTCTGAGCCTGTGCCTCGCTTGTCTGCAGCAGCGGCAATGTCTGCGTGTCCTTCGCCATCAGCACGTTGCGCACGTGGCTTGCCAGTCCGCCGATGATGTTGCCACCGTCGAAGCCTCTGGCGATGACGTTGTTGAGCAACACCATCACTTCAGCAGCCTTGTTCTCCATACATAAGTCTATGATGCGGAAATAATTGTCAGAGTCGAGCACGTTGAGGTCTTCAATCACCTTGGCGTAAGTGATGTCGCCCTGACAGAAGCTCGCTGCCTGGTCGAACACCGAGAGGGCGTCTCTCATTCCGCCGTCAGCCTTTTCGGCTATGACGTTGAGAGCCTCTTCCTCATATTTTATCCCCTCCTTCTCAGCCACCATCTTCAGATGGTTCACGATGCCCGGCACCGTCATGCGCTCGAAGTCGTAAATCTGGCAGCGCGACAGGATGGTGGGCAGAATCTTGTGCTTCTCCGTTGTCGCGAGGATGAAGATGACGTGTGCCGGCGGTTCTTCGAGAGTCTTCAGAAAGGCATTGAAAGCTTGTGTGGAGAGCATGTGCACCTCGTCGATGATGAACACCTTGTAGCGTCCCACCTGGGGTGGGATGCGGGTCTGGTCCATCAGCGCCTTGATGTTTTCCACCGAGTTGTTGCTTGCCGCATCGAGCTCAAAGATGTTGTATGAACGCTGTTCATTGAACGCCTTGCAGCTCTCGCATTCGTTGCAGGCCTCACCGTCGGCAGTGGGGTGCTGGCAGTTTATCGCCTTGGCGAAGATGCGGGCGCATGTGGTCTTACCCACGCCCCTCGGTCCGCAGAACAGGTAGGCATGGGCGAGCTTTCCGCTTCTCACCGCATTTTTCAGAGTGGTGGTGAGAGCCGACTGTCCCACGACGGAGTCGAACGACATGGGGCGGTATTTTCGTGCCGAAACAATGTATTCTTCCATAAATAAATATAAGATTTCGCTTATTTTCTTGCAAAGATAATGTAATTTCGTTCAATTGAGCTATCTTTGCACGAAAATAATGATACACTAATTCTATAAAATAAAACAAAGACAATGAGTCGCATCAACCCTCTGTGGAGATTTATGTCGCACAACATTTATTGGATAACAACGATAATTGGTGTGCTCATCGTTGCCGTGCTCGACGAGAACAGTTTCCTGACCCGCATGAAATATGACATGCAGATAAGCGACCTGGAGGAACAGATCGATGAATACAACAGTCAGTATGAGCGCGACGACCAGAAACTGAAGGAACTTCGCCGCAATCCAAGGGCTATCACCAAGATTGCACGCGAGAACTATATGATGAAGGCCGACGACGAGGATATCTTCGTGTTGAGCGACGACGAGAAACAAGAAACAAGCAAGAATGAAACAGCTGAATAGAACGCAAAGCGCCATGATGCTCATAGGAGCATGCCTGATGGTGGTGGGAGCAGCTCTCTATGTTTTTGGAGAGCAGACCGTGGCACCCTGTATCTTCACTCCAGGCACACTGATGTTCGCCGCCATGCAATATATGCAGAAATACACAGGCACCGACGTCACCATGCGCCGACTGAGAAGAATCATGCTCACCGGAGCTGCATTCTTCATCATCTCAGCGCTGCTGATGGTGGAGAACGCATATCACGTGGTATTCCCTCTGTTTGCAAAGACAATCAACGGATACACATCATACGTAAAGTACATCCACAACAACTGGGTGGTGACTCTGCTCGTGGCTGCCGTGCTCCAGCTCTATTCCACACACCGCATCTCATCTGAGCTCCAGAAGAACAAACAGCGTGAGGCATAAACGACCTGGACTTGCAGCGTTGACATGGAAATGACAAACATGCGGATGCTGTGTCGTAAAGACTAAAAAAAGCTAAAAACAGGGAACCTTGTTTTAAATAGAATAAACATATTTCCATACATCCGTAATACGACTTACATTTGTATGGAATTTCAAAAACAGATATGAATAAGATATTTTACTCTCTCATCGTTGCCATAGCAATGATACTCACATCTTGTGCCGGAACATACGATATCAAGGGCACATCCAACGTGTCGGTGCTCGACGGCAAGATGCTATACCTGAAGCAATATCATGACAGCGACCTGAAGAACATCGATTCTTGCGACGTCGTTCACGGACAGTTCGGCTTCAATGGAAGACTCGACTCCGTAAGGATGGTGACACTCTTTATGGACGACGAGAACATAATGCCTGTAGTCCTGGAGTCAGGAAGCATCAACGTGAAGATTGACAACGGATCGCAGAAGGTGAGCGGCACGCCGCTCAACGACAAACTCTCTGAATTCATTGAGAAATACAACCAGCTCGAGATGCAGATGAACGACCTCGCACACAAGCAGAGCCAGGCGATAATGAACGGTGAGGACGAGAATACCATAAACCAGAAACTCGCAATCGAAGCGCAGCAGATCACTCAGAAGGAGGACAAGCTCATCACATCATTCATCTGCGACAACTTCGACAACGTGCTCGGTCCCGGAGTGTTCTTCATGATGACTATGGGATACCCGATACCGGAACTCTCGCCATGGATAGAAGACATCATGAGCAAGGCGACGGACCACTTCAAGAACGATGCCTACGTGAGGGACTACTATCAGAAGGCACAGCAGAACCAGGAAATATTGAACGGCATGGCAACGCCAGACGGACCGGCTCCGCAGCCGGCGGCAGGACCACAACCCACCGATGCTCCACAGCAGCCGATGGACGGACCGACGCCAAACCAGTTGGCACAGCCTGCTGAATAACCCCATAAGCCAAGGCTGGTCCTGAGAGGTAAAGATTCTTCAGGACAGGCCGTAAACATTTATACCTTACTTGAATAATGAATACATTGATTACAGGAGCTACGGTCGTGAACGAGGGAATGGCAGTCAAGGCAGACATTCTGATTGAAGACGACCGAATAGTAAGCATACTGAGCAATGGCGAAACACCCCGGGACAACTACGACGAAACAGTAGATGCCACGGGGTGTTTCGTATTGCCGGGAGTGATAGACGACCATGTGCATTTCCGTGACCCCGGACTGACACACAAGGCAGACATGCAGACGGAAAGCAGGGCAGCGGCATACGGAGGAGTGACGACATATTTCGACATGCCTAACACCAAACCTCAGACCACCACACTTGCCGACCTTGAAGACAAACTCGATATGGCACGGCAGAAGAGTCACGTGAACTATTCCTTCTTCATAGGAGCTACAAACGACAATATCGACCAGCTGCTGAAGGTGGATACAAATAAGGTGCCGGGAGTGAAACTCTTCATGGGATCGTCAACGGGAAACATGCTCGTTGACCGTGAGAAGGCGTTGCGGCAGATATTCACCAAGGTGAAACTTCCGATAATGACACATTGTGAAGACACCGGCATCATCAACCGGAACATGGCTGAGGCAAAGAAGAAATGGGGCGAAGACCCCGATATCTGCCACCATCCGGAGATAAGATCGGTTGAGGCATGCTGGCAATCCACAGAACTCGCCGTGAAACTGGCTAAGGAGAGCGGAGCGCGACTCCATGTGGCACATCTCACCACGGAGAAGGAGCTGGAGCTCTTTGAGAAATATTCAGAGAAGGAAGTGCTTGCCGCTGCGGGCAGCGACGGATTCCCCAAGATTACGGCAGAGGCTGTGGTGGCACATCTTGTATTCACCGATGCCGACTACAAGACTCTTGGAGCAAGGATAAAATGCAATCCGGCAGTGAAAACCGCCGCCGACCGCGATGCCCTGCGTGCCGCTCTTACAGACGGACGCATCGCTGTGGTGGGGACAGACCATGCTCCACATCTCATAGAAGAGAAACAGGGTGGTTGCCAGAATGCCATGTCGGGAATGCCGATGCTTCAGTTCTCGCTCGTCACGATGCTCTCGCTCGTAGACCAGGGTGTGCTGACGGTGGAGAGAGTGGCAGAGCTGATGAGCCACAATCCGGCAAAGCTCTTCGGAGTGAAAGACCGCGGATTCCTGCGTCCGGGCTACAAGGCAGACATCGTGGTGGTGCGTCCAGGTGTGAAATGGACGTTGACAAGCGAAGACATACAGAGCAAGTGCAAGTGGAGTCCGTTGGAGGGCAAAACCTTCGGATGGAAGGTGGAGCATACCTTCTGCAACGGTCACCATATATATGATAATGGAAAGTTCGACGATTCGGTGCATGGCGAACAGGTGGAGTTCGACCATTCTTCCATCTAATAACGAAATAGAATAATGATAGTAAAAATACTGATTCCCATACTGCTGCTTCTGCTGGTTTCCGATGTTTACGTATATCTGCATTTCCTTCGCTACATGAAGCGCAACAAGATAGCAGCCATTACAGCTTGGGCGGCACAAAGCGTGGCGATGGTGGCATATAGCGTGGTGATGGCAGTTCAGCCGGATTTCGCTCCGGCAGACATGGATTGTCTCAACTTCTATCTCCTGCTCCTCGGAGTATGGGCAGTGCCGAAGTTCGTCTTCACGGTCTGCTCCATCCTGGGATGGGGACATTGCGTCTATCACAAGACAAAGACAAACTGGGGCAACTATGCAGGAATTCTGGCAGGGGTCTTCTTGGCTGTCGTTTGCGTATATGGTTTCACCAAGGGATTCAACAAAGTGACGGTGCGCCATGTCACCTTCGAGTCGGCAGATCTGCCAGAGGCTTTCGATGGCTACCGTATCGTGCAGTTCAGCGATGCCCACGTGGGTACATATACAGGACAGAGGGCTTTCATGCTGAAAGTCGTGGCAGACAGCATCAACAGTCAGAAGGCAGACATGATAGCCTTTACCGGAGACTTGCAGAATATGCGCCCTTCAGAACTCTATCAACACGAGAAGACCCTCGCTTCCCTCAAAGCGAAAGATGGCGTGTTCTCAGTGCTTGGCAACCACGACTATGCCTATTATGTAAAGGCAACCGAAGCAGAGCGGCGTCATAACTGTCAGGAGATGAAGGATGTGCAGCGCAGGATGGGCTGGAAACTGTTGCTCAACGACAACTGTGTGATACGTCGCGGCAACGACTCTATCGTTGTGGCTGGAATGGAGTTCGAGGGCGAGAGTCCGAGAGTGCCGAGTTTCGGCAACTTGAAGAAGACCCTCCATGGCGTCAATCAGAAAGGTGCGTTCATACTCATGCTTCAGCATGATCCGACAAGTTGGCGCACCGACATACTACCGCATTCCACTTCGCAGCTGACGCTCAGCGGACATACCCATGCCGGACAGATGAAGTTCTTCGGCTGGTCGCCAGCCTCACTGAAGTATGACGAATGGGGAGGGTTATATACCGAGGGCAGACGTTCCATCAACGTGAGCTGCGGTGTGGGAGGTTTCGTCCCATTCAGACTTGGATGTCCTGGCGAGATAGTAGTCATAGAGCTGAAAAAGCATAAATGATATTTGTGCAAATAGTGTTCTTATTGTTAAAAAAGATATAATATTCCGATGCCTCATGATAAGGTTTCGGAATATTTTTTTATCTTTGTAGCGATAAAAAATATCCCCACAATTATGATAGTATCAGTATTAGTTATAATCAGCATCTCGGTTTCCGTATTCTTCTGCATAAAGTAGAATACCGATCAGTTTCGTGTCTGAAACAGGAGACCCGTTTAATGAAGTCTGACGCTTGACGGCATTTGACTTCAAGTATACCATTCCATGGTTTTGGAATGGCAGTGTTGGCAGGTGCTTGCAGAAAATCATAAGTCCAACACTCTGACCTCTGCATTTGTCATCTTCTGTACATCCTTCATTTCCTTGTTGTAATAAACAGCCTGTATAGCCTTGTTTATTATTCCATGTCCCACGGCAAGGACTGTCTGTCCGGGATATTCTCGCTTTATCAACTCAAGAAAATCCCGTGCCCTCGCCTTCAGCGTGTCGAGAGATTCCACATCGTCAGGCCACACTTCGTCTTTCAGGTCTGGGATATATCGTCCGGTGAAGCTTCCCCAGTCGCGTTCTCTCAGCAGTGGAGTGGTGCGCACATCCGCATGATGCGGTTCGGCGATAATCCGGCAGGTGTCTATAGACCTCTTCAGATCGCTCGACACGAAAGCGTCGAAATGCTTCTCGGCCAGTTTCTTTGCCACTTCCTTCGCCTGTTCTATACCGTGGTCGTTGAGTCTGCCCGGTGTCTGTCCCTGCATTATCTTATTGGCGTTGTCGTAGGTTTCGCCATGCCTTGTGAGATATAGTCTTGTCATATTCCAAATGTTCTTTCTGTTTCTTCCGCAAAGATAACGCAAACCGAATGCATAATGAAATAAATGTATTTATTTCTTATGCTGAGGTGCAGCTTATCTTATGCAAAGATAGGAAAATAAAATAGAATAGCCGTAATGTAGTGCCCTTAGTGTCGTTTTATGTGCCGTTTTTTTAGCTTTGCATCGTGCGTAGATGATGTCATAGCTTCATGACATTATCCATGTCAACGGTGATTGCCATTGGCGTGATGGTTACAAAACGCCCAGTGCCGACGTCTTTGTTAATAAAGAGGGCAGTCTCCTGTATATGCCCACTTTAAGAATCAGGAAATAAGAAACCACATTACACTAAATGAAGAAACTACTATTTTCAGCAGCCGCTGCCATGATGCTTGTCCCAAGGGCAGGCATGGCGACGGACATTTTCGTTTCGACCTCGTTTCATGAACCCGCCAACGAAGGACTGCGCTTCATCTATAGCCGCGACGGCATACATTGGGACAGTATTCCTGGCACCTTCCTCAAGCCGGAGGTAGGCACGCAGAAGGTGATGCGTGACCCGTCGATAGTGAAAGGTCCCGACGGCACATACCATTTCGTGTGGACCTGTAGCTGGAGAGGCGACAGAGGGTTCGGATACTCATCGTCGAAGGATTTGATACACTGGACACCGGAGCGTTTCATCGAAGTGATGAAAGACACCACCACCGTCAATGTGTGGGCGCCGGAACTCTTCTACGACGACGTGAAGAAGCAGTATATGATAATATGGGCATCCTGCATACCGGGAAAATTCCCCGACGGAATAGAAGAGCACAAGAACAACCACCGTCTGTACTACTGCACTACAAAAGACTTCAATACCTTCTCAGAGACCAAACTCCTTATCGATCCCGGTTTCAGTTGTATTGACGCTACGATGGTGAAAAAGGGAAAAGACGACTATGTGATGGTACTGAAAGACAATACCCGCAAGCAGCGCAACATCAAGGTGGCATTCTCAAAGACACCCTACGGTCCGTGGAGTGAGGCTTCAGAACCATTCACACCGATGTATAGCGAAGGTCCGTCTACGGCATACGTCAACGGATGGTGGTATATATATTACGACTGGTATCGCCAGTTTATCTATGGCGCACAGCGCACGAAGGATTTCAAACACTTCCAGGATCAGACGGGAGCCGTTTCCTTCCCAGACGGTCATAAACACGGCACCGTGTTCATGGCACCGGAGGAACTTGTGGAAAACCTTATAAAATACAACAGCAGTGCCGTTCACTACACCGGCAGCGACATTTCCCTGCCATCGCGCCATGACGGCGGACTCTCCCCCGTGGTGGGAGTGCATAGCATACAGACCATGCGTGCCGAAAAGGGAGCCACATACAACCACCAGCCGATGATTGCATACTGGAAGGGAAAGTTCTATATGCACTATCTTACCGACCCACGCAGCGAGCACGAGCCGCCAGGAGTCACCATGCTGCAGACCTCTACTGACGGATACACATGGACAGACCCCGTGAAGCTGTTCCCTGAATACAAAGTGCCCGACGGATTTGAAAAGCCTGAAAAATATCCGGGCCTGAAGGCAAAGGATCTTATGGCAATCATGCACCAGAGAGTGGGGTGGTATGTATCGAAGAAGACAGGCAAGCTCCTGGCTATGGGCAACTACGTAGTGTCGATGACACCGAAAGACAACCCCACCGACGGCAACGGCATCGGCAGAGTGGTGAGGGAGATAAAGAGCGACGGCACCTTCGGCCCCGTATACTTCATCTACTACAACCACGGTTTCAATGCCGGCAACACAGACTTCCCGTACTACAAGAAATCCAAAGACAAAGCCTTCGTCAAGGCTTGCGACGAACTGCTCGCCGACCCGATGGCACGCATGCAGTGGGCTGAAGAGGCTGACCGCGGCGATGACATACTGCCGCTGAAGACACCATATAAGGCATTCTCAGGCTACACGCTGCCAAACGGATGGAAGGTGGGACTCTGGAAACACGGACTGACGACCATCAGCTGTGATGGCGGCAACACATGGCGCACTCCGGCAAAGCGTGCTCATGGCTTCGTGACATCCACAGGAAAGATTTGGGGGCAGAGGCTCTCCGACGGAACTTATGCCACGGTATATAATCCTGCGGAATACAGATGGCCACTTGCCATCTCGCTGAGTGCCGACGGACTGGAATATACCACTCTGAATCTTGTCAACGGAGAGATAACCCCAGAGCGCCATGGCGGTAACTACAAGAACTACGGTCCGCAATACACCCGTGGCATCCAGGAGGGCAACGGCACTCCGGCAGACGGAAACATGTGGGTCACCTACAGTAACAATAAGGAGGACATGTGGGTTTCGCGCATCACAGTGCCTGTACAGACTGCTGCAACATCTCATGCCGATACAGACTTCTCCGCATATTCAAAGCTTGCAGATATGGCAGACTGGAACATCTATTCTCCAAAGTGGGCACCTGTTGCTCTCGATGGGAAATGGTTGAAGCTGTCAGACAAAGACCCTTACGACTATGCCAAGGTGGAACGTATAATACCTGCCACAAAGGAACTTACCGTAGAGTTTGATGTCCAGGCAGCACAGAACGGTCATGGAGAGCTTGATGTGGAGTTTGTCGACGCCAAAGGACAGGCTTGCTCCCGTATAGTGCTCGACTCTCTCGGAGTGATGAAGGTGAAGGGCGGTCCGCGTTTCGGTACCATGCTCAAGAACTATAAGGCAGGAGAAACCTATCGTGTGAGGGCTGTTCTTTCTACCGACATGCATGCCGGCACATATTATATCAACGGCAAGAAGGTGTGTCAGCGCCAGTTCGACACTCCTGTGGAGGCAATAACAAGGGTGGTGTTCCGCACCGGTCCGCTCTTTGCAGAGCCAAACAACGAGACTCCGGCAGACCAGTATTTCGACATGCCGCGTGCCGACGAGTCGGATCCCGTGGCTACATTCTCTATCGCAAATGTGAAGACCTACGCTGCTGATGCTGACGGGCAGGCTGCTGTGCTGAAGTTCGACGACTACAAACACTACATCGACTACTTCAATACGATGGAGGACGAGAACATCGCCAACGCTATCCCCAACAGCAAGGCGGCGGAATGGATGAGCAAGAACGTGCCGCTCTTCGACTGTCCGCAGGATAATTTCCGTGAGATGTATTACTACCGTTGGTGGACTCTGCGCAAGCATATCAAGCGCACCCCAGTGGGTTACGGCATGACGGAGTTTCTCGTGCAGCGTTCCTATGCCGACCGCTACAACCTCATTGCCTGTGCCATCGGCCACCACGTGATGGAGACCCGATGGCTGCGCGACACAACATACATCAACCAGATTCTCAATACCTGGTATCATGGCAACGACGGCAAGGCGATGCAGAAGATGGATAAATTCAGCTCCTGGAATCCTGCCGCAGTGTATGAGGCTTATAAGGTGAACGGCAACAGGTCGTTTGTCGACTCTCTGAAGCCTTCGCTCGAAGAGGAGTATGCTCGTTGGCAGAAGACCCACCGTCTTGACAACGGACTCTACTGGCAGGAGGATGTGCGCGACGGAATGGAAGAGAGTGCCAGCGGAGGTAGAAGGAAAAAGTTTGCGCGTCCTACGATTAACAGCTATATGTATGGCAACGCCATGGCTCTCGCCGAGATGAACAAGCTTGCCGGCGATGAGGCTAAAGCTGCAGAATACAACAAGGAGGCTGCAGAACTGAAAAAGCTTGTGGAGAACAAGCTTTGGAACGGCAAACATGAGTTCTTTGAAACGTTGCAGACCGACACTCTCGCAAATGTACGCGAGGCTATAGGCTTCATTCCGTGGTATTTCAATATGCCTGACAACAAAAAGTATGATGTCGCATGGAAGCAGGTTACCGACGAGAAGGGCTTCTCTGCCCCTTACGGACTTACCACCTGTGAGCGTCGCTCGCCGCTCTTCCGCACCCATGGTACAGGAACTTGTGAGTGGGATGGTGCCGTATGGCCTTTTGCCACGAGTCAGACGCTGACGGCAATGGCAAACTATATAAACAACTACCCGGAGCCTATTGTAGGCAGCAAGGAGTTCTTCCATGATATGGAGGTGTATGTAGAGAGCCAGCACCATCGCGGCAGACCATATATCGGTGAGTATCTCGACGAGACAAACGGTGCATGGCTTATGGGTGACCGTGAGCGCAGCCGCTATTACAACCACTCCACCTTCAACGATCTGATGATAACAGGCATCGTAGGACTGCGTCCGCAGGCAGATGGCAGCATCATCGTCAATCCGCTTGTGCCGGAAGGAAAATGGGATTATTTCTGTCTCGACAACGTGATGTATCACGGCAAGAACATCTCCGTGGTCTACGACAAGACCGGTTCTCACTATCGCCACGGCAAGGGTCTCATCCTGCTTGTCAACGGCAAAAAGGTGGCACAGCGGGACACGCTCGGAAAACTTGAATATAAATTATAGTTATCGTTATTCACAATAAAATCGGAGCGCTTGTAGTTCTCTATAAAACAAAGAGAATTCCGGGCTCTCCGATTTCTTGTATTAAAATCAAAAAATAATCATGAAGAGAAATTCAATTCTTATAGCAGCCCTGTTTGCCGGCACAGTTTGCCAGGCACAGACTTTTGAGACGAAATATGCACGTCCGCTTGGTGATGTGCTCAATGATGTGGCAAAGCGTTTCGACGTTAGACTGAAGTTCAATGTAGACACCGCCGGACTGAAACTCGACTATGCCGACTTCCGTGTTCGTCCGTATTCTCTGGAGGAGACGTTTGACAATATCCTCAAGCCTTTCGACTTTTATGCCCTCAAGCAGAAGGGCAACCTCTATAAGATAAAGAAATATGAATATCCGCGCCGTCAGGCTTCCGACGGATGGAAACTCCTGCCGTATCTCGCTTCCAAATATAGCGACCGGGCGTCATGGGAGCTGCGTCGCGACTCACTGCGTCGTGAGGTGCGCCAGCGTCTTGGCATCGACCCGCTGCTCGCCCGCTGTTCCAAGGAGAAGCCTCTTGTGTCGAAAATAAGGAAATACGACGGATATACCGTTCAGAACTTCTGTATGAAAACCGTAGACGGACATACCGTGAAGGGGTCAATATATACTCCTGCCACCAAGGGCAAGCATCCGCTTATCATCTGTCCCAACGGACATTTCGTCAACGGCAGATATGGCACCGTGCAGCAGCAGCGTCTTGCCACACTCGCCCGTATGGGAGCCATCTGTGTGGATTATGACCTGTGGGGATGGGGCGAATCAGAAGATGAAGTGGGGGCAAAGGCCCATCAGACAGCCGAGGCTCATCAGATGCAGGCCCTCAACGGCATACGCATCCTCGACTGGATGATAAACCGCAAGGATGTAGACAAGACGAGAGTGGGAGTGAACGGTGGTTCGGGAGGCGGCACACAGACCGTACTTCTCACAGCTCTCGACGACCGCTATACGGCTGCCAATCCGGTGGTGAGCCTCTCGTCGTGGTTTGATGGCGGCTGTCCCTGCGAGAGCGGCATGCCGATACAGCTCGCTGGCGGCGGCACGTGTAATGCAGAAATAGCAGCCATGTTCGCTCCGAAACCGATGATGCTCGTAAGCGATGGCGGCGACTGGACCTCTACCACTCCCGAACTGGAATATCCCTATCTGCAGCGCATCTATGGATTCTATGGCAAGAAGGAGAATATAAGCAATGTCCATCTGCCGAATGAGCGTCATGACTTCGGTCCGAACAAGCGCAATGCCGTTTATGATTTCTTCATCAAGACCTTCCGTCTCGATGCCTCTAAACTCGACGAGAGTAAGGTGACGATAGAAAAAGAAGAACAGTTGAAGTTTGGAAATAAATGAGTAGACGAGTAAACAAGTAGACGGGTAAACGAGTTGACAAGTAGATATGTCCTTATCAGATAGACCATCGGTAGGCCATAGAAATTTCTTTGTCAATTTGTTTACTCGTCAACTCGTCTACTTGTCTACTATTTAGTATATCCCAGCGACAACACGCTCAGTGCCTTTGCGCCGCCTTTGAGAAGTTCCTTTCCGCATTCCATTATCGTGGAACCCGTAGTCACCACATCGTCAATGATAAGCACATGCTTGTCTCTTATTTTCTTTGCGTCGCGTAGCGCAAAAGCATTCTCCACATTCTCCCTCCTTTCATATCCCCTGAGTCTTGTCTGCGACCCATTGTAGACTGTCCTCTCCACCGCCTTGTCTGCGATGGGGATTCCCGTAGCCTCACTTATTCCGAGCGCCAGATGATAACTCTGGTTGTAACCTCTTTCCCGCTTTCGCTTTTTCGTTATCGGGATAGGCACAATCACGTCGATGCCGTCGAAGAATCCCGCTTCACCGCATTCCCTTGCCATTATGTGTCCCATGTCTTCAGCCACATCCCATCTTCCCTCATATTTCATTTTCAGCATTATGCCCGACGATGGCGAGTGGGGCAGATAATAGAACAGTGCCGCAGCCTTCTCTATCGGCATCAGTCCCCAGAAACACTGTGCCATCTCATTGTCGTATGGAGAGGAGCAGAATGCGGTGCGCGGCAGATGCAGGTTGCACGCCATGCAGATGGAGTCTTCGGTTATGCCGAGCCTCTCATGACACACGGTGCAGAGCCTTGGCATCATGAGGTCGAAAATGCGTCTTGGAAAACTTATTCTCACTTGCATGTCGTTATCGTATTTTTTTTCTGCTATGCTGATTGCTATAATATCTCCAGCGCTATGGCAGCGCAGGCTTCAGCATCTGCCAGGGCATGATGATGGTTTGTCAGGTCATAACCGCAGCGGGCGGCGATGATGTCGAGGTTGTGCCTGCCTTTTGGCCATACCCGGCGTGATGCTATGCAGGTGCAGAAGAACGGGTAGTCGGGGTAGTTCATCTGGTATACGCGGAACACGGCTTTCAGACAACTCTCGTCGAACGCCTTGTTGTGGGCAACGAGGGGCAGTCCGGCAATCTTCGGCTCTATCTGCTTCCACACTTCGGGAAAGACGGGAGCATCTTCTGTGTCGGCAGCGCACAGACCATGCACCCGCATGCACACATAACTGTAGTATTCTGGTTCGGGTTTGATTAGCGAGTAGAACTTGTCCACGATCTCGCCGCCTCTGACTATCACGATGCCGACAGAGCAGACCGATGATCGCTCGCTGTTGGCTGTCTCGAAATCTATTGCTGCAAAATCCTGCATTCTTATCAGTTTTATATTATTGTCAATATCCCCTTGTTCTCTGGGATATTGCAAAAATACACAATTTCTCAGTCATATAAGCATCTCTGTTTGTTTTCTCTCTAAAAAATATTTTGATGGGCTTGACTCCTGTCTGGGAGAAAAATGTTGTTGAAATGTGTTATTCAAGCAGAATATTATGATGGTGTGAACAAAGAAGATACACCAGAGCAATATCTTTGCAGTCGAAACGTTATCTATATGAATGTAATGATAGGGGTGATGGAGAATAAAATTTTTGCAAATAACGGTTCTTCTATCGTCCTATATACGACAAACGATGGCAACACCCAACTTGAAGTAAAGTTGGAGAAAGATACCGTGTGGCTTACACAAAGTCAGATGGCTGAATTGTTCGGAAGAGACCGTACTGTAATAACGCGCCATATAAGAAACATCTTCAAGTAGGGTGAATTGGATGAAAATATCACATGTGCAAAATTTGCACATATGGGTACAGACCAAGATCAAACTTATGAAACAAATTCTGCCCATCAGGGGCAAGGTGCTTGCCCATGTTGGGTAAGCAGCGTTCCCACTTGGGGCAAGCATCGTGCCCGTTTTCCGAAGATTTACTGTGCTTGCCCATGGTTGATTTTTTTATTTTCAGCAAATTAGCCAAATGGGAGATATGTCGAATTAAACGTATGAAAATTTCCTTATGCCATGTTTTTTGTATACTTTTGCCAAACGATAGGCAAGGAAGAGAAAACAAGTGATATGAGAATAGAAGAAATACTGGCTATGGAAATTGGCGACAGACAGTTCTGCCGTACTGAGATACAGGCTGACGATGTGGAACGGGTGCTCCGGGCAGCGCTCCTTGCCACTTGTGGCAAGGGAGGGAACTCTGTGGAGCTATACCCCGTGGAAGACCCGCATCTGCTGGAACGTCTTGCAGATGCCAGAGACCATGGTGCGGAATGCATCGCTCAGGCACCGATGGCAGTGGCAGTGGTTGCCGACCGTCTCTATGATGGGGCGTGGGTGGAAAACTGTTCTGCTGTAGTGTGGGCGATGTGTGCGCAGGCGGCAGAAAGGCAACTGGCTTACCATTCGGTGCAGATAAGAGGCTATCAGCTCACCGACGGTACCATGTCTGACGAGGTGGTGAGAGGAATACTCGACATTCCGGAGAGCAAGACGGTGTATGCGGTGGTGGCGATAGGCACTGCTGATAAACCTGTGTCACAGGCAGAGATAGATGATGACCAGCTCGAGTGGCAGCGAATACATATAGGTTGACTCTTCTGCTGCATGGCAAACAGGAAAATTTGCCAACCCCAAATCATAACGCAACGAAAAAATACAAGGACAGGATATGAAGATAGTTTTTGTGGGGGCAGGAAATCTTGCCACCAACGTGGCCAGGGCGTTGAAAGACGCCGGTCATGAGATAACACAGGCGTATAGTCGCACACAGGCGTCTGCCGATGCACTTGCCTCTCAGGTGGGGGCAGAAGCGGTGTCAGACCTTGACGGTGTGGCAAGAGAAGCCGATATATATATAGTGTCGGTGAAAGACGGGGCGCTCAGCGATGTGGTGGCACGATTGTGCGACGGCAGCCGGCGTGGACTCTTCGTCCATACGGCAGGCAGCATCCCGATGAGCATCTTCGATGGACATGCCGGCCGCTACGGAGTGTTCTATCCCATGCAGTCGTTTTCAAAGCAGCGACAGGTGGATTTCACCGACGTTTCCATCTTCGTTGAGGCGCGCTATGAGAGCGACCTGCGGTTGCTTACAGACCTCGGCAGCAGTCTCTCGCAGCATGTCATGCAGCTGGATTCGGAAGGCCGCAAACATCTGCACCTGGCGGCAGTCTTCGCATGCAACTTCGTGAATCACTGCTACGATCTCGCTTCAGAAGTCCTCGACAGATACGGCATCCCCTTCAGTTCGATGCTGCCGCTCATCGACGAGACGGCGGGCAAGGTGCATAGCATGTCGCCGAAGTCAGCCCAGACCGGTCCTGCCATCCGCTACGACGAGAATGTGATAGGTATGCAGAGCAGGATGCTCGCCTACGACGACCGCATCAGGCAGATATACGACATCATGAGCAAGAGCATTCATGAGAGAAACGAGAAGTGATGCCGGAGGTGACGCCCGCTTGGAGGTTTGCCCTCGGTTGGAATCCGTACCATTAATCAGTTATAGCAAACAAACAGAGAAAGATATGATAGACTACGATTTGAAGAAGATACGCGCCGTGATATTCGATGTTGACGGAGTGCTCAGTGCCAGTACGATAAACCTGCATCCGTCGGGAGAACCGATGCGCACGGTGAACATCAAGGACGGATACGCCATACAGTTGGCAGTGAAGCAAGGACTCCACATCGCCATCATGACAGGAGCCACCGTTGACAGCATCCGTATCAGATACGAGAGGCTCGGAGTGAAAGACGTGTTTACGGCGTGCTCGGTGAAGATAAAGACATACGACAAGTTCCTTTCCGACAACGGACTCACCGACGAGGAGGTGATCTTCGTGGGCGACGACATCCCCGACTATGAAGTGATGAGTCGTTCGGGCTGCCCCTGCTGCCCTTCAGACGCATGTCCCGACATCAAGGCCATCAGCCGCTACATCTCGCAGGCCGTGGGCGGACATGGAGTGGGGCGCGACATCATAGAGCAGGTGCTCAGGGCGCAGGGAAAATGGCTCGCCGACAAGAAAGCCTTCGGATGGTGATTGCCCTGTGAGTTCGTTGGCAGTTCGGCAAGTGTCAGATATGCAGTATAGCTATATTATATAAGAGGTGGGATAATCAAGCGGAAAGAGTCTGCATGAGCGATGGCATGACAACAAGAGCAACCATAACCCCTGCATAAGCATCTTAAAGACAAAATAATGCGTATAAAATTTGCAGGGTTTGTTTTTTTTCGTAATTTTGTGGCAATTATGTTATTACCATAAATCTAACAGAAAAAATGTTGTATGTAGCATTGCCCGACAATACGCAGCATCGCTTGCCGTTCTATCTCGCCATGGAAGAATATGTGGCGAAAACCATTGATGAGGAAGACTGCTTCTTCATGTGGCAGGTGCAGCCTAGCGTGATATTCGGCAGGAACCAACTGGTGGAAGCCGAGGTAAATCTCGACTACTGCAGGGAACATTCGGTACAGACCTACAGAAGAAAAAGCGGTGGAGGATGCGTGTATGCGGATATGAGCAATATCATGTTCTCTTATGTCACGAAAGACGAACACGTGAACTTCACTTTCAACAAATATATAAACATGGTGGTGATGGTGCTCCAGAAACTGGGGCTCGACGCCAAGGCTACGGGGCGCAACGATGTGCTCATCGGCGACAGGAAAGTCAGCGGCAACGCCTTCTATCATGTGCCGGGACGCAGCATAGTGCATGGCACGATGCTCTTCGACACCGACATGCAGAACATGGTGGGAGCCATCACGCCGTCGGACCAGAAACTGCTCAGCAAGGGCATTCAGAGCGTGCGCCAGCGCATAGCCCTGCTCAAAGACTATCTCGACATCGACATCGAGCAGTTCAAGACCTTCGTCAGACAGAACCTCTGCGACTCGGAGATGACGCTGACAGACCACGATGTGGAACTGATAAAGGAGATAGAGAAGGAATATCTTACCGATGATTTCATTTACGGCAAAAATCCACGATATGCCGTGGTGAAGCGAGGACATATAGATAATGTAGGCGACATTGAGGTGAGGCTGGAGATGAAGAACAACATCATAAAGAGCGCCGCCATGGTGGGAGATTTCTTCATCGTGGGCGACATCGACGAGAATCTCCTCAAACCCATACGTGGCGTGGCGCTCACGGAGGGAGAACTGACAAAGGCGCTGCCCGAGAAACTCGACGAGGTGGTGATGAATCTCAAGAGGGAAAACTTCGTGGAGCTGCTGCTCAGCTGACACGCCACACCGGAAAGAATCTAAAAAAGAGAACCCTATAAAAACACATATCATTATGGAAAACAAAAGAACATGTCTCTATGACAAGCACGTGAAGCAAGGCGCGTTGATAAGCCCATTCGGTGGTTTCGACATGCCTATCCAGTATTCTACAATCATCGACGAGCATCAGGCAGTGAGAACAGACTGCGGCGTGTTCGACGTGTCACACATGGGTGAGGTGACCGTGAAGGGAGCCGACGCCGAGCGCTATGTGCAGCATATCTTCACCAACGACGTGAGCAAGATAGAGGCCGGACAGATTCTCTACGGCATGATGCTCTACGACAATGGTGGAACCGTAGATGACCTTCTCGTATACAAGATGGCCGAGAATGACTTCTTTCTCGTGGTAAACGCTGCCAATATCGACAAAGACTGGGAGTGGATGCAGAAACAGTCAGAGGGCTTCAACATTGAGCTTCTGAACCGTTCAGAGGACTACGGGCAGATTGCTGTTCAGGGACCTAACGCTGAAACCGTCGTTGAGGAAGTGCTCGGCATAGCTTGCAAGGAGCTGACTTTCTATACTGTCAAGACCATTGGCGACGTGATAGTAAGCCGCACGGGATATACCGGAGAAGACGGATTTGAAATCTATGCAAGCCATAATTATATTTGTGACTGCTGGGACAAACTGATGGAGAGCGGACGCTGCAAGCCTTGCGGACTCGGATGCCGCGACACTCTCAGATTTGAAGTGGGACTGCCTCTGTATGGCGATGAACTGTCGGCAGACATCTCTCCAGTGATGGCAGGGCTCTCTATGTTCTGCAAACTCGACAAAGAGGAGTTTGTGGGCAAGAATGCCCTCGTTGACCAGAAGACAAACGGCGTGGCACAGAAGCTCGTGGGAATAGAACTCGAAGGAAAGGCCATTCCACGTCACGGATACACAGTGCTGAAAGACGGTGAGCCTGTAGGCGAGGTGACCACTGGCTATCATTCCATTTCAACGGACAAGAGCGTGTGCATGGCTCTCGTAAAGGCAGAGTATGGCAAGCTCGGAACGCCGCTTGAGGTTCAGATCAGAAAGAAGACCTTCCCAGGCGTTGTGGTGAAGAAGCGTTTCTACGACAAACACTACAAGAAATAATGGCAACGGTAAATCATTGAAACTTTAGACAAATATTTTTTCATAAAACAATAATCCAATAAAATATAATACTATGGCAAAAGTAATTGAAGGACTCTACTATGCAGAGTCACACGAATATGTAAAGGTAGAAGGTGAGTTCGGCTATATCGGTATCACAGACTATGCACAGAACGCATTGGGCAACATCGTATATGTAGACATGCCTGATACAGACGACGAGGTAGAGGCAGGTGAGGATTTCGGAGCCGTTGAGAGCGTGAAGGCTGCCAGCGACCTGACTTCTCCTGTAAGTGGAACAGTGGTAGAGGTGAACGAGGCTCTTGAGGACACACCGGAGATTATCAACCAGGATGCTTTCGCCAACTGGATAATCAAGGTGGAGCTCTCTGACAAGACAGAGCTCGACAACCTTATGGACGCTGCGGCATACGCTGAGTTCTGCGAAAAGGAAGCTCACTAAGAGAACGGTACGTTTTGTATGACTCTTCATTTTCTATAATATGGAATACAAGTATTTTCCTCACACGGAAAGTGAGATAAAGGAAATGCTCGACATCGTAGGAGTAGGTTCGCTCGACGAACTCTACTCTGATGTGCCGGAGGAGATCCGCTTCAAGAAGGAATACGACCTTCCGGAGGCAATGAGCGAGATGGAGGTGAGAAGATTCTTCGAAGCTCTGGGCAATGAGAACAAGAGACTGGTATGCTTTGCCGGTGCCGGCGTTTACGACCATTACACGCCAGCCGTGGTGGGACGTATCGTGCAGCGCTCTGAGTTCCTCACATCATATACTCCATACCAGGCAGAGATATCACAGGGCACGCTCCACTACATCTTCGAATATCAGTCGATGATGGCTGAACTGACAAGCATGGATATTTCTAACGCTTCTATGTATGACGGTTCCACAGCCACTGCAGAGGCTATGATGATGGCTGTGGCTGCAGGAAAGAAGTGTGACACGGTGCTCGTTTCTGAAACCGTAGACAAGAAGGTGCTCACCGTGGTGAAGACATACGCCAAGTTCCACGGCGTGAACATCGTGATGGTGAAGGAAAACGATGGCATCACCTACAAAGCTGATTTCCAGGAGAAGATAGCGCAGAAGGGTGTTGCCGGAGTAATCGTACAGCAGCCTAACCGTTATGGCATCGTGGAAGACTATGCCGGATATGCCGACGCTGCCCACGACAACAAGGCGCTGATGATAATGAATGGAGTGGCTGCTGACTATGCCGTGCTCAAGACACCGGCAGAATGGGGAGCCGACATCGCAGTGGGCGACGGACAGAGTCTCGGAGTGCCGATGATGTTCGGTGGTCCATACGTGGGATATATGTGCTGCACAGAGAAGCTAATCCGCAAGATGCCGGGACGCATCGTAGGAATGACGGAAGACAGCCGCGGACAGCGTGCCTTCGTGCTCACATTGCAGGCCAGAGAGCAGCATATCCGCCGGCAGAAGGCTACATCCAACATATGCTCCAACCAGAGCCTCATGGCTCTTTTCGTTACCGTATACATGGCGGTGATGGGAAAGAAGGGAGTGAAGGAAGCTGGCGAACTGTCGTATGCCGGAGCTCACTACATGATGGACAAACTCGTGGAGACGGGACATTTCAAACCAACGTTCCAGAAACCGTTCTTCAATGAATTCTGCGTTGAATACGACGGAGACGTTGACGTGCTGCAGAAGAAGTTCGTTGACAACGGATTCCTCGGAGGAGTGAAGATGGGCGACCACACTATCATGTTTGCTGTGACGGAGCAGCGCTCCAAGGAAGAGATAGATAACCTTATTAAGTTAATCTGAAAAAGTTTGTCTGATTATGAATAACAAATTATACGGAAACTTGATTTTCGAACTGTCGCATCCAGGCAGAAAGGGTTACTCTCTTCCTGACAACAAATTCGGTGATTATGAGGTGCCTGCAGAGATGCGCCGAGAGAACGACGCACAGTTGCCTGAGTGTGACGAGATGACCGTGGTGAGACACTATACCAACCATAGCGGAAACAACTTCGGCGTGGACAACGGATTCTATCCGCTTGGCAGCTGCACGATGAAATACAACCCAGCCATAAACGAGGAGATTCCAGGTATGGCAGACTTCAGGGATATACATCCGCTGCAGCCTGTTGACACGGTGAAGGGATGTCTCGATGTTTGTGCCGGACTGAGAAAAGCTCTCTCTGAGATTGCCGGTCTTGCAGACTTCACTCTCAACCCGTTTGCCGGTGCTCACGGTGAGCTTACCGGACTGATGGTGATCAGAAGATATCATGAGAGCAGGGGCGACGAAAAGAGAACAAAGGTGATCGTGCCAAACTCTGCACACGGTACCAATCCGGCTTCTGCCGCGGTCTGCGGACTGGAAATCGTGGAGGTGAAGAGTACGGCCGATGGAGTGGTGGACGTTGACGACCTGAGAGGACTCCTCGACGACACTATCGCTGCCGTAATGATGACCAACCCGAATACTCTCGGACTATTCGAGAGAAACATTCCAGAGATTGCCAAGCTCGTTCATGAGTGTGGAGCACTGATGTATTACGATGGAGCGAACCTCAACCCGATGCTCGGCGCTTGTCGTCCTGGTGACATGGGATTCGACGTGATGCACATCAACCTGCACAAGACATTCTCTACACCTCACGGAGGTGGCGGACCAGGAAGCGGCCCGGTGGGAGTGAGAAAGGGACTGGAGCAGTTCCTGCCCGACAACGAGCATGACTCGACACTCAGCGTCAGTCCGTATCACGGCAATTTCGGCGTTATCCTCAAGGCATACACCTACATACTTTCTCTCGGCAAGGAGTATATCAAATATGTAGGACCGCTTGCCACACTCAATGCCAACTATATCAAGGAGTCGTTGAAGGATGTATATGAACTGCCTATCGCAGGACTCTGCAAGCATGAGTTCGTATTCAACGGCCTGGCAGACAAGTCTACAGGCATCACCACTATGGATGTGGCTAAACGCTTGCTCGACTATGGGTATCATGCGCCGACCATCTACTTCCCGCTGCTCTTCCACGAGGCAATGATGATAGAGCCTACAGAAAGCGAGAGCAAGGTGACGATAGACGGATTCATCGAGGTGATGAGGAAAATCGCCGAGGAGGCAAAGAATGAGCCAGAACTGCTGAAGTCTGCGCCACACAATACTCCTATCGGAAGAGTGGACGATGTGTTGGCAGCAAAGCATCCTGTGGTGACATATAAGAGCATGCTAAATGATTGATTCTATATGGATTTCAATTTGATAATCATCGGTGGCGGTCCTGGTGGATACAAGACCGCCACTTATGCCGCATCCAAGGGACTGACGGTATTGGTAGTGGAGAAAGACGAACTGGGAGGCACATGTCTCAACCGTGGCTGTATTCCCACCAAGACTTACGCGCGGCTCGCTGAGGTGATAGAGACGATGAAGGATGCCGGGAGCTATGCGCTCGACGGTGTGACATACAGTTTTGATTTCGCCAAGGCTTTCGTCCGCAAGCAGCAGGTGGTGGAGACTCTGCGCGGAGGCATCGCCACACTACTGTCGGCTTCAGGCATAACGCTCGTCAAAGGTATGGCTGTGATGAAAGACGCCCATACAGTGGTAGTTGACGGTAAGGATTATTCTGCCGACAACATCATCATAGCCACTGGCTCCGTGTCAAAGTCGTTGCCTATCCCAGATCTTGACAAAGAGATGGTGTGCGACTCCGACTGGCTTCTCGACACCGACGTGCTGCCGAAGCGCATCTGCATAGTTGGTGCCGGAGTGATAGGAATGGAGTTTGCAAGCATACTCAATTCTTTCGGTTGTGAGGTAACAGTAGTGGAATTCCTCAAGGAATGTCTGCCGCCAATCGACAGCGATATCGCCAAACGCCTGCGCAAATGTCTTGAGAAGAGAGGCGTTACCTTCTATATGCAGTCTGCCCTCAAGGGAGCGGCTTCCGGAAAGGTTACCTTTGAGCGCAAGGGCAAGGTGACAGAGGTGGAGGCCGACAAGGTGTTGCTTGCCGTTGGCAGAAAACCGCTTACTGATGGACTCGGTCTTGATGAGGTGGGAATAAAATACGATGCCAAGGGAATTGCCGTTGACGACAATATGCTCACCTCTGTAGAGAACGTGTATGCCATTGGCGACGTTAACGGCAGACAGATGCTTGCCCATGCAGCAGAGATGCAGGGCAAGAGGGCCGTAAACGCTATCGTAGGCTGTCGCGACGATATCCGCTTCGATGTGATGCCGGCAGCGGTATTCACATTGCCTGAGGCTGCCAGCGTGGGCAAGACGGAGGATGCCCTCAAGGCTGAAGGTGCTGATTATCGCAGCATAAAGCATTACTATCGTGCCAACGGCAAGGCCGTGGCGATGAACGAAACGGAGGGTATGCTGAAGCTTCTCACCGATGCCGGAGGCAAGGTGGTGGGCTGCCATGTATATGGAGCACATGCCGCCGACCTGGTTCAGGAGGTCAGTGCACTGATGTGTCAGAACATCACGGTGGAAAAGCTTGATGACATCACTCATATACATCCTACTCTGAGCGAGATTATAGTGGGATAATGCCTGCTTGACAATATCTTTCTGAAGTTACCGCCTCTATCGTGTGCCATGCGACATGAGAGACGGTAGCTTCTTCATTTCATAATTCAAGGGGGAAAACACAACGAGTGGAACCCTAAAGCAACGATTCTATAAAATGAATTTCTTTAAAAAACTGTTTGGCGTTGCCAAAGAAGAAAAGACTCCTACAGTGGAGGAACTGCAGCGTGCTGACGAGAAGAACTTCGACATACTGAAGTTTGACGGCGTGAAGGCACTCAAGATAAACAGTGTAGGGTATGCAATAGAATGTTTTACCCATGCCCTCAACATCAAGGAAGACCTTGAAGTGAGAGACTATCTCTCGCAAGCTTACGTGGGAGTGGGAGACTACAACAATGCGTATCAGCAACTGGAAAAGCTGGCGCAGGCACAGCCCGACAATATCGGAATATTCCTGCGTATGGCTGGCATTGCCTACGTGATGGAAAACTATGTGCTCATGTCTGCCTCTTGTGAGAAGGCGCTGCTCGTAGATTCCAAGTCTGTTGAGGCCCTCTTCCTCTATGCAAAAGCTTGCATCGGCACCGACGACATCACAAATGCCGTGGCAATGCTTACCAAGGCTATAGCGCTTAATGAGGAGTATGCTGAGGCTTACCTGCTGCGTGGAGAGGTGTATCTGTCTGACGGCAATCTTGATGATGCCGACAACGATGCGGCTTATCTCCTGAACAATTATCCCGACAACGAAGAGGCGCTGATGCTGAAGGCGAACATCGAGAACAAACGTGGAAATGCAGAACAGGCGATGGAATACTACGGAAAGGTAATCGACGTGAATCCATTCTCAAAAGAAGCGCTGGAGAACCGTGCCTTGTTGCGCAAGCAGGCCGGCGATGCCGAGGGCGCCAAGAGCGATGAGGAACGTCTCAACGAGATATTGTCTCGTGAGCAGGAAGAGGGGGACCAGCAGGGAATAGAGTCAAAGGTGAAGGAAAGCTACAACAATATCAATCCTTTGGGAATATAAGCTTATTATTTCAAGAAAAATCATTACCTTTGCAGCCGCTTTCATCAAAAGATGATGGATGGCATAATAACAGTTCATCCCAAATCGTCTGTCAGACCTTGTCTTGATTTGACAGTTTGGGACTTAGCGAGTGCTTGACAAACCTCCATGTCCGTGTTTGCACTGGAAACAGAGCCGCCGGACTAAACAAAACAAGAATCATGAAAGTAAGCAACAATAGTGTGAGTGTGCTGTTTATGCTTTTCAGCGTGCTCTTCTGCGTCTGCCTCATTACGGCAAACGTGCTCGAAACAAAGCAGATTTCAATAGGATGGGTCAATATCACCGGCGGACTGCTGGTGTTTCCCGTGTCGTATATCATCAACGATTGCGTGTGTGAGGTGTGGGGCTATAAGAAAGCCCGACTGCTCATCTGGCTCGGTTTTCTGATGAACTTCATCTTCGTTTCCTTCGGTGCTTTGGCTGATGCCATACCAGGAGCACCATATTGGGATAATGAAGCCGGATTCCATGCCGTGTTCGGACTGGCGCCACGTATAGCCTTGGCTTCCTTCCTCGCGTTTCTCGTAGGCTCGTTCATCAACGCCTATGTGATGAGCCGCATGAAGGTGTCGTCAGGCGGGAAGCATTTCGCCCTGCGTGCCGTGATGAGCACTGTGTATGGCGAGACCGCCGATTCAATAATCTTTTTCCCGCTTGCCCTTGGTGGGGTGGTGCCACTTGCGGAATTGCCCAAACTCATTATCTCACAGATTGTGCTGAAGACGGTCTATGAGATTGTGGTGCTGCCGATAACGATGAGGGTGGTAAGGAAAACGAAGCAGATAGAGGGTGTTGACACCTACGACCGTAACATAAACTACGGTGTGTTCAAAATTGGTAATATCTAAAAATGTTCGTATGACAAATAGCGAAAACAGACAGGACGAGGGATTGCATGCCCTCGGCAAGAAGACGGAGTATAGGCAGGACTATGCGCCTGAGGTGCTTGAGACATTCGAGAACAAGCATCAGACGAATGACTATTGGGTGCAGTTCAACTGTCCTGAGTTCACTACGCTGTGTCCTATCACGGGACAGCCTGACTTCGGAGAGATAATCATAAAATACATTCCCGACGTGCGTATGGTGGAAAGCAAGAGCCTGAAGCTGTATCTCTTCAGCTTCCGCAACCATGGCGACTTTCATGAGGATTGTGTCAATATCATAATGAAAGACCTCGTGAAGCTCATGGATCCACGCTACATCGAAGTGACGGGAATATTCAAGCCCCGTGGAGGAATAAGCATATTCCCATTTGCCAACTATGGCAGACCGGGGACTAAATACGAAAAGCTGGCAGAGCAGCGCTTCATGCAGCATGCCCTGTAGCAGATTCCGTAGCTTGTCCCAAGCGCGGATGCAGCAGCATTCCGTGTGGGGTTAATCTTCAAGATATCCTTTCGTGAACATGTCATACGACAGGGCCTCAAGTTCCTTGAGAGTCATCTGTCCTAAGGCATGTTCAATTTTTTTTATCAGTTCCTCGCGCTTGTAGTCGTTGTCGTTCGAAAGACGGTCTGTGAATGTTACCATTATCGTTATTGTTGTGTTATATAAAGCCTTTTCCGGCAATCGCCAACTGAGAGCGGGGGTGATTATCGGAATGGTTCACGAATATTATTTCTGCAAAGTTACGCAAATATTTCTTCGGATGGACATAAATAGCTAACTTTGCACTGCAATTAAGTTAAGAAATCAACGATGAAGATAGGGTTTGACAATGATAAGTATCAGTCTATACAGTCTGAACACATAAAGGAGAGAATATCCCAGTTTGATGGAAAGTTGTATCTGGAGCTTGGAGGAAAGCTCTTCGATGACCATCATGCCAGTCGTGTGCTGCCTGGTTTTTTGCCAGACAGCAAGCTGCGTATGTTCCAGAAAATCAACGACAGCATAGAGATTGTCATAGTAATCAGTGCTACAGACATTGAGAAGAACAAGAAACGGGCCGACCTCGGTATCACCTACGACGAGGATGTGCTCCGGCTCAGAGGCGAATTCCAGGGCCGTGGCTTCATGGTAGGTTCTGTGGTCATCACCCACTGGGGCGGACAGCCGGCAGCCGTGGCTTTCAAGCAGCGTCTGGAACGTCTTGGCATCAGGACCTATTGCCACTATCTCATTGAGGGCTATCCTCACAACGTGGAACTGATAGCTTCTGACGAAGGCTTCGGCAAGAACGACTATGTGGAGACCGAGCGTCCGCTCGTCATCGTCACCGCTCCCGGTCCGGGCAGCGGCAAGATGGCAGTGTGTCTGAGTCAGCTCTATAATGAGAACAAGCGTGGCGTCAGGGCAGGATATGCCAAGTTTGAGACCTTCCCGGTGTGGAACCTTCCGCTCAAGCATCCTGTCAACATTGCCTATGAGGCAGCTACGGCCGACCTCAATGACGTTAACATGATAGACCCGTTCCACCTTGAAGCGTACAATAAGATTGCCATCAACTACAACCGCGACATAGAAATCTTCCCTGTGCTCAACGCTCTCTTCGAGGGTATCTATGGCACCAATCCATACAAGTCGCCAACGGACATGGGCGTCAACATGGTGGGGTTCTGCATCAGTGATGACGATGTGTGTGTGGAGGCATCGAAGAACGAGATTATCCGCCGCTATTACGCAGCCACGAATAAACTTGCGCTCGGAGCATGTAATGATGCGGAGATAAAGAAGATACAGCTCCTCATGCAGCAGGCAAAGATTTCTACCGACTTCCGTCGAGTCACCACAGCGGCAAAGGGACGTCTCAATGAAACGGGACATACGTCGGCAGCTATAGAACTGCAAGACGGCACGATAATATCCGCCAATTCCAGTCCGCTGCTTGGTTGCAGTGCCGCTCTCATTCTTAATGTCACCAAACATCTTGCTGGCATAGACCACGACCTGAAGCTCATCCCTGAGTCTATGATAGAGCCTATCCAGCACACCAAAATCAGTTACTTGGGTGGCCACAACCCTCGTTTGCACACAGATGAAGTGATTGTCGCCTTGTCTGTACTCTCTGAGCAGGACGAGAACTGCCGTCGCGCCTTGGAGCAGTTGCCTAAACTGCGCGACTGTCAGGTTCATTCCACGGTGATGCTGAGCGATGTAGACCAGCGCATATTCAAGAAGCTCGGTGTGCAGCTTACCTGTGAACCCGTGATGAAGACGGTGAAGAGATAATAAACGCCAAACGGAATATAGCCGATAGGGATAAACGCCAAGCAAGCCCTAATGATTGATTTGGGTTGAAAGAAAAAAAACGACAACCGGGTCTTGATTGAAAGGACTATATGCCTTTCGCATCAAGACCCGGTTGTCGGTTTGCTTATATTTACCAAACGATGTTTAGACAACTGTATCTTTCCGGATACAAGTATATATGGTATTTATATTGCCAATTATTGCCTTTTGTCGTAGATACAGAATGTTGTTATTGGTCAGGGTTCTCCACAAAACCTTGGTATTTCTCTTCCAGTCCCGACATGATGGCTTTGTAGCATTCGTCCATGCGGCGGTTGATGTCCTCCGGTCCCTGTCCTTCAGGATAGATGGGTTTGTGGATGGTGAGCTTAAGCGGATGCCAGGTTACCCATTTGCAGTCTCTCATTCTCGGCATGATGTCGAAAGAACCGTTTATGGTCAGCGGCAGGATAGGCAGTTGCAGTTCGTCAGCAAGCATGAAGGCTCCTCGCTTGAACACTCCCATGTGACCGGTGAAACTCCTCGCACCCTCCGGGAACACCACAAGGCTCATACCGCCTTTCAGCGTGGCGCGAGCCTTGTCGTAGGTCTCCTTCACTTTTCGCGGTCCGCGCTTGTCTACGAAAATCTGATGCGACTTCTCACAGGCGTAGCCCACGAATGGCACTTTTCTCAACTGGTGTTTCATCATCCACTTGAACTGACGTCCGAGGAAACCGAAAATAAGGAATATGTCGAACGCCCCTTGGTGGTTGGCGGCGATGACATACGACTCGTTTTCCTTCATGTTCTCACGCCCCTCTACCTTTACCGGCAGCAGTAGCAGACGGATGATGGCCCATCCCCATGATTTGCCAGGGTAATATCCCCAGAAATGTCCTCCGCCCAGCGAACATCCAATGGCTGTGGCGAGAGATATCATTATTGTCCATAGGAGCAATATTGGCAATGCGATGCATAGCTGGTAGGCTCTATACAGATATTTCATGATAGCAGTGTGTCTTCGTTATTCTTTTATTTTCGGGTATTTCCTTGTCCATCCGTCCCAACGCAGTCTCATTACGCCGAAGAATGCCTCTCCGAAGATGCCGCCGCTCATTTTCGACACGCCTTCTCTTCTGTTTACGAATATCACCGGCACTTCCTTTATCTTGAAGCCAATCTTGTATGCCGTGTATTTCATCTCTATCTGGAAGGCATATCCCTTGAATCTGATTTTGTCGAGTTCTATGGTTTCGAGCACACGGCGTTTGTAGCATTTGAATCCGGCAGTGGTGTCGTTCACTTTGAACCCCGTTATGAAGCGCACGTATTTGGATGCGAAATAGCTCATCAATACTCTGCCGATAGGCCAGTTCACCACGTTCACTCCGCTGACATACCGTGAACCGATAGCCACATCGTATCCTTCGTCGTGGCATGCGGCATAGAGTCGCGGCAAGTCTTTCGGGTCATGGCTGAAGTCGGCGTCCATCTCGAAAATGTATTCGTAGTCGCGCTCGAGCGCCCATTTGAATCCTTTGATGTATGCTGTTCCCAAACCCAGCTTTCCGCTGCGCTCGAGCAGATGAAGTCTGCCGTTGAACTCCTGGCTCATCAGTTCCTTCACCTTCGCTGCCGTTCCGTCGGGCGAGCCGTCGTCGATGATGAGTATGTCGAATTTCTTTTCCAGTCCGAACACTGCTCGGATAATCTTCTCAATGTTCTCTATCTCGTTGTATGTCGGGATGATGACGATACTGTCACTTGTGTTCATAATGTGTGAGAATATTAATATTATGTTGTGCAAAGGTAGCAATAAAAAACTAAGTTGTATGCTTTCGCCATTACTTTTTGATATCCCATAAGATATAATATGATTTTTTTTCAGTAACTTCGCAGCGTTTTTGTGGTAAAAGACTCTTGATGCTGGAGTGAAAGGCCCGTGTAATCCTTTGTACGGCATTTGAGATCTTTTCCGTTTTGTGCCATAGCGGGATGAGCCTGTAGCGTGTCTCGTTAGGGCTATTATATGTTTTAGAAAAGAAGATGGAAATTCAGAAACTCTTGGACTTGTATAGTTCGTCACCTCATATAGAATCGATGCTGAAAGCGATTGGCGATTCAGAAGTGCGCACGATATCGCTGCGCGGACTCAATGGCTCGTCAGTGCCCATGGTGTTTGCTTCTGCCAACGGCAGGCTGCCGCGCACTTGTCTTTTTGTGCTTAATGACGCTGACGAGGCCGGGTATTTCTATCACGACCTCACCCAGTTGCTGGGCAATTCGCATGTGCTCTTCTTTCCGTCGGCTTATCGCAGACAGGTGAAGTACTGTCAGAAAGATGCTGCCAACGAGATATTGCGCACTGAGGTGTTGAGCCGGGTGAAGGAACAGGAGGCGTCACATGACGACTCGAATTCAACGCTCTACGTCGTGACTTGCCCTGAGGCGATGGCAGAACTGGTGGTCACCAACAAGCATCTGGACGACCGCACCCTCATGCTGCGCGTTGGCGAGGAGAGAGATGTGGTGGAGATAGAGAAGACGATGCGCTCATTCGGTTTCAAGGAGGTGGACTATGTTTACGAACCGGGACAGTTTGCCGTGCGCGGTAGCATTCTCGATGTATATTCGTTCAGCAATGAGTATCCGTATCGTGTGGACTTCTTTGGCGACGAGGTTGACTCAATACGCACCTTCGAGGTGCAGTCGCAGTTGTCGAGAGGTAAGGTGGACTGCATCTCTATCGTACCGGAATTGTCGGAGATTGTGGCAGACAAGATTTCTTTTCTCAAATTCCTGCCTGCCGACTCGTTGGTGGTGATAAAAGACGTTACATTCGCCCACGATGTGATAGAGAATATCTACCGTGAAGGTTTCTCCCATCAGGCTCTCACCGAGAAACTCGAGGGGGCCACGGAGATGGAACAGAAGAAGATAATGCAGGAGATGAGGTCGGAATATTCGTTGCTGCCGGCAACGGCATTCACCGAAGACATAGCAAAGTTCAAGAGAGTGGAATTCGGTAACAGTCCAACGGGACTGCCGCAGGCTACCATCACCTTCAGCACCACACAGCAACCTTTGTTCCATAAGAACTTTGAACTGCTCACCACTGCGCTCGAAGACTATATGCTGAAAGGTTACAAACTATATATCCTTGCTGACAGCCAGAAGCAGAACCAGCGCCTTCGCGACATCTTCGACGAGATGGCGCAGAACAAGAAACTGGCTGACGGCACTGTGATAAGCGTCACGCCGATAGATTTCCAGCCGGTGGAGAAAACCCTGCATTGCGGCTTTGCCGACAATGACATGAAGGTGTGCGTCTTCACCGACCATCAGATATTCGACCGCTTCCATAAATACAGTCTCCGTTCGGATGCCGCACGCAGCGGAAAGATGGCGCTCACCATGAAAGAACTGCAGGAGATGGAGCCTGGCGACTTCATCGTACATGTGGATTACGGCATCGGAAAGTTTGCCGGTCTCGTGCGTGTTCCCGTTGGCGACAGCTATCAGGAGATGATACGCATCGTGTATCAGAATAACGACAAGGTGGATGTGAGCATCCACGGCCTCTACAAAATATCCAAATACAAGCGCCGCGACAGCGAGAAACCGCCACGTCTCAGTGCACTCGGTTCTGGAGCGTGGGAGCGACTGAAAGAGAAAACAAAGAAGAAGATAAAGGACATAGCCCGCGACCTGATCAAGCTCTATGCCACACGCCGCCATGAGAAAGGCTATCAGTTCAGTGCCGATTCTTTCATGCAGCATGAGTTGGAGGCGAGCTTCCTCTATGAAGACACCCCCGACCAATTGAAAGCCACCAACGACGTGAAGGCTGATATGGAGAGCCAGCGTCCGATGGACCGTCTTGTGTGTGGCGATGTGGGTTTCGGCAAGACCGAGGTGGCTATACGTGCTGCTTTCAAGGCTGCATGCGATTCCAAACAGGTTGCCGTGATGGTGCCAACCACAGTGCTTGCATACCAGCATTACCAGACTTTCTGTGGCAGACTTAAGGATCTGCCTGTCAGAGTTGACTATCTGTCGCGTGCCCGCAGTGCGAAGAAGACACGTGAGGTACTTGCCGACCTGGAGGCTGGCAAGATAGACATCATAATTGGCACACACAAGCTCATCGGCAAGAGCGTGAAATTCAAAGACCTCGGACTTCTCATCATCGATGAGGAACAGAAGTTCGGGGTGTCTACCAAGGAAAAACTGCGCAAGATGAAAACCAATGTGGACACGCTGACCATGTCGGCGACGCCAATACCGCGCACGCTGCAGTTCTCTCTCATGGGAGCAAGAGACATGAGCATCATACAGACGCCGCCGCCAAACCGCTATCCCGTGTGCACCGAGGTGCATACCTTCGATTCAGATATCATAAAGGATGCAATAAACTTCGAGATGAGCCGCAACGGACAGGTATTCTTCGTGAACGACCGCATCAGCAACCTGCCGGAGATTGCCAATGTGATACGCCGAAACGTTCCGGATGCGCGAATAGCTATAGGTCACGGACAGATGAAACCGGAAGAACTGGAGAAGGTGGTGATGGGGTTCATGAACTACGATTATGATGTGCTCCTCTCCACAACCATCGTGGAGAACGGCATCGACATCAGCAATGCCAATACCATCATCGTGAACGATGCACACCGTTTCGGACTTTCCGACCTGCATCAGATGCGTGGACGCGTGGGAAGAAGCAACAAGAAGGCGTTCTGCTATCTCCTTGCTCCTCCGCTGTCGAATCTCTCTCAGGATGCGCGCCGCCGGTTGGAGGCACTTGAGACATTCTCAGACCTTGGCAGCGGCTTCAACCTCTCGATGCAAGACCTCGACATGCGTGGCGCCGGCAACCTTCTCGGTGCGGAACAGAGCGGATTTATGGAAGATCTCGGTTTTGAGACATACCAGAAGATTCTGTCGCAGGCCGTGACGGAGCTTAAGAACGATGAGTTTGCTGAGATGTATCAGGAGGAGATGAAAGAGGGCAGACAACTCAAAGGCGACGAGTTCGTTGACGACTGCGCCGTGGAGAGCGACCTCGAGATGTTCTTCCCAGACCAGTATGTGCCGAGCAGCAGTGAGAGAATGCTGTTGTATCGCGAGCTCGACAGCATAACCAACGACAGTGACCTCGATAGGTATAAGGCAAACCTTATCGACCGCTTCGGTGCTATACCCCGTGAGGGCGAAGAGCTGCTGCATGTAGTGCCGCTACGGCGTCTGGGCAAGTCTCTCGGATGCGAAAAAATAATACTCAAGGGCGGCGTGATGCAGATGCAGTTCGTGACAAATCCCATGAGTGCCTATTACAAGAGCGACGTCTTCGACCGTGTGCTCCAGTATATCGGCAGCAACCCCCGCCAATGCAATCTCAAGGAGAGTCGTGGCAAACGCTATATGGTGGTGTCGGGCATTGACACCGTGGAAAAGGCGGTGGAGATATTGAAAAAAATTAATGGATAACGATTATGCTTATACTTACAACAATACTGATTTATTTCTGTGTGCTCATGCTTATGGGCAGACTGACGAGTAAGAAATCCAACAACGAGACGTTCTATCGCGGTGAGCGCAAGTCGCCGTGGTATGTTCTCGCTTTCGGACTCGTGGGAGCGTCTATATCGGGTATCACTTTCGTGTCGGTGCCTGGAATGGTGATAAAGCAGGACATGACATATCTGCAGACGTGTCTTGGATTCATCCTTGGCTATTTTGTCGTAGCTTTTGTCCTGCTCCCAGTGTACTACAAACTCAATCTCACCACTATCTATTCCTTTCTGCAGAAACGGCTCGGCAACAGATCGTATAAAACGGGAGCCCTGTTCTTCCTGCTTTCCGAAATGACGGGTACGGCACTTCGCTTCTATGTGGTGTGCAGCATCCTGCAGCGATTCGTATTCGGACCTGTAGGGGTGCCGTTCGTTGTCACCGTAGTGGCGCTCGTAATGCTGATATGGCTATATACAAGGCGCGGAGGAATAAAGACCCTCGTCTGGACCGATACCTTCCAGACCTTCTGTATGATGGCGGCATTGCTGATAATAATTGTGGAGGTTATAGGAAAACTCGATATGTCGGTGGGTGATGCCGTGTGGGCAGTGGTGGCAGACAGCCACAGCCGCATATTCGTGTTCGACGACTGGGTGTCTACTCAGAATTTCTTCAAGCAGTTTCTTAGCGGAGTGTTCATCGTTGTGGTAATGACAGGTCTCGACCAGCACATGATGCAGAAGAATCTCACCTGCAAGACGCTGCGTGACGCACAGAAGGATATGTGTGTGGGAGGCTTTTTCTTTGTGCCTGTCAATCTGCTCTTCCTCAGTCTTGGTGTGTTGCTTCTGCTTCTGGCTGGCAAAGAAGGGCTTGCAGTTCCAGCCGACAGCGATGAGTTGCTGCCGATGTTCGCCGCATCGGGATGGATGGGGTCACTTGTGCTCGTGCTCTTCTCCATCGGCATCGTGGCAGCGTCGTTCAGTGGTACCGACTCTGCTCTGACCGCCGTCACCACAAGCTATTGTGTTGACATCAAGGAGCGTCCCGATGATGAGACATTGCGTCGCCGTGCACATTTCGGAGTTTGTGTGTTATTCGCCGTATTCATATTGGCCTTCAGAGTGATAAATTCCACCAGTGTGATAGACGCTATATATATCGTGTTGTCATACACCTCAGGCCCGCTCCTTGGTCTCTTTGCCTATGGCATACTGACCAAGCGTGGAGTAAACGACCGTCTTGTGCCATACATCTGCGTGGCGGCACCAGTGATATGCTTTGCCATAAACCAGATTACGGTTTCGCTCACTGGATATAAGTTCGGTTATGAACTGCTGATGCTCAACGGCATGCTCGTGTTTCTCGGCATGTATCTCACGTCGCATAGAGCAGCTAAGGCCGCCTGACAGTAAGAATAGGTTTTCATCTGCATCTTTTTCGTCATTATTCTTAGGCATATACACCGTTTCCTGTAAGAAATATAGATTTCATCTATATCAGGATAGAGTCGTTGATTTGTATGAATCTTGCATAATATGTATCTTTGCAATCGTAAAAGAGATGATAATGAAAAGACAGGCGACAATACTGGCAAGACCGGTGTCACTGTCAGAATAGTTTAACAATAATAAAACAAGGAGGCTATTATGAAAAAGTATGTTTGCGACGTTTGTGGATATGTATATGACCCTGCAGTAGGTGATCCAGACAATGGTATCGCTCCTGGCACTGCATTCGAGGATCTTCCTGCAGATTGGGCTTGTCCACTCTGTGGAGTAGGCAAGGATGAATTCAGCGAGACTGAATAACAATAGAATAAATTACAAAATAGACCGGTCATTGACATGCATGACATAATGCACATTCCAATGACCGGTTTATGTATTTAACCCCACTCTTCTGAAAAGCAAGATTCAAGCAATACCTGATGTCTGATTGCTTTTTTTGATTTTATCAAACTCTCTATTTCAATATTTCTGCCACTTCATCTTTGCTGATTCCTGTAATTTCAGCAATCTGCAAAATGTTCATACCGTTTGAATAGAGTGATCTTACTATATTATTTAGTTGCTCGCTCTTCTGCTGAAGCTGCTCGCTCTTCTGCTGAAGCTGCTCGCTCTTCTGCTGGAGTTGTTCGCTCTTCTGCTGGAGTTGCTCATCCTTATGCTTCAGTTCCTTGTCACGGTTCATTATTGCCGTGTCACGGTCCTCTATCGCCTTGTAATATTCATCCTCCACGTTCATGTCCTGACGCATCTCGGAGTCGGCGGCAGCGGCTGTAAGACGATGGAGCATATACATCATGTCGGCATCATCCTCATATTTGTTCTCGTCAATATTGAGAACCTGCTTGTCTTCCGCATCTTTCCTCGACTGGTCGAAAACGCTGAGCACCTTCTCAAGGCGGTTGTTCACACGACCTTTCAACCTCGGTATCTGCACAATTATGCTGTTGTGGGTAAGACTCTCAACGAACGGGTCTTCCTTGCCCTCCTCTACCACCTCGCCGTTGTAGTCGAACACGTCGTGGTTGACATAAACCACCGGCTCCTCAATGTCGCCGACTCGATGTCCGAGAAGGTAAACGGCAACCATTGGATATGCGAATCCTTTCGGCGAGTCTTTGCGGATGTTTATCTTGTTACTGTACTGCGCACCCAGATACTGGCGGAAGCGCAGGGTCTCCGTGTCGAGCCATGTCTTCTGCAGTTCTATAAGGATGACGCGGTCCTTGAATCCCTCGCCCTCAGCATCCTTCTCCCTCACGGTGGCTGCAAAGTCAATGCGGAACATTGAAAGCGTGTCTCGTGTGGTGTTCACATACTCGTGCGGGCGCATCTCCACCTTCACCACCTCTTTCTTAAGCAGTGCAGAGAGGATGGTCTTTGATATGCGTTCGTCAGACATTATGTATTTGAACACGGAGTCGTAAATCGGATTGGCTACATGTAATATCATATGCAATGGCGTTTACAGGTTATTATATTTGCAAACTTACACATTTTATGTGAATTACGGACACTTACATCACTTTTTTTTAGGGACGTTCGACAGAAAAGTGTCATTCGACTTTTTATCATATAGAATTCACCCCCTAACGTGGGGAATGAAACCCCACATTAGGGGGTGATGTTCCCCACGCTGTGGGGGAAAAATCAAGGTCAGGAAATATAGTTTGAAACTTGCCAAATGTAAGGAGCAGGTTTATTCATTTCATACTATAAAACGATAACCGAAGAATGGTATATTGTGTATTTACTCACTTGTCAACAGTAAAAGATTAGGCTTAATGGAATAAAATCGCTAACTTTGCGTTTGGAAACAATAATAAGAAAGGAAACGATTATGAAGATTTTGCAGAGTTCAGTGTTCCGTGCCATCTGTGCCATTGTTGTTGGCGGAATGCTAATCAAGAATCCGGACAGTACGGTGAAAGGCATTACGATAGCCATCGGTGTGCTTTTCCTCATCTCCGGCGTCATATCATGCGTTGTGTATTTCAATGCCCGTATGCACAGTGCTGACAATGAGGTTTACGATTCCAACGGCAGACTCCTCGTCGGCGGCAGACCGGCATTCCCTATCGTTGGATTGGGCAGCGTGATTCTCGGTTTCGTATTGGCGCTTATGCCGGGAGCTTTCGTCACATCGCTGATGTATGTGCTCAGCGGCATATTGCTGCTCGGAGCCCTCAATCAGTTTCTTGTGCTTATCCAGGCCCGCAAGTTCGCACGTCTGACGATGTGGTATTGGGTGTGTCCTTCGCTGATATTGCTCACTGGTATATTTGTTATGGTGAAGCCGATGGAGTCGGCAGGACTGCCATTGCTCATCATCGGATGGTGTCTGCTGTTTTATGGCGTGTCAGAGTGTATCAGTGCGTTCAAGATACATCAATATCGTCGCATGCTGTCGAAAAGCGACAAGGCAAGTGACGGTGAAAAAGAATAAACCCGAATCGGTCGTTAGGGCTTGCTTGGATTTTGTTTTTTTAGAAGAGTGGATTTTGTTTGGCTTTTAATGAGTAATAGCGAGCTATTGCGAATTAAAAACAGACAAAAGACGCCTTATAAAAAACAAAAGACTGCAAGCAGTAATTAAAAAATACAATAAACGGCCTAATGACCGATTTGGGATAAATGAATACAGCGTCAGTTCTTTGCTGCCTGCTTCTTGTTTATGATCCTTGTCATCACCATATTTATGGCGATGAAGAGGATAATGTCGATAAGCACGATCAGCGAGATGCATATGTATGGAATCATTGCCAGATTGATGATGATGTATGCCAGCTGCAGTGAGAGTATCGAAACGAGAGTCTGATGCTGGTTCAGACCGATGGCAAGGAACTTGTGGTGTATGTGTCTCTTGTCAGGATTGAAAATCGGCGTGTGGTGTTTCATTCTTACGATTATCACGCGGAACACATCGAAGGTGGGCACTATCATCAGACTGTATGCAAAGGCGAGACACACTTTCTCGTATGGCATATCGCTGCAGAACAGCGTGATGTCGTATTTGCCGCATGGAATGAGGTCGGGACGGCTCATTGCAAATTTGATGGTGAAGAAGCTGAGCATGAAGCCGATGGTGAGGCTTCCCGAATCGCCCATGAAAATCTTCAGTCCCTTTTCTGGATTGCCGAAGATGTTGTAGTACATGTAGGCCAACAGGATTCCCATCAGTCCGGCGATGAGAATGCAGTAGATATACAGTTCTATGCAATAGAAACCATAGAGGAATCCTCCCAATGCTATGAATGCGAGCCCTGCTGCCAGTCCGTCGATGCCGTCGATGAGGTTCATGGCGTTGTCGATGAATGCTATGCAGAGCACCGTGAGAGGGAATCCCACGGCGAACGGGATCTCATAGATGCCGCAGAATCCGTATAGATTGTTGATATATAGGCCTGAGATTGGCAGCAGACTGGCTGCTATGATCTGGAACAAGAACTTTATCTTGGCCTGTACTCCCACGATGTCGTCAACTATGCCCACGGCATATATTATCAGCAGACTTATCATGCAGCTTGCCGTCCATTGGTTTATCACGATTTTCTGGTCGCCCGTGATGTTCTCGTAGGTGAGCAGCATTATGATTGCTGCCAGCAGCATGCTTGGCAGGAAGGAAATTCCGCCGAGTCGGGGGATTGCCGCATGGTGGACCTTACGTTCGTCGGGAATGTCGTAGAGCTTGTTCCTTCTGCAGAAGTTCAGAATGAATGGTATGAAGCAGAAGCCCGTGAGCATGCTTATGAGAAATGTGCCTATTAGCAGTAATGATATCGTGTTCATTGTTATATTTAAGTCTGTATTTATCCTGTGACGCGCTTGGCCGGCAGCGAAAGCCACACTATGGCGAGCGTCAATTTTTAGTATTATAACACTGAAATTCGGTTAATATTGTATAAGTAATGTCTTTTTTCTGTACTTTGCGTTACAAATCCAATAACAGAACGTCGAAAAGATATGCACCTCAGGGTGTATTGGTATTGTAAATTACAGAATAACAACATTTTCAGAAACATTATGGATATGAAACCATTATTGCCGGCTATACTTTTTGCCGTCTCTCTCGATGCTGCTTTTGCGTCAGGCGTCAGAGACGATGAAACAAAAGTTGGCTCCGGACAGGCATATGCATCAGCTGTTGCCATTTCAGACTTGATGGAAAACGGCAACATAGTGAGGTTGAGTCAGGTGGGTGCCAAGGCTATGCCGGCAGACATCGCTCCGCTGGGCAAGCTGCCGTTCAAGATGAAACAGGTAAAACGGCCAGTGTTCAAGTCAAACCGTCTGATAATCAGCGATGGCGACAAGGATTCAGCAGGCAAGGTGACCAAGGCTTTGAATGCCAAGATTGCTGAACTGTCGGCAATGGGCGGCGGACGACTCATCGTGCCTGAAGGCAGATGGCTGACGGGTAGGGTAGAGTTGCAGAGCAATGTGGAGCTTTATCTTGCCGAAGGTGCTCGTCTGGAGTTTTCGGCATCGATAGCCGATTATCAGCCAGCAGTATTCACCCGCCATGAGGGTATAGAAGTTATGGGAGCAGGAGCTTTCATCTATGCCAACGGAGCGAAGAACATCGCTCTGACAGGACATGGCGTGGTGTCCGGTCCGCCGATGGACGTGGAGATGAGGACTCTGCGCAACGGCAACAGTGTGGTGGAGAAAGATGTGGACTATCGGCTGCCTGTGGCAGAGAGACTCTGCGACGGACTCGACGGCCGCACCTTTTACCGTCCGAAGTCGTTTGCGCCAATCAACTGCAAGAATGTGCTCGTAGAGGGAGTCACCTTTGAACGCAGCGTGTTGTGGAACATCAATCCCATATATTGTGATAATGTCATAATACGCGGTGTCACTGTGAATTCCGTGGGAGTTCCAAGTGGCGACGGCATCGACATCTCGTCGTGTAAGAACGTGCTGATAGAGTATTCCACTCTCAGTTGCGGCGACGACTGCTTCACGCTGAAGAGCGGAAGGGCAGAAGACGGCTTGAGAGTGGGCAGACCTACAGAGAACGTCGTCATCAGATATTGTCTTGCCGAGAAGGGACATGGCGGCATAACCTGTGGCAGCGAGACGGCGGCAGGAATAAAGAATGTGTATCTGCATCATTGTGTGTTCAACGGCACACGCACAGGCTTCAGATTCAAAACGAGACGCAATCGAGGCGGTGGAATATGGGACATCGCCTACGACAATGTGCGGCTCATAGACGTGGCAGAAGCATTCACATGGGATCTCCTCGGTTCGCGCATGTATATGGGGGAATTGGCACAACGCAATCCGCCTCTTGCCGTCACTGCGCTCACTCCAGTGGTGAAAGACATCACGATAAGGAATTTCATCATCGAGTCTGCCGACCGCATGATGAGTATGAACACCATACCCGAAGTGCCTACAACGGGAGTGCTGCTGGAGAATGGAGTGGTAAGGACCAACCGCATCTTCAAGACGCTCAACGATGTCGGTTCGTTGACGCTGAGAAACATCACTATACAGGCTACCGACAACAACATCAATATCGACAACAGCCGTGGCATAACCTTTGACAACGTTACATTCTACGTGCCAGGCGATTCGCTGAGATACAACATCAAAGGCGGCAAGGCAGAGAAGCCTGTATTGAAATGAAACAGATAGAAACCAATAACGTTTGAGCAATGAGAAAAATATCATCAGTAATGTTGCTTCTGTTGTTCTGTATGGCAGTGTCAGCCGGTGGTTACGACACGGCGAAAAGGGATTCCATCCTCTCCGTCATTACAGGTGCACATATGCCAAAGAAGAAAGTGAACATTTTGAAATACGGCGCTAAGGGCGACGGAAAGAAAGATTGTCTGCCTGCATTCACAAAGGCTATGGCGCAGTCGAAGAAGAATGGCGGACTGCACATTGTGGTGCCTGCAGGCACATACTATTTGCAGGGACCTATACATTTTGAGAGCAATACCTGTATGGAACTATCCGAAGGTGCCATATTGCGCTTTTCGCCAGATCCGCAGTTTTATCTTCCTATGGTGAAGACCAGTTGGGAGGGGACATTCCTTCAGAATTACTCTCCGTTCATATATGGCTGTGGTCTGCATGACATATCCATTATCGGCAAGGGAACAATTGATGGCAATGCTTCGACTACCTTTGCCACATGGCGCAAAAAACAGAAACCAGCGCAGCAACTGTCGCGGAATATGAACCATAAGGAGACTCCTGTCCCTGAACGCAACTTCGGTGAAGGATCGTGGCTGCGCCCGCAGTTGATACAGTTTTTCGGATGTACCAACATTACGCTTGCCGACTTCTTTGTCACCAATTCTCCGTTCTGGTGTATTCATCTGCTCAAGAGCGAGAACATCATTTGCCGATCGCTGCGTTATGATGCCAAGCTTGTGAACAATGACGGTATAGATCCGGAGATGTCGCGAAATATACTTGTCGAAGACGTATCGTTCAATAATGGCGACGACAATGTGGCGATAAAGAGCGGACGCGACAATGACGGATGGGCGGCGGCTTCTCCGTCAGAGAACATTATTATCCGCCGCTGCCGTTTCAAGGGATTGCATGCTGTGGTGATAGGCAGCGAGATGTCGGCAGGAGTGAGAAACGTATTTGTGGAAGACTGCACCTATGCCGGATATTGCAAACGCGGCATCTTCGTGAAGACAAATCCCAACCGCGGCGGATTTGTGGAAGGGCTTTATGTCAGGAACTGTGAATTCGGTGAGGTGGAAGACCTTTTCTATGTCACGAGCATGTATGCCGGTGAGGGAATGGACGATGACCACTTCTCTGTTGTCAGAAACATCTTCGTTGACGGACTTCGATGCGACAAGGCTCGCATTGGCGGTATTATATTGCAGGGTGCAGAGGCAAAGCCGATATCAGATGTCGTGTTTCGGAATGTGGATATAAAGGAAGTGAAAAACGCCCTCAGCATGGATAATACAGAGGGCGTTATGTTCGCGGGCTGTCATCTGGGCGGAAAGGCTGGTGTGCCAACACAGGTGACGGCAAAAGACAAGATTTTCAATTAGTTGACGAGTTGACGAGTAGACAAGCAGACAATGATATTGTCCTTTGATATAAATATGACAATCTGGGAATATCCTTGTTCGCTTGTCTGCTTGGTAATTCGTTTTATCAGAATCTGAACTGCAGCTGGACGTCTGCCATATTATAGTTGTGCTTGTTCAGTGTGCGGTCGTTTACGAAAACATATTCGGCGGTGACTCCAATGTTCTTAGAGAACTTGTAGTCGGCGCCGATTTCATACATGGTCTTCGATTTGTCCCATTCACCGTTGCGGCGATACATGTTGTAGCGAGCCTTAACGTGGGCTTTCTTCTTCTTGATAGGAGCGATGGCGAGGGCATACAGACCGTCGGCTTTGCTGCCATAGCCGTTGAGCGTAAGGTCTGCGTTCTTCTCGTTGTCGGAAGTCTTGAAACCTTCACCCGTGCTGTGGATATATTCAGAACGGAAAGTCCAGTCGCTCTTCGTCACGTATTCCGCACTCACGGCATATCGGTGTTGCGGCAGGCTTTTTGTCACGCTGTGTTTCTGTCCCGCCTCATCGGTATAGCTCCATTTGCGGGCATAAGAACCCTCCAGGCCGAACACTCCGATGCGCATTCCCTCTACAGGCATCACCCACACGCCGCCAGCCACTGTTTTCTGCTGGTCAACGTCCTTGCGGTTTATTCCCTGACCGTTGAACACTCCTGCCTGATAGTGGAACAGAGGTCTGCCTTTGCCGACATTCAGGAAATCACCCTGCAACTGTATACCGATGTCGCGGCCGTTGCTCGACTGCTGTCCTGACCGGTCGGAGAATCCCGACAGGCAGCTCACATTCTGGCTGTAGCTCATAAAGCCCTGGTCGATAGGGTGCATGGGGTTCTCAAAGGTGAATGGCAATTTGAACTGTCCTGCCTTTACTCTCAGGAATGGATATTTCTGCCATTCTGCAAATAGGTCAACGAGGCGTGGCGATGTGCCGTTGTTCGTCGTGTTGCCATTTATCTGCATCTGGGCCTTCCAGTAGAAGTCACCTTTCAACCGCCCGTCAAGCGACACTCTCACCAGGCGCAGGTCGAAAGTGTTCGACTTGTTGCCCTGTTGGCCGGAGTATTGGTATTCCACGAGACCGTAGCCCGACAGTTTGATGTTACTGAACCATGGCGTTTGTTTCGTTTCTTGAGCAAACGTCGTTGCCGCCATCATAAGGGCGGCTGCCAAAGTAAGTTTTCTCATATCTTATTTTATCTTGTGTTTTTTTCTGGGTATTTCTGTTATGTATGGCCATGTTGATCTTGCCAGATTTTCATCTTTCCTGGATAGTCAAATACCAACATTATGTCACTACAAGTGCACAAAGGTACTTCATTTTCTCTTACTGACCAAGGTTTGTCGTCTGAATTGGTTCTTTGTAAATACACTTTGTCAATCATTCTGTGTCGTCCTGACGTATGTTCAGGAATATGAAATAGCATAACCCAAAACGGTCATTAGGACGTTTACTTTATTTTTTTTTATGACTGCTTGCAGTCTTTTGCTTTTTATAAGGCGTCTTTTGTCCGTTTTTAATTCGCAATAGCTCGCTATTACTCATTAAAAGCCAAACAAAATCCACTCTTCTAAAAAAGCAAAATCCAAGCAAGCCATAATGGTCGATTTGGGATAAAGACGTCGCTTTGTGATGGTTTTGTTTTCTTTCTAAAAAGACAAGCCGGAATGACGATGGTCCTTTGATTTCCATCATCACTCCGACTCATTGTAGTTTGTTATTCAGCTCCGTATAGAAGTGTATAGACTTTTTATGCAAGAATTGCATCTGCAAGTGCTTCGAGGGCAGGGATGTCACCCTCTTTCATCACGCCGCGCAGTGTTACAAGGTCGCCCTTTATCGTGATGTTTTTCATCTCTTCGAGCATCTGCTTCATCACTCTGCCTGCACTCGGTGCCCAGCTGCCGTTCTCGATAATGGAAACCTCGCGCTTCTGCCAAGCCTTGATTTTGAGATGATGCAGGAAGTCGAACATCGGAGGGAAGAGACCGGCGTCGTAGCTTGATGCTGCGAGTATCACCTTGCCATATTTGAATGCGTCTTCGATGGCTTCAGCAAGGTCGTCGCGGCATAGATCGGTGATAGCCACCTTCTTGCAGCCCTTAGCCCGCAGTATGTCGGCGAGTTTCTCAGCTGCCGCTTTTGTGCATCCGTGTATTGAGGCGTGAGCGATAAGAACACCTTCTGCTTCCACTCCATAACTGCTCCATATGGTGTAGAGACGCAGTGCCTCCTGCATCTTCTCACCGCTGAGAAATGGTCCGTGTAGTGGCAGAATCATATTTATGTCGAGCTGCGATGCTTTCTTGAGCAGTGTGGAAACAGGACCTCCGTATTTTCCGCAGATATTGAAGTAGTAGCGGCGTGCCTCACAAGCCCAGTCGTCCGGGTCGGCATTCATGACACCGAATTTGCCGAATCCATCGGCAGCGAACAATACCTTGTCGAGAGCATCATATGTCACCATCACTTCAGGCCAGTGTACCATCGGTGCCATAACGAAATGCAATGTGTGTTTGCCAAGTTCAAGAGTGTCGCCTTCTTTGACGGCGATTACGCAGTCGTCCACATTCAGTTCCGGGAAGAAAAGCGGAATCATGGTCTTTGCTTTTGCTGAGCATACGATCTTTATTTCAGGGTACATCGCCTTCACCTCAGCTATGCCGCTAGCATGGTCTGGTTCGAGATGCTGCACTACGAGATAGTCTGGTTTGCGACCGTCGAGGCCTTCTGTCAGGTTCTTTTTCCATTCCTCCATAGTGCGCTTGTCAGAGGTGTCCATGATAGCCACTTTCTCATCCATGATGAGGAAAGAGTTGTAGCACATGCCCTCTGGTACGTTATACTGCGACTCAAAGAGTCGAATGTCGGCATCATCGCAACCGATATAATAAATGGTGTCTGTAACTTTTTTCATGTTTATATTATTATTGTTTTTATTTCTATAAGGTGGATAATATTCTTGTTGCCTCTTCTGCAGACAATCCTGTAGCGACGGTAATCATGTTTATATCTGCTCCTATGGCCTTCAGTCGCTTTACTGTTTCGATTTTTTCTTTCTCTATACCTTCCGCACGTCCTTCCGCACGTCCTTCCGCACGTCCTTCCGCACGTCCTTCCGCACGTCCTTCCGCACGTCCTTCCGCACGTCCTTCCGCCAATCCGTCTTGCTTGGCACCTTCAAGAACGGATAATGTGTCACGATATTTCCTGAGACCAACATCATATTTCATTCGCTCCTGTCTCGAAAGGGAGGCGACGTCAGCAATCTGTTCCAGTCTCTTGAAAACCGAACTTTTGGCTGCCCAAGGTAATCTTGTCAATGTCTCCATATTCTTCAGTACATATATCCATTTGTCAAAATCTGTATCACACTCGTCGGCTTCCTTGGTGAATAAAGGGAGCTGCATGAAAGTCATCCTCATCTTATCTGAGAATAGCTTGTTGTTTCCCTTGTCTGCCAATCCTATATCCGACCGGAACTTCTTGTCAAAGTCCATCGGGCAAAAATTCAGAAAGGCTACAAGATACACCGCATCGATGTTGTATTTCCAGTCTGTTCCCCTTTCTCCTTGTCTTGCTATGGCTTCACATACATAATAGATGCTCCGGTTCTTGAAATAAGGCTGTGACTTGTTTTGCATTTCCACGATGATGTTTTCTCCTTTTTCCGTTTGGCAGTATATGTCGTATATAAGCGAACGGTCGTCTTCGAAGAGGGCTGGTTGTTCTTTATCGAGGAATGTAATGTTTGTTATGCGTTCTTCGCCGAGCAGCAGACTGTTGAGAAAATCAATAATCAGCGGCTTGGATATCTCTTGTCCGAAAATCCTTTTGAATCCTATGTCTGTAAAAGGGTTGATGAATTTTGCCATAATGAGACATTTAATGAAGTTTATTTGCAAAGATAATGCTTTTTATTAAATCTGCAATTACCTTTGCTCTTTTATGAAAGGAATTTGTTGTTTTTTTAATGTGGCGTATTGGTCATCCACATCCTTCGCTCTTCTGGTTCCATCTTTTCTATGGCATATCGTAGAGTGGTACGAGGCATTGTCTCGTGGTGCTCAGACAGAAATCCACGTAGCACTTCGATATTCCTTTTCCCCACTTCTCTTAACATCCATCCCGTAGCTTTGTGTATGAGGTCGTGTGGATGGTAGAGCAGTTTTTTGGCAATGCGCAAGGTGTCGCCAAACTGTCCTTCCTTTATCAGAGCTGCGGTAGATACTATGGATATACGCTGTTCCCACAGGTTTGAACTTGCCGACAGCGTGTCGAGAATGTTGCGATCAGGCATCGTGCCGTCGGGTAGGGGATGGAGGAGAAACGTTCCGATGATATAGCTGCAAGATAGGTCAACAAGGTCCCAATTGTTGGCTTGTATGGCATGGAGCAGATAGAAATCGGCAATCTCTTTCCTGCGGTCAGGTTGACCAGTGCCGTTCCTTTTCGGTAATGCCGCCTTCATCTCTTCAACGAGCAGAAGGAATCCGCAGAGTCTAACCTCATGCCACTCGGAATAGAGCAACTTCTCTATTTCGCTTAGTGTCATGCTGAGTCGTGCCTCTTTCACAACGAGTCGTGTCTGCGGCACTTTCAGTCCGAGGAAGCTGTCTCCCTCTCCATATTCTCCTTTGCCGGTCTTGAAAAACCGTTGCAGAATCTCTCGTTGCTTTTCGTTCTCCATGCCGCGCATGGTGTCAATGATATCTTTGGCTGTAATCATGTTTCTTTTCTTCTGTGTAAATAAAAAGAAGCCGCTGAAACTCAGCGACTTCTTGTAGTAGATAATGGAGTGGAGCTGGAGGGATTCGAACCCTCGTCCAAACAGGGAAACCATACGTTTTCTACATGCTTATCTTGGATTTCATTTTCGAGCTGTGGCAAGACCCAAGCCACCAACCGCAGCCTTATCCTCTAAAATCTCATTACGTTGGCGAGGCACAACGCAACTATTTCCGATTTAACCGCACCGCTTTACCAAAGAGCCTCGGAACAACGGCCTTTGAGCGATGTCTCGTCCTGCTACCTGGTAGCGGGATAAAGCCAGTAATCTACTGTACTTCGATTAGGCAGCGAGAGCGTAGTTGTTTTCGCCAGATAAATTGTTGACTGTCGAGATTAAGGAGCCGGCAGACTGCGCTCCGCATGCTTACGTACCATTCCTACCCGCTGTCAAATCCAGTCAACCCCTAAGTGTTGTACATTACTGAAATACAACGTTTTGTGTACTGAGAAATCCTTTTTGTGGACAATATGTGGACATAAATCCTTGATTATCATCCCCATTTCAAGCGATTTCTTTCTGCAAAGATAGCGCAAATGCATGAAACCACAAAATAAAACAGCAATATTTTGCATATGTGTGGACAAAGTGTGGACAACATTTTATCGCGATTCTTCAGTGAAGGTATCCGCCATCTTTGATTTTGCGGTTTCAATGGCACAAAGTCCCAATTCTTCTTCACCTTCAAGCGCATCCAATATCTTGTCAGCAAGCCACAATGTTAGTATTTCCTTTTCATCCACATGAAAGTATTCTGCCAACATTATCACCTGACTACGCTTTGCCCGTCTGTCCCCACGCTCAATCTTACTGAACATGGGAGTATCTATTTCTAAGTATGCAGCCAACTGGCGCTGCAAAACACCTTGCTCGTCTCTAAGGGTCCTTATCTTGTTTCCGAATAACATATTCTACTATTTTAGTCGTTGTCCAAATTTACGATTTCCCAATAGCCACCAAAGTCAGCACCATTGCGTTTGATTATTCCAGCCTCTCTGAGCTTTTTTATCTGTTTTTCTACTCCTCGTGATGACATATCTATTTCCATTGCGATTTCTGCTGCTGATATTGTAGGCTTGTTCTTTATTAAATCAAGTATTCTCTCCGAACTTTTTCTTTTTCTCTCCGAACTTTTTGAGGCTGTCTCCGAACTAATCTCCTTTCTCTCCGAACTTTCTTGATGAGTTTCCGAACCAAGTACTTCTGTTTCCGAACTTTCACAACATCCTTTATGGACAGGAATAGTAACCAAGAAAGTCAAGCGATCGTCGGTAGTTTCAAAGATGGCGCGTGGCGACCCGTTCTCTGCCAGTTTCGCTTGAATTGTTGGAACACCGGTTGAGCGACCTTCTGTAAGGTCAAGCTCTTTCAAGAAGTCGCCTAACCTTCGATTTCGGTAGCGACGGCTTTTCAGCATATCGCCTTTTGCAATATCTTCTTTGGAGATACTTCTATCTGGACCAGGACAATTAAGTATAGATATTCCGCTCGGTTCAATGGTTATCTCTATTGGTTCATGCTGTAAGAAATCTCTATGATATACAGAGTTTACAACAGCTTCCTCAATAGCATCGTATGGATAGTTCCAAAAACGTTCTGCCTCCTGTCTGCCAGAAATCTTACGCACATGCTCTTTGAGCACATTGCTCTTGATATAATCCATTGTCTGTTTTATCATCTGCGGAACACTGCCCTTGAATGTTACTTCGGTAAAATTGTTGGGGTCTTTCATCTTTCCGTTAGGGAATGTCACTACATCAATCTGAGTGTATGGGAAGAACTTGTTTGGGTTCTCGCAGAACATCATGGCTGCCACGTTACGAAGTAAACGATTCTCTTTCGGGCCAGTGTATAGTTCCATTTGGTCAAGAATCGTAGCAAGTGGGGTTGTTATCACCTCATCAGCCAACTTGCTACCCACTTTGACAAGATAATCACGAAGAAGTACCAATGAGATATCTTCCAACTGTATGTCGCTATTTCCTCGTTCGTCAAAAGGCATACGGTTAGCCAACTCTCGCAGTTCAACGAGCACTTCACCTCTTGCCTCTATGCTACTTGTCCCACTACGGATGTAGAAATACTCTTTTGTGCCTTTTGCTGTAACATTTACTGGTACGGAATAAGGGCGATAACTACCGGCTGGACACCAAATTACAATTACTTGTTTGCCGTCCACCTCTTCCACGGAGGTACGAGGCAAATAGTATGGAGCCATCTTGTTATTGTACGCAACCATCTCCTGCAATATGCCGTCAATCTTTTCCAATGGAACACCTTCTGCAGGGCGAATTGCCATACCTGTCTTATCATCGGTATCTACACCAACGATGATATATCCACCACCAAGGTCGTCGTAATCATTAGCGAAAGCACATATACTGTGATATATGCTCCCAGGATTCCAACCTTTCTTAAACTCAATGCGGTTGGATTCAATCTTCTGCTTGTTGAGCAGATCGTTTATGTTTATTGCGAGTGCCATAACTTTACGCTTGTTGTATTTTAAATAAGTTCTTCGGATTCTTATATTCCTTACCCATTGGCGGAATTAATTTAAGTTGATAAATATAGGTGGAAAGTTGTACCTGTCGTTGATTTTTAGCAACTTAGTGGTGATTAAAACATTAAGTTCAAACCATCGTATGTACAACCTTTATACAAAAATCGTCAAAATACTCGAGATATGCAAGCAATTCTCTGAAAATCTCGTAAGAGAATCGGGGAATGTTACACGTCGTGGTCCTGTTCCTGAGTTTTAGATTTGGAAGTGGTGCACTATCTCTGGCAATAGAGACCGAGAGCATTGATAGTGAGAAGTGGTTGTTCGAGTATAAATTGCAAGAGTACAAGGATAGAATTCCTAATCTCATATCCTATGATCTTTCAAAGGCAAATGTGGTAGACCACCATTAATTGATTCCGTCGGTAAGCGTATCTGCGATGCAGTCTTGTACACGTTCATTTGTCATTATATACTTTAACGGGCCGGAAAAGTGTCATAGTATCATTTTCCGGCTTGTCAAAGAATCTAAAGTTCACTAACTCAATGAGTTGACTTGATTATACTTTTCTGGATTCTTTACAGAAAAGTATCATTGAAGTATCATCGAAGTATCATCGGGGCATTAATGGCTTTTTATAGAAAAAGCTATGGATTTTCATCGAAACATCAATCGGTTTTTCTATCGAAAGCCACTCAAATTCCACTCAAATTCCATCGACACGTCATCATAGATAAAGTGTTTTGCATATCCATTACGAGCGTATTCATTCTATTAAAGTTTTTGTTACTGTTTTTGCAGGAAACGTGCTCACTTGGGGCAAGCAGCGTTCCCCAAGTGAGTAAGCAGCGTTCCCCTATTGGGCAAGCATCGTGCCCATTTTTGTGTCTTTTTGATTTGTTTTTCAGGAAGGCTTGTCGTTTCATTATCATACTCCAGTTAGGGATAAGTTTCCGAACTTTTAAGTTGAGTTCCCGAACTTGCTGACTTTGCGTGGACACCCTAAGAGACTTGCACCTAAATGATAATGCTGCTATGGGTGTATTTTTGAAGCTCCTTATAAGTGGTACAACATGTTTTTTACATTAATTTTTTTTTGTATAAAGAAAATATTGTGTAACTTTGCAAAAAGTAAAAAATGATGCTTATGTAACAAAAAGAAAACGACATATTATAAAAAAGCGTTAGCTTTATATTCTTGCTTTCAGAAAATCGCCAAATTTGAATGAAGCAGCTAAGAGTAGAAGTTAATGCTCACGTCTGTGTACAGGAGTGGGCTTTTACTCGTATATAGCTGCAATGGTGTTTGGCGATACCTCTGAAAGTATAGACGAAGTGATTAGTCCACGTTTTTTTTATTGTCTATATTTGGGGTGTTTGGACTAACGGAGATGATAGAATTATAAACAATAAAAACTGTACGAGATATGATTTATAAACATTCTTTTTTATTTGCCATTGCTATGGCAATAGTTTCTTCATCTGCACTTGTAGCATGCAGCAGCGATGATGACAACAACGGTGGTGGAAACGGCAATAATGGTGGTTTGCTCGATAATGAGGAAGTGCTGTGTATGCTGAAAGGGGATAAAAATAGTGCAACGAAGCTTGGTGAGGATATATTTATAGGAGAGAACAATATTTTTCAGGCCATAGATAATGACCCGTATTATCCTCATGCTTGCTTTGTCTCGATTCCAAACGTAAATAAACTTGGCGATATAACAAGTGTTCCCAAAACTGGTTGGTCTGGAAAAGCTGTCGTAAAAAAAGGATATGGGTATGTTTGCTATAATTCAAATGATGAAGATTATTTTTACAGAATTCTTGTAGAAGACGCAGTGCGTGACGACGATGGTAAGATCGTTGGATATAATATAAGATACCAATACCCTTTCTGTGGGAAAGACATAGACATACAACTCCCGAAGAACGAACTTTCGTTTACTGATGATGGCGGAAAAGAAAAGGTGGAATTCCTCGACAATGAGCCGATATACTTCTCTTGTGAATCTTCTGCAGGATGGTGCAGAGCCACACCTACCTCGTCTCTTTACAAGAATTTCCTGACAAATGCCGTGAATATTTCTGTTGATAAGTCGGATACGGTGGGGGTGTCTACGGCAACGATAACGCTGACCACGGGTTATGGCAAGAAGAAAGAGATAAAGGTTACTCGTGGTGCGGCTGAGCCGAGGATGGAACTCTACGGCAACAATAGCTCGTATGTGACTTCTATGAATCTACCTCTTTCTGTGAGTGGAGCAAGTAAGTCTGTATATGTAAACAGCAATATTCCGCTTGAAGATATCGAAGTAGAGAATACAGCATCAAGTTGGTGTGAGGCAAAACTGGGGAAAAACAGTGACTATGGTTATTACGGTAGATACATATTGATTGTAACAGCGACGGAAAATGATACCGATACTAAGCGGACTGGCACGATAACGCTGAAATACCGCAATGGGGATACGAGTGTAAAGCTGAATTTGGAACAGGATGTAGCGTATATAACAATGGAAAATGGTTATTCTGAAGAAAATCCATATACTTTTGACTATTATTATAATAATCAATATTTGTATTTCAAAACAAACCTTAGCAGTGATGACATAAAGGTAACGACATCGGCTGATTGGTTGACAGCGGATTTTGATGATTTCGATAGTAATTATTATAATTATGGCTATAATAGAGGGCGTGTTTATTTACGTGCTAACAGTAATAACTCCTCTTCCGACCGCGAAGATATCGTTACCATCTCCAACAAGAAAGGTACCGTATCATGTTCATTCAAAGTAAAACAATTTGGACGTTAATAGGCGCACCCGACAAACCCTGTGGGGGAGGATAAGCAGATGCTAACCCAAAACTGTTGCTAAACGATACATGAAGAATGGCATGTCTTTGACTCCTTTCACCTGTGCGCGGAAGCATTTGATCTTTGAGTTCGGCGATTCAGCTGAAGCATTTGTCTTCGCAGCCTTCTCCGCCACATTTCACCACATGGAAGCAGTCACGTACGACTGTGGCTTTGGGGAATGCCTCCCGGACTATGGCACGCATACAATCAGAGAGGTCCATCGTGATGTTCCCGACCATTTCACGCTTATCTGCAGGTAGCTGCATGAGAACCTTCAGTACGTCAGCAGGATTCGTTCCCTTGACTACTGCTATGATTGCACCCTTGCGACCATGGCATCCTTGTTGTGAATGATAGTGTATAGCTCGCCCTATAGGGATGTTTCGTCTATGCCTTGCTCCTTGCCTACATTCTGCGGAATAAGAATCCATTCTGATGCATGCTCTTTCTGTTCCCACGTCTCGAAGTTACTTAGGGTGTCCTTATATCTCTTAGCAAACGTGGAGCTGTTGATCATGTACGTATAACCAATCTGACGAGCGGTTATCGTCTCAGAGTCCATTCGCCCTCTTTAAAAAAAGCGCAAAGTCCTTCGCGTATCGAGTGCCCTTATGCTTCAATTCGAACTCCTTGCCAATGTCAACAATTCTTGTTGTGCCGTCCGGCATTGTCCAGCGTCTTCTTCGTATGTGCAGTACCGCCTTTTTGTCTCGGGCAGGATAGTCAAGCAAACATGATTCTTCGCCAAAACCATCGCTCACGGAGCCTTTCATGTCTGGTGTGAGATTGTCACGCTCATCAAGATAGATGTGAAGCTCTGTTGTGTAAAGAACATCTTTGTCCTGAGTACGCTGTGTTGCAAAGTCTGTCACCTCAAAATATTCAAGAACTCCTTCGGGTAGGAAATATGAGGCGAGGCCTTCATACATGTTTATATTGCCATTCTGATTCATAGTGCAAAGGTATTACTTTTTGACAATCATGTATCGTTTGGCAACACAGTTTTTGGGTTAGCATCTGCTTATCCTTCCCCACAGGGTTTGTCGGGTGCGCCGAAAAAATAAAACGACTGAATATTATTTCACTTTGTCTTATCTTCACAATGTCTGTCTTTGCCGCAGACAATGATTTGATAACGAAACAGATTACAGTTTGTGTGGATAAACCGGGCTGCCTTGCCAATATGATTGGCGAGAGCAAGAAATATTGTATCACGTATCTCAAGTTGACTGGACAAATTAACGGTGACGATATCCAATTTCTACGTGAGATGGCAGGTTGTGAAGGATCGAATGGTAATGATGACGGCAAACTTGCCTGTATAGATATGTCGGAGGCTATGGTAGTAAGTGGTGGCATGTATTATTATTTCGATGAAAAGTCAAATCATATGACTGGGGTGTATTCTTGGAACAATATAGTTAGCGAATACATGTTTTATGGATGTAAAAGTCTTGAAAGGGTTACTCTTCCTCAAACGGCAACGGAAATAAAAGAATGTGCTTTTGCTGGCTGTAAGAGACTTACAGAAGTAAAAATGGGAAATAATCTGAAAACTATAGGTGAACGTGTCTTTTCAGACTGCTCATCTTTGAAGAATATTAAAATACACGGTAACGTTGAAACTATAGGCAATGGCGCATTTGAAGGCTGCACGTCCCTCTTGTCGGTATACTCTGATTGCAAAAAAACGCCGTTGTTAGGAAAGGGAGTTTTTGCAGGCTGCAACAGAAAATGTTGTGTTCTTATAGTTCCGCAAGGCACATACTGCAGTTATTGGCTTTCGTCATGGGGTGATTTCTTTATCAATATCAAGGAACAGAACAATATGAATAAATGATTGATTGTAGTTTGTATATATTGATATCGTTTCTCGTGAGTATGCTTTTGGGATTAGGATTGATACCACTCGTCGTCAGTTTTTGCAAGGTCAAACGAATTTATGATCTGCCTAATGAGCGGAAAGTGCACAAGGTTTCCGTTCCGCGATTGGGAGGAGTTTGCTTTATTCCCTGTGTTGTGATTAGTTTTATGCTGGCGACAGCTATAGTGAGCAGAATCTCGGAAGGAACATCGCTCAGCTTGAGTCTTTGGACATGTTATTTTTCTGTCGGTTTGTTGGCGATATATGTTGCTGGTGTAGTAGATGATATTGTAGGGGTGTCGCCAAGGACAAAATTCCTGGTTCAGATATTTGCTGCATCCATTCTTCCTCTGTCCGGATTGTATATCAATAATCTTTATGGCTTTTGCGGAATTGGTGAGATACCGTTATGGGTCGGTGCCATGTTGACAGTTATTGTGATTGTTTTTATAGACAATGCCATAAATCTTATTGATGGAATAGACGGATTGGCTGCATTTCTTGCAATCATCGCTTTGTTTGGATTCTTCGTACTTTTCCTTTCTGAAGATTTGTTATCTTATTGCATTATAATTGCAGGGCTGCTTGGAGTACTTGTGGCTTTTGTACGTTTCAATCTATTTGGCAAGCAGGGGAAAACAAGATTTTTATGGGTGACTCGGGCAGTTTGACACTCGGGTTTATACTTGGTACTTTATTTGTTAAATGTTCTATGGTTAGGGTAAATGCCGAACCGGCAGTTGTCGGAGGAATGCCGATAGTCAGCTCCTATTTGATTGTCCCGGTGTTTGATGTCTGTCGTGTGATAATTACCAGGTTTGTGCATCACCGTCCGATATTTATGGCTGACAAAAATCATATACACCATAAACTGTTGCGCACGGGAATGACACAGCATCAAGCTCTTGGGGTATTGGTCGTAATGGCTTTACTTTTCATTCTAATAAATCTATTGATAGGAAAAAACATAGGTTTTACTATGATAATTGTTTTAGATATTTTAGTATGGGTTGCTCTTCAGCAACTGTTGGATGTCTTTATACGGAGAAATGGCAAAAAAGTATTTGTATGAAATTAAACACTCAAGTTTCAAATTTAGAATTGGCGATTGAATTTGTTGCATAAAAATACCGTTGGCGGAATTGATTTAGTGAATACTTGTCCTGAAACGGTCTTTGTGGCTTGCTTGGATTTTGGCTTTTAATGGGTAATAGCGAGCTATTGCGAATTAAAAACAGTCAAAAGACATCTCATGAAAACAGAAGACTGTAAGCAGTTGTGAAATATTACATTGGACGACTTAATGAACCGATTGGGAGTTAAATGGGCACGACCATTGTCCCAGATGGACAGAATAGCAGTCCAATGACTGCCCGGTTTGTTCATGTACATCCATAGTCGTGTTTTTTCAGAATTCAGTCAACGCATGCTATTTCAGTCATCTGCAAACCATCTATATGGTTTGAAACAATCATCTGGTTGCTAATCATTTGTATATCAAGCAATTATAGAAAAACCAGATGGTCTGATGGCTTTCGGGAATCAGCGATATGTGCAACTTTACTCATATCTGTCAGCGTAAATCAATTCCGCCAACGGGTATTATCATTGCTAATCCACAAGTTGGGCGACAGCCGTTCCGATATGCAGATTATGACACTTGTAATTTTCCCAAATGTGATGTTTTGTTACGGCAAGGTTGATTCCTTGCAAAAGATAAGACGCATGTTGCGCCAATTTTTAAATAAAATATAGTACCTTTGCAAAAAATATGCAATAAAAGAGCCGTTTGTCGGTTTTAAAGAAAATAAGAAATAAGTAAATAAACAAAGTGAGTAATCAAAATACAGAAGAGGTGAGCGGTTTCGAAGGCAGCCATGACGCGATGGGCTGTGTTCAGCGAACCGTCAAGCGCCTGTTTGACATAGTATTCTCTCTTGCCGGCATGATAATCCTCTCGCCGGTCTATCTGGTGATAGCCATCATGCTGAAGAGACAGAAAAACGGTCCTGCTATATTTTCGCAGGAGCGCATCGGATATAGAGGGAAGCCGTTTACCATTTACAAGTTCCGCACCATGAGCGAGCCTGAGAAGGAGCCTCAGCTTGTGGCGAAAAGCAGCATAGGGCAGTCCACAAAGACAGAGTTGTTCTTGCGTGAGCATCATCTCGACGAATTGCCCCAGCTCTGGAATGTGCTGAAGGGCGACATGTCGTTTGTAGGCCCCCGTCCGGAGCGCCGGTTTTATATCGACAAGATTATGGCCAACGACCCCAGCTATGTGCTCATCTATGAGATGAGGCCCGGACTGACGTCGGAAGCCACCCTCTATAATGGCTATACCGATACTATGGAAAAGATGCTGATCCGTCTGCATATGGATACCGACTATCTGAAGCGCAGGTCGCTGGCTCTTGATGCCAGCATCATTGCCAAGACGTTCATCAGCATCGTGAGCGGAAAAAAGTTCTAACATAAAATACATCAGAAAAACCAAATAGAAACAAATTCTTCATTATGAAAAGATTCATCATAGCAATTTTAATGTCCGTGCTCATTCCGATGAGCATCATGGCGCAGTCGTCAATGACCGATGACCAGGTTATGAAATTCATCGTAAAGGAGCACAATGCCGGAACCCCTCAGTCTCAGATCGTTACGAAACTCATGCAGAATGGCGTTAACATCGAGCAGATACGTCGTGTGAAAAAGAAATATGAGCGTGCCGCCAAGGACCAGGGATTGGGACAGGTGTCGGGCACTACCGGAAGCAAGAACGACACAAGATTGAGGTCGAACGGCAAGAAGAAAGCCAACGGCGATGCCAAAGATGATGAATATCTTGACGACAAGAAGTCGCAGTATGACTCGCAGAACCGTTTGAAAGACGGTCGCGTTAAAGACAAGCGCAGCTATGTGTTTGACGATACCAACGATGAGTGGAACGACATGCGCGACGAACTCGACGAGTTCGTGCCCGATACGGCAGCCCTTCTTGAGAAGCTCATGATGGAGAAGACCAAGAGAAAGGTGTTCGGACGTAACATCTTCAACAACAAGAACTTGTCTTTTGAACCGAATATGAACATTGCCACACCGCAGAACTATCGTCTCGGTCCTGGCGATGCCGTGTTCATCGATATCTACGGAGCTTCACAGAAGACCATTGAGTGCACGGTGTCACCGGACGGATTCGTTACGATAGACGGATATGGACCGGTGGAAGTCAGCGGACTTACGGTGAGTCAGGCGAACGCCAAATTGCGCTCCACTTTGGGATCGAGATACAGCAGCTCGCATATCAAGCTCACCGTCGGTGAGACCCGCTCGATAATGGTCAACGTCATGGGAGAAGTGAAAGCTCCTGGCACATACACTCTGTCAGCCTTCGCCACCGTGTTCCATGCCCTTTATATGGCAGGAGGAACAAACGACCTCGGTACACTTCGTAACATCAAGGTCTATCGCAACAACCGCCTTGTCACCGTAGTGGATATCTATGACTATATGCTCAACGGCAAACTGACGGGTAATGTGCGCCTTGCCGACAACGATGTCATTGTGGTCGGTCCGTACGACTGCCTGGTGAATCTTACCGGTAAGGTGAAGCGCCCTATGTGGTATGAGATGAAGAAGAACGAAAGCGTCGGCTCATTGCTGAAATATGCCGGTGGCTTCACTGGCGATGCCTATACTAAGTCGGTTAGAGTGGTGAGAAAGACCGGAAAGGAATATTCAGTATATAATGTGGACGAGTTCGACATGAGCTCATTCCAGGTGAGCGACGAAGACTCGGTAAGCGTAGACTCAATCCTCGACAGATATTCAAACATGGTCGAGATAAAGGGTGCCGTGTTCCGTCCAGGTATGTATCAGGTAGGTGGCGAGATAAACAGCGTGCGTAGTTTGCTGGAGCATGCCGACGGTCTCAGAGAGGAGGCGTTCACCGCACGTGCCGTGATGCACCGCATGAAGAAAGACCGCACTCTGGAAGTGGTGCCGGTTGATGTGGAAGGCATCCTTGACGGTAAGGTAGCCGATGTGCCGTTGCAGCCTAACGATGTTTTGTTCATCCCTACGAAGCAGGAGATGATGGAAGAACAGACCATAACGATACATGGAGAGGTGAACTATCCTGGCATCTATAAATACGCATCCAATGAGACGCTTGAGGACTTCGTGCTTCAGGCAGGAGGTCTGAAGAATTCCGCTTCCACTGTGAAGGTCGATGTGGCGCGCCGCGTGATGAATCCAAAGGCGCTTACCAACGACTCCATCTCAGCTTATACATACAGTTTCGCATTGAAAGACGGCTTCGTGATCGACGGTACTCCAGGCTTCCACCTTATGCCATTCGACGAGGTGTATGTGCGTAAGAGCCCGGGCTTCTCAAAACAGCAGAATGTCGTTGTTGACGGTGAGGTGATGTTCAGCGGTACATATACGCTGCAAAGAAGGAACACCCGTCTGAGCGACGTCATCAAGGCGGCAGGCGGAGTGAACGACCGCGGATATGCAGCCGGTGCTACACTCGTAAGAAAGATCAACGAGAGTGAGCGCAAGCGTCTGGAGGCAGCCCGCAAGATGGCCCTTGAGCAGTATGAGCAGGTGGCTGCCGAGGAGGCAGCAAAGACCGGCAAGAGTGTTGATATCACAAACAGTGAGCGTATCAAGAAATTCCAGATCGATGACACCTATTCAGTAGGTATCGAGCTCGACAAGGCTATTGCCAACCCAGGCAGCGATGCCGACATCGTGCTTCGCGAAGGCGACCGCATCGTTGTTCCGCAGTACACCGGAACGGTGAAGATCAACGGTGAGGTGATGTATCCAAACACCGTAGGTTTTGTTAAGGGCAAGAAGGCAAGCTATTATATCGACCAGGCCGGTGGTTTCAACAACAAGGCAAAGAGAGGCCAGACCTACATTATATATATGAATGGTATGGTGGCAAAGGTTTCCCACAACGCCAAGCCGATGCCTGGTTGTGAGATTGTGGTTCCAGCCAAGGCTACCACCAAGATGAGCATCGCCGAGACGATGACCATCGGTACGTCGGTAGCGTCTATCGCCACGATGATCGCTACTTTGGCTAACATATTATAAAGGAAATACGATGTGATACGGCCCTGTCACGATAAGTGTCAATGGGCCGTATTGCTGATACAGACAATTATGACTTAATCCACTATTGAGTGGAAGACTTCGATAGACTGAAAAGCGAATGGCAAACGATAGGAACATAGTTCTGAAGAAAAACATACTGATGTCGGCGGTGCTGAAGATGGTGGGACTGGCAACGTCTCTCCTCATAGTGCCTATTACCATCGGCTATCTCGACAAGGAAGTCTATGGAGTATGGATGACCATGACGTCGGTATTGTTCTGGATAGGAACCTTCGACATCGGTCTGGGCAATGGAATGCGGAACTATCTCACCGAGGCAATCTCGAAGCAAGACTATTCGTTGGCCAGAAAATACATCTGCACCACATTCTCATTGCTCACCGTCATCGCCCTGGCGTTGGGAGTGATAGGGCTGTTGCCCTTGTCGCAGCTTGACTATTGCAGCTTCTTCAATACCCATGCTGTGAGCGGAGAAAGTCTTCGCAACGCCACGCTCGTGGCAATAGGTTTCACGCTCGGCAATTTCGTCTTGAAGAATGTGGGCTTCATCTTCGTTGCCATGCAGAAATATGCAGTCAACGACCTTCTCACCGTGTCGGGCAACGTCATCTCGATGGTGATAATATTCATACTTACCAAGGTGACGTCGGGCAATCTCATGTATGTAGTCCTTGCATACACGGCAACGACATGTGCAGTCTTTGCCCTTGCCACAATCCCCCTGTTCTTGCGGTATCCCGAACTCCGCCCCGCCGCCAACGACTTTGACAAGAGTCTCGGCAGACAGATTGTGGGCAAGGGAATGGGATTCTTTGTGATTCAGGTGAGCAGCTGTCTTGTTATTTTCGGTGCTGCCAACGTGTTCATAGCCCAGAACTGCGGACCGACGAATGTCACGACATACAACATCGCATACAAGTTTTTCAACCTTCTGATAATAGCCTATACCATCATCCTCTCACCAATGTGGAACGCCTATACCGACGCCTACGTGAAGGGAGACATGGCATGGATAAACGCCACTTTCAACAGAGCGTTGAAGTTCTGGGCGCTTTCCGTCGCCGGCGGAGTCTGCATGCTGGCAGTCAGCGGAGTGTTCTATCATCTGTGGGTTGGCGACAAAGTGGAGGTGCCGCTCTCCATCTCGCTGTGCACATTCGTATATGTGTGTGCCTTCAATCTCAACAACTGTGCAACGTATCTTATCAACGGACTCAACAAGATAAGAGTGCAGATACTGACATCCGTAGTCTTCACCATCCTTTATGTGGCGATGGTCAAGTTCACTGATATGGGACTGAGCGTAGAGAGTATAGTCCTGAGCATGGCAACATGCTATCTCGCCATGGCGCTGATACACATCTATCAGTGCCGCTTGCTGATCAGGCAGAAGGCAACGGGAATATGGGACAGATGACAATAAAAAGATAACAATAAAACAACAGATATAGTAGATGAGCAATAAAATAAGTGTAATCACCGTGGTCTACAATGATGTGAAGCACATCCGTGAGACGATGGAGAGCTTCTTCTCGCAGACGTGGGAAGAAAAGGAATATATCGTCATTGACGGTGGCAGCACTGACGGCACGGCAGAGGTGATAAAGGAGTATGCTGACCGTCTGGCATATTGGTGCTCAGAGAAAGACGCCGGTGTCTATGATGCCATGAACAAAGGCGTGCAGCATGCCAGCGGCGACTGGGTGAATATCCTGAACTGCGGCGACTATTATTTCTCAGACCATTCGCTTGCCGACGCCATCCGGAATTGTGATGCCGGGAATGCCGACATCATATATGGCGACAGCATGAAACTGCGCCAGGGACACGTATTCCCTTTCCCCTCCTCAAGCAATGTGGCAGGTCTCGAATACAGACCTGTCTATCGTCACGGTTCATCACTCGTGAGAACGCAGATACACAAGGAAAACCTGTTCGCTCTTGACAAGAAGAAAGATTATGGTTTCGCTCTCGACTGGTATCTCATCTATACCCTATACAAGAAGAAATACAGGTTTGTCAGGACCGATGCCATAATAGAAGTCTTCGATGAAGAAGGAATGTCAAACCATCCCGTCAGGGGAGAATATCTGAACTACAAGATATCCATCAGCGACGGCTTCAGGATTGGCAAGCTCGTAAGCTTCCTGACAAAGGTGATGAAGATATGGTTTGTTGGAAGTCCCGTATATTCAGGAATGAGGAAATTCGTTCTCGGACCTCTCACCAATTCCATCCTGCCCAGCCTCCCGTGGTGTGTGCGCAGGTTTGCCATGAGAAAGCTCGGCATGAAGATAGGCAAAGGCACCTATGTGGACAGCCGCTGCTATATAATGAACCTCAACAAACTGTCTATAGGAAAGGATTCACATATAAACCGCATGGTGACACTCGATGCCCGTGGTGGACTGACCATCGGCGACAGCGTGTCGGTGTCGCATGGAGTGATGATTATGACAGGCAGCCATGATGTGCAGTCACGCCATTTCCCGGTGAAGTTCTATCCCATCGAGATAGGCGACTTTGTCTGGATAGGTTGTGGAGCTATGGTTCTGCAGAATGTGAAGATAGGCAAGGGGGCAGTAGTTTCGGCAGGAGCCGTAGTTACCAAGGACGTCCCGCCATATACCATCGTCGGTGGAGTGCCCGCCAAGGTGATAGGCCACAGGACCGAAGACCTGGAATATCGCTGCACGCCATAAACAGGCAGGGGTAGGACAGTAGACAATGATTAAGAAGTAAACGAAATACAAGATAAAATGTCAGATACAAAACGCGTGAAGGAAATCGACGTGCTTTCGCTTTTGAAGAAAGTGGCGTCGAGGAAAAAGGAAATGATAATCTTCGTTTCCGTATTCTTTGTTATTGGAGTTATCGTGGCTTTGGAACAGCAGAAGAGATACACCTCTTATGTGGTGTTGGCTCCAGAGGCCACAAGTATGGGTATGTCGCAGAACCTCAGCGACATTGCCGGAGCCATAGGTATGGATATCGGTGGCGGTAAATCATCCGTCGATGCCATCTATCCCGACATCTATCCCGATGTCTTCGCATCCACAGACTTCGTGGTGAAGCTCTTCGATATTCCCGTCAAGGTGAAGGGACAGAAGAAGACATACTACAACCACATCCTGCAGGACACCAAGATACCATTCTGGGACTATCCCAAGTTGTGGCTCATCAAGATGTTCGGTAAGAAAGACACCATACCGAGCACCAATGTCGTTAACCCACATTGTCTGACAAAGATCCAGAGCGAGGTCTGCGAGGCAATAGTCGGAAGCATCGGTTGCCAGATCAACAAGGGTACCAATGTGATAACCATTTCCGTTACCGACACCGACGCTCGTGTGGCTGCCTGCATGGCAGACTCCGTGAAGACCAGACTGCAGAACTACATCACGCTCTACCGTACGAAGAAGGCAAGACAAGACCTGGCTTACTCACAGCAGATCAATGCAGAGGCAAAGGCTGCCTATGAGAAGTCGCGTCAGAAATACGCATCATTCGCCGATGCCAACTCAGAAGTCGTGCTAATGTCGTATCAGTCTAAACTCGAGGACCTGGAGAACGATATGCAGCTGAAGTTCAACAACTATTCGCAGACCGCCCAGCAGGTGCAGAAGGCACAGGCGAAGATACAGGAGAACACTCCGGCGTTCACCGTGATTCAGAATGCCACCGTGCCATTGAAGTCGTCGAGCATGCCGCGAACGCTTATGGTCATCATATTCGTGTTTGTAGGAGTTATAGCAGACGCCCTCTGGGTGTTGGTGTTGAGCCAGGCTTTTGGCAAGAAGAAATAAAGAAAGGTAATACATATAGATGGAGTTCGCTTATCCTTATCTGCTGTTGGTCATGATCTATGGTTCTCTTGCCGTATATGCCCATTTCAACAGCGAGTCACAAATGAAGACAATGTGTGTGAACATATTGTCAGTTGTCGTATTTGTGTTCTTCTTCGGACTCAGAGGATTCGTGGCCTACGACTGGACCTCATATTATCCCGAGTATCAGAGTCTGACCGACCTGCGCACCTTGTTCACGCTTCCGTTGAACAAATGGACGTGGGAGCCGGGCTTCATGATATTCGGAGTGATATGCAAGACCATATATCCCAACTATTTCTTCTTCCAGTTTCTGTGTATCTTGATAAACGTTACATTGCTGATGATGTTCTTCAGGCGATATGTCAGTAACATACCGCTTGCGTTTATGATCATGCTGGTGATGAGCGGTTTCGAGATAAACATCAATCTGGTGCGCAACTCCATATCCATATTGCTGTTCGTCAATGCCATCGTGTTCATTGAGAAGAAGCAGTTCCTGCCCTTTTTGCTCGTTTGCTTGTTAGGCTTCACGTTCCATAGTTCGTCATTGGCATACATACCGATGTATTTCATCATCAACAGAAAGTTCAACAAATACATAATGATGGCGATATTCGCCGTTGCCAATGTGATTTACCTCTTCCATATCCCCATCCTGAAGTCGTTGATACTCCTGGTGGTAGACTATATCATGCCGTCTACCAAACTCTGGGTGGAGGCATATCTCAGCATGGACCTCAGCACGGGCTCCGTGTTGAGTATCGGCTATCTTGAGCGACTGCTCACCGGAATACTTCTGTTCTGCTATATCGACAAGCTCAGAGAAGTCCGCAACGGCAACAACATCTTCGTGAACAGTATGCTCTTCTATCTGTGCACATTCCTGTTTCTCAGTGAGTTCCGCACGATAAGTCTCCGCTGTTCCTATCTTTTCATCTATGCATACTGGATTGTATGGATAGACCTGATAAAGTGCTTTACCTATCGCAACAACAAGATACTGTATCTGTCGTTCGTGGCGTTGTATAGTCTGCTGAAAGTATATTTCCTTAATACCACCGCCATGTCGGAGTATTACAACATCACCATAGAGAACAAGCCATACAACGAGAGGCTCATCCATTTCAGACAACATTTCAACGACGTTAAATAAAAAGACATACCATGAAAGGAAAAGTATTGTTCATAGATTACGTATACATGAAGGGACACGTCAACTTCAATCGTATCCATATCGACGCCATCCGCTCGGCAGGCTACGATGTGAAGATAGTGTTGCATTCAGACATAGCTTCCCAACTCGATTATCCTGACAGCGATTACGTTGCCAAGCTGCCCCGCTTCCTGAATATGCGCGGCAAGAGAGCCGTTCTCAACCGCATTATATTCACTGTCACCCTGCTGTATCTGAAATTCAAGATACGCTTCTCAGATTACACTCATGTAGTGGTGTCGAGTTGCGATGAGGTCACTTTGGGTCTGTTGCCCCTTTGCCGTAATATGTATATAATATGTCATAACACCGGCACCGTGGCATCCAGGGTGAAACTATTTTTTCTCAAGCGTCTGGCGCGCCACAACACCTTCGTTGTGTTCGACGACTATATGAAGAAACCGCTGCTTGAGAATGGCATAACAAATGTTGCCGTGGTGTCACACGGCTGCGTCAGTCCGTTTGATGAAAGCCATGCCGATACCAGCCTTCCCGAATACTTTTCCACTTTCAGGAAAGTGGTGTTCCATCCCTCTTCAAAGGTAGACGACACCTTTGTGAATTCGCTCGTAAGCAGTAGCGAACTTGCAGATTTCCTTGCCCGGAACGATGTGCTGCTGCTCATTCATGGCGACAAGAAAGAAGGCGAGAAATATCCCGACAACGTGCGCTTCATTTCAGGCTTCCTGCCAACGGCGCTCTATCGGGAGATATTCCTCCGTTCAGACATCGTGCTCCTTGCCTATACCTCATCCTTCCAGAATCAGGTCAGTGGAGTGAGCTTCGAGTGTGTGGCAAACAGGAAGAACATGCTTGTGCTTGAGCATCCCGCCCTGCATTACTGCCGTGACTTCTATAACTACGATCCGATATTCTCCTCTACCGGCGAACTGATAGAGAAGATGCGGGCGCTGACAGGCGACAACGGTCTGCATTGTGTGGCAACCCCGGAATCGCTGACTCCAGACTATCTTAAAATCTTTGGATAATGGAAATATCTGTTATAATACCTACATACAAGCCCGGAGAATACATCTCCGACTGCCTCCGTTCTTTGGAGGAGCAGGATTTCCCCGTTTCCGATTATGAGGTGATAATCGTACTCAATGGCTGCGACATGCCATACCGGTCGATGCTCGAAGGTATCATCACCGACAATGGTTATGTCAATGTGAGAGTCATTCAGACCGACGAGCCGGGTGTGTCGAACGCCAGAAATATCGGTATAGACAATGCTAAAGGCAAATATCTGTTCTTCATCGACGACGACGACTGGGTGGCAGGCAACGGCTATCTGTCGAGCATGCATGCCATGACGGATTTGCATACGGTGGTTGCATGCAATTTTTATCTCATTGATGACAAGACCCGTGAGCACCTGCCGTATTTCCTCACATCAGCCTACAAGCGATGCATGGAATGCCCCAAGCTGACATTGTTCAATTCGCGGAGCTTCCTGTCCACGGTAACAGGGAAACTCATACCCAGAGATGTGATAGGAGACAGGCGGTTTGACACGAAGCACAAGCTCGGTGAAGACGCCCTGTTCATGTTCATCGTGTCCGACAGGATTTCCAGAATGGAGATTGTCCACAATGCCGACACCGTATATAACGTGAGGGCAAGAGAGAATTCCGCCACCCGAGCACGCCATCGGTATTCGGAAAGAATTGTCGTGGCGATGAGGCTTACGTGTAGCTATATGGGGGCATATCTGAAAAAGCCGCTGAAATACGACTTCCTTCTGTTTGCATCGAGGGTCTATGCCACGATAAGCAAACTGCGTAAAAAAGTATATGAATAGAAAATAACTGATATCGTATGAAATACTGCATATTGACACCACGCTTCCCCTTTCCCGAAAATGGCGGAGACGTGTTGAGAATTAACAATATAGCCAAATATCTGAAGTCTGCCGGTCATGAGCTTGTCCTTGTGTCCTTCTGTGAGGGCAATCCTGACATGGCAGCCGCAAAGACTCTGTATGACAAGATATACGTAGTAAAGCGCAAGAAGACCAACTCCATGCTATACTCGCTTGAGTATATGCTGAGCGGTCGCCCCATACAGTGTGGCTACTACTACTCTCGGGAATACTCAAAGCTGCTGGGGATGGTAATCAGCAAAGAGAAACCAGACCGTTTCGTCAGCCATCTGCTCAGGATGGTGCCATACCTCACCCAGCATGGCGTGGAGTCTCAATCCATCGTGGAGATGACCGATGCCTTGTCGAAGACCTATACTCTGTCTTCCGGTTTCAAGGGCATGTCGCTGAAGAAGGTGATTTACGCCATCGAGCGCAAGCTTATCCGAAGATATGAGCACTTTGTGATGAAGAAATTCCCGAAGGTGGTACTCGTTTCACAGGCAGACATCGACTATCTCTCTGCCGGGGGCGACAAGCATTCGCTGGCATTATACACCAATGGCGTGGAGTGTATGGACGAGATACCCGATTCCTACGACCATGACAAGATCTGCTTTGTAGGCAATATGCGAACCCTGCAGAACCAGGATGCGGTGTTGCATTTCGTAAACGACATCTTCCCGCTGATTCTGAAGAAGAAGCCCGGAGCCAGATTCTATATCGTAGGGGCAGAGCCGCCGAGAAACATCATGGCGCTGTCTGAAAAATCCGAGAATATCGTGGTGACAGGATTTGTAGACGTCCTTTCAGATGCCGTTAAGGATTCATGCGTGGCTGTGGCGCCGGTGCAGATTGCCGCCGGCATTCAGAACAAGGTGCTTGTGGCTATGGGTATGGGAGTGCCGGTGGTGATGTCGTCGCTCATTTCAAAGGCAATTCCCGAACTTGAAAGTGGCACCAACTGCATCATCGAAGATGCCGACCAAGCCTTTGCCGACGCTTGCCTGAGGATGATGGACAACGAAGCCGACCGCAACCGCATTTCCCGTTCAGGTTATGATACCGTAAGGAAATACTATTCATGGCAGGAGAAACTCTCCGGCTACGATCATTTGAATGCTGACTAATCTTCCACAAGCGGTCATCAAACTGTTACTCTTGCCTAAGCATGGCATAGAAAAATGCTCCATGATTCAGTTATTTGGAATTATGGAGCATTTTTAATTATGGAGTCTTATATCGTTTTAGAATCCCTTGAATGTCAGTTTCAGCGTTTCAGATTGTAACACCATTTTACTTCCGGTCAATTTTATTACCTGGAAATTCTCCTCCAGCTTGTTTATGCCGTATGGTGCCAGCAGGGTAGGGTCGGAGAGAGGCACGTCGCCGTTTTCGCGGTCGTAGACGTATGGTGTGTGCAGCGTGAGCTGCGTGTTTGTCTGGTTGAAGCGCATCAGAATCTTCGCGAGCTTCTCGTTTTTGTCATCCGCCTGCATCAGTTTGTTTTGGAATGCCCAGAATAACTTTTCATTCTTCAGGTCGAGCACTCCGCCAGTGGCAATCGTGTCCACACGGGTCAAATGCCACATACCGTTGAAATCTCCGGCAGCCGATGAAGTCTCTATGTCGCATGAGGCGAGAGTCATCGTGGTAAGTATCGTTGTGGCGGCTATGAGGATGCCGCATATTGTCTTTCTCATTTCTTTTCTTTTTTCGTTTTTTGTTCCCCTTGTAGATTATCGGTGAAGTTATAGTGACAGTGTCTACAGGCTGAAACTGCCCCTCTTGGCGATGGTCAGCTGGAAACCGTAGTTGTTGCCCAGTATTCCTCCGAAGTCCATGGCATAACCGCCTTTCACGCTCCAGTTGCGAAGCAGAGACCTTGTGAATTTGTATTCACCCTCAACGAGGAAACTGATATTGTGGCGTAAGTCGTTGTAAGGACTGCCATAGGTCCCCAATCCCTCCTGATAAGTGGCAAGCACACGGTATCGTGTGTTGTCGCTGGGACGGCCGTCGAATCCCAGATGGAAAGCCATGAAACGGTTGTCCTGCACAAAGATGCTTCCATTCTGGTTGTAGATTGGCGAGCGGAAGAGAGGGTTTCCCATCACCTGTCCCCAGTGCTGCCATCCAGGATAGATGTTGTGGTTGTAGTAATTGTCGGTGCCGCCGATATGGTCGGGAATAGTCGTCGTATGGTCGTGGTATATAGGTCCGCTTTGATATTTTGTGTAGATATATTCCACCACGATGTTTCTCAGCCATGTACCGTATTTCATGTTGAGGTCGAAACCTATCATCCAGTCTTTGAAGTCGTAGAGCACGTAGCGTCTCTTCTTCTTCACCTGCCATTCCTCACCGCTTCCGTAACCATCGTAGTCGAGTTGGAACATCGCCGAGTGGTCTTCAAAGAATTTGTCTACGTAGAGTCCCGCTTTCCAAAGGTCTTTCTCCAAGTTCAGTCGCATCATCCAGCTGCCCAGTTGGTTGCCTTCAGCATTCTTGTAGTTCTCGCCATCGGTGATGTCTTTGCCTCCCGGCACAAAAGCGTTCCAATAACCTTTCAGACTCGTGTTACCGTTTATCACCGACACCGTTCCGTCACCGTTAGGCAGATACGATTTTCCGCCGAACTGCGATGCCATCTCCAGTCCCAGTTCCAGCGAGAGAGGGTGCATATACGGGTCGCTTCCTATTCTGATGAATCCTGCCTTGGAGTGATATAACACGTTGTCGGCATATCTGCTCCGCTTGCTGGTGAATTCGTGCTGCCATGAGTCGTCGGTCATTATTCCGTAAGCCACATGACCTTTCAGCTGCACCCATCCGCCAGTGAACGGCACCTTCCAGTAGTCTTCGAGCGCCAACCTCACCTGTGGCACGGGTCGGGCGTTTATGCCCAAAGTCTGCGAACCGCTGCTGAGCCTGTTGTCCTTCAGGTTCAGCAGCCTTTCCTTTGCTCCTATGGAGAGAGTGCCATGCAGCCATCGTCCCTCCACGTAAGCCTGTTGCAATACCACGTTGCTTGTATAGTTGAAAGGCACGGCGGCATCAATGCCGAATCCGTATCCCCATTTCTTTTCCATGTCGTTGCCGATGTTTCTCTGCAGCGCTCCTCTGATGTAGCCGTTGTTCTCGTCGAGCGACGACAATCCGTATTTGTTGGCGTTCAGCCATAGTGGGGTCTTGCCGTGTGAGAAGCTTCCCTGGGCCTCAGCCGAATATTCAAATTCCCCTTTCTTCTGTAGCGTGGTGGCTTGTTCGTCGTAAGTGTCGTTGTCTTGAGCCGTAGCGTTTAGTGTCGCTGCGGAAATCAAGGCAAGTAGAAATACCTTCTTCTGATTCATAAATGTTTTGATGTTTGTGTCTATTGTTGCATCAGTCTTTCGATGAATTTGCACACCATGTCGATACCCTTCACGTTCTCTCCGCCCTGAGGGATGATTACGTCGGCATACCTCTTTGTGGGTTCGATGAACTGTTCGTGCATAGGTTTAAGCACTTCGAGATAACGGTCTACCACCATCTTCACGTCGCGTCCACGCTCCACGATGTCCCTTTGTATGTTGCGTATCAGTCGCTCGTCGGAGTCGGCGTCAACGAATATCTTCAGGTCCATCATGTCTCTCAGCTTCTTGTTCAGCAGCGTCATGATGCCCTCGATGATTATCACAGGCTTTGGTTCCACATGGATGGTCTCAGGCAGACGGTTGCATTTGATATACGAGTATGTGGGCTGTTCGATGGCGTTTCCCTTGCGCAGTTCGTTCACCTGCTTGATGAGCAGTTTCCAGTCGAAGGCGTCGGGATGGTCGAAGTTTATGGCATGTCGTTCCTCCTCCGTCATCTCCGTCGTGTCGTTGTAATATGAGTCAAGCGGTACCACCGCAACATAGTGTGGAGGCAGAGCTTCCACGATTTTCTTTACCACGGTGGTCTTGCCAGAGCCCGTACCACCAGCTATGCCGATTATTGTCATATATTCTGTTTTGATGTTTGCTATTTTCTTATCAGGACCTTGCGGTATTGTTCCGCTTTCTTCTCCAGTTTCATGGGGTAGGCTCTCGAACTGCTTGGCATGCGGAAGAGAGTCATCCTCTTGCCGTTGTTCAGAAACTCTACCGATGTGCCAACTTTAGGGACGGGGCAGCCGAAATGCGTGGCGAATACCGTAGTGGCCTTCTCTCCTGTCGTCACCACCGTGGTGCAGTGGGGGAGTCTTTCCAGAAGCGAGTCGAGATCAGTTGGTGTCACAATCTCCAGATCCTTGTCAGAAGCCGTGTTCTTCGTGCGTCTCACGGCACACGCCGTGTCGTATAGCGCCACGCCCTCTTTGGTGAGGAATTCCACTATCTGCTCTTTTCTGAACCTCTTCCTCTCCGTGTCCACGAAATGGTCTTTGTCGTCGAAAAACAGTAGCCCAAAGATTCTCCACATGTCGTTTATGAAGTTAGGATAGAAGAAATCCATGCTCCATCGCTGTTTTGATGGCGGAAAACTTCCAAGCATCAGCAGCCAGGCATTCTTGGGCAGGAAAGGCTCGAGTGGATGGCATTCTACAGGAATGTTGGCGGATGATGCCCTGGTGTCGGCACCCGTCAATCCGCCAGTCCCTCCGTTCTTCCCCATGGTAGTGGACAGGCTTGTTTTGCTTTCAGTTTCTTCGTTTGATTTCATAAAGGCTTACTGTGATATAGTCTTGAACTTCGGTATTACCCATTTTGCCTTGGTTCCCTCAAATTAAGATCTATTCCATATCCCTATTTCTGCTCTTTTACCAGATACACGACTACCGGCAGGTGGTCGCTGTATCCGTCGAGCCATACGCCGCCGGCATGAGTACGCTTTGGAGCACCCTTGTATTTCCCTTCGGTCTGGAACAGATAGTCGCGGCGGAAAATCTGGTTCTTGAAGAATTTCAGTGTAGAGAAATCCTTTGCTCCCTTTTTGTTCAGCAGGTTAGGAGTCATTACAATCTGGTCGAAGAGGTTCCACGAACCGCCATAGGTCAATGTTCCCAATCCCTCTTTCACCAGTATGTTGTACCATGGGTTATACATCTCGCCTTTGCCCACCTCGTCGATGTCTGGTTTGCATCCCAGAGCCTCCGTCATGCTGGCGTTTGTGGGGTCGTCGTTCATGTCGCCCATCACGAATACCTTCACCTTTGGGTCTTCTCTGAGCAGCGAGTCCTTCAGCGCTCTCACCTGGCGGCCGCCCGATTCACGATAGAAAGGTTTAGCCGCCCGGCTCGGCCAGTGACACACCACGAATGCCACATGCTCGCCGGCCATCTCTCCGCTCACGGTCAGGAATCCGCGGGTCAGAAACGCACTGTCCTTCTCCAGTTCCTGCACGTATGGCACGAGCTTAGTGTTCCAAACCTTGAAGAGCTGCGGATTGTAGAGCAGCGCGCAGTCGATGCCACGGCGGTCCGGACCCTCTATATGTACGTATTTATAGCCACGTGCCTTCAGCGGTTCCTGTGCCGTGAGGTCGTCGAGCGCTTTGCTGTTCTCCACCTCGCTCAGTCCAATCACGGCGCATCCCACGTTCTTAGGCAGCACGTCGGTGCCCATGTCGGCAAGAGCCCTCGCCATGTTCTTCAGCTTGTGAGAATATTTCAGCCCATTCCAGCGGTAAGACCCCGTAGGAAGGAAGTCGTAGTCTCTTTTGCCCTCGTCGTGGCAAGTATCGAAGAGATTCTCCTGGTTGTAGAATCCCACTCCGTAGCACAAATACTTTTTCTCATTTTGCGACATTGCGCCGATAGACACCATGCACAGCGCTAATATCAGCAAGAAACTGATTCTTTTCATTTTCATATTGTTTTAAATATTTTGTTTTTCTATACTGCCTGTCTGACAATTATCCACGTCTTTGTAACCAAAGACAAAGGTATGAATTATTTTCCATTATTTTGGCATTGCGATATTAAATGTTTGTAACATCCCGTATTTTTATCTTGTAATGTTTGTCGCTTAGTCAAAAAAGCGTTAACTTTGTGGCATACAAACATAACACTTATTTATGAAGCAGAAGAATCTGAAATTAGCCGTGATGGCATTGTGCTCCGCTTCTATGGCCCAGGCCCAGACAGTAGGTACTGACTCCATAGGACAGCGTGGCGCCGCTCTCAGCGAGTCGGCTTTCACGTTTACGGAGGCACAGCTCGGAGAAGACGATGATATGTCGCAGAACGTTACCATCGTCAATTCCAACTCCAACATGTATGCGAGTGAGGTTGGATTCCTCTTCTCGCCGGTGCGTTTCCGTTATCGTGCGTTCGACCAGAAGTATAACGATGTTTATATCAACGGACTGCCGATGAACGACATGGAGACGGGGCAGTTCCGCTATTCCCTCGTTGGCGGACTCAACCAGCAGACAAAGAACCAGGAGTTCGCCCTTCCGTTTGAAACCAACAATTTTGCCATGACGGGGATGGCAGGTTCAAACAACTATAACTTCCGTCCGGCAAGCATGCCGGCAGGCCACAGGATAACGCTCTCCGGAGCCAATCGCAGTTATACGTTGCGAGGCATGTACACCTTCAATACCGGACTCAGCAACCGTGGTTGGGCATTCTCAGGAAACCTCACATACCGCTGGGCGAACGAAGGATACGTGGAGGGGACGTTCTATAACTCCCTCTCTTACTTCCTCGGAGTGCAGAAGGTGTTCGGTGACGGAAGCCACTCTCTCTCGCTCACCACATGGGGCAACCCTACGGAGCGCGCCTCTCAGGGAGCTGGTACTGACGAGATGTACTGGATGGCAAACGACAGATACTACAACCCATACTGGGGATACCAGAACGGCAAAAAGCGCAACTCACGAGTAGTCAACGACTTTGCGCCGACAGCTCTGCTCACATGGGACTGGAAAATCTCCGACAACGACAAGCTGACGACTTCGCTCATGGGCAAGTACAGCATGTATAAGAGCACGAAGCTGAACTACAACAACGCCGACAACCCTCATCCAAACTACTGGAAGAATATGCCGAGCAGCTATTTCGATATCTGGGACGACACCAATACCTCATACCGGAACATCGATGCGCTCGCCAACTGGCAGTCGGCATACGATTTCTGGAGCGGACCTAAGGCAAACCGCCAGATAAACTGGGACCAGCTGTATTATGCCAACAAACAGGCATCGGCACAGGGACAGGATGCCATGTATTATCTGCAGGCAAAGCACAATGATGCGCTGACAATCGCATTGGCTTCAACTTTCAACAAGCAGATAGACAAAGACAAGGCATGGAACATCGGCATTGTGGGAGCTACCAACAAGGGCATGCACTACCAGACGATGGAGGATATGCTCGGAGCAACGACATTCCACAACGTGAACACCTACGCCATCGGCACCTATTCGCCAGATGCCGATGAGGTGCAGTATGACCTCAACAACCGCAACGGCCTCGTGGGAAAAGACGACAAGTTCGGTTACAACTACAACCTGCTCGTGAACAACGGCAAACTGTGGACGAGCTACTCGGAGAACTTCGGCAACCTGCACTATGTAATAGCCGGTAAACTGGGATATACATCCATGCAGCGCGACGGAAAGATGCGCAACGGTCTCGCCAAGGACAACTCTTACGGCAAGAGCCACACGGCACAGTTCATTGACGGCGGAATGAAATTCGGAGCCAACGTTAATCTGGGCCGTGGCAACACCTTTACCCTCGGACTCGGATATGAGCACCGTGCACCTCAGGCAAAGGCGGCCTTCATATCACCGGAGATAAACAACGACTTCGTGCGCAACCTCAAGAACGAGCGCGTGTTCAGTTCAGAAATCGGATACCAGTTCCAGACCTCTTGGCTGCACGCCAACATCAACGCATACTACAGCTACCTCACCAACGTGAGCGACTGGCAGAACTTCTATATGGACGACGTTAACTCATTCACATACGTGTCGCTCACAAACATGAAGAAGGCATACTATGGCGTTGAGGCAGGATTGAAATTCCGTGTTACAAGCGCCTTCGACGTAAAACTCGTCGGACAGATAAGCGACGCCAAGATTCTCAACGACGCCAATCTCGAGTATATGCGCTCGCAGAATGCCGTGGTATATGGTGATGTGGCAGACGGACTCGTTGAAGACCATATATATAATAAAGGTATGCGCGACAACGGCACACCGCTCACGGCAGCAAGCCTCGGACTCAGCTATCACAGCGGCGGATGGTTCATCGACCTCAATGCCAACTACTACGACCGCATCTATCTCTCATACTCTCCTAACTACAGATATGAGTCAGCATGCAAGGTGCGTGGCGACATCCTAAACAACCAGCCGGTGCGCAGCGAACTCTCACAGGCTAAGGGACACGGCGGATTCATGATAGACGGCTCTATCGGAAGAAGCATATACCTGAAGCGCGGATCGCTCTCAATCAACCTCACCGTGACGAACATCCTGAACAATACCAACATCGTGACCGGAGGATACGAACAGAGCAGAAGCGACTACAGCACACCGAAGGCCGACGGAACGGCAACGACACGTGCATACAAGTTCTCTAAGAATCCAATGAAGTTCTATGCCTATGGCACCAACGGACTCCTCAATATCGCGTATAAATTCTAAAAAACTCTCATGACAATGAAAAAGACGAAATATATAAAATTCCTCGTTGCGGCAATGCTCCTCGGCGGACTTGCCACTTCTTGCATGGACGATGACTGGAACGACCCGACCGGCGAGGTGGCTCCATATGGCAACAACGACATCGTGGAGGACGATGCCAAGATGATATCCATAAAAGAACTGAAGGCAAAGACAGTAGACCTCATACCCTCATCACAGGCAAACGACACCGTGCGCATCACGGAAGACTGGCAGTTGAAGGTGCGTGTGACCGGAAACGACATTCAGGGAAACATCTACAACCAGATTGCCGTGCAGGACGAGAGCGGAGAGGGACTCCTCATCTGCATACAGAAGGGCGGACTCTTCGGATTCCTGCCTGTAGGACAGGAAATCCTCGTAAACCTCAAGGGACTCTATATCGGCATCTATGGCAACAACGTGCAGGTTGGTGTGCCATATACGAATACCAGCGGCAGGACATTCCCAAGCCGTATGAACATCAACGTATGGAATGAGCACTTCAAGATTCTCGGTGCGGCAGACGCTTCAAAGGTGGTGCCTGAGAAATTCGATGTGTCAAAGCTGAAAGACGTGGCATACGTGAAATCTCATCGTGGAAAGCTGATGACACTGGAAAACGTGGAGATGGACAAGGCTGACGGCAAACTGGCATGGGCACCGGAGGCTGACAAGGACGCCGGAAACGGAGTGAGCCGCACGGTGAAAATCGGTGGCAAGGCACAGAGTCTGATGGTAGTGCGCAGCAGCACATACGCCGACTTCGCTGCCAAGGCGATGCCTACGGGAAAGGTGAACCTCACCGGTATCTTCACCGTATACGCCACAAATCCTTCAAAATACGGCTACACCTGGCAGATTCTCCTTCGCTCAGACAGCGACATCGAGGATGTGAAATAAGCAAGGCTGAGAATTCAATAAAATGTAACAAAACTATAAAAAAGAAATACAATGAAAAAGATATTATATTCAGTAATGGCGATGGCTGCCCTGACATTTTCATTCGCATCGCTGACAAGCTGTGAAGACGTTCCTGCACCGTATGAAATGCCGGACGTAACACCTGATGAACCTTCAAGTCCGGAAATGGAACCGGCAGGTACCGGTACACAGGCTGATCCGTACAACGTGGCTGCTGCCATCAAGTATATTGACAATGGTGGTGCCGAGGACAAGGAAGTCTATGTAAAGGGTAAGGTAGTGTCAGTACAGTCTGGCAGTTTCGACCCGAGCTACGGCAGTCTCAAATACTACATCTCCGACGACGGTACAGCAACAAACCAGTTCCTCGTTTTCAACGGATATGCAGGACCAAACCGAACCAAGTTCTCTGGCGAGGACGCTCTCAAGCCAGGCGATGAGGTAGTGATATGCGGTAAGCTTGTGAACTACAACGGAACAAAGGAATTCACTACCGGAAACTATATCGTTTCAATCAATGGCAACGGTGGCGGCGGTTCAGACCAGCCGGCAGCAGGTCAGCCAACCGGCGACGGTACAAAGGCAAACCCATTCAACAGCGTGGCTGCAAACCAGTATGCATCGTCTCTCGCTGCCGACGTGGAGTCAGACAAGGACGTATATATCAAGGGAAAGGTGGTTTCAGTCAAGGAGCAGTATGGCACCCAGTTTGGCAATGCCACATTCTACATCTCCGACGATGGCAAGGCAGACAATCAGTTCTATGTGTTCCGTGCTCTTTATCTGAACAATGAGAAATACACCTCAGGCGCAACTCTCAATGTTGGTGACGAAGTGGTAGTCTGCGGCAAGGTTGTCAACTATATGGGCAACACCCCAGAGACCGTTAAGGACAAGGCTTATCTCGTTTCGCTCAAGAGCAACGGCGGCAGCGGTTCTGAAGGCGGCACTACCGGTGATGCGAGCGCTTCGAATGGCGACTTTGAGAACTGGACAAACGGATTGCCAAATAACTGGAAGACTGCTTCTTCTGCAGGAAATGCAACACTCAGCCAGAGTACAGATGCTCACAGCGGAAAGTATTCTGTAAAGGTAGGTGGATCAAGTTCTGCCAACAAGCGCCTTGGTTACAAGGAGATAACTCTGAAGCCAGGTGAATATACTGTTACGTTCTATGCAAAAGCTGCAACATCTACAGGTGCCTCTGTTCGTCCGGGATATGTTCCGGTGAAAGATGGAGCAAACCCAACCGGAAGCGATTATAAATATGGTGACTATGTAAACGACATAACAGCTACGAAATGGGTGAAAGTCACATATACATTCACAATCGAAACAGAAGGTACTTACAGTGTTCTTGTAATGAATGCCAAAAAGCCAGGCGGAGATGTGTTGATTGACGATTACACTTTGACAATGGGCTCTACCGTTATAATTAAATAAAACATTGACCTTATATATTCAGAATCCCATCATCCTTCCAGATGATGGGATTTTTCTAAGCACTCCTAAATCTAACAATACATAAAATGGAAAACGACAAGGAGTTTATTCCGCAGAAAGGAGGCTATCGTGATTTGATAGCATTTCAGAAGGCAACTTGCATATATGACATCACATATTATTTCGCACACAAATTCTTGGACAGGACTGACCGTACCGTAGACCAGATGATACAGGCTGCGCGCAGCGGCAGACAGAATATTGCCGAGGGCAGTGCGGCGGCAACCACCTCACGAGAAACGGAGCTGAAACTGACCAATGTGGCGAAAGCAAGTCTGCAAGAACTATTGCTGGATTATGAGGACTATCTCAGGCAAAACGGACTGGTACAGTGGGGAATATCAGATGTAAGAACTGTAAAGACGAGGGATATTTGTAAAAGACATAACGATACGGAATTTTATATGAAACAGATTCCGAGCCGTTCGGCTGAAACCATCGCAAATATTGCAATAATACTGATTCATCAAGCAGACACTCTCCTCAGACTGTTGATAGAGAGGCAAAAGGCGGATTTCCTGAAAAACGGTGGAATCAGGGAGGAAATGACGAGGGGCAGAATTGCTTATCGGCAACAGAATGGATGGAAGAAGTGAGAAAGTGAGGGAAATTATAGGAGAAATAGGACGTTTTAGGACTTATAGGACAGATAGGACTTATAGGATTAATAGCAAGGCTGTATTTGTCCTATCTGTCCTATAAGTCCTATCTGTCCTATAAGTCCTAAAACGTCCTATTTGTCTTAAAAAAGGCGTAGCCCCCTCATTTAGCCTGCTGGTTCAACATTTTTCCAAAATTTCTTGTCCATTCCACAAAAAAGCCTTACCTTTGCAGCCAAATGCTGAAAAGCATCGAAAATAATAAACAAATAAACAAACAATTTTAGATTAAAATGAAAAAAGGTATCCATCCAGAAAACTATCGCCCCGTCGTATTCAAGGATATGTCCAACGGCGATATGTTCCTTACACGTTCTACATGCAAGACTAACGATACAGTAGAATTTGAAGGAGAGACTTACCCAGTGGTAAAGGTCGAAATTTCAAGCACTTCTCACCCGTTCTATACTGGTAAGAGCAAGCTCGTTGACTCCGCAGGTCGTGTGGACAAGTTCATGAGCCGCTATGGAAAAGCCCGCAAATAATATATACTAAGATATATAATTATTCAGGAAGATATTAAAGTGTGTTCAAGCGTAGTTGCATATGCGCATGAACGCACTTTTTGTTTGTATCCCAATCTGTCTTGCCCCCGAAACGGGCGTTACGCTGTTTTATGAGATGGGTTAAACCCATTTTGGGGCATAATCCTCTTGCTGCCGACAGTCAGCCAGAGGAAAAGAAAACTAAGACAATTCAAATCATTATGAAATTCATTATGAAGAACAGATTTCTTATTCGTACTATGTATGCTGCGGCAGTTGTCCTTTTCTTCACGGCATGCGGCAGCGACAATGATGGTGGCGGTTCTTCACCGGCAAAAGAACCCAACGTAAACAGAAACACCGACTATACCGATGCTGCCGCGACAAGAACCGAAGTGCCGCATCTGCAGGGAGGCAACAGCCAGTTCATAGCCTATAGGGTGAGCGACAAGGCGTTCGACAAAGACGGAGTGAACTACTGTGTGGAGTGGGACCGCACTCTGAAGTCAAACCGCTGGACATGCTATGTGATGACCAAGCAGAACATAAAGAAGAATGTGCAGCGATGGTATGCCGCCGAAGGCGAGATGCAGTATCCTTTCGACGTGGCAAGCCTGACTGCTGACGATTATTACACTAAGAGCAACGGACAGGATTTGATATACGGATCAGGGTTCGACCATGGACATCTCTGTCCGTCGAACGACCGCCTGTACAGCCTCGCCATAAACAAGCAGACGTTCTATCTCACCAATATGCAGCCGCAGTACAAGGTGTTCAACGGAAGCGACAAGAACTATAAGTACAAGGGTCTGTGGATAAACATGGAGCAGTTCCTGTATAACTTCGTGTCAGGAACAAAGTTCTCCTCCGCTGACTCCCTCTTCGTCTGCAAGGGCGGTACGATAGACAGCGAGAACCATATCCTGCAGCGTATCGGCGGCAAGATGATAGTTCCGAAGTATTTCTATGCAGCCGTGGTGTGGAAGCGTGCCAAACTCAACGTGTATTCCGGCCTCGCTTTCTGGTTTGAGCACACCAACGTATATCATGGCGACGATGCGCTGAAGGGATATGTCGTTTCCATCTCCGAACTGCAGAACAAACTTGGCAACAAGATAGACTTCTTCTGCAATCTGCCGGACAAGACAGAGGCGCAGGTAGAGAAAGTGGCAGCGACAATGGACTTCGGTTTATAAAAAATCGCAAATATTCCGCATTTATTTGGTGCCTTTTCATCAGAAATGCCTATTTTTGCAAATAGATTGGCGAGAATGCTTCTTCTGAAGCCTCTGCAATGGAGATATTATAAGTCAGTAATCGTGGATTATCAATCTGTGGTAAGAGGATTGTCAGCCTGTAGGGACATGGATTCCTCAACCTGTAATGCGCAGGGTATATCCTTGGCGCAAATGGCTCCGTGGCAGAAGGCGTCATTCTGACAAAAGAACAGGTTATAAATCGGAAATATATTTTAAAACAAAAAACAAGAATAGAAATGAATACAGTATTTGACTTTTCGGTTAAGGACAGAAAAGGAAAGATGGTAGCTCTCAAGGAGTATGCCAACGAGGTATTACTGATTGTCAACACAGCCACTAAATGCGGATTCACTCCACAGTATGAAGAGCTGGAGAAGCTCTACGAGAAATATCACAGCCAGGGTTTTGAAATCCTCGACTTCCCCTGCAACCAGTTCGGACAGCAGGCGCCAGGAACCGATGAGTCTATCCATGAGTTCTGCAAATTGAATTTCGGCACGGAGTTCCCACGCTTCAAGAAGGTGAAGGTGAACGGTCCTGATGCCGATCCTCTATATAAATTCCTCACTTCGCAGAAGGGCTTCGCCGGATGGGACGAAAGTCATCCGTTGACAAAGGTTCTCGACGAGATGCTCTCACAGACCGATCCCGACTACAAGTCAAAGGCAGACATCAAGTGGAACTTCACCAAATTCCTTGTAAACAAATACGGGATGGTGGTAGAGCGCTTCGAACCGACAGAGAATATGGAGAACGTCGAGAAGAAGATAGAAGAACTGTTGTAAAACAGAATAACGACTTTAAATACTAAATTATAATATGGAACACGTAAAATGCTTGATTATCGGTAGTGGTCCTGCAGGATACACTGCTGCTATTTATGCTTCAAGAGCAAACTTGAAGCCAGTTGAATATTGCGGTCTGCTCACCGGTGGCCAGCTCACACAGACCACTATGGTGGAGAATTTCCCTGGTTATCCTCAAGGAGTGCTTGGCGGACAGATGATGAACGACATCCGCGAGCAGGCAGAACGCTTCGGCGCTGACATCCGCGACGGCATCATCACTAAGGTGGACTTCAGCAAGGCTCCCTACAAGGTGACAACCGAAGAGGGCGTTGAGATTGAGGCGGACACCGTGATCATCGCCACAGGAGCGTCTGCAAAGTATCTCGGACTTGACGACGAGAAGAAATACAACGGTATGGGAGTGTCAGCATGTGCCACATGCGACGGATTCTTCTATCGCAAGAAGACCGTTGCCGTTGTGGGCGGTGGCGACACAGCCTGTGAGGATGCCCTCTATCTCGCCGGTCTGGCAAAGAAGGTATATCTCATCGTGCGCAAGCCATTCCTCAGAGCCTCTAAGGTGATGCAGGAGAGAGTGATGAACGCTGAGAACATCGAGGTGCTCTTTGAGCACAACACCATCGGACTCTACGGTGAGAACGGTGTAGAAGGCGCACATCTCGTGAAGCGTCGCGGCGAGGCAGACGAGGAGAAGATTGACATCCAGATCGACGGTTTCTTCCTCGCTATCGGCCATAAGCCAAACTCTGACGTATTCAAGGAGTGGCTCGAGACCGACGAGGTGGGTTATATCAAGACCATCGACGGCACACCACGCACCAAGATTCCTGGAGTGTTCGTTGCCGGCGACGTTGCCGACCCAGTATACCGTCAGGCTATCACGGCTGCAGCAAGCGGTTGCAAGGCTGCGCTTGAGGCAGAGAGATATCTCTTGAACAAGTAATTCTCTCTTTGAGAGTTTCGTGAATATGCAGCCCGTAATGGTGGGCTCGCAATAGGGTAGGAGGAAGATGAAATATTTTTCCTCCTATTTTTATGTCCTTCTGTCAGGGATTATAAGAATAAAGCAGAAGGAGCGAAGAATCAGATTCCTCACTCCTTTCTTAGGTCTGCATTACCTTAATATATCCTGATGTCTTTTATGCTTCAAAATCCTTTTACCTATCGTTTCTTTAATATAGTATGTTTAATCCTTCTTTCCAGTCAGTCTTGTGTTGTATATATGATATAAGTCTTCTTTCTTTTATCCTTTTATCTTCCGAATCTTCCACCGCCACCGGAACGTCCGCCACCTCTTGATGAACTGTTGCCGCCTGCCGACCTGTTGTTCGACGAACTGCTGCGGCTCGGTGTGAAGGTGTTGGCAGGGCGGGAAGAACCGCCTGCCGGACGATATATTCTCGTCGGGCTGTTGTTGAAACTGTTGCCCCTTGATGATCTGCCTATCTCTTGGCTCACTGTCGTGCGAGAGCTGCTCAGATTCGTTGTGCCGTTGCCGGTGCCTCTCCTCGGTGTAGTGCCTCTGTAGCCGCTGTTGTTGTCGCGTCTGTTGTTGCCGCGGTCATAGCGTCCGCTGTTGTTGTCGTCGCGTCTGTTGTTTCGGTCGTAGCGTCCGCTGTTGTTGTCGTCACGTCTGTTGTTTCGGTCGTAGCGTCCGCTGTTGTTGTCGTTGCGTCTGTTGTTTCGGTCATAGCGTCCGTTGTCATGTCTGCGGTCATGGCCTCTTTGTCCGCGGAAATCGCCACGGTCATATCTGTCTCTCATTCCAAAGCGGCTCTCTCCTGGGCGAGGTCCGAAGGTGCGTCCGTGATACCAGCTGCGTCCGCCGTTTCTGTGCCAGCTGTGTCCGCCGTAGTATGTGGCATAGAATGCCGGTCTGCCGAAATAGAAATATGTGCGGTTCGGGTAGCGTACATAGATGCTGAATCGCCACACGCCGTTGGTCCATATCAGCGGACGGTAGAAATATGCCGCTGAGCAGAAGGCGTTATACTGCCAGTCGAAGAGGATATAGCTGAGATCCATGTTTCTTCTCGTCCAGTATGTGCCGTAGAGGTCATCATAGGTGCTTATGCTCATCAGATAGTCGAGGTTCACCTCGTATGCTGCCTCATACTGCTCATCGTTCAGGTTCAGCTCGTAAGCCATCTTGTCGGTCAGGAAGAGTGCTCTGTCCCTTGCCTGCTCGTAGCTCATCGCCATTGTGGATAGTGCCACGGTGAGAAGCAATGCCATTGATAATATAAACCTTTTCATGATCATTGTGTTTTATGTTCGTAATGTTCTTTTCTCTGGTGCAAAGAAACAACAATTCCCGGTGCTGCCAAAGGGTTTTTCCCTAAAGTGGGAGGGAAAATCCCTATAAGTGTTTTCTCTTTTTTGAAGTGTTAGTTTATTGTTGTACTTTTGCGGTCTCCTTGTTTACTCGTATCTTGCCTGCTTGTCAACTAGCAGAGCAAGTTGAAAACTTGCGGAATATATAATATAAGGTGTATGGCAACAGTGAATGAAACCAAATGGCTGACCAAGTATCAGCAGCTAAAGGACTATGTGGAGCAGCATCATCAGCTGCCCGACAAGAAGAAGGTGGAGAACCGGGGACTGCTCAACTGGTGGAAATACAACAAGAAACTGGCCAAGCTGGACAAACTCTCAGAAGAGAAGCTACGGATGCTGCAGGAATTGTCTGACAGCAGGATAATAAAATCTGACAAAAAGGCATTGTTTTTGTAAATATTATGTACATAGTGTCATGCGTTTGTCATATATTTGTATATATTTCCGCTTGTTTTATGTCAATTATCTAACTATAAATATTTGCTTTCTTTGACTGATGTCAATAAAAAGCATAAGAAACGACTATATCCCCTCTATTTGTTGTGTGCGAACACAAAAGGCATTAACTTTGCAACTGAAAAGATAAAGATATAGATAAAAGCTGCAATGAGAGCAGCAGGTAAAAAGATTGTTTAACGATAACTAAAAAGAGAAAGGAAATTGATTATGTTGACATTTATGTTAGTAACAGCATGTGTAGTAGCTTTTGCAGTATTGGCAAGTGTTGGAATGAACATCGGCATGAAGCTCTACAAGTAAATTTTCTGAAGTATTTGAATTTTAGAAAGTATTAGAGAGAATCAGTTTATTTGTATACCCGCTCGCATGAGAGGGTGTAACCGGAGCGGTTGAATGGCGACTTCAATGTCGTTGTTCAACCGCTTTTCGTTGTTTTTGGCCCGCAGATTTAGACAAGAACCTGGATAAACCCAAGGTGGATGATTTTCCTGCCGACATCAGCCCCCACCTGGCCTCAAACCCATCCTAACCTTCACAAAGGGAAGGAACAGATTACTCCGGCTATCGACGACAGCCCCCACCTAGCCTCCCCCGAAGGGGAGGGACAGATACCTTTGGCTGCATGATATTCATTTGTAGTTGTCTGATTATCAATCGTTTATCAATAGTAATAGTAACTGTCCCTCCCCTTCGGGGGAGGCTAGGTGGGGGCTGATGACAATATTCAGAGTAGTTACTATTGGCTTGGAGTTAAGTTTGAACTTCATCAGCTTTGTGGTTTTTCCCCTGTTTATCGCTCGATGTCTTTTACGAGGTGGTGACTATGGTCACCACCATCAGCTGCCGGATGTAGTTACCGTCGAGAGCTGGCTCTCGACAGGGAAGTACAGCCGACAGATGATAAGCTGTAAGGCTCGTAAAAGACATCGGGTGTTTTTCCGGTTTTTGTCTTAAATCACATATCCCTTTCGCCCGTCCGTATTTCCCCCACAGCGTGGGGAATGAAACCCCACATTAGGGGGTTCTGTTCCCCACGCTGTGGGGGAAAATCATGGTCTATGTCTTAGACATCACAAGTCTATTTTTCAGTCCATGAATTCAACCGGAATATAACCACCAAACGGTCATTAGACCGTCTAACTACAAATCGGTCAACAGTCCGTTTAATGTGTTATCATTCCTCTTCAGACGTTTCCTTTCCGAAGTCAGGGTCTATCTTCAGGAATGCCGTTACGAGGAACGTGATGGTGCAGCAGAGCATCACGATGATGAAGAACGTGCGATAGCCCAGCATATCCTTCATATATCCCGACACCATGCCCGGGAGCATCAGTCCGAGATATGATATTCCGGTGCAGATGGAGTAGTGGGAGGTCTTGAACTTGCCCTGGCTGTAGAAGAGCATGTAGAGCGTGAGCACGGTGAATCCCAGTCCGTATCCGAACTGTTCCACGAAGAGACACGACGACACTACGAAGAGGTCGGAGTTGAGCGAATAGCTCAGATATATATACACCACATCAGGCAGAGTGATGGCACACACCATCGGCCACAGCCATTTCTTCATACCGTCGCGGCTCACGAGATATCCGCCGAGGATTCCGCCGAGCAGCAGACCGATCAGTCCCACCGTGCCGTTGGCGAGTCCGTATTCCTGTGGCGAGAGTCCCAGACCGCCCTGGGAGTTAGGGCGCAGGATGAATGTCTTCGTCATGGTGTTGAGCAAGGCCTCCGGAAATCTGTATAGCAGCAGGAAGAGCATTACGCAAAGCGTTTCAGAAGCCTTGAACTTGCTGAAAAACGTGGTGAACATCGTCTTTATCTCGTTAGCCACCTCTGTCATGCTGCGTTGCGTATGAGCGTCATCTGTAGGTTTCGGCATAGTGCGGCAGTGGAGCAGCCACATTCCCAGGAACAGTCCGGCGAGGCCATAGAATATCAGAGCCCACGAGAATTTTATCTGATTGCGGAACACCACCTGCAGCACTCCGGCGAGCGACACGAGAATGCCGTTGACGAAGATTATGGCGAGCCTGTAGAACGTGTTTCTAAGTCCCACGTATTTAGCCTGGTTGTGGTTGTCGAGTTCTATCATGTAGAACCCGTCGGCAGCCACGTCGTGGGTGGCGCTGCAGAAGGCGATGATGAAGAACAGGCACATGGTGGCCTGAAACCAGAATGCCGTAGGTATGCTGAACGCTATGCCAGCCAATGCGCTGCCGATGAGCATCTGCATGGCGAGCACCCACCAACGCTTGGTCTTCAGGAGGTCGATGAACGGGCTCCACAGCGGTTTTATCACCCACGGCAGAGCCAGCCATCCGGTGAAGAGACCCACCTCAGTATCGGTGAGTCCCATTTGCATATACATCACCACGGAGAGACCCGTCACGATGGCGTTTGGCAGTCCCTCGGCGAAATATAGAGTGGGCACCCATGCCCACGGAGATGTTTTAGTCTTCATTTTTGTTTCGTTGTTTTCAATAAATATCCTTTATCTCGGCGTTGCGATAGTAGTGGAGTAGAATCTGACGGTAGTCGAAACCCTTTTCTCCCATCACGGCAGCACCTATCTGACACAGTCCCACACCGTGTCCCCATCCGGCTCCCGTGAGTTCGAACCGCTGCGGCACACCGTCGCTGCCGATGTCTTTGCGGTCTACCACGAATGCCGAGCTATAGAGGTGAGAGTCGCTCAGGGCGCGTCTTATCTCCAGTTCCTTGCCGATGGTGAACGAGCGTTCGGTGCCCACTATCAGCAGTTTGCTTATCCTGCCACTCTTTCCGCGTTCCACCGCCTTGAGGTCGATGATGTCGCCGAGGTTCATCTTCAGTTTCTCATCCAGCAGACTCTTCAGCTTCTGCTGAGTCAGAGTGACGTGCCAGCGGTAGAAGTCTGCAGTCTCCTGGTCGTAGTCGTTGAGCACCTCAGAGAGCACCTTGGCATCGCTGGTGTTGCAGAAGCTCTCCGGACTCGTCCTTATCCATTTCTCGGCATTCTCCTCGATGGTGAGGTCGGGCACGCTTTCGCCGCCGTCCTTCATTCCGCCCTCGGTATCCCTGACGGCGATGAGATAAGGTTTTGACACATCCTCCCAGCAGTATTGGAACTCCTCGCTCACTCCTCCGCAGCATTTCGAGAACCTGGCGTCGCAGATGTCGTTGCCGTTCATGAGAATCTGTCCTCTCGTCAGCTTTATCGCCTGTGCCACGTGTGGCGACGTCTCCTTAGTTATTCCCTGATAGCGCTGGCAGTGGTCGTCGGCACACACGTCGAATATGGTGTGGTCTTCGCGGTCGTACCAGCGGATGAGCATGTCGTCCTTCTTGACAAACGAGAAGAAGTTGTTGCCGCTCTCAGCCACTTCCATCCTCTTCTTCATCTGTGCGAGCAGCCATGAGCGGGAGATTACGGCGTGAGCCTTGAGCAGTTCCAGACTCGATGTGGCGCTCATCTCGCTTGAGATTACGCTTTCGAGATATTTCTCCACAGGCAGACTGTTTATGGCGCATATCTTGTCGGCCTCCACCACGAGGTTCAGTTCTCCCTGGAAGGTCTGCGTCTCCTTGCGCTCCCAGTGGAAGTTCACACCGATGGTCACGTCGAAGAGCGAGAACGACGCCTTGTCGGTCTTCGGTGAGAAACAGAGTTCGCGGTATTGGTTGCCGTTCCACAATATTCCACCCTCAGAGAATTCCACCACCTGTCTGCCGGTGATTATCTCACCCTTGGCAGAATACTCGCCGTTGAGCGAGAACTCAATCCTCTCGCCGCTCACTATTCCCACGTGAACGTTGGGCTCGCGGCGCTTGGGGCATATCATGCTCGCTGCCGAAGGTTTGTTGGCATTCTCCTTTATCTTCTTTATCACAGAGGCAAACTCCTCGTCGTTGAGGCTCACCTCACGCAGTATTTCTATCGCCTTCTCTGCCGTGAGACTCTTGAAGTCGGCCTCTCGCGGCGTTATTATCATTCCAGCCATGTCGAGAGCTCCCGGACTGATCATCAGCGAACCCTCGGCCTCAGGAGCCGACAGGTCGGGATAGCATGCCGGACGGTGGCGGCGGCGAGGGAATACCACCGAGAGATATTCGTCGCCGTTTCTCCAGCTCACGATGTTCATCATCGGCTCATAGTCGTCCTTTGCCATTGGCAGCGCCTTGTAAACGAATTTGAACAGTTCGGCGTCGCCCTTCAGACTCTTGCTGCGGATGAGCAGTGCCGGCGAAGGATATTCGTTTATCACGGAAATGCTCTCGCCGTCGTTGTTGGTGGATATCTCCGTCATGTTGCGGCAATAGCGTTGCCATCCCGTCTGCAGCGGCAGCAGTCCGCTCGTGCCGGCCTGGAAATGACAATGGTCGGGAGCCGACGCTCCGCATTTCGGACCGTTGTAGAATACCATCAGCTTGGGGAACAGCGTGAGTAGACGGTGTATCTCGCTGTAGTTGTGGTATATTGCCTGTGGCTGGTGGGTGAGCTTGGGTATCGTGAAATGTGCCGGCAGGATAGGGTAGGGGTTGACGAGAAGTTCGAAGTCCTTGTCGACAGTCTTTGACATCTGCTCCTCAGGACGGTTCTTGCGGCAGAGGAAGCACGGACGCTTCTCCAGACTCTTCTTGTCTATCCTTGCCCCTGTGGAGACGATGCGTGCCGGATTGAACTGCACAATGATATTGTTGCCTTCGCTGTTGAGCTGGCGCTGCTCCACATTGTGAAGGTCGCGGAAGTTTTCCCTCGCCAGGTCCCACTGCTCCATCTGTCTGTTGAAGAAGCGGTGGAGCGAACTGTCGTCGCTGAAGTCCATCATTCCCTTTTCTATCTGCTGTCTGGCAGAGAGTTCTATTGTCCTGATTCTGTCCTTGTATAAGTTGTTGGCATTCACCTTCTCTATGCTCAGAGCGGCATCGCTGTTTCCGCCCCATCGGCGGCAGAGATACAGTTCGGAGAATATCCTGCCAATCCTGTAGCGGCGGCAGAAGGCGAGCGCCATGGCATAGTCTTCGCCGTAGCTCGTGTTGGGGAACTGCAACTGCCGGAGCAGCGGTGTGAAGAAAGCGCGTGGCGCTCCCAGTCCGTTGATGCGCAGGGCGTTGTTGCATCCGTTGTCGTCGGTCCATTCCGCATGGTCGATCAGTCCTGGCGGCAGCGTGTTGAGGTTGAAGTCACACATGCGGTAGCTTCCGATGATCATTGCCGCATGCTGCTTGTGGAATTCGTCTACGATAGTCTGCAGCGTATTTTCAGACGAATAGAGGTCGTCGCTGTCGAGCTGCACGGCGAATTTTCCGCATCTGCTGTCGTTCACCGCCACGTTCCAGCATCCTCCGATGCCGAGGTCGGTACGCTCAGGCACGATGTGTATGAGCTGAGGCTTTGAAGGGTCAGCATGTTTCGCTGCATATTCTTCCAGGAGAGTCGTAGTGTTGTCAGTGGAGTGGTTGTCTACAACTATGACGTTGAATCTGAATTTCGTTTTCTGTGCCAATGCGCTGTCCACGGCATCGCAAATCGTCTTCTCACGGTTTCTGACCGGTATTATCACCGATGCCTCGCATGCGAACTGCTGCTCGTTGAAGTCAGGAGTCTCATATCCGGCGGTGTCGATGAATGCTCCCACCTCCTTGAGATGCGCCGTGACGGCTTTTTCCATCTCCACCTGCACCTCACGGTTGCGCGGGTTGACATAGTCGAACTGCTTCTCGCCGCTTGTGCGGGTGTCGCTCTCCTCTTCAGTATAGAGATATTCGTTGAGATGGAAGATGGAACCGTTTCTGCTTATAAACAGGCGCAGGTCGTACAAGCCGGCATACATGTAGTCGGCATCAGCGTCAGCGGCGGCATATTCCTTTATCAGCCTGCTCTTGAAGAGCATCACGCTTCCGAAGTCGAAGTCGTCGCGCAGGCTGCCCGCCTGATAGTCTATCACGGGGTGTGCCACGGTGTTGCCGTTCTCCACAGAATAGTGGTCGCTGTATACCATTGCCGCATTGGTCTCGGCAGCCACCCGGATCATCCTTCTCAGAGCATAGAGTCCGATGGTCAGCGGTGTGGACTTGGTGTATATCATCGTGTATTCGCTGTCGATATTCTCGGCGATGCTTATCATCGTTGCCGACGACATGATATTGTCTACGACAATCATCGCACATCCCTCTGGAGCAGCGTTCTTCATGGCGAAGTCTTGTGAAACGAGCAAGTTTATGTGTTTCACTGCCCTGCATTCTCTCAGCTGGTTCACCGTAGGCATCACGGCCTCGATGTCGGCGCATGGCAGAAAACAGTCTGTCTTTATTATCATGGTGTGTATAAATTGTTTTTTTTTTGTTTGTTGTTCCTTATTTCATTCCGTTGTCCTTCTCTCCTTCGAGCCATGCGTCGATGAGTTTGCGGGCTATGCTCAGCTTTTCGGGGATGGTGGGCAGGTTGTCCTTGCGGAACCATGCTCCGCGGGCCAGCTCCGAGGTCTGCAGCTTTATCTCTCCGCTCACGTAGTCGGCATTGAAGCCCACCATCAGTCCGCAGGGATAAGGCCAGGGCTGCGAACCGAAATAGCGAAGGTTTGTGATTTCGAGGTTTGTCTCCTCCTTCACTTCGCGGTGTACCGCCTCTTCGAGTGTCTCTCCCGTTTCAACGAATCCAGCCACGAGTCCCATGAAGTTGGATTTGAAGTTTCTGGCATGCACGAGCAATACCTCGTCGCCCTTGTGTATCAACACGATAATCGCCGTGGCGAGCTGGGGCCACACCTCCTTGCCGCATTCCGTGCAGCGCTTGCTGATGTCGGTATGCATTTTCATCGGCGAACCGCATACGCCGCAGAACTTGGTGTTCTGGTCCCAATACAGCAGTTCCTCGCATTTTCCGGCCTTGAGATACAGTTCCTTGGTTATCTTGTAGTAGCTCTGGCGCAGTCCGCACATCTCATATCTCGGATTGTCGGTCACGGGATGGTCGATGGAGTATGTGCAGACCGCCGTGTCGCCCAGCGGACTCACGTTCATCATGTTTGTCCACGGTTTCGTCTCCGTGGGGGCGTTCTCGCCGTAGGGTATGGTGTAAGTGCCGTCGGGCAGCTTTTCGAGCATCAGGTCTCCTTTGCAGAAGACGAAAAACAGTTTTTCCATTCTTTTGTCTTTTGAGTAACAGTTTTCTGTTTTGTCTTTTGAGTAACAGTTTTCTGTTTTATCTTTTGAATATCAGTTTTCTGTCGCGTTCGAGTGCCGGCTTGGTCCATTTCTCCGGCACGAAACGCCAGTTCTTGTTAGGTTTGGCATATATCGTTCCCTCGCTCTTTATCTTTTCGGCGAGATAGTGGCGCATGTCGAGCTTGCTCTCGTATTCAGTACGTCCCGGCAGTTCCTCCTTTGCTATTCCGGCACCTCTGGTCAGCAGTTCTCCGCCGCCGTTTGCCCGATAGCTGTTCATCACCACCCGATACCATTTCTTGGCATTGAAGCGCTTGCCGTCAGACATCCTCAGTATCTTCACCTTCTTGCCCTCCGGTTTTGTCACGTCCACCTCATAGTCTATTCCGGCGGCGGAGTCGAAGTTGAAGGTGAAGTTCTTGAATCCGAACTTCTGCATGTCACCAGTATTCCTCTCGTCAATTAGCATGATATGGTCGTCGGGCGATTTCATCTGGTTTGTCCACAGGGCATAGCTCATTTCGAGATAGTTCTTTATCTCCTCGCCCGTCATTCTCAGCACACAGATGTTGTTCTCGAATTTGTATAGCTTGAACATGTCGCTCATCAGGATTTTGCCCTTGTTGAGCTTCGTGTTGAACTGCAGCGGTGCGTTGAACGACACGTCGGCATTTGTTATTGCCAACTGCAGGTTGTGGATGAGGTCGGTGAAAGCCGAATTGCCGAAGAAGCTGTCGCGGGTGTATATCGTGTCGGCAAGTTCGCCGATGGGGGCATTGATGAATCCCTTTATCTCGTCGATTTCCTTGGCGAAGTGGGCCATATACGCCGAGTCAACGGGTTCGTTGCAGATGTCGCGCACCTCACCGGTTATCTTCTTCTCTGCCACCTTGCCGTCGCGCAGCGTTATCTCCACTTCAGCGTCGGCAATGTTCACGGCGTTGCACGAAGGGTCGAGACACAACACCTCTCTTCCTGCCGCATTCTTCACCACCGCCTTCCTTGCGTGGTGGTCGTGGCCAAAGAAGAGGATGTCGAAGCCATCCACGTTTTTCGCCGTGTTCTCCGTCTCGTCCTCGGTGTAGTCAGCGTTTTCTATTCCGCCGTTCCATCCGCTGTGGAACAGTCCCACCACCACGTCGGGACGCTCCGTCTCTCTCAGTCGTGCTATCCATTCCTTTGCCGACTTCTCTATGCCGTCGAAGCGCAGTCCCTTCCATAGTTTCTCGCCGAGCCAGCTCGGTATGGCAGGTGTCAGCATTCCTATCACGGCGATTTTCACTCCGTCGCGCTCTATGATGGTGTATGGCTTCACGTATGGTTTTCCGGTGGCGGTGTCGATGATGTTGGCGCCCAGCACAGGTGCGTTCATCTCGCCAATCCATTTGTCATACACGCTGTGCCCGGTCTCCACGTCATGGTTGCCGAAGGTGGCGGCGTCGTATCGCATATAGTTCAGAATGTCCGACACGATGTTGCGCTTGTCGGTAGCCACATAGTTGTAGTAGTAGCATGTGGGCTGACCTTGCAGGATGTCACCGTTGTCGAGCAGTATCACGTTGTCGCCATACTCCTGTCGCAGTCTGTTCACGTATGAGCTGACCCTTGCCAGCGATCCCTTGGCGTCTCTCCGCTCTATGAAGTCGTAGGGGAAGAAACTGCCGTGGACGTCGCTCGTCTCGAGAATTCTCAGTTTCACGGTCTTTGTCTCTTGTGCCGTTGCCGGGCAGGTGGCAGCCAGGGCAATCGCTGCCGTTATCAGTGTGCTTATTTTCATAATCTGTATTGCCGGTTGCTTGTTGCGCTTCCGGTGTTTGTTCGTTATTGTTTGTAGAAATCCTTCTTACTGCAGCAGACTTTCCCATTGACGGGCAAGACCGTTGTGATGCTCCTTCCTGCGTCATGCTTCCATTGCCTTGGCGAAGTGTGGAGCACCTCCAGCAGCATTGTTGTAAGGATTATTATACAAAGGTAGTGTAAAACTGGCGGATAAAAAAACATTCAGCGGAATTTGTTGACAATTATAGCGGTGGGCTTTCTGTATTTGGACTTATGGGTAACGGCATAATGACTGTTTTGCTGCAAGCAGTTGTCAAATATAATATCGAACGTCCTGATGACTGATTCGGGTTAAGGCAATAAACAATCAACCCAAACCAGTCATCAAGACCGATTTGGGTTGAACGATGTTTTATGAAAAAACGGCAAGACTTATTTCCTGATCTTCTTTCCGTTCATGATATATATGCCTTTCTCTGGCTCATTCTGGAGCTTCATTCCGTTGATGGAATATTTCACTCCGCTCTTCGTTTTGTCTTGTGAGATGCCGTCGACGGACATGGGTCTGCCGAAGTCGGAATATGAGAATATCAGTTTGCCGTCATCGTAACACTCAAGAAAGTATTCCATATGGCTTGTGAGCGCACTTTCGCCAGACCATATTGCCATCGTCGCTCCAATACCCTCTACCCAACATAGGTATTCGTCCTCTCCAAAATCAGAGAAAGTGATGCGTTTGCGGGTTACTCCGTTGACTGTGATGTAGTCAACATCGGTGACTACAGGTCCGTAAGTTACTCCTTCGTAAAGATAATCGCCCTTTTGCTTGTTGAAATCAAGCATTAAGAACGGGTTGTCGCCCCATAAGCCATAGAGCTTTCCGTCTTCCTCATAAGCTGCGGTGGTGTAGCTCGACTTGTGGTCGTTTCTTTGGTAGTCTATTAATATCTTCTTCCATGTCTTGCCGTTTATTACAGTATCCCCCGAAACTGTATAAGTTTCGTATTTAGGACGATCACAAAACATTTCCAATACCTTCCAGCTTCTCCCTTCTTTCAGCATCCTTGTGTCTTCCTGTGCGAAGACGGTGATGCTTGTAATGAGCATAAAGATTACCGGTAAAATTCTTTTCATAATTGTTCCCTCCATATTTTATTTGTTGTTGAATGTGATATCGCTTTTCGTATTCGATAGGTGGTACTACAAGTTGTGTAATATTCTGATAATAAAGTGCTGGCCTTGTCTTTTTGTCTATTTTCCATCTCTCTCATCGGTCATATAGCCCGCTATATTCCCTCTTTGAATGAAGAAAAGATCTCAAGAAATATGAGGCTCAAATCATACCAAGTTATTTTTTTTCGCCGTCACTAAACATCCCCAATGCTCATCAGATACACATTTTCTTCATCCGCGGAACTGGCAGTCAGGGCAGATGCCGGCAGTCCGTAGTGGAATGTTGCGCTATTGTGTTGCGCTATTCTGCCGTAAACCGATATGGATTTGTGTGAAAATCTTGTGCATGTCAGAATTTATTAGTAAGTTTGCAAATCAGAACAAGACGTAAATATACGATAAAAACAAATGGCAGAAAACAAGACACCGCTTGTCGCAATGACGCTCGACGAGCTGAAAAATGCGGCTAAGGAACTCGGGATGCCGGCATTCACCGGAGCACAGATGGCAAAATGGCTCTATGGGAAAGGAGTGCGCGACATCGACGAGATGACAAACTTATCGAAGGCTAACAGGGAGAAGCTGAAAGCCCGCTATGAGGTGGGCGGCATGGATCCGATAGACTGTCAGAAGTCTGTTGACGGAACGATAAAATACCTCTTCCCCACGGCAAGCGGAAAGTTTGTCGAGACGGTGTATATCCCCGATGGCGACAGGGCTACGCTCTGCGTGTCGTCGCAGGTGGGATGCAAGATGAACTGCCTCTTCTGCCAGACCGGAAAGCAGGGTTTCGAGGGTAACCTCACCGCTGCCGACATACTGAACCAGATATATTCGCTGCCCGAAAGGGAGAAGCTGACCAACGTGGTGTTCATGGGGCAGGGAGAGCCGATGGACAATCTCGACAATGTGTTGAGAGTGACGCAGGTGCTCACCGCCGACTATGGCTTCGCTTGGAGTCCGAAGAGAATCACCGTGAGCAGCGTGGGAGTGAAAAACAAACTGAAGAGATTCCTCGACGAGAGCGACTGCCATGTGGCGATAAGCATGCATTCGCCGATACCCGAACAGCGCGCCATGCTGATGCCGGCAGAGAAGGGAATGTCGATAAAAGACGTGGTGGCGCTCATGCACCAGTATGACTTCACCCACCAGCGCAGACTCTCGTTCGAATATATCGTGTTCGGAGGACTCAACGACTCTATGCTGCACGCCAGAGAGATAGTGAAACTCGTGGAAGGACTGGAATGCCGGGTCAACCTCATCCGCTTCCATCAGATACCGAATGTGGACCTGCATGGAGCGAGTGATGAGAAGATGGCATCGTTTCGCGACTATCTCACCAAACACGGCGTGTTCACCACCATTCGGGCGAGCCGCGGACAGGACATCTGGGCAGCCTGCGGACTGCTCAGCACCAAGCGCATGCAGGAAAGCGGTGAGGAGAAATAAGATAACTACTATACCAGATACTTACAAAACAGAATATACACAGCAATGGAAGATAGAAAGATAAGAGTCGCCATAACACACGGCGACACTAACGGAATAGGATATGAGGTGATTTTCAAGACCTTCGCCGAACCGACGATGCTTGAACTCTGCACACCGATAATATACGGTTCGCCAAAGGTGGCGGCATACCATCGCAACGCACTCGGCATACAGGCAAACTTCACTATAATAAATAAGGTGGAGGATGCCGTAGACGGAAAGGTGAATCTGCTCACCGCCTTCGACGAAGACGTGAAGGTGGATATGGGAATGCCGACCAAAGAAGCCGGAATGGCTGCGCTGAAAGCCCTCGACAGGGCGATGGAAGGTTTTGCAGGCGGAGGCTACGACGTGCTCGTCACCGCACCGATAAACAAGAACGACATACAGGGCGAAGGATTCCATTTCTGCGGACATACCGAATATATCGAGGAGAAAGTGGGAGAGGGCCAGAAGGCACTCATGATTCTTGCCGGAAGACAGCTGAGAGTGGCGCTCGTCACCACCCATCTGCCGATAAAGGACATCGCACAGGCGATAACCAAGGAGGCGATAGTGGAGAAATGCACCATTTTCAACAAGGCGCTGAAGAGAGACTTCAACGTTTCGGCACCACGCATCGCCGTACTCTCGCTGAATCCTCATGCCGGTGACGGCGGAGTGATAGGCACGGAAGAAGAGACGGTAATCAAGCCGGCAATAGAAGAACTGTCAGATGCCGGTATTGACGTCTTCGGGCCATTCGCCGCCGACGGATTCTTCGGTCATGGCACATACACGGCATTCGACGGAGTGCTCGCCATGTATCACGACCAGGGACTGGCTCCTTTCAAGACCATCGTGGGCGACGAGGGAGTGAACATCACTGCCGGACTGCCTATCGTGCGCACGTCGCCAGACCATGGCACGGCGTATGAAATCGCCGGAAAGGGCGTTGCCGATGAGGCGTCTTTCCGTCAGGCTGTCTACGATGCCATCGACATATTCAGAAACCGCATCAACTACGACGAACCGCTGCAGGATCCTCTCAAGAAACTGTATCATGAGAGAAGAGACGACAGCGAGAAAGTGAGATTCGCTGTGTCGAAGCAGAAACCAAAGGCTCCTGCGGCAGAGTGACAGAAGTATAGGAGAACTCCATAGATGAGCAAGAAATACCAAAACGGTTTCTTCGTCTTCGGACTCGTGGTGCTCGTCATAATGGTGACGCAGCTCGACTTCAGAGAGGTGTGGAGCGGATTGCAGAGAGCAGGATACTGGTTCTTTGCTGTCGTGGCGCTCTGGCTCGGACTATATGTCATAAACACCCTGTCGTGGTATGTCATCATTCGTCAGGGCGGCAGCGGCAAAGACAAGACACCGTTCTCGTTCTGGTGGCTGTATAAGGTCACGGTGTCCGGCTTCGCCCTCAACTATGCCACACCCGGCGGACTGATGGGCGGCGAGGCATACCGCATCATGGAGTTGGCACCGAAAATCGGAACGGAGAGAGCCTCCTCGTCGGTCATCCTCTATGTGATGACCCATATCTTCAGCCACTTCTGGTTCTGGCTCCTCTCCGTGGGCATATATCTCATCACGCAGTCTCCTACGATGCCCATCGCCGTGATACTCGCTCTGACGGCGGCATTCTGTATGCTCGGCATCTGGTTCTTCATGCGCGGATACAAGAAAGGTCTCGCCATGATGCTCACACGATGGCTGAGCAAGATGCCGTGGATGGGAAAATGGGCACGCCGCCTGATGGAGAAGCAGGGCGACAAACTCCGGGAGATAGACACCCAGATAGCGGCGCTCCACAAGCAGAATCCCGTGTCGTTCGTTTCGGCAGTGGTTCTCGAACTGCTTTGCCGTTTCCTGTCCAGCTTCGAGATAATGTTCGTGCTGCTCGTGATAATGCCGGAGGTGAGCTATCCGTCGTGCGTCATAATCCTGGCGTTCACGTCGCTTTTCGCCAACCTCCTCTTCTTCATCCCGCTGCAGCTCGGAGGCCGTGAGGGAGGATTCATGCTCTCGGCGTCGGGACTCGCCATGGCGGCAAGCAGCGGCATCTTCGTGGCGCTGATAGTGAGGATAAGGGAGCTGATATGGACGGCAATCGGCTTGATGCTGATAAAGATGGAAAGAACAAAAAAGTAATAAAAAGACAAAAAAACAAAACACACTGCCGAAGAGTGGATTTTATTGTGTAATTTTGTCGCAATTATATGAATACATCAGATCTTCAGAAAATAAAGCAACGTTATAACGTCGTGGGAAACTGCGATGCGTTGAACCGTGCTCTCGACGTCGCCTTGCAGGTGGCGCCGACAGACTTGTCTGTGCTCATAATCGGAGAGAGCGGCGTGGGAAAGGAGATTATACCGAGGATAATTCATGACAACTCGCCACGACGACGGGAGAAATACTTCGCCATAAACTGCGGTTCCATACCGGAAGGCACCATCGACAGCGAACTCTTCGGCCATGAGAAAGGTTCCTTCACAGGAGCCATAGGAGAGAGCGAAGGATATTTCGGAGTGGCAAACAAGGGCACCATATTCCTCGACGAAGTGGGGGAGCTGCCGCTTGCCACACAGGCAAGGCTGCTGAGAGTGCTAGAAACGGGAGAGTATATCCGTGTGGGAGGTCAGAAGATAATGAAGACCGACGTGCGCATCGTAGCCGCCACCAATGTGAATATGCGCAAGGCGGTGAGCCAGGGACGCTTCAGAGAAGACCTGTACTACAGATTGAACACCATCCCGGTGCAGATGCCGCCGCTGCGCGACCGTGGCAACGACATCCTGCTGCTCTTCAGACTCTTTGCCATGCAGATGGCGGAGAAATACAACTTCCCGAAGATAACGCTCGACGAACAGGCTCAGGCTATGATGCTCAAATACAAGTGGCCCGGAAACGTGAGACAGCTGAAGAACATCACGGAACAGATGTCGGTGCTCTCGCAGCAAAGGCTGATAACGGCAGAGACTCTGCTGCATTACATCCCGCAAGACCCGGAGACGACGCAGCTCGTTGCCATGGGAGGAAACGGCGGCAGCGGAGAACAGCACTCGTATGAGAGCGAGCGCGACCTGCTGTACAAAATCCTCTATGAACTGAGAGGTACCGTGGCCGACCTCAGAAGAGAGGTGGATGAACTGAAGAAGAAAGTGGGTGGGGGACATTCCGACGCACCACGCCGGCTGGAGCATTTCGACAGTTCAGATACTGTGCCAGCCATCATTCCGCAGCAGCATGGTGATGTCAACAGCAGGCAGACAATCGAACCCTCCGTACAGGATGCCGTGGCAGAGGAGATTTCTGAACCTGAAAGCCTGAACCTGGAGAACGTGGGACGCCACATGCTGGAGAAAGCCCTCGAAAAGAACGGCGGAAACAGGAAGAAGGCGGCGCAGGAACTGGGAATCTCAGACCGCACTCTGTATAGAAGAATCAGACAGTATGGACTCGACAAATAACCATAGTGTGAAGACAATGAAATCAAGAAACAAAGAGAGCCGCAGACTCTCCGAATATAATAAAGGTGTAATGACCGTTGTCGTGGCAATCATCGCCATGGTGATCACGGCATGCAGCGTGTCGTATAAGTTCAATGGAGCGAGCATCGACTACAACAAAACCAAGACGATACAGATCGCCGACTTCCCGATACGCTCAAGCTATGTGTGGGGACCGATGGCGAGCATCTTCAACAATCAGCTGAAAGACCAGTATGCCAACCATACCAGACTCATACAGGTGAAGAGAAACGGCGACCTGAAAGTGGAGGGAGAAATTACCCAATACTCACAGCGAAACAAGGCAGTTACGGCACAGGGAGAGTCGGCACAGGTGGAACTCTCAATGACGGTAAACGTGAGGTTCACAAACAACGCCAACCATAGCGAGGACTTCGAAAGACAGTTCACTGCCACCACCACCTACGACAGCCGCCAGTCGCTCAACTCCGTACAAGAGGAATGTGTGACGCAGATGGTGAAAGACATCACCGACCAGATCTTCAACGCTACAGTGGCAAACTGGTAGGATGTGACAAACCGGCAAGATATAACAAAGACCTATATATTAACAAGATAAAACTACCGACGACAAGAATATGGATTTAGGGCAACTGATAAAACACCCGGAGATGATGGACAAGGAAACGCTGTATGACCTGCGTTCCCTCGTGGCCCTGTATCCATATTACCAGACGGCGAGGCTGCTCATGCTCCAGAATCTGTATGTGCTCCACAGCCAGTCGTTCGACGAGGAACTCAGAAAGGCATCGGTGTATTTCACCGACCGCCGTGTAGTCTTCAAACTCGTTGAGGCTGCCCACTACAAGCTGCGCAATGCCGAGGAGAAGACACAGAAAAAATACCATTCAGAGGAAGGCGAGAGCCGTACGATATCGCTCATCGACCAATTCCTCGACACCCTGCCCGACGATGGCGACGAGACGGACAACTCGGCGCCACGACGCAAGCCCACTCCGGCAGACGCTGCAGTAGACTATGTGTCATACCTGCTCGAAACAGAGAGCGAGGCGGAAAAAGAGGCAGAGAAGGCCAATCCCCACATGAAGGGACAAGACCTCATAGACAACTTCATCAACAACGAGGGAGGGAAGATAGAACTGACTGACGCTCCCGACAGTCCACCCGAAGAATACGACAAGACAGAGGAAAATGGTGGCGATGAAGGGGTCTTTACCGAGACTTTGGCGCGAATTTACATAAAACAAGGACAATATTCAAAGGCTTTGGAAATTATTAAGCGATTAAATTTGAAATATCCAAAAAAAAATGTTTACTTTGCAGACCAAATTCGCTTCTTGGAGAAATTAATAATAAATAATAAATACAAATAACAAAAGAAAATGTACACATTATTCTTAATTCTTATCGTTTTGGCAGCAGTGCTGATGATAGCTATCGTCCTGATACAAGAGTCTAAGGGAGGTGGTCTGGCATCAAACTTCTCTTCATCAAATTCAATCATGGGTGTACGCAAGACCACAGACTTCGTTGAGAAGGCTACATGGGGACTGGCAATCTCATTGGTTGTTTTCAGCGTGGTTTGCGCATATACTGCTCCTCAGGCAGATGGCTCACAGAGCGTGATGGAGAACGCTACAGAGGCTCCACAGACAAATCCTAACAACGTGCAAGGCTTCGGTGCAGCCCAGAAGGCAGCTCCGGCACAGGGCGCCCAGAAGGCAGCTCCAGCAGCTCAGCAGGGTGTTCCAGCAGCAGCTCCAGTAGCTCCAGCACAGGGAAAATAAAGAAAAAAGCAAAAAAGTACGTGAAATATTTGGAAGTTTCAAATAAATCACGTACCTTTGCACTCGCTTTGAAACACTAAGCGTTTACATGGTGGCTGTAGTTCAGTTGGTTAGAGCGTCAGATTGTGGTTCTGAATGTCGTGGGTTCGAGCCCCACCAGCCACCCAGAAGAGGAAGTCTTTAAGAGGCTTCCTTTTTTCGTTGTATAAGGTTTGTGCAACGCCACCTCGTATCTTCTCAACTCTTCTGTCCTCGTCACCTCGTATCTTGGGTCAGCGGATTTATTTGTCCTCTTCATCTTATTTGTCCTCTTCATCTTGTCATCTTGTCACCTTGTCAACTCGTCAACTCAACCCTAATTTCAAAAAGCATTACCGTTTTACACTCAAATCGGAAAATTTCCATTACCTTTGCAGCCCAGAGAGATTTCTGTTACATAACAACAGGTTTTAAGAAAGCAAAAATGGAATGGATTGAAAGTCTTTTCACGATACACTCTGCCGTGCAGAGCATTGTCGTGTTGTCCCTTATTGTGTCATTAGGACTAGCCCTCGGCAAGATCCACATCAGAGGAATATCCCTTGGTGTGGCATTTGTCTTCTTCATCGGCATCGTGGCAGGTAGTCTGCATCTCTCGGCATCCCCAGAGATGCTGAATTTTGCCGAGACGCTCGGCTTGTCGCTGTTTGTATATGCGCTCGGCCTTCATGTAGGTCCCAACTTCATCGGTATGATGCGCCATGACGGCGTGTTGCTCAATGCGTGGAGCATGGCGCTGATAGCCTTGGGCACGGTGATGGCACTCTCTTTGTGCCTCGTGCTGCCGGTCAGCGTGCCGGATATGGTGGGAATACTCTGCGGAGCCACCACCAACACCCCAGCCTTGGGAGCTGCCCAGCAGGCTCTGTCCAATGCACACCTGTCGAGTAGCGGTGCTGCCCTGGGATGCGCCGTTACATATCCCCTCGGTGTAGTGGGAGTGATTTTCGCTATGATACTGCTGCGCAAGTTCTTCGTCACTCCCGACGACCTGCAGCCTCACAATGCAAATGATGAAGACCAGACCTTTGTCGGTCAGTTCGTGGTGGTAAATCCTGCCATTGCCGGCAAGACGCTGGCTAAGGTGTCGCAGATGACCCACAACCACTTCATCGTGTCTCGCATCTGGCGTGGCGACGACGTCATCGTTCCCAATGCCTCCACTATTATCCAGTCTGGCGACAACGTGCTCGTGGTGACAAGGCGCGACGAGGTGTCTGCCATGGAGGTGCTCTTCGGCAAGAGGGTGGAAAAGAACTGGAACCGCGACCATATCGACTGGAATGCCATCGACTCCTCGGTTGAGAGCCGTGTGGTGGTGATGACACGCACGAAACTGAACGGCAAGCCCCTCGGTTCGCTCCACATGCGACAGATCTATGGGGTAAACATCAGCCGCGTGATGCGTGGCGACATCAAGCTTCTTGCCACCGACTCCCTGCATCTGCAGTATGGCGACCGCGTAACGGTAGTAGGTACACCAGACAACATCAACCATGCCGCATCGTTCCTCGGCAACGCCATACAGGATCTCAACGAGCCAAACCTCAGTGCCATCTTCTTCGGACTGCTGCTGGGACTGGCTGTCGGCATGATACCGTTCTCCATCCCAGGCATGAGCACACCGGTGAAGCTCGGCATTGCCGGAGGTCCGATCATTATGGGAATCATTATCGGAGCGTTAGGCTCGAGAGCGCATTTCATCAGCTACACCACACGTTCGGCATCGCTCATGCTGCGCAAATTCGGACTGTCGCTCTATCTCGCCTGTCTCGGACTTGCTGCCGGCAAGGATTTCTTCGCCACGATAATCCGTCCGGAAGGACTGCTGTGGGTGGGAGTGGGATTCCTGCTTACCGTTCTGCCGCTTATCATCATTGGAGTGATAGCCCTGAAGACCAAGAAATTTGACTTCGGCACTATCTGCGGTCTGCTTTGCGGAGCCATGGCAAACCCTATGGCATTGAGCTACGCCAACGAGACCATCAAGGGCGACAGGGCATCAGTAGCCTACACCTCGGTTTATCCTCTCGGCATGTTTGTCAGGGTTATCATTGCCCAGGTGATAATAATGTTCCTGGTTTAATCCCAAATGGTCATTAGGTCGTTCAATGTAATATTTTACAACTGCTTGCAGTCTTTTTTTCAGAAGAACGGATTTGTCAGGCGGCTTTTCGCTTGTCGTATTCCGATATCAAAAATGGAAGGGAAAGAGAATCATATCGTGAGGATATGAAATCTCTTTCCCTTCTGGCTTTTTTCCGCGACGCCACATCTTATCACTACGATGCGGCATCTTTGCTTTCCCATGATGTCACATTATATGTTCTATGCTTTTTCAAAGCTCCACTGGCTCGTATTCCAGTCCGAACACGTCTGCCACAGCCTTGAATGTCACCTTGCCGTTCACGATGTTCAGTCCCCTGTATAATGCCGGGTCATCCTTGCATGCCTTTTTCCAGCCCTTGTCGGCAAGTGCGATGGCATATCTCAGCGTAGCGTTTGTCAGCGCCGTCGTTGAAGTGTTTGGCACAGCTCCCGGAATGTTGGCAACGGCATAGTGCACGATGCCGTCCACGGTGTATACAGGCTCTGAGTGGGTCGTTGGCCGGGATGTCTCGAAGCATCCGCCCTGGTCTATTGCCACGTCAACGAGCACCGTTCCCGGCTGCATGATCTTCAGCATGTCTTTTGTTATGAGGTGTGGGGCCTTGTCTCCCGGCACGAGCACGCTGCCCACCACGATGTCGGTGTCTGGCAGCATCATTCTGATGTTATGTTCAGTGGAGTATAGTGTATGTGCGTTTACCGGAAGTTCCATTTCGAGCTGGCGCAGTCTTGGCAGCGAGATATCCGTTATCCATACGTCGGCACCCAGTCCGCATGCCATTCTCGCCGCAGCCTCTCCCACGGTGCCGCCGCCCAGTATCAGCACCTTCGTGCGGTCTACTCCCGGCACACCGCTGATGAGCTTTCCCTTGCCGCCCTTGGTCTTCTGCAGATAGTAAGCGCCGTTCAGCGTAGCCATGCGTCCTGCCACCTCGCTCATAGGGATAAGCAGCGGCAGCTGATGGTTGTCGGTTTCCACAGTCTCGTATGCCAGACACACGGCACCGCTCTCAATCATGGCATCGGTGAGCCGGCGGTCGCAAGCGAAGTGGAAGTATGTGAATACCAGCTGGTCCTTCTTTATCAGTTTGTATTCAGCCTCGATAGGCTCCTTCACCTTTATTATCATCTCCGCCTCCTGATACACCGCTTCGATGTCGGGCAGTATGGCAGCCCCCACCTTTTCGTATTGGTCGTCGCTGAATCCGCTGTTCTCTCCAGCTGTGTGCTGCACCACTACCTGATGGCCATGGCGTATCAGTTCTGCTACTCCGGCAGGTGTCATGCCGACTCTGTTCTCGTTGTTCTTGATTTCTTTTGGAATACCGATCTTCATAATGATGTGGTTTTAAGGTTAGACATCGCTTTTCCGCCGTAAATATATGAAAAAATCGGATTACTTGTATTTGTGTCGGTTAAAAAAGTAACATTTTTATATTAAAACTATACGTTTTGATTGGTTGGTTTTGCAAAATGATGCATTTGTGTAATGTGTTGTCTCTGTCCTTCGCTCATCTTGATATTCGTGACGCCTTCCTGCCAACTCGTTAACTTGTCAACTCGTTAACTTGTCCACTCGTCTATATCTCCTTCAGCACATTTTTCAGTTTCCTCATTTTTACCCCCCCCGACTCGTTTTGTTCAGGTTGAGGGGATGAGTGAACACCATACGTGTGCCGTTGGTGTACGATGTGTCAAGCCATATCTTGCCGCCCATGCTCTCTGTCAGTACCCTGCATAGAGACAGTCCCAGACCGGTGCCATGCACGTATTGGTTCAGCTTCACGAACCGTCCGAACACCACTTCCGCTTTGTCCTCAGGTATTCCGCAGCCTGTGTCCGTCACGGCGAACTTGATGTAGTCGGTGTTGTAGTCGGGGCGTATGGTGAGTTTTATGAATCCCTTCTTGGTGTATTTGCTGGCGTTCGACAGCAGGTTTATCATCACCTGTTTGAGTCGTATCGGGTCGGTATATATCATGAGTCTCTCGTCGCTGGGGAAATCCTCTATGTATTCCACATCTTCCAGTTTGCTGGCGTGTTTCACCGACAGTATGCTTGTTCGGCTAAGGGCTATCACGTCGCATTCCTCCGGACTGATAGGCAGTTTGCCTGATTCGATTTTCGATATGTCGAGGATGTCGCTTATCAGGTTGAGCAGCATGTCCGAGTTCTCCTTTATCACGTGGCAGAACTGCTTCTTCTCCTCCTCCTCGTAGTCGTCCTCTTCAAGAAGATTCGCAAATCCCACTATGGCGTTCAGCGGAGTGCGTAACTCGTGGCTCATGTTGGCGATGAACGAAGTCTTCACGTTGTTTGCTCTTTCTGCTATGTCCTTCGCTCTTTTCAGTTCCTCGCTCTGTATTTCGAGAGCGTCTCTCAGTCTTTTCATCTTCAAGAGATAGTATATTGCGAGAACCAGGGCGATGGCGAGGAAAGCGAATACAGCGAGTGTTGGCAATATTATGCTTTTGTTTGCCGAGAAGAAGTGTGTCGCTGTGTTCAGCACCACGGCGTCTTGTGGCAGTTCGGCATCTTCCTTATTGAAGGCTTCGAGCATTTTCTGGTCGAAGGTGTATGTAGACGGTATGATATGGAAGAGGCTCTCTCTGGTCTTCTTGCCGTAGAGATATTCTATTGCCATGTCGGCAAGCATCTTTCCCTGGGGAGTATACTGCGACAGGAACGCCGACCACGCCTCCTGTCCGAGCGGGATGATGAGGTCTGGCGGCGACAGTCTGTGTTCGTTCAGAATGCCTGCCATGCGGTATTTCCATTCGTGCCTCTCGCTTAGTCCCTTGCAGTTCAGGTTCTCTATGTCGAGTCTGATGTCGTTCTCTCCCTTATTTTTCAGCTCCTGCAGGATGTCGGATAGGGTGGTATACATCCTCTTGGTGTCGGGGTTATACGAGGTTATCACGAGAATCCTCTTGGCTTCTCGTGCGAAGGCGGCGTTGGCATGCGACAATGCCATGACGCACACGGTCAGGACCAGCAGTCCCGTTCTTATGTGTCTCGTTATTCCCCTCATGATGGGCTATCCCAGGATTTTTTCCGTTTGTCGGCGAATCGTGTCGAGCAGCTTGTTCTGCAGGATAGGCTTTTCGATGAAGTCGTTCACCCCCAGGTCATAGCATTCCGCCATGTTCACCTCGTCTGTTATTGCCGATGTCACGATTATCGCCACCTCGTCTTTGCCATGTTTGCTCCTCACGCTGCGTATCACGTCCCATCCGTCAACGCCCGGCATCATGAGGTCAAGGATTATGATGTCCGGGTTGAAGGATTCAATCTTTTTCAGAGCCTCCTCTCCGCTCAGCGCGGTATCGGAGTCGGCATCGAGTTTCTTTTTTATTATGGTAGAGATCAGCGTTACGTTAGTAGGAATGTCGTCAACGATCAGTATCTTGCATTTTTTCATAAACTTATTTTTTTCAAGTATTCATGCAAAGATAATTCTTTTTTCAATTAAACACTATTTGTATGTAATATTTTTTGTAAAAACGTTTGTCATATTCTTCTTCTTTTGAGAAATTAGTTCACTTACATGGAATTGTTTTCCTGAAACAAAGTGTCAAAGTATCATTTTCAGCCATTGATTTCAGCTTATGTCTCTGAAAGAGAGCGTGTTGCGTGAATGATACTTTTCCGTTATCCTTACAAAGAAGTATCATAGAAGTATCATGGAAGTATCATCAGACCATGTAGCCATTGCATTCCTTTCCTGCGGTTTCGTTCTGTGAATGTTTTGGGCACATTCCGGGCAGTATTCGTGCCCACTTGGGGCAACGTGCTTGCCCAACATGGGCAACGTGCTTGCCCCACTTGGGCACGCTGCTTGCCCATTTCGTGAAGAATTATACCGGACAGCAATGAGTCTTGTTATTTCAAAGCATTATGCCGGAATGAACAAAAAAACATGACAGAGTAATATCTTTGCAGTCCGGTCGTTATCTATACCAATGAATACGGCATCTTAGAACTGCAAGTCATAAATGCAGAAAATAGATTGCTATTACAAGAGATGCAGGCACAAAAATTTCTGCCATGCCCCAATAACCCCCCAAACGTTCATTATACCGTTTTGGCTTAAACCCAAATCGCTTTCTATGTTAATATCCAAATGTTTTGACCATTATTTTCAATTTATGCTGAGATTTTATATTCAGGGGTGAATGTTTGGCGATTTCTGACCATGGCTGTGACCAAATGTACAAGTTTGT
>NZ_JXQI01000063.1 GCF_000834015.1 Prevotella pectinovora | reverse complement strand
GATCAGGAGACACCTGCATATCAAGCATAAAGGGATTACCACCTACAGCTTCCAAAGCATCCATATTTCTAATATAATTAGTTAATTTATTTGGATGTCTAGTTAGCCATCTGGTCAAACATGAGTAGAGGAACAGTATTGTAGTTATCATCATAAGTAAAGAATGTTCCATTGGGTCCTTGATAATATTCCCTTTCTACCTTGTTGCCATTGTCATCATAGAACAATCCAAAAAGCCCGTCCAAACTGGTTGAGAGGCTTATATCTCCTGTATTATTTCTTTTTTTAGTCATAATGTTAATCTTTTGATGACAAAGGTAAGAAAACAAAGGACAACCTTAAAAAAGATTAGTTTCCTGCTAAGGTTTCCTTTGCTTTTTACTTTATGGATACAAAGATATGAATTTATTCAGTATCTTGTATGAGGAGATACATCATTTCTTTATAAATTCTCCCAACTCACCAAGAGTATGGATGGTGTATATGGCATCCTTGTTGAAGTCCTTTATCATGTTTTCATGGATTTCCTGCTCTCTGGTGTTCTCATAATAGGGCATTATAATGATGAGGGACTTATGCCTCAGTGACCTTCCAAGTCTTTGTGGTCCAATCACTTCTGAAGAGGAATAGTTTGCAAATACAGCATATTTGCAGTCTGTAAGGTTGGCATTCTCATTGAGAATATTGACAGAGACTATGTGGTCAATCTTCCTGTTGTTGCAATCATTGTATATTTGGTCAGCGTCTTTGTACTTTGAGGTCGTTTTCTTTATTATTGTTTTTCTGAAACAAAGTGTCATAGTATCATTTTGAGCTTCATTTAAGGGGCTAAAGTACAGACCACCAAAGAATTACGCCAATGTTACTTTTCTGAATATTTTACAGAAAAGTAACATTGAAGTATCATAGAAGTATCATCGGGGGGTATCTTGGTTTTTGTCTAAAGATTATCCAGCATAGAAATCAGCAAGGGAAAAGGGAGTGCCACAAGCATCATTGGCAAGGAGAACAAAAAAGTGCAAGAAATGGGCACGGTGCTTGCCCCTGTTGGGTAACGTGCTTGCCCCTGTTGGGCACGGTGCTTGCCCCTGTTGGGTAACGTGCTTGCCCCTGTTGGGCACGGTGCTTGCCCCAGTTGGGCAGAACCCGTTCCGGAAAAGTGCCCAAAAACATTAACCCGAATCGGTCATCAGGGCTTGCCTGGATTTTATATTTTTAGAAGAGCGAATTTTGTTTGGCTTTTATGAGTAATAGCTTGCCGTTATGTTTTCTGTTCTTCGTGCTGAGGTTTTATAACCTGTGGATTTTTACCATAAAACAATATGTTTGGCATTTGCAAACCGCCGACTTTGTCCCCGTTTTCCGCTTGTTTGCATCAAGAGAATGATAGAAATAAGAAGCCATGACATCTATTGCCAAATGACCGTTGTTATGAAAACCGTTACAGAAGATGAAAATGTGCTATTTAAGTTGGCAATAATAATAAAAATGTGTAACTTAGCACCCAAATTATGTATTGACTAAAATAAAAGGAAATGATTATAACTACAACACCCTCTATAGAGGGACATCCGGTTAAGGAATATAAGGGCATTGTGACCAGCGAAGTGATAATCGGTGCCAATGCCATCAGAGACTTCATGGCAGGTATCCGTGACTTCTTCGGCGGCAGGAGCAGAACCTACGAACAGGTGTTTGCCGAAGCGAGATTCAACGCCTTCCGTGAGATAGAGCAGCATGCCGTGAATCTCGGCGGCAATGCCGTTGTGGGCGTGCGTCTCAGTTATGAGACCGTTGGCTCAGGCAACTCCATGCTGATGGTGGTCTGCAGCGGTACGGCAGTCGTGATCTGATTTCCGAAAGCCCCATCTGCAAGGAGGGAAGAAACATACTACTACTATATAATAAGACTAATCCAAGAGTAGCAAGTGTAAACTCGCAGCTCTATCGAAACAAACAAAATGATGAAGAAAAGTAATATCGTGAGGCTCCTCTGCCTCGCTGTATTTACGGCAGGCGCTATTGAAGCAGCTGCCGATACCAAGACACTCACCGTGACGCTGAAGAATCCTCTCAATGTAAGGCGTGCTGACGTTCCGGTGGTGTTGCAACTGAAAGATGTGCCCTTCAACGTGAAGGATGCAGTGGTGAGATGCGAGGGTAGGGAAGTGGCATCTCAGATAGACGACCTGGACCGTGACCTGCACAATGACGAACTCGCCTTCGTGATAGACATGGACGCCAAGTGCAAGAAGGTGGTCACCGTAGACCTGTATTCGGAAAAGCAGGCGGACCGCAGCTATCCGCGCCGCACATACGGCGACATGATAATGAGAGACAACAAGACGAAGGTGAAGAACGGATTCCGTTCCTACGTCCACTCGGTCTCAGCACCCGAAGGAGTTGACGTATTCCATCTCCTGCATCACCACGGAGCAGATTTCGAATCAGAACTCGTGGCATACAGAGTGTATTTCGACGAGCGTCAGACCTTCGACCTCTACGGCAAGTACAAGAAGCAGCTCGAACTCGAAACAAGCCAGTTCTATCCCGATGACAAGCAGCTTGCCGACGGATATGGTGACGATGTGCTCTGGGCAGGCAAGACAGTGGGACTCGGAGCCCTGCGCGGTTGGGACGGCGAGAAACCGACAATGGTCAGTCCGGTGCTGTCGAGAGGCCAGCGTATGGTGGCGAGCGGACCCGTCCGCACCATCGTGGAACTCACCGACGAGGGATGGCAGCTCTCAGGCGAGACCTTCAACATGAGGCAGAACGTGATAATCTATGCCGGACACAGAGACTGCGAGGTGCATGCCTGGGTGGACACGCCGGCAAAAGACGTGAAGTTTGCCACGGGAGTCATCAATCTAAACGACAAGATGTATTCCGACCATCGCGGACTCGTGGGCGACTGGGGCGGCAACTGGCCTAACGGTGCCAAGGACTCGATAGCCGGAAAACCGAAAATCGTGGTTGGTCTGGCAGTCAACGTGCCGGAGAAATATGTGGATAGCGAGCCGACGACAGAGAAAGACCAGTATCTCTATGTCATGCACACGGCAGGCGGCAATTATCTCACATACAATATGGCGTTCACCTGCGACAAGGAAACCTTCGGCTATAAGGACGCCAAGGAGTGGTTCGCATGGATGAAGCAATGGAAAAAAGAACTCGACAATCCCGTGACCGTCACCATAGAGTAGCGGACGGGAAGGAAAGAAAAATCAAATAAATGTCAACTATGCTGTAGTTTTCCAGATACTGCCAGCGTTATATAAGTAGTATTGACATTAAAACGAAAGAGTATGAAGGAATTTTTCAAGCAAGTAGGAGCTACGGTAGTAGGTATCATGATCTTCTGCCTCGTAGTGGGAGTGATGAGCGTGATGAGCATCGTGGGCATGATTGCCTCGTCAAGTGCCACAAAGGACGTTGCTGACAACACGGTATTCGTGATAGACCTGAACGGACAGCTGCAGGAGCGTGCCGAAGACGACATCATGGCGGTGCTCTCCGGCGGCAGAACCGACGTGATAGGACTCGACGACCTGCTGCTCGCCATCAAGAAGGCAAAGAACAACGACAAGGTGAAGGGCATTTACATACAGTCGGGACTCTTCGTCTCTGACTCTTACGCTTCGCTGCAGGCGGTGCGCAAGGCGTTGGTAGACTTCAAGAAGAGCGGCAAGTGGATAGTGGCATACGGCGACGTGTATACACAGGCCACATACTACCTCTCGTCGGTTGCCGACAAAGTGTATCTCAACCCCAGCGGTCAGGTGGAATGGAGCGGAATCTGCTCGCAGACGATGTTCGTGAAAGACCTGATGGCAAAGTTCGGCGTCAAGATGCAGGTGGTGAAAGTAGGAGCCTACAAGAGTGCAACCGAGATGTTCACCGGCGACAAGATGAGCGACGCCAACAAGGAGCAGGTGTCTGCATTCATCAACGGAATATGGAACACGGTGTGTACCGACGTGGCGAAGAGCCGCAAGGTGACCGTTGCACAGCTCAACCAGTATGCCGACAACATGATAACATTGGGCGATCCTAAAGACTACGTGAAATACAAGCTCGTGGACAAGCTGCTCTATGTTGACCAGCTCAAGGCAGAGGTGAAGAAACTGATGAATCTGAAGGATGACGACGATGTGAACACAATTGGCATAACAGGAATGGCCGGAGTGCCCGGCGGAGCCGACGACGGAGACTGCATCGCCGTGTATTACGCCTATGGCGACATCGTGGACAACGCCACAGGAATGGCATCTCGCAGCCATGTAATCGACGGCGCCAAGGTGTCGGCAGACCTGCGCGACCTCGCCGATGACGACGACGTGAAGGCAGTGGTGATAAGGATAAACTCAGGAGGCGGCAGCGCCTATGCCTCAGAACAGATATGGAGAGCCGTGCAACTCGTGAAGGCAAAGAAGCCGGTAGTGGTTTCTATGGGCGGAATGGCAGCATCAGGCGGATACTATATGAGCTGCTCAGCCAACTGGATTGTGGCAGAACCAACCACGCTGACGGGAAGTATCGGAATCTTCGGTATGTTCCCAGACGCCAGCGGACTGCTCACAGAGAAGCTCGGAGTGAAGTTCGACGAGGTGAAGACAAACAAGAACAGCGGTTTCGGCACTATGGCTCGCCCGTTCTCTGAAGAGGAGATGGGTTATCTCTCGGCATATATCGACCGCGGATACAAACTCTTCCGCCAGCGTGTGGCAGACGGACGCCGTCTCTCTACCGATGCTGTGGAGAAGATAGCACAGGGCAGAGTATGGCTCGGACAGGATGCGCTGAAGATAAAGCTCGTAGACCAGCTCGGCGGACTCGATGACGCCGTGGCAAAGGCTGCGAAACTTGCGAAGGTAAATGACTACTATACTGCCGAATATCCGGCAAAGGCAAGCTGGATGGACGACCTGCTGGACAACGGATTCTCTTCGGGCAGCTACATCGACGAGCAGATGCGCATGACGATGGGAGAATACTACTCCACATTCATGTTGCTGAAAAACATCAACCGGCAGTCGGCAATCCAGGCACGCATGCCTTATGTCATAACAATAAAATAGCGAAAAAACAATAACTCCACAACAGATATGGAAGGCGATTTCATCAAAATCAACGATTGGCTGCTGCCGCTGAGCTGGATCTACGGAGCGGGAGTGAGGCTGCGAAACCAGATGTTCGAAATGGGCATGCTGAAGAGCCGCAGCTTCGACATCCCCGTAATCTCCGTTGGTAACATCACCGTGGGAGGCTCCGGCAAGACACCACATGTGGAGTATCTCATCAATCTGCTCAGAGACAAAGTGAAAGTGGCTGTGCTAAGCCGCGGATACAAGCGCAAGAGCAAGGGATACATGCTTGCCACCGCCGACACTCCGATGAGCGACATTGGCGACGAGCCGTATCAGATGAAGAAGAAATTCGCCGATATCTATGTGGCTGTGGACAAAGACCGCTGTCATGGCATCGACCAGTTGACGACAAACGAGGAGACGTCAGACACCGACGTGATACTTCTCGACGATGCCTATCAGCACCGCTACGTGAAGCCGGGAGTGAACATACTGCTCGTTGACTATCACAGACTGATAATGTATGACAAACTGCTGCCGGCAGGAAGACTCAGAGAACCGCAGAAGGGGAAGGCGAGAGCCGACATCGTGATAGTGTCGAAATGTCCCGCCGACCTCAAACCGATGGAATTCAGGGTCTTAACCAAGGCGATGAACCTCTTCCCGTATCAGAAACTGTATTTCACTACGCTGAAATACGGCAGTCTGAGACCCATCTACGGCGGTGAGGACAGAAAACTCGATACGCTGACAGGCGATACCTCGATATTGCTGCTCACGGGAATAGCGTCGCCGCAGCAGATGATAGTAGACCTGAAGCCATACACGGAGCGTATCACACCGCTCACCTTTCCTGACCACCATCAGTATACCGATGCCGACATCGACCGCATCAATGCTGAATTTGAGGCGATGAAAGGCAACGACAAGATGATTGTCACCACGGAAAAAGACAACGCCAGACTCTGCGGAATGGAAGGACTGAGCGACGAGGTGAAAAAGAATATCTACGTGCTGCCCGTGGAAGTGGGCTTCATGTTAGACCAAGAAGAAGATTTTAACGAAAATATTATTGGCTATGTACGAAAAAATTCAAGGAACAGCATCCTGGCTAAAGCAAAGGATGACAACAAGTCCGACAACAGCGATAATTCTGGGAACAGGACTCGGACAATTAGCTTCAGAAATAACTGACAGCTATGAGTTCCCCTATTCTGAAATCCCCAACTTCCCTGTATCTACAGTGGAGGGCCATGCCGGAAAACTCATTTTCGGCAAGCTCGGAGGCGTAGACATCATGGCGATGGAAGGACGCTTCCACTATTATGAGGGATACAACATGAAGGAGGTTACATTCCCTATCCGAGTGATGTATGAACTGGGCATCAAGACCCTCTTCGTGTCTAACGCCTCGGGAGGCATGAACCCGGAATTCAAGATCGGAGACCTCATGATCATCACAGACCACATCAACTTCTTCCCGGAGCATCCGCTGCGCGGAAAGAACTTCCCCACGGGACCACGTTTCCCGGATATGCACGAGACCTATGACCACGCCCTCATCAAGCAGGCAGAAGACATCGCCCGAGAGAAGGGAATCAGAGTGGTGCATGGAGTGTATATGGGAGTGCAGGGACCTACATTCGAGACACCTGCAGAATACAAGATGTATCACCGCATGGGAGCCGACGCAGTGGGAATGAGCACCGTGCCGGAGGTTATCGTGGCACATCATTGCGGCATCAAGACCTTCGGAATCAGCATCATCACTGACCTCGGACTCGAGGACACACCGGTGGAGGTGAGCCACGAAGAGGTGCAGGTGGCTGCAAACAACGCACAGCCGCTTATGACTGAAATCATGCGTGAGATGATCAGACGCGCATGATAGAGACGGAGAACTTGTAAACATATAGACACGTGGGGCAGACAGACTGGCAGACAATGTAGTGAAACGCCAGGGCTGCTGGCAGACGGGAGTATGTTTGGATATTGACTTGTCCTGTGACCTATATAATATAAGGTGACGGGACAAGTTACTTTGGTTTTGCCCACTAAAACTCGTCAACTTGTTTACTTGTCATCTTGTCAACTCGTTTACTCGTCAACTGTATCGCAAGTTTAATACTTGCGATACCCAAATAATATAAAGAAACAAAAGAAAATAATGACAGATATCTCAAAGCTCGGAGAGTTCGGGCTCATCCATCGTCTTACGGATGGAATAAAGATAAAAAACAGTTCAACGCTGAAAGGTGTAGGCGACGACTGCGCCGTGATGCACTATCCAGACAAGGAGGTGCTTATGACAACCGACATGCTTATGGAGGGAGTGCATTTCGACCTGACATACATCGACCTACAGCACCTGGGATACAAGGCAGCGATGGTAAACATCAGCGACATCTTCGCCATGGGAGGAACACCAAGGCAGATGACCGTCAGCCTGGCTATAAGCAAGAGGTTCTCGGTGGAAGACATGGAGATGTTTTATAGCGGACTGCAGATGGCGTGTGACAAATGGAACATCGACATCGTGGGAGGCGATACCACTTCATCATATACAGGCATGGCGATAAGCATCACTTGCATTGGAGAGGCAGACAAAGAAGACATCATATACAGAAACGGAGCCAAGGACACCGACCTCATCTGCGTGTCGGGAGACCTCGGAGCGGCATATATGGGACTGCAGCTGCTGGAGAGAGAAAAGCATGTGTATTATCAGCAGGTGGAAGAGGCAAAGAAGAAAAACGACAAAAATGCCCTGAAGATGCTGACGGACTTCCAGCCCGATTTCGCCGGAAGAGAATATCTGCTGCAGCGACAGCTCAAACCGGAGGCAAGAGGCGACGTGATAGAAAACCTGCGCAAGATGAACATCAAGCCTACGGCGATGATGGACGTGAGCGACGGACTGAGCAGCGAATTGATGCATATCTGCGAACAGAGCGGATGCGGATGCAGAGTGTATGAGAAGAACATTCCGATAGACTATCAGACGGCTGTCATGGCAGAGGAGATGAACATGAACGTGACCACCTGCGCACTGAACGGAGGAGAGGATTATGAACTGCTCTTCACCGTGCCAATTGGCGACCTGGACAAAGTGAGACAGCTCGACGACGTGAAACTGATAGGAAACATCACGAAGAAAGAATATGGCTTGCAGCTCGTGGCAAGAGACGGAAACGAGTTTGAACTGAAAGCGCAGGGATGGAACCCACTGGCGTGATGGATTAAAGGAAAGGATTTCATAAAATATATATCGACTAATTATATAAATATAAAGAAGAAGGACTAAGGAACAAGCACAGATCTTCATGGAGGACAGAATATTAAAGGAAAAGAAAATCAGACGCGAACTTGACCTGTTGCTCAGAACCGGTGAAGTGCTCGTGGCAAGTGGAGCTGATACAAATAGAATAATCAGAAACATGCATCGTACGGCAGCATTCCTCGGATTGCCGGAAGAGAATCTGCACATTCATGTGACGTACAATATGCTTCAGGTGAACCTCAGTGATGAGGAACACTCGCTCAGCAAATTCCAACGTTGCGACAGGCATGGCATAAACATGACTGCCATAACGGAAATCAGCCAACTCTCATGGAAGGCAATCAGAGAAGACTATTCTCTCGACAAATATGAGGAGGAGCTTGAGAAGATAAATGGCAAACCGCGCAACTACACGGTGAACCAGGTGGCTGTGGGAGCGGGATTTGCCTGCGGAGGTTTCTGCATACAGTTCGGCTGCGACTGGACGGCATTCTTCTATGCCTCGATAGCAGCCATCGTGGGATTCAGATTGAGAGCCTATCTCAACGAGAAAGGGTCTAACGGATATGTGAACATCGGAATTGCCGCATTCGTATCCACGCTCCTCGCATGGCTCTCGACATTCATATCGACACCGGCTGCAGCACAGTATCTGCCAGAATGGCTGTATGCCATCTTGCATACCGACACACCGTGGCATCCGCTCATGGCATGCGCATTGTTCATTGTGCCAGGCGTACCGCTGATAAACTTCGTGTCGGATATGATAGAAAGCCATATCCAGATGGGACTCAGCAGAGCCATCAACACGCTGCTTATGGTCACGGCGATGTCGTTCGGAATATCAATGGCGATTACGGTGTGTGGAGTGGACAACTTTGTGAAAGACCTCAGCATGACGCCACACAACACATACATCAGCTATTCTATAGCGGCAGCAATATCGGCAATGGGATTCTCAATGATTTTCAACATACCGAAGAGGCTGCTTTGGGTAGTCGCCATAGGAGGTATCATCGCTGTATGTTCGAGAAACTTCGTGAATCTCGGAGCGAGCAACAACAACGTAGGACTCGACCAGGGACCTATCATGGCATCGCTTGTAGGATCGACGCTTATCAGCATCATTGCCGTGAAGTTCGTGCATGTGTTCCATGCGCCACATCAGTGTCTCGCCATTCCGAGTGTCATACCGATGGTGCCGGGAGTGCTTATGTATCGTGCGCTTTTCGCACTTATAGAGATGCAGGGCGTGGTGGGAGAACTTACCGAGGCGTTCTCTAATGCAGTGAAGGCATCGCTCATCATCCTGTGCATCGCCATTGGTGTAGCCATTCCGAACATCTATGCGCGCCGCTGGCTGATGCCGATGAGGAAGCATAAGCTGAACCAGCTTATTGCGCAACGCCGCGAGAAACGTATTTTCGAAGGACTTGATCCGGAATAAACAGAAACCTTATAAGCAACAAGATGTGACAATAAGTCACGTCCGTGGTGTGCCAAAATGTCGTATGGACGTTTTGGCACACTATTCGTATATGGACCGGTGAACGCTCGCAAATGGATTGCAGCGGAAATTAATAGTATAAACAATTAAATACATACAATTATGAATATCAAACCATTAGCAGACAGAGTTTTAATCGTACCTGCTCCAGCAGAGGAGAAGGTTGGTGGTATCATTATCCCAGACACTGCAAAGGAGAAACCTCTTCATGGAAAAGTCGTTGCCATAGGTCATGGCACCAAGGACGAGGAAATGATTCTGAAAGAGGGTGACGAGGTGCTCTACGGAAAGTATTCCGGCACAGAGCTCGAGTTTGAGGGCGAGAAGTATCTCATGATGCGCCAGAGCGATGTGCTCGCTGTATTGACAAAATAATTAGTATAGAACAACAATTTAATTAAAAGGATTACAATCATGGCAAAAGAAATAAAGTTTGATGTAGATGCCCGCGAGATGTTGAAGCAGGGCGTAGACCAGTTGGCTAACGCCGTAAAGGTTACACTCGGTCCTAAGGGCCGCAACGTTGTCATCGAGAAGAAGTTCGGTGCTCCACAGATTACCAAGGACGGTGTTACCGTAGCCAAGGAGGTCGAGCTTGAGAACCGTTTTGAGAATACCGGTGCACAGCTCGTGAAGAGCGTGGCAAGCAAGACTGGCGATGACGCCGGTGACGGTACTACTACAGCTACCATCCTCACACAGGCTATCGTGAACGAGGGCTTGAAGAACGTTACTGCCGGTGCCAACCCAATGGACTTGAAGCGTGGTATCGACAAGGCTGTAAAGGCAGTCGTTGCTTACATCAAGGAGAATGCTGAGATTGTTGACGACAACTACGACAAGATTGAGCAGGTGGCTACTGTCAGTGCCAATAACGACCCGGAAATCGGTAAGCTAATCGCCGATGCAATGCGCAAGGTGAGCAAGGATGGTGTTATCACCATCGAGGAGAGCAAGAGCCGCGACACATATATCAATGTGGTTGAGGGTATGCAGTTCGACCGTGGTTACCTGAGCGGATATTTCGTTACAGACTCTGACAAGATGGAGTGTGTGATGGAGAACCCATACATCCTTATCTACGACAAGAAGATCAGCAACATCAAGGACTTCCTGCCTATCCTGCAGCCAGCAGCCGAGAGCGGACGCCCATTGTTGGTAATCGCTGAGGATGTTGATTCAGAGGCTCTTACCACATTGGTTGTCAACCGTCTGCGTGGTGGCTTGAAGATCTGTGCTGTAAAGGCTCCTGGTTTCGGCGACCGTCGCAAGGCAATGCTCGAGGATATCGCAGTATTGACAGGTGGCGTTGTTATCAGCGAGGAGAAGGGCTTGAAGCTTGAGCAGGCTACTCTTGAGATGCTGGGTACTTGCGACAAGGTGACTGTTTCCAAGGACAACACCACAATCGTGAACGGTGCCGGAGAGAAAGAAAACATCGCCGACCGTATCGCTCAGATCAAGAATGAAATCGCAAATACTACAAGCACTTATGACAAGGAGAAACTGCAGGAGCGTCTCGCCAAGATGTCTGGTGGCGTAGCTGTGCTCTATGTCGGTGCAAACAGCGAGGTAGAGATGAAGGAGAAGAAGGATCGTGTTGACGATGCACTCTGCGCTACACGTGCCGCAATCGAGGAAGGTGTAGTAGTAGGTGGTGGTACCACATACATCCGTTCTCTCGGCGTGCTCAAAGACATAAAGGGTGAGAATGCTGATGAGCAGACAGGTATCAACATCGTTGAGCGTGCCATCGAGGAGCCTCTCCGTCAGATCGTGCGCAACGCCGGTGGCGAAGGTGCTGTAGTAGTACAGAAGGTTCGCGAAGGCGAGGGTGACTTCGGTTACAATGCCCGTAAGGATGTTTATGAAGATCTGCGTGTAGCGGGAGTTATTGATCCTGCCAAGGTGGCTCGTGTAGCTCTTGAGAATGCAGCATCAATCGCAGGTATGTTCCTCACGACTGAATGTTTCATCGTTGACAAGCCAGAGGAGAAGCCTCAGATGCCAATGGGAAACCCTGGAATGGGCGGTATGATGTAAAAAATGACAAGTTAAGATAACAAAAGAGGGAGTCGGTTTGTGTGCTGGCTCCCTTTTTTGTTCCTTTTATCACTAATTTATAATTTTCTTGTCAAATAATTTGGCAGTGATGAAAGTTATTCATAATTTTGTGGCGTAAATAAAAGAAGAATATATTAGCATAATAATATAACATTATTTTTTGATTTGTTTTAGTAGATTAGTTTTTAAGTAGTTTGTTTTTGAAAATCGGTTGTCGTGAGACATCCGATTTTTTTTTGTATCTATATATTTGTATGTAGAATTATTTGCGTACTTTTGCATCATGGAAAAGCTCATAGAACTTTATGCAGAATGGTCGGGTGAGAAACCCGCCAAAACGGAGAAGATTGCGGGAGCTGGCAGCAACCGTGAGTATTACAGATTTACGGATGCGGCAGGCAAGACTGTAATAGGAGTCATTGGAACAAGTCGCGACGAGAACCACGCCTTCATATATCTTGCCGAACATTTTAACTCGATGAAACTTCCGGTGCCTACCGTTCTTTGTGTGTCGGATGATGAGCTGCGCTATCTGCAGACCGACCTTGGCGGCACTTCGCTCTACGATGCTCTCAAGGCAGGACGGGATGCCGGTGGACGCTATACCCGGAAAGAGAAGCAGTTGCTCGTGAACACCATACGAGAGTTGCCGGCTATACAGATGCAGGGAGCTGTGGGGCTGGACTGGAGCAATTGTTATCCGCAGCCTGAGTTTAACCAGGACAGTGTGCTCTTCGATCTCAATTACTTCAAGTATTGTTTTCTGAAACCTACAGACCTCGACTTCCATGAGCTGAAGCTTGAGGCAAATTTCAGACTCTTTGCCAAAGACCTGACATCAGAAAACACCGACTCTTTCCTCTATCGTGATTTTCAGGCACGCAACATAATGCTCGATGATGCCGGCAATCCATATTTTATAGATTTCCAAGGCGGCAGGAAAGGACCTTTCTATTATGACATCGCCTCCTTTCTCTGGCAGGCATCTGCGAAATATCCGCATAAGCTGCGACGCGAACTGATATATGAGTATTATCATTCGCTGAAGAATTATACTGAAGTTCCTTCGGTGAGGCATTTCGTGGAGAGATTGTCACTCTTCGTGTTGTTCCGCACGCTGCAAGTGCTCGGCGCATACGGTTTCCGCGGATATTTCGAACGTAAGAAATATTTCATCGACAGTATTCCTGCGGCTATGCAGAACCTGAGAGAACTGTTGGAACTCGACGTGTTCCACTATCCATATATGATAGACATGCTGAAGCGTCTCACACAGTTGCCGCAGTTTGCTCCCAAGGAAGAACCGCGCCAGAGTCGCACTGACGGACTCAAGACCGATGACGCTTCTATCTTCAAGGGACATCCGCAGGATGGTCCTGCCACATTCTCGAAGTATGACGGCAGGGGACCTCTCGTCGTAAGGGTATTCAGCTTTTCATTCCGCAAGGGCATTCCGGAAGATGAGTCAGGCAACGGCGGTGGTTATGTGTTTGACTGTCGCAGCACCCATAACCCCGGTCGTTATGAGCCATACAAGAAATTGACAGGGCTCGATGAACCGGTAATCCGATTCCTGGAGGACGACGGTGAGATACTGACATTCCTCGACAGCGTGTATAAGTTGGCAGACGCTCATGTGGCTCGCTATATGCAGCGCGGCTTCACCGACCTGATGTTCAGTTTTGGCTGCACAGGCGGTCAGCATCGCAGTGTGTATTCTGCACAACACCTTGCCGAGCATCTCAACCAGAAGTTCGGAATAGAAGTGAGGGTGGTGCATAGAGAGCAGAATATCTCACAGGTGTTGGACAGAAGATAAATGACGAGTAGACGAGTAGACAAGTTGACGAGTAGACAAGTTTACAAGGCTCATTCCATGTCGTATCGTTCTCGTAATCTTTATAATATAAAAACTTTCATGCAAAGATATTTCATTTATTTGAGTTATGACGGCACCTCATATCACGGTTGGCAGGTGCAGCCCAATGGCAATTCTGTTCAGGAGGAGCTGCAGCGTGCCCTCTCGACATTGCTTCGCGAGAAGAAGGAAGTGGTGGGAGCCGGTAGAACCGATGCCGGTGTGCATGCCCGTGTGATGGTAGCACATTTCGAGCATGACGCATCCGTTAATTGTCCCCAACTCGCATACAAGCTCAACAGACTGCTGCCGCGCGACATCTCCGTGATGAAGGTCGTTCCGGTGGATGCTGATATGCATGCACGTTTCAGTGCCACGAAGCGCACCTACCATTATTATATACACACGCGTAAAGATCCGTTCTATCGCTTCTTCTCGTGTGAGACACATTACGACCTCGACTTCACATTGATGAACAAGGCAGCTTCGCTGTTGCTTTCGGCTTCCGACTTTGCTGCATTCTGCAAGACACATACCGATGTGAAGACCACTATATGCAGGGTGACAAGAGCCGAATGGGTGGACGACGGCTGTGGCTGTTGGCATTTCGTCATATCTGCCGACAGGTTCTTGCGTAATATGGTGAGAGCTGTTGTAGGTACGCTCATCGAGGTGGGGCGCCATCGCATGACTCTGGAACAGTTTCAGAGCGTGATAGAAGGCAAAAACCGCTGCAAGGCAGGCGAGAGCATGCCAGGCAATGCTCTCTTTCTTGAAGACGTGAAGTATCCTTTTGATGAGTAAGAAGATGAACCGTCAACTGGTCTACAATAAACAATAAAAAAATATATATAATCATGTGGCTGATATTAGCATTCTTATCAGCGACGCTTCTCGGATTCTATGACTCCTTCAAGAAGCAGTCGCTGCGCGACAATGCTGTAATTCCGGTATTGTTTCTCAACACGTTGTTTTCATCATTGATTTTCCTGCCGTTCATCCTCTTGTCGTCAAGCACCACGGTGCTCGACGGGTCGATATTCCATGTGGCATCCGGAGGGTGGGAGGTCCACAAATATATAATCGGCAAGAGCTTTATCGTATTGTCCTCCTGGATATTCGGATATTTCGGTATGAAGCATCTGCCGCTTACTATCGTCGGACCAATCAATGCCACCCGTCCTGTAATGGTATTGGTGGGAGCCTTGCTCGTCTTTGGCGAACGGCTCAACGTTTATCAGTGGATTGGTGTGGCGCTGGCTGTCGCATCCTTTTTCATGCTCAGCAGAAGCGGCAAGAAGGAGGGCATCGACTTCAAACACGACAAGTGGATATATTTCATCATCCTTGCCGCTGTGCTCGGTGCTGTCAGCGGACTCTACGACAAATACCTCATGGCACCGCAAGATAAAGGTGGAGTGGGGCTCAACAGTATGATGGTGCAGAGCTGGTACAACATCTATCAGTGCTTCATGATGCTCGTTATGATGCTTGTGTTGTGGTATCCCAAGCGCAACACCACTACGCCCTTCCGCTGGCATTGGGGAATCATCTTCATCAGCATCTTCCTCAGTGCGGCAGATTTCGTATATTTCTATTCCCTCAGTTTCCCTGATGCCATGATAAGTATCGTGTCGATGGTGCGCAGAGGCAGTGTGATAGTATCGTTCCTTTTCGGTGCCGTGTTGCTTCATGAAAAGAATCTCAAGAGCAAGATGGTAGACCTTCTTCTTGTGCTTTTGGGTATGGTATTCTTATATATAGGCAGCAAATAATCTCGTGATGTTGTCGAATTTGAATTTTAGGGCGCAAAATGTTTTGCAAATAACGTATAAAATAGTACATTTGCAATAGAATATTAATATGAAATCATAACCATTATGTCTCAAAACATATTCAAGGGCCTCGGAATAGCCCTTATAACGCCCTTTAATGCGTCTGGCGCTGTAGATTATGTAGTACTCAAGCAGCTGGTGGAATATCAGTTGAAAAATGGCGCAGATTTCTTTTGCATCCTCGCCACCACAGGCGAGACCCCGACTCTGACAGATGACGAGAAGCAGAGGATCAAGGAACTTGTAGTAGAAGTAGTGGCAGGCAGAGTGCCGATTCTCATGGGATGTGGCGGAAACAATACTGCAGCCATCGTTGAGGAACTCCATACGCGCGATTTCTCAGGTATCGATGGAATATTGAGCGTTTGCCCTTATTACAACAAGCCTTCGCAGGAAGGACTATACCAGCATTTCAAGACTATTGCCAATGCCACAGACATGAAAGTGGTGCTCTATAACGTTCCTGGCAGAACGGGTGTCAACATGAAGGCGGAAACCACTGTTCGTCTGGCTCGCGACTGCAAGAACATTGTCGCCGTGAAAGAGGCGAGTGGCAATCTGGAGCAGGTTGACGAGATTATAAAGAACAAGCCCGACACCTTTGATGTTATCAGCGGTGACGATGCTTTGACATTCCCGATGATAGCCTGTGGAGCGGTTGGTGTAATCTCCGTAATCGGCAATGCTTTGCCCAAGGAGTTCTCACGTATGTTGAGGCTGGAGCAGAATGGAGAGTTTGAGCCGGCACGCAAGATACACCACATGTTTACCGATCTCTTCAATCTCCTGTTCGTGGACGGTAATCCTGCCGGTGTGAAGGCGATGCTCCATGAGATGGGAATGATAGAGAATGTGTTGCGTCTTCCTCTTGTGCCGACGCGTCTCACCACGATGCAGAAAATCAGTGAGTGTCTGAAGTTCAGACTCTGAACAACATATTTTGAATCTTTGGTTTAGATCATTGAATAAGTTCCTTAGGTTGGGTCTCATTTGTTGGGATTCAGCCTATTTTCATATTCGGCAGCATACTATTATAAGAATAGAAGGTCAGCCCTTATGTAGCTTGCAATAAGTTTTACCTGACTGTAATGAACAAGACATAATCCAAGCAAGCCCTAATGGCCGATTGGGCTTAAACCCAAAACGGTCATTAGGCCGTTAAAGGTATATTTTTGATAACTGCTTGCAGTCTTTTGTTTTTTATAAGGTGTCTTTTGCCTGTTTTTAATTCGTAATAGCTCGCTATTACTCATTAAAAGCCAAACAAAAACCACTCTTCTAAAAATTCAAAATCCAAGCAAGCCCTAATGACCGATTGGGTTTTAAAAAAAACAAAAGCACCCTGAAAGGATAAAGCCAGAAGAAAGATTCTGGCTTTTAGCCTTTCAGGGCGCAATATTGTTAAAGTCTGTGTGCCGTTTGTCATCGTAGACATTGTCAGTTGCCATTTGCAATGCTTGTCATCATTGGCAACATGCGGCACAAGGCGGGATGTCGTCGGGATAACCGTTAGTTGTTTATCACCTTCTTGCCGTTGCGGATGTATATACCCTTTGGCAGGCTGTTGATGTCGTTGCCCATATATGTTCCGCTGATAGAGTATACATGGCTGTCAGTTGTCTTGTTTACAGTCACCTCGTTGATACCGTCAACAGGTTCGCCGCCGCCCATGAACTTGAATGACACGATGCCCTTCTCCGTATCGTTAGTGATGTCGGTGATAGGCTTGCCCATTGTCTCTCCATTGTATGTCCATGCCTTCATAGGCTGTGAGTCGTCGGTCAGCGATGTAGCGTTCGATGTGCCAGGGAAGAGGTCGCCGGCAGCCTCAGCCTTATAGTCTTCGATGCTGAATACTTGTCCGCCGTATTTTGCCACGAGGTCAGCGTTGTGCTCCTTCAGGAATGTGATGTAGCTGTCCTCGATGGTAGAACCGAGGAAGTATTCAGGAACGAACATACCGTCGGCAGCCATGACATGCATGCGTGGATGACCTCCAGTGTTGTTCACCTTGCATCCTCCGAGTGAGAACTGGCTTGAGAGATAGTCAACGTGGGTCACCATCAGTCCGTTGCCGAACAGGTTCTTGTTCCAACCATTGTTCTGCACGTTCTCCACGATATAATACTCGTGGCCCGTCTCGTCCTTGTCGTTATAGATGCGGAATGCTGCGCCACCCTCGTCAAGCGATTTCAGTTCCACGTTTGAAGGACCGGTCAGTGTGCCGATTTCCATCCATCCCAGACGCTCGCGCTCCCATGCTGTGTAAGCAGTAGGGCGGTATCCGTTCGCTGTATATTCTCCGGCGTCCATCAGGCTCCAGTAGTCCATATTCTGGTTTATGCAAGCCTCTGCAATTGAACCCGATTTCGGATATAGGTCAGGCAGTCCCATGCAGTGTGAGAACTCATGGCAGAAAAGTCCTATGCCGTTTATTATCGGTCCATTCGCCTGGTCAGCCGGTGTGCCGTTCAGCTCGTTGTTCACGCCATAGCGCTTCACGTCCATTCCGTCAAACGATTTTGCCAGTGAGAGATAACCCGATTTCGGATGTATGCAGTCGGTAGAGTTTCCGGCGATACTCTGTGAGAATCCGGCGTAGATGATGTAGATGAGGTCGATATTACCGTCGTCGTTAGAGTCATATTGGGTGAAGTCCACCTCGTCGTCAACAGCTGTGCAGGCGTCGGTGAGCAGCAGTCCCATATTCTCCTCTGATGAATATCCCGCTCCGTATGTTGCGAGAGGTTTGCCAAGGTTCACAGGACCATACACTTCAAATTCCGGCTCGAATTTTCCGAAGCTCATGTCTTTGAAATACTTAGCCACGCTGGCATAGTTCTGTCCCATCTCCGGGTCGGTCTCCTTGTTGAAAAGTTCTTTGCCGTTGAGATATTTGTCGAAGGTAGCCTTAGGATTCTCCACGCTGAATTCCACGTCGCTGAATTCCACGAGGATTACCGGTATCTTGTGTTTGCCGAGCGAAGGCAGCAAAGAATTGTCCGGTGTCATAGGCTCACGTCTCACCTTGTTTGCCTTTGCCTGTGTCTCCATCGAATTGTAGAAAGCCTTGGCGTTCTGCGCTTTGATGGCAGAGATTTCCTTTATCGTTCGCATACTTGGCTCGTGGGCGAGCACTCCGGTTGAATACAGAGTGCCGTCGGCTTTCACGCCGGCGATATAGAAGTTTGTGCCTTCCTGATAGAGCAGTGTGCCGTCAGAAGCGAGGAAATAGCTCAAGTCCTCGTCTCCGTAGGCTCTAACGGTTATAGTCGTTCCGTCAGCCTGCTTGATGATATTGATTCCAGGCTTCATTTTCACTGCCCCTGCTGTCATTGCGGCAAACAGAAGTCCGAATAGTAATTTCTTTCTCATTGTGCAGTATTAATAATATTGAAGTTAATATCGTTAAGATTAAGATGGCTGAAGGTTATTGTTCAGCCTCGTTTCCGTTCAGTTCGTTGAAAATCTTGTCGAACAAAGCCCTGAGAGCTGTCCGGTTGTTGATATAATCCCTTATCACCTTCAGGTTCTTTTCGTTTTCGCTCCCCGGAATCCATAGTTTTATGTATCCCGTATTGGAGTATTTGTTGTCGAGATGTTCCGTAAACCTGTCCCATTGCTGCTCCATGCTCATCTCCGGATAGTGGTCGCGTCCGTAGAGTATCGTGCGTCTGAACACGGTGTCGGGTTCGAGTTCCCTGTCAGCCTCAGCCACAATCTTGCCGTAGATGCTTCTTGGAGCGTGTGATGCCGAAGCCCTGTGGTCTTCCACTGCCTCCTTCATAATTTTCATCTGTTCGGCAGAGAACCATTTCTTCAGTCTTGTGTCTGAAATCAGTATTTTCCCGCTCGTCAGGTGGTGTATAGCTCTCGGTCCCTCCAGTCCCAGGTCGTGGTAAGCCGCCGTGACATAAGCCATGTTGATGTCGGCACCGATTTTCCTTGCCAGAGCCAGCGACTGTTTGATGACATGGTTGACGTGGTTCAGACGATGGGCCTGGTCGAAATTGGCATATCTCGGTAGAATCTGTGTCTCGACAAACTCCATCAGGTCCAAACTTACATTAATGTCTATCATGCAAAAGTAGTTCTTATTTTTTTGCAAATATACGATTTAATGTTTATTTTTGCAAGCCATTGGCGGTTTTAACACATTTGAACCCCCATATCGGCAAAAAGATTGAGCAGATGAATGATACTACAGTAAGAACTAACTCCCTACGTGCTTGGTTGTGTCCTGTAGAGATTGTCGGAGAGATGGTATGGAGAGCTGGATAGAATTAAGAACAAGAATATAAAGGAAAATAATCGATAAAACTATAGAATTATGAGAACAAGAACTTCAACATGGTTTGAGTGCAAGATCCGTTACGAAAAGATGATGGAGGATGGAATGCAGAAAAAGATTACCGAGCTCTACGTTGTAGACGCTCTCAGCTTCACGGAGGCAGAGTCGTCTATCATCGACGAGATGTCGGCTTATATAAGCGGTGAGTTTGAGGTGCGCGACATAAAGAAGGCGCCTTACGGAGAGATTTTCTTCAGCGAGGATGCATCCGCCGACCGTTTTTTCAAGGCAAAGCTCCAGTTTATCACTATCGACGAAAAGACAGAGAAGGAGAAGCGCAGCAACGTGAACTACCTCGTTCATGCCAACACTTTCAACCAGGCAGTTGCCAACATAGACAAGGTGATGGGAACTACAGCTATCGACTATGTAATAGCTTCTGTTGCCGAGACACAGATAATGGACGTCTTCGAGCATAACTCAGCCGCCAAACTGAAGAAAGAGGAGCCCAACGACGTTCCGGAATACGAGCAGCAGCCGGCTGCCGAAGGCGAGGCAGCTGCAGAATAAGGTGCGGTGATAGATAGCAGAGTCAGGAAATCTTATTTTTCAACTAAAATTATATTACCATGGATTATGATGTAGCAGGCAAACTGCGCGAAGTTAAGAGCAACATTCCCGAGGGAGTGACTCTCGTTGCCGTGAGCAAGTTTCATCCCAACGAGTATATAGAGGCAGCATACGCCGAGGGACAGAGGGTGTTTGGCGAAAGCCACGAACAGGAACTCTCAAAGAAGTATGACACGCTGCCCAAGGATATTCAATGGCATTTCATCGGACATCTGCAGACCAACAAGGTGAAGTATATCGCACCGTATATCTCTATGGTGGATGCCGTGGATTCGCTCAAGCTGCTCAAGGAAATCAACAAGCAGGCTGCAAAGCACGACCGCGTGATCGATGTGCTTCTCGAACTGCATATCGCACAGGAGGCTACGAAATACGGACTGACGATTGACGCCTGCCGCCAGCTTCTCGACGATGGCGAATGGCGGAATCTTAATAACGTGCGTATCTGTGGACTGATGATGATGGCATCGAATACCGATGACGAGAACCAGATACGCTCCGAGTTCATTCAGGCTGCCGACTTCTTCGATGAGGTGAAGGCAAAGTATTTTGCCGACTCTGCAGATTTCTGCCAGCGTTCCTGGGGAATGAGCCACGACTACAAGATTGCCGTGGAATGCAGAAGCACTATGGTGCGAGTTGGCACTACCATCTTCGGACCGAGAGTATATTGATGATGAAGCAATGCTTTAACCCAAATCGGTCATTAGGGCTTAACGTTCTGATAACCGATATGGGGTTTAATTGTATGCGTCAGGTTCAGGTTCCTGGGTGTCGTCCGTGTTTCCGTAGGAATTGTCTCGTATTTGTCCTTCTCGCATACTATAGCCCTGCCGTTGCTGAAGATTGTGGCGCCGGTATATTCAGAGCCAATCTTTTCCGGTTTCTTCTCCGCCTTGTATATCTCCCATAGGTTGGCTTCGTTTTTCACCAGGAACACACCGTTTCTCACCACGGTAGGTTGGTTTTTGAACTCTTGTGAGAACAGCACTTCTCCATCGGTTGTTATCATTCCCCACTTCCCCTTGTCCGTTTCCATATAAGGGAATGCCGTCACGTAGTCGTTGGTTTCCTTGTTGCATGATGAGAGTATCATCACCATGAACAGCAGTAAAGGTGTCAGTCTATTCATAACAGATTTTTTTGTCGTTATTGTTTTCGTGATATTATCTTTTTTATGTGTCTTTGCCATGCGATGAACGGATTGTTGCTTTCTTTTTTTGCAAAGATAGGTGTGGTGGGCAGATAAATAAATGGCATTTTCTTCCAAAAAACTTGCAAATCCTCTCAAAAAGCATGTAAATCGTTGGATTCCCTAAAATGTTACATGAAATATTACAACAATAAGTATAAGCGTTCTTTTTGTGTTGATGTCTTGTGTGCAGGGTGCTAACAAGGTGGTTGCAGGTTTCAGTATGTCTGGTTAGCGTGATGGAGTCTGTTCAGGGTTGTCCTTGGTGCAGTCTGATGAATTACAGGTGTCGGATAAGCAGGATTGCGTTGGTCGCTTTGTAGGGTATAGACACAAAAAAGCCGAAGAACTGAGTTCCTCGGCTTGGTCTTTTCGCTTAAATAGTTCTAGCTTTCGCAGAATTACTTGTTAGCTGTTGTGTCAACAGAAGTTGTGTCAACAGAAGTTGTGTCAACTGTATCAACTGCTGCAGTGTCAGTTGTATCAGCGCCCTCAGCCTGAGCTGTTTTGTTACCACATGATGCGAAAGAGATAGCTGCGATAGCTACGAACATTAAAACCAATTTTTTCATTTTTCTTTGCTTTTTAAATCTGTAAAACAATCATTTGTTTATTAAAACGCTGCAAAGGTAAGTATTTTTCTGATACGTTGTTCTCTTTTTTAGAGTTTTTTTTAGGGATAAAATGTAACTTTTTTGTAAGTTGTTGTTAATCAGTGAAATATGAAATTAATCAAAGTGTTAAATTTTCTATAATAGTTTTTGTGTGCCTTTACAATCCCTTGTTTTTATAGTAGAGTTTTTCTTTTTCCTGACTTAATTTTAGGAAAACATCAGCCCCGCATAGCGGTTTTTATGGAAAAATGAGCTACCTTTGCAAAACGAGCGATTCTTTTATATATATAATAATGTATGTATGGATGAATAATATATGGTATATTGCAGTTTTAATTGTAATTACCAAGGTGAATTAAAAATATCGAAATACAAGAAAATGATAGATACATCCGTTTTTCAAGGAAAGACAGCCGCTTATTTCACATTGGGCTGCAAACTCAATTTCTCTGAAACCTCAACATTCGGCAGGATGCTCCAGGATATGGGAGTGAGGAATGCCGCTGAAGGAGAGAAAGCAGACATCTGCCTCATCAACACCTGTTCGGTGACCGAAGTCGCCGACCATAAATGCCGTCAGGCAATCAATCGTATGGTGCGCCAGCATCCCGGAGCTTTTGTTGTCGTTACCGGATGTTACGCTCAACTTGAGGCAGAGACCATCAGCAAGATAGACGGTGTTGACCTTGTATTGGGAGCCAATGAGAAAGCGAGTCTCATACAGTATCTCTCCGACGCCTGGACCCAGTTGCAGTCAGACTCAGAAACCGCTGCTAACGGAGAGTCGCTTCACAGGCATTATTCCGTGAAGACGAAAGACATCAAGACCTTCGCACCCAGCTGCTCCAGAGGCAACCGCACCCGCTTCTTCCTGAAAGTGCAAGACGGATGTGACTATTTCTGCACTTATTGCACCATTCCCTATGCCCGCGGATTCAGTCGCAACCCAAGCATCAGCTCACTCGTGGAACAGGCACGTCAGGCAGCTGCCGAGGGAGGCAAGGAGATTGTTCTCACCGGAGTCAACATCGGTGACTTCGGAGCCACCACCCATGAGAGTTTCCTCGACCTCGTGAAGGCTCTCGATGGAGTGGAGGAGATAAAGCGCTTCCGCATAAGCAGTCTGGAGCCAGACCTTATGTCAGACGACCTCATCGAATACTGTTCCCGAAGCCGCGCCTTCATGCCACACTTCCATATCCCGTTGCAGAGCGGTTCCGACGCAGTGTTGAAACTCATGCACCGCCGTTATGATTCGGCGCTTTTCGCACACAAGATAGAACTGATAAAGAAATATATGCCCGACGCCTTCATCGGAGTAGACGTGATGGTGGGAACAAGAGGTGAGACGCCCGAGTATTTCGAGGAGACATACGAATTTCTGAAGCGCCTCGATGTCACCCATCTCCATGTGTTCCCATATTCAGAGCGCCCGGGCACTGCCGCCTTGCGTATCCCGTATGTGGTTTCAGACAAGGACAAGAAACTGAGGAGCAAGCGCCTCATAGAACTTTCCGACGAGAAGACACAGGCGTTCTATTCCCGATATATCGGACAGGAAGCGGAGGTGCTCTTCGAGAAATCCACCCGGGGCAGGGCGATGCATGGCTTCACACGCAACTATGTGAGAGTGGAGCTGCCGGCGGCAAAGTCTTCGGATGATCTCGACAACCAGCTCGTGATGGTCAGACTCGGTGGTTTCAACCATGACAAGACAGCCCTGATGTGTGAAATCTTAGATAGATAACAAATATAACTTTCAATAATGATGCCGTTATAAGAGGGTATACACATTATTATATAATATAGGCAGAGCCTCTTGTCTCGGTGGAATTAAAAAACCATAGCGCTATGGATAAGATAGCAATAGTGATACTCAACTGGAATGGAGTGGGTATGATGGAGAAGTTCCTGCCCTCTGTCTTGCAATACTCCATAGAGGATGGCGCCACGGTATATGTCGCCGACAATGCCTCTACCGACAATTCCATGCAGATGCTGAAAGAGAAGTTTCCGCAGGTACGCACCATACAGCTCGAGAAGAACTGGGGCTTTGCCGAAGGCTACAACAAGGCGCTGGCGCAGATAGACGCAGAATACTATGTGCTCCTCAACAGCGATGTAGAGGTGACACATCATTGGCTCGTGCCTTTGCTCGAGTTTATGGACAGCCATCCCGAAGCAGCCTTCTGTCAGCCCAAGCTGCTTTCTGAGAAAGACCGCAACTCTTTTGAATATGCTGGGGCGTCAGGCGGATATATCGACAAGTACGGCTATCCCTTCTGCCGTGGCAGGATATTCAATACCGTTGAGACCGACGACGGACAGTATGACTATACCACCAAGATACTATGGGCTACAGGCGCCTGCCTTATGATTCGCTCCGAAGATTATTGGCGTGCCGACGGTCTTGACGGACGCTTCTTTGCCCACAGCGAGGAGATAGACCTCTGCTGGCGTTTGAGGATAATGGGAAAAGACGGTTACTGCGTGCCCGACAGCGTGGCATATCATGTGGGAGGCGGTACGCTGCCAAAGGGAAATCCGATGAAGACCTATCTCAATTTCCGCAACAACCTCACTATGCTATACAAGAATCTCGCCGACGACGAACTCAAGGGAGTGATGCGTGTGCGCTGGTTTCTGGATTATCTCGCCGCCTTTCAGATGCTGATACTGGAGAGGAAATTCAAGGACTTCAAGGCTGTCGTGAAGGCGAGAAGAGACTTCAAGAAATGGAAAGACGATTTCATAGACGACCGCAGTTTCATACAGGCCTCGAGGTCGGTTGAAAACAAGGATATACAGGGCTTCTGCAGTTTCTCTATCCTGTGGAAATATTATGCCAAGGGAATCAGGAAGTTCTCTCAGCTATGACCCTCCCTTTTCCTTACATAACAATATTTTAAAACCGCTATATTATGAAAGACTCCGATACTATCAGCTCATGGGATGAACTGCTGGCTTCGCTTGAGACCGCAGTCAGTCATCCCGTTGATGCGGCATGGCAAATATACCGTTATTTGCAGAACAACTATACCACTATGGGCTCGCATCAGGTGCGCATGCTTTTGGTGGCATATCTCAAGCTGCCGGTAGACCGTCCGTCGCTGGTGCATTCGTGTGTTCTCGGCATCGCCGTGAAGATCAGTTCGGAGTATGCCGACTTCCAGTTTCCGCAGTTTCTGCAGATGTGGGGTTACGACAGATATCTGCGCGAAGAAGACAAGCAGAGGCAGACGGGAAAGGACGGCCGCAGCTATCCTTCGCTCATGCAGCGTGTGGAGCGCAGACTCCAGTCGTATGCCCTCCATCATCAGAGCGAGATGCCCCATCCCGTTGACGGCATCAAGGATATGGTAGCCGTCAAGGTGTTTGAGAAGCAGATGAACGGCAAGCGCCGCTACTTCGCCAAGCTTGTGGCTTCAGACGGTATGGAACTTGTGGCGAGCAGCCACCTCTTTCCATGCAAACCGTGGGAGATACAGGGACGGATGTATTCCGTGTCGGTAAGGGTGTCGAAGGAAGGCAACGAGAGGGCAGACGAAATAGTGGTGTCAGAGAAAAACATTGCTGACGCGTTTCCGTCCGTGGTAGGTTATGTAGACGGTGTGGATATGGGTCACGGTCATTATCATATATACGATTCATTGTCGAGACATTTCGTGGCAGAGAAACCCGCACTTATTGTCAAGCAGCAGGATTTCGTGGTCTTCTCGCCAGTCATACCGGCAGTAGACAAGTTCAAGAGTGCCATAGTCTCGAATGTCCTGCCTCATGATGAAGGTATGAAAGCCTTCGGAACGATGAAGGCGGAGATAACATATATGAATACCGACGAAGGTTATCTGCGCTATCGCATAACATCTCCAATCGCCGACACTCCGGAAGGCACCCTGGCGGAAGAAGGCTTTGCCCGTCTTTCTGCCGTTGCCGACGACAAGATGCGCCAGTCTTTGACAGTAGGCGATAGTGTCAGTCTTCTCCTTTTCCTGAAAAGAGGAAAAGATGGAGAGAAGCGAAACCACGTGGTTGAGATATCGTAAACTATTTTTTTTGATGAGCAAAACATAGGCTCCGGATTTCCCCCACGGCGTGGGGAATCAATCCCCCTTATGTGGGGTTTCATTCCCCACGCCGTGGGGAGTATTCTGATGTGCCAATTGGTAATGATACTTCGATGATACTTTAGTGATACTTTTCTGTAAAATAACCGGAAAAGTATCATTGTCTTTAACTTATTGATTTGTAGGGCTTTGGGTACTTGTGTAAAGCCCGAGAATGATACTATGATACTTTTCGATGCAGAAGTTACTATTTGCATCTATAAGTGGCTGATAATCAGCGTAAATATCTTTCTTTTGGACGGCTATCATATCTCATATTTAGAGTTATATGCGTGTATTTTGCTTCCAAATTCGATAAAATGCGAATTTTGAGATATAATTCTATAAAATAGAGTGATTTTAGGCAAAAACAGTTCGAAGCTAATGTTTTTTTTATTATATTTGCGCCAAAATTACTCATTATGACATTACAAAAGTGGATTGAAGATAGAGCAATTCATGGCTTTCCTACGTTTTCTGTTGAGGAAGTAAGGGCTGCTGACTTGTGTTCTTCTGAACAGATTCTTCAGAATGAACTTTCCAGACTATGTTCAAATAAGACTATAGCTAGTGTTTATAGAGGGTATTACGTTATTATTCCCACTCAATATGTGTTGCGTGGATCTGTGCCAGCAACCTATTATATTGATCAGTTAATGTCGTATCTGCAAAAGCCTTACTATGTATGTATGCTAAGCGCAGCCGAGATGCTTGGCGCAGCTCATCAGCGTCCCCAGCAATTCTCAGTTATGACGACTTTTCCTAAGCGTCGGGTCGTTTCTACTCGTAATGTGACCATAGATTGGTTTTATCGGGATGGACTGCCAGAGGAAGCCCTGATTACAAAGAATACTGAAACGGGAACTATCCGTATATCAAATCCTCTTCTAACCGCTGCTGACTTAGTGCAATATCAGCAACATGTAGGCGGATTGTCGCGAGTCGCCACCATACTTGAAGAACTTTCAGAGCAGATTGACATTAATAATCAGTTTGCGCCACTTGCAACTTATGTGAAAAAGGTTGTATGGCAACGATTTGGCTATATACTTGAAAATGTTGTCGGAGAAAAGAAGTTAGCAGATGAATTGTATGAACAGCTTCGTACATCATCTGGTTATTTCAAATATCAACCTTTGAGTACATCGGCAGAAAATAATCCATCATCCAGAGACAATCGATGGAAAATAAACATTAACGTAGAAATAGAAACAGACGATATATGATAAACAGAACAGCGATACAACAGTGGAGTGAGCATGCTCCTTGGATAGACAATGCGCAGATTGAACAGGACCTGATTATATGCCGTGCCTTGGTTTCCATCTTTAGTGATGAGTTCCTTGCATCGCAGTTAGCATTCCGAGGAGGAACAGCTTTACATAAGCTCTATCTTTCACCCCAGCCACGTTATAGCGAAGACATTGATTTGGTTCAGATTACTTCTGGACCAATCAAGCCAATCATGTATCGATTAGGAGAAGTTCTAGACTGGTTGCCAGACAGGGTAACTAAGCAGAAGCGATACAATAATACGATGTTGTTCCGTGTGGAGTCTGAAATACCACCTACGGTACAGATACGTCTGAAAGTTGAAATCAATTGCTTCGAACATTTCAATGTACTTGGGTTGACAAAGATACCGTTCAAAGTGGAGAACTCATGGTTCACTGGCGAAGCCGAACTGACAACCTATCATTTCGAGGAATTGTTGGGTACCAAACTTCGTGCCCTTTACCAGCGCAAGAAAGGACGTGACCTCTTTGACCTTTATATTGCCTTACAACGAAAGGAAGTGGATGTTGATAAAGTCCTTCAATGCTACAAGCAGTATATGGAGTTCGTAGTTGACAAGGCTCCATCTTACAAGCAGTTTGTCAATAACATGCAGGAGAAGATGGAAGATCCAGAGTTTACCAATGATATGCAATCTCTATTGCGTCCTGGCATAACATTCAATGCAAGTGATGCTTATCCTCTCATTTACGAAACATTTATAGATAAGATGGAGGGGAAGAGAGACTAATATGATTTCTATAATAATTTCTGTTTTTTCAATGTTAGCGTTCAAACAGAAATAAATAATAAACAAACAACAAATAATAAGGAAACCTGTTGGCAGAATTAAGTATGCACTAAATTAATTCCGCCAACAGATTGGCTATCTGTGTTCCAACATTATCGCATGAGAACGAGAACATATTAGCAACTCTGCCAATAAAAATAGTTCGATTGTAAGTTTTTGCTATAGAGTCCCTACAATGTTAAACTCCTCTACCTCCGTTCTATAGGTTTCAAGGTAGACAATAGTTTTTTGCCCGACACTCATGGTATTTCCGCAATGCCTTGGTTCGTGCAAATTGCAAGAACGCCATAAAAGGAATTGATTATACCTCTGTATATTTGGAACGTTTCTTCCGAAATCTGTTGTTGGGAGATAAATGGGATTTGCGTAACCGTTACCTTCACATCCATGCAACAGACGAATGGAAAGTGCAGCAGAATCTTGAAGGTGGAACAAACAATCAGCAAGAAGAGTATAAGCACGGGTCAAGTACGGGTCAAGTACAGGACAAGCTATCCACGGATAATGCTAATATCAAACGGCTGATTATTGTAATTGGAAATCAAGAGTTATCTGTGAAGAGTATGATGAATGCTTTGGAATTAAAGGGAAGAGACAATTTTCAAAAGCTTTATCTGAAGCCGGCTATTAGTGAGGGATATGTACGTTTGCTTTATCCGAACTCTCCTCGTCATCCTCGCCAGAAATATCTTCTGACCGTGAGAGGGTTAGCGGTGTATGATGAGTGTGTCAAATCAATGTGAAAAATCTGCCAGAGCTTGCTCCCCGAAGACGATTAGCCGAGAAACTCCGAGGATGCTTGGCTTGTCCAAGAACTCCTTTTGGAGTGGCAGCCTGATGCGGCTTTCAAAAACCGGTAATTAGGCTTGCCGATTTTTTTAATTGTTGTTTTAGCGGCATCGAGATATCTCGATGCAAAAATGAAATTACGTCAGGATAGACATGCCCTCAGCAGACGAGCTGAGAAGTAGTGGAATCAATGATGTATATCTCCACGTCGCCTATTCAATATCATATTTTTTAGGTATTGCCTATATATTCAATTGTCTTTAACTTTGCACCGCGGTTCAGAAGACAGGTGTAACGTATTTCGTGTGTCTTTGTCTGAATCGGTAATGAATAAAATCATTATATTCTCTTCAAAATATCTGGATTCACACACCTCGTATTTCCATCAGGAAGCCGACAGCTATCAGAACAACGGCAAGGCGGTTGATGCCGACGGAAAGGAGTATGAAACGATAGCCCCACTGTTCATCGGCTTCAACTCAAACGTCATCAACCAGCGTTTCGACATCAAGCCGGCAAAGAATTTCTCGATGTATGCCGGTGGATCATACAGCTACAAACTAACCGACCGTCCTGACTCCCGCACCGACATTACGGGAGGTTCCGACTATGATATGCGTAGCGAGGGATGGCGCTGGGAGGCAGGAGCGAAATATAAATTCGGCAAGCATTCGCTGCTTCTCGATTTTGTGAACGACAACTATCATTACGGAAACCTCTACCAGGTGGCGACAAAGACCTACGATGTGGGTGACTTCGTACGCAACAAGTTCCAGAAATACTATGAGGCAGAGCTGAAGGGCGTGTTCCATTTCTACGACAAGGCAACGACAATCATCGGTGCCGACTGGCGCAACGACTTCCTGACGGCAAAAAGCGGAGATGTCCGACCATCGCATCGACACTCCTTCGCAGAAAGTTGCCCTCTATTCACCGGGCAGAATGCTTGTAGTAGGACTAAAGGTGAATTTCGCAAAATAAAACAGACATTTTTACGTTATGCTAAGGAGAGTGGCAGAATCATCATGTTTTGGTTCTCTGCTCTCCTTGTGCTGTTTTGATAAAAAGAACATCTATGACAAAGAAAATACTTCTGAAAATCCATCTGTGGCTTTCATTGCCCTTGGGCGTTATCATAATGCTTATCTGCCTGTCGGGAGCCACCCTCGTGTTCAAGAATGAGATAAGGAATGCTCTCGGAATGCCAAGAGTCGTTGCTCCGCACGCCAAGGGCGACAATGGAGGAAAAACAGACAATGCCATAAAGGGAAAAGGCGCAAAAGACGCGACAGCTTCTTTCCGAGAGGAAAAGGCAGCAGCTCCCCACCAATGTTCTCCCGACGGATGCGACAAGTGTTCTTCGAGAGAAAAATGCCATCCGTCACCTTCTGCAAAGGATGACGTCATTGGTAAGGGCGCACCGGCATCCAAGAAAGAATCTTCTGTAGAGGATAAGTCTGCGGTAAAGGGCAAGGACGCATTGAAGACCAAGTCTCCTGCCAAGGATGCACCATACGGTACTACTACAAAGAGAGACTTCTTCTCCTATGTCACCAAATTCCACACCGGACTCATGATGGGACCGGTGGGCAAGATTATTGTCACCTACACCACATTGTTGTTTGTCTTTATACTGATAAGCGGAATATTCGTATTCATGCCCCAAAACGGCAAGCAGCTGTGTCAGCGCTTCAAGGTGGAGTGGGGCAAGGGAGGCAAGCGCCGCCTGTTCGACCTTCATGTCAGTCTTGGCTGGTGGGCACTCCTTTGGCTGATGCTTCTCGCCGTAACAGGCTTGGGCTTCGGTCTGAAACTTGTGCCGAAGGGAACGGAGATGATGCAGGTCTTCCATCAACTCCACATCGGTTCGTGGGGAGGAATGATAACGAAGATCATCACTTTCGTGGTCAGTCTCATCGGAGCTTCGCTGCCTGTGACAGGTTACCTGCTTTATTTCCGCCGCAAGCGGAAATAGGATGAGAATACGGAACAAATACTAAGGGAAAGGGGCTCCTTTGCCCCTTTGCACACTATCCGGCCTTTTACATATATCGGCAATTATGGATTGTTGGAATTGATAATTTGGGCGTAAACGTTTACGTCGATAACTTGCCTTACATTGGAATAGGATTGTCTGTATTTTACTATATTTGCAATGCTGATCATACATCTTGGAGTGACAAGATGAAAGAAAACAATATATACAGTAATCTACTAACATTAATACTTATTCTATGAAACAATTATGGGCTCTTGTAGCCACGGTAATGTCTTGTGCCACACTTTCGGCTCAAGATGTAGAATCAGACAATCGGTCGTGGTCGTTTACCTCTGTCTCGCAGGCTGATGTAAGTTTGATTTCCGGTGATGCAAACTGGAAGAAAGATTCAAAGAGTCGTTATTGCTATGTTCTCGCCATGGACAATGCGCCAGTGAAGGCCAACGATACGGAACTTGATGTAGCTAAGGGATTGACTTTCACGATTACTGACAATGACAATGGTAATTTGAGACTTGGCGGCAGCACCGGTGCGTTGTGGCTCGGTGATGCGTCTTCGCTCGTGATTCCCAACCGCAAGGCGGGAGAGATGGTGAAGATAGAATACTGCACTTCTAACAAGTCGTCAACCCGTTCGCTTGCTCTTGTCAATCTTGAAGGCACGTTCCCTGCCTCTACAGGAAAAGAACATCAGCAGGGCAGCGGTAAGGTAGTTGCTGATGGCGACGTAGTGGTAGGCATCACAGGAGGAATGTATATCTATAGCCTTGCCGTCGGCGATGAGGAAACCATAGGAGGAGGCGGTGGTACATCGCCCGACAACCCCGACAATCCGAACGACCAGACACCCGGTCTCGACTATATGACGGGAGATGCACCCATAGCAACGGCAAAGTTGGGATCAGGACCAAAGATCTATGTCTCACCGACGGGAAGCGACGCCAACGACGGACTGACACCGGAGACGGCACTTGCCAGCATTCAGCTTGCCATAGACAAAGCTGTGGATCCAGGAACAACAATCTGTCTCGCAGCCGGAGAATACCGTCCTACGGCACGCATAAACATCAACGACCGCAATGGTACGGCAGACAATTACAATTCGCTGGTCTGCCTCGACGGACGCGCCGTGATTAACTGCGACCATCCGTACCATTCGCATAGCGACAACCCATACCAGGGAATACGCCTCACCTCGTCTTACTGGCATTTCTATCATGTTGACGTGACAAACGCCAGTGACAACGGACTGCTCATCGAGCGCAACAAGCCGACCGGCGGTTCGTCAACCGACATCCAGAACAGGACACAGGATGCCCACGACAACATCATTGAAGATTGCAAATTCTATAGAAACGGTGATACGGGCGTTCAGATAAAGAATCTCGGAGCCTATAACTATATCCTCAACTGCGACGCTTTTGAAAACAAGGACGAGGGAGATGGTGATGCCGACGGTTTCGCACCGAAGATTTCCGTGGGAACAGGAAATTATTTCTATGGCTGCCGTGCATACAACAATTCAGACGACGGCTACGACGTTTTCTTCAAGAAAAGCGGAGGCTTCAAGGACAATGTCACGATAGTGTTTGAAAACTGTCTCGCTTACGAAAACGCCATCATCAACGGTGCCCTGACCCAGGGCAACGGCAACGGATTCAAGTGTGGTTCAGACCAGGGAGCGATGAACGTAGTGTTGAACCGCTGCATCGCAGTAAACAATGTGAACAAAGGATTCGACCAGAACCATAACTCAGGCGACATCATCATGAACAACTGTACGGGCTATGCTCTGAAAAGCGTAGACGGTCTTACGCTCAAGAAATCATATTCGTATAGAGCCTATGAGGATATAGCGGCAGGTCATGAGCTGGTGGCAACAAACTGTATATCCATCAACGACAATCTGAAGACGGACACACATCATGAAGACCCTACTAAGCTTGGCGAGAAAAGCACGAAATATGGAAGAACCCAGATTTCTGTCGGCACCCTCGTTACGACAGACCTTAGTGTTGATCCGTCGAATGTGGTAAACGAAGACAATTATGCAGAACTTATTGCCGATCGTGACGCCAATGGCGATTTGCAGTGGGACAACATCACTTGGGCACATCCCGTGGAAGGCAATGCCCTGCTCGTGGACAAGGGCACCGTGGTGGACGAAAATACAAAATATGCTTCACAAAACGTCAGAATACCAGCAATACGCTATGCTGGCGCCGCACCAGACCTCGGTGCTTTTGAACTTGGCTTGAAGAGCAAGTCTGTAGCATTCGGTTCCGCCACCAACGGCATTGGCTATATTCAGAACAGCGAGAGCAACGGCAAGAAAGTGCGTCTCGTTCAGGCTTTCAACGGTCAGGTGATAGTAAGTGTTGACGGTGCACAGGCAAAAGACCAATTCGTCATCAGCGCTTACGATGCCGACGGGATGCTCCTGGGCAAACACGACTTCAACGGTACCAACACAAGCATTTATCTACCAAAGTCAAATGGTATGATAATACTGAAAGTCAATGGCAAGAACCTGAAAGAAAGTCTGAAGGTCGTGGTAAAATAACAAGTAAGAAAATGTAAATGTCTATATAAATATCCTGTTCGTTGTTTTTTTTACAATGAATGGGATGTTTTTTTTAGCTTTATTTGTAAATGTCCAATAAATGAGTTAACTTTGCCATAATAAACAAACTAATCTATATCAAAGCATGAACAATTTTCTAAGGACATTGACGTTTTGCGTCATTGCCTTGTTGTCTGCCGTATCGGTTAAGGCACAGGGTGACGTGACTGCAAAATGGGACTTCAAGAACGACCTGCCGGCAGGCATCCAGGAAACTACGAACTATCAGAAGACCACAGTTGACATTCCTTCCACAGTTGAAGGCGTGTCGATGCATGTAGATGCCACCAACGGCAAACTCTATTGTATCGGCAGAAACAACGCACAGTTCAACAGTGGCACGATTCTGCAGGTGCCGGTAAAGTCAACCCGCGACATCGTAGTAGTGGAGAACTATCCCAATTATCGTGGTTACACCGTTGGCGGTGTGGCAGCAACAGCCGATGTGAACGAGCATCGCGCCACAACCGATGAAGTGGCTAAAGGATATGTAGAGATAAAGGCTACTGATAGTGGTTATCTTTATGGAGTGCAGGTGACTTTCGTTTCAGCCATCGCTACAAAAGAACTCTACAGCACCGATTTCTCTGATTGGGGAGCTTACGAGACAAAGGCTGACGACAAACAGGTGACTACAGCGGTATGGAATACCAAATACAGTCATGAGTCTCTTACCTTCTCTGTTTTCAATACCCAGATTGGTGCCACAAACTTCAATACGAGTAAATTCCCTGATTGGAACGGCGGTATGCTGATGGCTGCCAAGAGCGAGACTCCATATATAGAGACTTCGGCTTTGGCATCTGTCACTAAGGTTCATTTCCGTCATGGTGCTACAGGTGGCAACCGCGGATGGAAACTCCTGGCCAAAGGTGACGGTGATGCAGACTGGGTGGTAGTGTCAAGCACTGTTGCCAACCCGGCATCGGGATGCGATGTTGATGTTGACGTGAACAAGACAAACTGTAAACTGCGTTTTGAGAATATCACAACAAACCAGAATGCATATCTTCTCGAACTTGCCATCTACGGACTCGTTGACCTCTCGAAGACTCCGGCTTTGGGCAAGGTGACAATCAACGGAGTTGATTACCAGACTGCTGATATCTGTGAGGAAAACGCAGACGGCGACATGTGTGCTACCGTCGAGATTTCAAAGAAGGAGCAGATGGTAGACGAGACTGCCAACCCTGTAGTGTTCGGAACTCCAGACAATGGAGAAATCAAGAGCATTGAATATAATAAGGTGGATGACAACAGTACTGTCGTTACCGTGGTGGTGGCTGCAGGCGACAAGACTGTGACATATAAACTGACAGTGGCATTCAAGCCAGACTATACCCTCACATATTATAATACAGACGGAACTGTGCTTGAGGCTGTTCAGCAGGTGGAGAAGGATTCTCCTATAGCAACATTGAGAAACGGCGACGGCGTAATCGTTACCGACGGAAAGGCGTTCCGCGGATGGTTCGTAAAGAGCGATGGCGGACGCAAATATACTACTGCTGACATCGTGACTGGTCCTACCAGCCTTTACGCTGTGGCAACCGACATTGAAGTGACAAGCGACGTAAACCGCTATACTTATAATCTCGCAGATCCATATTTCTATGCAGAAGACCATGAAGGCTTCTGTCCTACAGGTGGAGCTTTCCACGACAAGCAGCATGGCTGGTCGTTCAGCGACGGCGATAAGATTGATATCCTCTCTGGCCGTCACTCTCTCATCTTCGTTACAGGCTGCAAATATAGCGGTGCTGCTAACCTGAAACTCATGAACGGTGAAACAGAGGTCGCTTCGATCGCTCTCGACAAGAGCAATGACGGTGTGATGCAGAGCATCGAATATACCGGTGAGCCAGGAACTCTTACTCTCGTTGCCGATGGTGGCATGTATATGCACAAGCTCGTTGTTGCAAACCTTGGTGACGCTTCAACTGAGAAGAACGAACTCGGATATTATGTCTGCCAGCCAGGCAACGGCGGCAACTTCCTCACTATGCTCGATCTTGCCAATGCAAACAGCAGCGCTACTGAGCGCACATGTATCTTCCTGCCAAACGGAACATACGACCTCGGTAAGGTTGCGCTGACCGCTGTTTCTGGAAACAATATCTCTATCATCGGTCAGAGTATGGACAAGACCATCATCAAGAATGCTCCGGATGTGAAGAACGAGGGAATCGGAACAACAGCGACTCTCTATGTTACAGGAAAGAATCTATATATACAGGACCTGACTCTTCAGAACGCACTTGACTACTACAGTTCTGGTTCTGCCGGTCGTGCGGTTTGTCTGCAGGACAAGGGTGACGGAACCATCTGCAAGAATGTGAAGATGCTTTCTTATCAGGATACATACTATAGCAACAACAATGGGGGTAAGTATTATTGGGAAGACTCAGAAATCCATGGTACTGTTGACTTCCTCTGCGGAGGTGGCGATGTATATTATAATAGGTGTAAGTTCGTTGTTGAGAAACGTAGTGCCGATGGTAAGGGTGGTTGTACTATAGCAGCTCCTTATACAGACGGTTCAAAATGGGGCTACGTGATGAACGAATGTGTTGTAGATAACTATGCAGAGACCTTCAACTATGGTCGTGCCTGGGGAGGAACTCCTCGTCTGGCATACTTGAACACAACTCTTCTTCAGCCAGACATGATTATCAAGGACCGTTTCACTGTTGGTGGAATGAACGTTCCTGCCGACAAGTTCGTAGAGTTTAACACAAAGGATGCCCAGGGCAATGTGGTTTCTCCTGCTTCTAACGTGCTGAAGTTCACAAAGGACAATAAAGTAAACGAGATGGAGACAATCCTCACTGCTGACCAGGCAGCTGAGTATGCTCTTGACAAAGTGTTCCCTACATGGACTCCTGATGCAGACTGCGCACAGGTGGGACTCGGTCTCTTGGCATCCGAAGGCAACACCATTACATGGGCTGCATCCGAAGGAGCTAAGGCATACGCAGTGTTCTGCGATGAGCTGTTCGTTGGCATGACATCGTCAACATCATGGACGGTTGCCGAGGGCAAGAAAGCTGCCGATTATCTCGTGCGTGCCGCAAATGCAATGGGAGGCTTCGGTGGAGGTTCAACAACTACCACAGGCATCAACAGCATGAAAGTGGATGGCGAGAATGTTGTATCTACAATGTTCTATGACCTCCAGGGTGTGCGTGTCGACGGCAGTCAGCGTGGTGTGCTCATCATGGTTCAGAAAATGAATGACGGCAGCATGAAAACGACTAAAATCGTGAAGTAATTTATAGAAGTTTTTCATTGGTATAAATATTTAAGGGTGCGCGCATCTTCTTTTGGTGTGCGCTCCTTTTGCCTTATGTTTTCATTGCAAAACAAGTTGTTTGCCATTGAAATATATATGGTTTGTGGAGTTTTTAACGCATTAAGTGAAGTTTGACACCTCTTTATGTTGTTTATATTTTGAAAAATTGTAACTTTGCAATATCTTTTTAATTATTTTATTTTTATTAGTAAAAACTATGTTTGGTAATTTAAAAACTTTTCGACTAGGACTTATTGCGCTTATGCTGTTCTTCGTAGGCAGTCTGTCAGCGCAGTCGCTAAAAGGAAATGTGAAGGATAGCACTGGTGAGCCGATCATCGGAGCTACCATCCAGGAGAAAGGAGCCAAGAACATGGCTGTTACCGATCTTGACGGTAACTTCTCCATCAAACTTTCCGGTGGCAAACAGATTACAGTTTCATACATCGGTATGAAGACTGCAACTGTCAATGTTAGCGGCAAGAGCAGTGTTAACATCGTAATGGAGGACGAAGCGACAACCTTGAATGATGTCGTTGTAATCGGTTACGGTACGGTGAAGAAAAAGGATCTTACCGGTTCTGTCACTTCTGTCAGTGCCAAGGATTTGGCAAACATCCCTGTATCTACAGCCTCTGAGGCTATCCAGGGTAAGATGGCTGGTGTGACTGTTACTACAACAGAAGGTTCACCAGATGCCGATGTGAAGATTCGTGTGCGTGGTGGTGGTTCTCTTTCTCAGGACAACTCTCCTCTCTACATCGTTGACGGGTTCCCTGTCAGCTCAATCAGCGACATTGCGCCTAACGATATCGAGAGCATCGACGTGTTGAAGGATGCTTCTTCAACGGCTATCTATGGTGCACGTGGTGCCAACGGTGTTGTAATCGTTACTACCAAGAGCGGTAAGGAAGGCAAAGTACAGGTGAACTTCAGCGCTTCTCTCGGTGTGCGCAAGGTGATGAAGGAACTCGACGTCCTCTCTCCATACGACTATGCCAAGTATCAGTATGAGACTCAGTATGGCAAGGAGCAGGAGTATGGTGACTGGAGAGATATGGATATCTGGAAGTCTGTTACCGGTCGCAACTGGCAGGATGAGCTCTTCGGCAGAACCGGTCTGCAGCAGATTTACAACATATCTGTAAGCGGTGGCTCCAAGGAGACAAAGTTCAACGTCAGCTATTCTCGTACCGACGACAAGAGCATCATGATGGGTTCAAACTTCAGCAAGAACAACGTCAATGCCAAGTTGAACAGCAAGTTGAACAAATGGTTGACACTCGACTTCAATGCCCGTTTGGCATATTCTGTAGTCGACGGTCTTAACTCAGGTGGCGATACCAACGACGCAAGCGCCTCAAACTCAATCATCAACAAGGCAATCACATACCGTCCTGTTGAACCACTTAACGCATCAAGTGATGACGATGCTGACGAGTCGTCAAATACCGATATCAATCCATACGACCGTATGAGCGGTACTTACAAGCAGCAGCGTCGTTTCCGTCAGGACTACAATGCAGGTTTGAACTGGAAGCCGTTCAAGCATTTCACTTTCCGCTCTGAATTAGGTTTCACATGGAGATTTGAAAATACTGACCAGGCTTGGGACAAGCTCGCTACACGTAGCGACAATACAGGTGCCGGTGCTCCAAAGTCTAAGTTCTCCCGCACTGACGTGCGCAACTGGCGTAACGCCAACACCCTGACATACGATACCAAGGATGCCTTCGCAAAGGGCGACCGTTTGAATGTGTTGGTTGGTCAGGAGTGGTCAAGCTCATTGCAGAAGGATTATTATTCTTCTACAATCAATTTCCCTACAGATTTCTCTATCGGTGAGGTACTCGCCCACCAGGGTGCTGGCGAGGCTCAGCCTAACGCCAACAGAATCGGTGCCAAGGACAATATGGCGTCTTTCTTCGGACGTGTGAACTATACCTATGCTGACAAATATCTTTTGACAGCTACATTCCGTGCCGACGGTTCAAGCAAGTTCGCTTCTGGCAACCGTTGGGGCTTCTTCCCTGCTGTAGCCCTCGGATGGCGTATCAGCGAGGAGAACTTCATGAAGTCTGTTGACTGGCTTTCTAACTTGAAGCTCCGTCTGAGCTATGGTGAGGCCGGTAATAACCGTATCCCTTCTGGCAGCATCTATCAGCCATTCTCTTTCCCTAACGACTACAGCAAACTGAAAGAGCCATATTTCGGTGGCGAGATGGGAACTGTGATGGAACTCGGAAACTCAAAGTCAAACAATGACCTGAAGTGGGAGACTACTATCACCCGTAACCTCGGTTTCGACTTCGGATTCTTCAACAGCCGTATCAACGGTAACTTGGATTTATATTGGAACACTACCAAAGACCTTCTGATGCTGAGCAAGATTTCTTCAAGCTCAGGTTATAACTTCATGTACAAGAACTTCGGTCAGACATCTAACAAGGGTGTTGAGTTCGCTGTGAATGCTTCAATCATCGAGAAGAAGAACTTCACTCTCAGCATGACTGCAAACATCTCTTACAACAAGAACAAGATCGACGAGTTGAACACTGGTTCTGAGTGGGATACAAACTATACTATTCCTGACGTGAACACAGGTCAGAACTTCCGTGTCGTTGAGGGAGGTTCTCTTGGTGAAGTATGGGGCTACAGACTACGTGGCTACTATACAGCATACGATGCAGAGAAGAATCCTAACGGTGAACTCACATGGGATGGCAAGAAATGGCAGCTCCGTGAGGGTCTGCTCGACAAGAGCTCTACAGTAATCGGTACTCTGCAGCCTGGTTCTCCAAAGCTGAAGGTTGACGAGGAAGGCAATGTGGTTAAGGAGAAGCTCGGCAACACCATCGCTCCATGGGCTGGTGGTTTCGGTTTCAACGCTACATTCTACGGCTTCGACGCTTCTGTATTCTTCAACTATCAGTTCGGCAACAAGATCGTGAACGGAACAAAGCTCGGTTCTTCATTCTTCCACGATACACGCAAGGGATACAACCTCAACCGTGATTTCCTGAACAGATATACAAACATCGACCCTGCAAACGGTCTGTCATTGGCTAACCCGACAAACGTAGCACAGTATTATGGTGGTGACGAGGCTAACGTTATCGCTCGCTTGAACGAGATCAACGCTAACGCAAGCATCTACAACCCTGTATCTGTAAGCAAGATGTATCTCCTCGACTACTTCGTGGAGAGCGCTTCTTTCCTTCGTCTTCAGAATCTCACAATCGGTTACACGCTTCCTAAGTCATTGCTCAAGAACTTGTTCCTCAATAACGTGCGTTTCTATTTCACAGGCTACAACCTTCTTACTATCACAGGTTACTCAGGCAACGACCCAGAGGTTGACTCAAGTAGCAAGAAGTCTCGAATGTCTCCGGGTGTAGACTATGCTTCTTATCCAAAGAGCCGTCTGTATGTATTCGGAGTTAACGTATCATTCTAATATATAATAAGGAGTAAAACAAAATGAAAAATATATTAAAGACGATATTGTTGGGAGGTGTCGCCCTGGCTACGTTCTCTTCGTGCAGCGACTTCCTTGACCAGAAATCACCGTCAGACACCGACGCAAGCAACGTTTGGCAGTCAACATATTATACCAAGAATGTGCTCAACAAGGCTTATGGCCTTCTCTGTGAGGACTACACATATTCTCAGGTGCTTTGCTATACCTTTATGGCTAACTCCGACGTTGAGTTTGCTAATGCCTATGGCGAGTCGAATGCCAAGGCTGAGGGTAAGGGCCGTGATCTGAACAACTATTATGCCGACAACGACGCTTCTTTCGCAAAGTCTCGTGATGCATGGGATCACCTCTATGAGAGTATCGAGTATTGCAACAATATCATTGAGGGTCTCAAGGGAATTTCTCCAGAGACAACTGACAAGACGGAAAAGCAGCTCCTTCAGTATAAGGGCGAGGCGCTCACTCTCAGAGCTATGCTTTATCATGAGTTGATACGTAACTGGGGTGATGTTCCATTCAAGACAGAGCCTACAAAGAACGACCTCTCTAACATCAATACCGGCAAGACAGACCGTGATGTGATCATGGACTATCTAATCAATGACCTTGAAGAGGCAATCAACTATCTGCCTTGGGCTGGTCAGAGCAGCTATACCACAGAGCATGCCACAAAGGGTTATGCTCACGCTCTTCTCGCTCAGATCGCACTTCAGCGTTCTGGTTGGGCTATTCGTGAGGCTGCAAAGGAGGGATATGTAACAGCTACAGAGAATAGTGATCCTACATATCCTACACAGCGTTGCAGCGATGAAGACCGCGTGAAGTATTACAACCTTGCGCTGACACATCTCAATGCTGTCATCAGTTCTGGCAAGCACCAGCTGAACCCAAGCTTCGAGGATGAGTGGACACTCATCAACAAGCAGACTCTCGACACCCAGTATCAGGAGAACCTTTTCGAGGTTCCTATGGGATTGGGCAACTCCAGCGAGTTGGGCTATGGTATCGGTGTGCGTTTTGCTGACAACTGTGCTTATGCTCTGAAGGGAAACTCTTCAGCTAACGTTCAGTTGCCTTCTACTCTCTTCTGGAAGTATGACCACAGCGGCAAGGATACTCGTCGCGACGTTACATGTGCCAACTTCGAAATCAAGGTTGACAATGGCGTTACCACAGAGACTATGCTCGGCAACAAACCATTCAACATCTATTGCGGAAAGTGGGACGTTCGCAAGTTCAGCGACGACTGGTCTGCTATCGCAAAGATCAAGAATGCCAAGTTCGGTACTGGTATCAACTATGTGAAGCTTCGTTACTCTCAGGTCCTTCTTTGGTATGCTGAGGTGATGAACGAACTCAACGGTAATCCTGATGTCGCTACCGGCGGTTGCGGTCTGACTGCCCGTCAGGCTCTTGCTCTCGTTCACGAGCGTGCCTATGCTGACGCTGACAAGGCTGAGGCAAAGGCTTATATCGATGGCATCTCTTCAGACAAGGACGCTTTCTTCAACGCCATCGTTGACGAGAACGCTCTGGAGTTCGCTGGTGAGGGTGTTCGTAAGTACGAGCTGGAGCGTTGGAACTTGCTTAGCGCCAAGATCGACCAGATGAAGAATGACTATATGACTCAGATTTATGAGTATCCTACAAAGCTCTACTATAAGACTTATACAGAGAACGGACTCGTTAAGATCGACATGAAGTCTGTACGCTGGTATGACACCGAGGCTCCTGAGAATGCTGCTGACTATAAGTATGTTACATTCTGGGGCGACGAGGCTAAGGAGTCTAACACCAAAAAGACTAATGTAGCAAACCTCGAGTTCATCAGCGGTGGCTTGAATGAGAAGGTGAAGAACCGCTATCTCCTGCCAATCTACAGCAGTACCATCAACGAGTCTGAGGGTTCATTGCAGAATTCTTATGGATTCCTCCATAAATAATTTTAAATTTTAGAAATCAAGATGAAACTGAATAAATCAATTATAAGCAAGGCTCTCTTCGGAGCTATGATGCTCCTCGGAGGTGCGTCGTTCACCGCTTGTACTGAGACGAACGACTGGGACGTTGATCCTGCTTACGACCGTCTGTTCCATTCCTCCAAGGTTTCCGTAAGCCCAGGTGAGGACCAGGCTGAGGTTACATTCAAGAAGATGCCAGATGCTGAGTTCTACGTAATAGAAATCAGCACCGACACTCTTTTCGATGAGGTTGAAACAACTGAGCATAGCATCTATTTCGGTGACAAGGAGGATGCGAGAATCACTACTTCTCCTTACACTATGACAGGACTTGAGGGTTCTACAAAGTATTACTTCCGTATCAAGAGCTGTGCTACAAACGGCAAGGGTTCTACATGGAAGTATCTTGATGATACAGAATCAAACTATAGCTTCACAACCAAGTCTGAGCAGATTATCCTCGATGTTGTGCCTGGTTCAAAGACCGTGAAGGTCAGCTTCAAGGCTGGCAAACAGATTACTGAAGCACAGATTGTAAAAGACGATGAGGTGCTCGTTTCACAGCCTGTTACTGCAGACGAGGTTGCTGCCGGTGAACTCACAATCAGTGGTCTCAATGCAAAGACTTCTTACACTGTGCAGCTGCTCAACGGCGAGAACGTTCGTGGTAAGAAGAAGTTCACTACCACTGAACCTTTCCCTGACGGATACGAGGTTATCAACGTAGCTGCTGGCGATGACGTGAAAGACCTTCTTGCTAATGCCACTTCAGACAAGGTTGTTGTTGTATTCCCACAGGGAATGGAATATACCGCTCTGAATGAGGAGGCACAGACCTCTACAATCAAGGTTCCGGAGAATATCAAGTCTGTCTATTTCTGGGGAGCAGCCGGCGAGTCTAAGGCAACTGTCAAGTTCAAGGGCGTTTCCTTCGAGTCATCAAGCATGGATGTTGTCCGTTTCTATAACCTCAACCTCCAGTATGGTGCCAACTCAGACGGTTACGTATTGAACCAGTCTGGTACTTTCACTCTCAACTCTCTCGAGATGGAGAAGTGTGACGTTAAGGATATCCGTGGTATTTTCCGCTTCCAGAGTATCGTGAATTCAACTGTCAATGCTATCAAGATAAATGACTGTGTATTGACAAACATTGGTACTTATGGTATCGTGAATACCAAGGACCAGAAATCATTGACTTTGGGAACAGTCAGCATTACCAACAGTACTCTCAACACAATCAACTCTGTGTTGACGAATACAAGCCAGGCTAACTTCTCTATTACTCTCGACCACTGCACAATCTGGAACTGTGTTCCTGCTACCAAGCCATACTTCGACTTGCAGAAACAGACGGGAGTTACAGTAGCATGTACAAACTCTCTCATCGGAGCATACTACGACTTCAAAGATGCAGCGCAGACAGTGAAGGGTAGCAGTCTGAAGGATATCGACGCTACTGGCACTGTATATACAAGTGACTTCAACTGGAACTCTGGTTATGAGATCGGTTCTCAGATTTCTGAGACATCTGCCCAGCTCTGGGCTAATCCTGCCAAGACTGGTGCTGACTTTACAGTGCAGAACTCTTCTTACAAGAATCTCGGTGACCCACGCTGGATTCCGGCAGAGTAATGATATAGATTTTAATTCTATTAAATAATAAAAGATGGAAAGTTCAATGTGTAGCTTTCCATCTTTTATTTTGTATACGAGGTGACATGTCTCTTGCTCCTTACATTTGGCAAGTTTCCAACTATGTTTCCTGGCCTTGATTTTTCCCCCACAGCGTGGGGAACATCACCCCCTAATGTGGGGTTTCATTCCCCACGTTAGGGGGAGAATTCTATATGATAAAAAGTCGAATGACACTTTTCTGTTGGACGTCCCTAAAAAAAAGTAATGTAAGTGTCCGTAATTCACATAAAATGTGTAAGTTTGCAAATATAATAACCTGTAAACGCCATCGTATATGATATTACATGTAGCCAATCCGATTTACGACTCCGTGTTCAAATACATAATGTCTGACGAACGCATATCAAAGACCATCCTCTCTGCACTGCTGAAGAAAGAAGTGGTGAAGGTGGAGATGCGCCCACACGAGTATGTGAACACCACACGAGACACGCTTTCAATGTTCCGCATTGACTTTGCAGCCACCGTGAGGGAGAAGGATGCTGAGGGCGAGGGATTCAAGGACCGCGTCATCCTTATAGAACTGCAGAAGACATGGCTCGACACGGAGACCCTGCGCTTCCGCCAGTATCTGGGTGCGCAGTACAGCAACAAGATAAACATCCGCAAAGACTCGCCGAAAGGCTTCGCATATCCAATGGTTGCCGTTTACCTTCTCGGACATCGAGTCGGCGACATTGAGGAGCCGGTGGTTTATGTCAACCACGACGTGTTCGACTACAACGGCGAGGTGGTAAAGGATGGCAAGGAAGACCCTTTCGTTGAAAGTCTCACCCACAACAGCATAATTGTGCAGATACCGAGGTTGAAAGGCCGTGTGAACAACCGCCTAGAGAAGGTGCTCAGCGTTTTCGACCAGTCGAGGAAAGATGCGGAAGACAAGCAGGTTCTCAATATTGACGAGAACAAATATGAGGATGATGCCGACATGATGTATATGCTCCATCGTCTTACAGCCGCTGCCGCCGACTCCGAGATGCGTCAGGACATGAACGTGGAGGACGAATATTACAAGGCGATAGAGGACCGTGACACTGCAATAATGAACCGTGACAAGGAACTGAAGCATAAGGATGAGCAGCTCCAGCAGAAGAGCGAGCAGCTCCAGCAGAAGAGCGAGCAGCTCCAGCAGAAGAGCGAACAACTCCAGCAGAAGAGCGAACAACTCCAGCAGAAGAGCGAGCAGCTCCAGCAGAAGAGCGAACAGCTCCAGCAGAAGAGCGAACAACTCCAGCAGAAGAGCGAACAACTCCAGCAGAAGAACGAGCAACTCCAGCAGAAGAGGGAGCAGCTTAAAAATATAGTAAAATCTCTCTATTCAAAAGGTATGAACATTCTGCAAATTGCAGAGATAACCGGAATTAACAAAGATGAAGTGGCAGCGATCTTGAATTAGAATGCTAAATCGTTTTAAACCGAGTATTAAGGAAAATGTGATTTTCTTAATGCTCGATTGTTATATCGCCGTTTTTTAATACCTTCGCTATTTGAAATATATTGAGATTCCTTTATTGTCGTGGTTTGAATGGCAAATTCGATTCTCGACGTTATGACTACTATACAAATCAAAATAAGATGAAATTAGACAGAAAATTATTGACTGGTGCTGCTGTTGTGTTGATGTCAGCATCTGTGATGTCGGCTTTTGCCGACAATCAACCCGCATTCCCTGGAGCCGAAGGGTTTGGTCGCTACACTACTGGCGGTAGAGGCGGAGCCGTGTATCATGTGACGAAATTAGATGATGACGGATCGGAAGGCACCTTCCGATGGGCTTGCAACAAGAGTGGAGTCAGAACCATCGTGTTTGATGTCAGCGGTACGATATTCCTGAAGAGTGCTCTGCAGTTGAAGAAAGGTAATGTAACAATTGCCGGACAGACAGCCCCCGGTGATGGCATTTGTATTGCTGATTACCCCTTCACGATAGATTCTGACAATGTTATTCTTCGCTTTTTGCGTTTCCGTTGTGGCAATCGTCATGTGGACAAGCACGAAGGTGACGGACTTGGAGCGATGGATCGTAAGAATATCATAGTGGACCATTGCTCTGTGAGCTGGAGTATCGATGAATGCCTGTCCGTCTATGGCAGTAAGAATCTCACCGTGCAATGGTGTATAGCCTCACAGAGTCTGAAGAACTCCGGACATTCCAAAGGTGCCCATGGCTATGGTGGCAACTGGGGTGGAAGCGGTGCATCGTATCATCATAACCTGCTTGCCGACCACGATTCTAGAACTCCACGACTGGGTCCGCGTCCCGGAACCCAGACTGACGAAAGGATGGATATGCGTAACAACGTGATATACAACTGGGGCGGCAACGGCTGCTATGGCGGTGAAGGAATGAATGTGAACATCGTGAACAACTATTATAAGCCAGGAGCTACAACGCGGAAAAGAAGCAAGACCATCCAGCGCCGCATCGCTTGTCCGGGTATACGCACTGTGGACTACTGTCTGGACAAGACACTCCTTGCAGCACGATTCCAGCAGACAACCGGTATAACCTGCAATAAAAACGACGTGAAAGGGTCGGCAGAAGATGGCAGAAATTATGTTACCATCAAGGGAACGAAGTACGAGATGGATATGAGCGGAAAACTTGCCACAATCACCGTGAATGGCACTCAGATTAATGTACCGTGGAATGATTGGGCAAAGATGCTACATGTGTGGGGAAAATTTTACGTGGAAGGCAATCATAATCCAGATTGGGATGTGGTGAATAAGGATAACTTCAAGTATGGCGTTTCCGACCAGATTGACAAGACCGGCAACGATGGCACTTATCCTGGTGATGAAGCAATACAGTTGAAGACACCGATGGTATTTGAGACCGTTACTACCCATACTGCGGCAGATGCCTTCAACCGTGTGCTCGACTATGCCGGTGCGTCATTGCGCCGCGATGCTCTTGACAAAGTCATCGTAAGCGATACCCGTAGCGGTTCTGATACCTATACAGGCAGCGGATGCACGTCAGGCATAATCAACAGTCAGGATGACACGAAGCCAGCCGACGCTTCTGCAGACTGGAGTCCTTGGCCAACACTTGCCACAGATACTTCTATCGACGTTACAGATACTGATGGCGACGGAATGCCGGATGGTTGGGAAGATGCCAATGGACTCGACAAGAATGATGCTGCAGACGGTAATACGCTCGCAGCCGATGGATATACCAATCTGGAGCATTATCTGAACAGTATCGTGGAGAGTATCATGACTAAAGAGAACGAGGGAGGTAGACTCCTCAGTGGCAGTATGACGTATGAAGATGCTGCAGGTATTGCCGATGTTACGCTGGATAACAACAATGTGGAAGATGGCAACATCTATAACCTTCAAGGTATGCGTGTAGAACACACTGTGGATGGTCGTATTTACATCAAAGACGGGAAGAAATTTGTTAAGTAGACGAATTTGCTTGACAATGAAATAAAAGGTTGAGTAGGGGAGTGTGTAATCCCTGCTCAACCTTTTGTTCTTTTATCGCTTATAGCAAGCAGTTATAAAATTCTTAATATAAAGGCCAATGACTGATTTGGGCTAGATTCTCTGCTCTGTATTGTTGTAGGTCAGCATACTTTGCGGCACGTTGTCTTTCACGCTTTTGATTATCAGTTCAGCCATTGAGTGGCGCACGAAAGTCTTTTTGGTAAGCAATACCACGTCTCTCACCGGTATAGGCAGTGCGAAGGGGCGCACCAGTCGCATCTGTTTGTCGGAAAGTTGGCTAAGGGCGAGTTCCGGAATGAACGTCACGCCCTGTCCGTTTTCCACCATTCTCATGAAAGTCTCTATGCTGCCGAGAGAATATTTTGATTTGCTCTCTGTTGCCGATTTCAGATCGCAGAATTTCACAAGTTGGTCGCGGAAGCAATGGCCCTCGTCGAGAAGCCACAGAAACTCGTTGCCAAGGTCCGAAGTCTTTATGTTCTTGTTGTTGAACAGCGGGTCGGTTTCTGCCACATAGGCTATGAACTGCTCATAATATAGCGATGTCTGGTTGAAAGCCTCCAGCTCGTCGAGTCTCACGGCGATGGCAGCGTCCAGTACGCCGCGGTTCAATGCCTTCTTGATGTCGGCAGTCTTCATCTCGATGATGTGGAAGTCGATGCCAGGATTCTCCTTCTCCAGTTTGGTGAAGAAGCGTGGCAGCAGATATGGCGCTATCGTGGGCAGTATGCCGATACGGAACGAACCATTCAGCGAGTGTTGTTCTTCAGCTACGATGTCCTTTATCTTGTTTGCTCTCGAAAGCACCTTCCATGCCTGTTCCACCACAAGTTTGCCGATGGCAGTAGGAGTGACCTGTTGTGATGAACGTTCGAAGATTTTCACTCCGAGTTCCTTCTCCAGTTTCTGAATCATGGCGCTCAGTGTGGGTTGTGTCACGCCGCACTGTTCTGCGGCATTGGCGAAGTGTCTGTATCTGTATACAGCCACGATGTATTCCATTTGTTGTAGAGTCATGGGATGCTTTCCTCCTCTAATGATTAATTTGATTAGCGTTGCAAATATACTAAAAAAAAACGTTGGCGGAATATATTTAAAGCATATTAACCCAGATGGCAGCTTGGGACTTAAAGGGCACGGTGCTTACCCAACAAGGGCACGGTGCTTGCCCATCATGGGCACGGTGCTTGCCCCGGATGGGCAGAATTGCTGTCAGGCGTATGCCCAATAAATTAATGTTATAACACCCATATTCCAGTTTCCAGGATTCTGCCAACGCATGCAATTCATGTCGTATGAATTCCTTACATCTGACAATTCCTTTCATCAGCAAACCATCCAGACAATTGGCTGACAGTTGATAGATGGTCAAGTGCCTGTCTGTCAGAATATTACGGCAAAAAACCAGATGGTCTGACAGTTTTTCGGAAATTCTTGTTTTTACTGAAAATCAGCGATATTGGCAACTTTTACTCATATCTATCAACATAACATAATTCCGCCAACGGGAAGTATTCCCATTGGGGTATGCAGATCGTAATCAGAAAAAAAAATATCATAATGTAATAAATCCCGAGGAGATGCGTTAATACAATAGAAGGATGAATTTATTTCAAAAAACAATGCCTATGGAACATTTTACTTCAGAAAATCCAATGCCGTCGAAGCGTACTATTGACATTATCAAAGCCATTGCCTACACCTATAGGGTGATGAACATCAATGGCAGTATGAAATCCTATTGTCTAAACTGATAAACTGAAAAACATATTTAAAAGAATTTATGGCAACAATTATTTCTCCATCCCTGCTGGCTGCTGATTTCACAGACTTGCGCCATGAGGTGGAAATGATTAACAAAAGTGATGCTGACTGGTTGCATCTTGACATTATGGACGGAACATTCGTTCCTAATATCTCATTCGGATTTCCCGTTATCGATGCGGTGGCAAAGATTTGCAAGAAGCCTCTCGATGTGCATTTCATGATTGAACACCCTGAGCGTTATGTGCAGCGCACGGCAAAGACCGGCGCCATGATGATGAACGTGCATTATGAGGCTTGCGTGCATCTGCATCGTACTGTGCAGGAGATTCACGATGCCGGCATGAAGGCTGGTGTGACTCTCAATCCTTCAACTCCAGTCTGTCTGCTTGAGGATATCCTGAATGATGTGGACATGGTGTTGCTGATGAGCGTCAACCCCGGATTCGGCGGACAGAAATTCATCGAGGGCACTATCGACAAGCTGAGAGCGCTGCGTGAGATGGTGGACAGGAAGAATTCTCGTGCTCTGATACAGATTGACGGTGGTGTGCAGGCTGAGACCGCTCCGCGTCTCGTTGAGGCAGGTGCGGATGTTCTTGTTAGCGGAAGCTATGTGTTCAAGGCTGCCGATCCTATCCAGACGATCCATGATTTGAGATCGCTCTGATATGAAAGTTTTCCTCAATATAACAATAATGTAGGTTGCATGGTGAAGACCATTGGGGAAGTATGTATGTGATCTTGATTCAAGAATAAAATATTGCGGGTAAATCCATAGTCCTTTTGAGAAATATGGATTTACCCGTATGTTTTGTAGATGTTATATAGACCTTTTAAACCCAAGCGGCCTGATGACCGATTGAGGCTAAAATATAAGTTCCTGTAGTTGAAACGTCATGAGTGCTGCGTTTATGGCTTTGTGTCAATAAACGGTTTCAAGTGACAGCTTATTCTTTCTCGCCATTCTTCTCATGTTGAGTATGGCGTATCTCATTCGTCCCAGGGCAGTGTTGATGCTCACACCGGTAGTCTCGGCGATTTCCTTGAACGACATCTCCTGATAGAAGCGCATGAAGACAATTTCCCTCTGTGTCGGAGGCAGCAGGTTCATCATCTTCTTCACATCGCGCAGCACCTGCTCGTTGACATATCTGTCCTCGATGTTGAAGTCTGTTATGTCGTTTCCTGTGACATTCGAGAGGTCGTTGTCGTCAGAAGTTTCCACGATGTTTTTGGCGCGGTTGTCTCGATACCAGTCCATTATCACATTGTGGGCGATGCGCATTATCCATGCCGAAAACTTGCCGGAGTCAATATATCTGCCCTCCTGCAGCTTCGTTATCACCTTCACGAAGGTTTCCTGGAAGATATCATTAGCCAAGTCCTGCTCGTGCACTACGAACAGAATATATGAAAACAATTTGGATTGATTTCGAGATAATAACAAATCGAAGGCCTGATTGTTTCCTCTAACGTATGACAATGCCAACTCTTCATCGGTCATTTCATTTAGTCTTATCATTTTAATTCAATTTTTTAGTGAAGTAAATGATGTTTCAATAGGCTTTAGAATTTTATTTGTTATTATATAATAATGTTCTCTCTTTTGCGTTTATATCTTTTTCATAGATGTTCAACACACTTGCAAAAGTAAGTATAAATGTTTGTTTGAACAAATTTTTTTCTTTATAATGCCGTTTTTTCTTTGAAGTTTCGAAAAATGTTTATAATTTTGCACCGTAAAGGTTCGCCTAATACGTGATTGAAAGGGAACGGAGTGAGAATCTCCGACTGTCCCGCAGCTGTAAGCTCCTTTATGCTCAGTGACGATAGGCCACTGCCCAGAAGAATGTTTCTTCGGTTTTTCTGTTTCGGGTGGGAAGGTGTCATGAGAGTGGAGCGAAGTCAGAATACCTGCCTTTATGTTAGTCTTTGCGGAATCTTCTCGATGTAAGGAGTGGAAGCGTAATTGTGTAAATATATGAAGCGGTTGATATGTAGTCGGCAGTATAATTTGCTTGGCGACATTCGCTTACGTCATAATTGTGCTTGACCATACTTTGATTTCGGCAGCTTTTGCGGGACGTTTGGTATGGCAATCATACGTGTATTATTATATAAGTTATTTTTTATGCTGAGAAAAGGCGTTGTCGTGAGGCAATGCCTTTTTGTCGGTATGCTCGGCATGAGCATTGTCTGACTGACGCGCAAGTCCCGAATAAGACATAATTGCGGAATTTGAATAGCCTATGTAAGGGGCGTTCATCGAGGGGCGTTGCTTTTCATTTCAGTTCATAACTCAATATCTCTTTCATTCCTGTCATCTTCATGTATTTTGTCTGGTAGCCATATATGGCAACGAGCCGTTGTATGTTTCCTGGGTTGTCCACGAGGTTCAGGTCGCGGCGAATCTTCGAACCGTTCTTCAATTGTATGGCTATGACGTTGGATTTTGATTTCTCGTTCTTATCGTCGGCGATGAGGATGGATGTGTTTGATTCATAGGGACTGTCGAAGAAATACTTGTAGCCTCCCGTTGATGTAGCACATCCTACGATATAGCCTTTCACGCAGATGGGGTCTTCGAAGACGTGGTTCTTGAATGTGTATACGTCCACCGTGTCGGTGCTCACCCATTCAGTATCGTTCTTTCCGTCACCGTTTGCCCATCCGCCGTTGTCGCCATTGTTGCCGGTGGAGGTTGATCCGTTGACTTTATCGTTGTTTTCCTTTTTGTTTTCAGTGTCGTCGATTACAGGCTTTTCGCAGCATGTGAACGCCAAGATGAAGAAGAAAAGAAATAGACTGTATATGTGTTTCATTGGAATGGTGTGTATAATTGCTTTTTGTTTATTTGACATGCAAATGTAAGCAATCAAATGCAGAACTCCAAAGATTTGCCGTCTTTTGTATTCAAGGGATAGCTTGGGCAAAAAAAGAGGTTGGCGCAGGATGCTACCAACCTCATGAGATTTCGTAAATGGCGAAATCATAAATAAGATGTGGCAAATGTAAGCCTTTATTATGAAACTTGCAAGAATTCCGACTATAAAATGTTGAATTTAACAAATTGTCCCTTTTTTTTATGTTATAAGGCAGCTTTTGTGTCATTGCTTTTAGTGTGCGTGTCATTCAATGTCGTGGTTCGCTATATGATAAATGCAAATAATCCTTATTTTTGTTGTTATATTTTTCAGATGTATTTTATTATGCGTATCTTTGCAACATCAAAAAATAAAACTACTATTGTATTTCTAAAAAACTTAACTGAATACATTTCAAACAAAACAGTATGAAAAAGCTACAAGCATTTTTACTGCTTTGCTTGCTCTTCCCTATGAGCCTATTGGCTTCGGTGTGGGATACAGACTACAAGCAAGTGGAGCAGAGCATCAGAGAACCGAAGTTCCCTAACCGCTCCTTCAGCATCACCAAGTATGGCGCTTCGCTGAAGAATACGGCAGCCAAGAACCAGAAAGCCATTAACAAGGCCATCGAGGCTTGTTCAAAGGCTGGCGGCGGCAAGGTGGTTATCCCTGCCGGAACATGGAAGACAGGAGCCATCAGACTGCGTAGTCATGTAAACCTCGTGATAGAGAAGAACGCTACACTCTTCTTCGAGTTCGACCGCAGTCTCTATCCCCTTGTTGAAACACGTTGGGAAGGTCTCGACTGTATCAACTACTCACCTCTTATCTATGCTTTCAAGGAGACCGACATCGCCATTACCGGTGAGGGAGTTATTGATGGCAACGGATCTGACGAGACTTGGTGGCTCATGAGCGGCAAGACTCCGAAGAGCCGCAACATAGAGGTGAAGGAGAAACAGCAGAATCCTGGCGGCCGTGCCGATTTGCTGCAGATGGCAGAAGACGGTGTGCCTGTTGAAAAGCGTGTCTTTGGTCCGTGGAAAGGTCTTCGTCCTCAGACGGTGAACCTCAACCAGTGTGACGGAATTCTCATCGAGGGCGTAAAGATGATACGATCACCATTCTGGGTTATGCATCCGCTGCTGAGCAAGAATATCACGGTGCGTGGCGTACATGTAGAGAACCACGGTCCTAACGGCGATGGCTGCGACCCTGAGTCATGTGAGAACGTGCTTATTGAGAACTGTATCTTTGATACCGGCGACGACTGTATCGCAATCAAGAGCGGACGTAATGAAGACGGCCGTGAGGGCGGTAAAGGTAAATACGTGGGGCGTCCAAGCAAGAATATCATCATCCGCAACTGCAATATGAAAGACGGTCATGGTGGCGTGGTGCTCGGTTCTGAGATTTCAGGAGGATGCAGCAACGTGTTCGTCGAAAACTGTACGATGGACAGTCCGGACCTGGAGCGTGTGCTCCGCATCAAGACAAACTCATGCCGTGGCGGTGTGATTGAGAATGTATATTTCCGCAACGTGAAGGTTGGACAGTGCCGTGAGGCGGTGTTGAAGATAAACACAAACTATGAACCAAAGGAGAAGGGTCGTCGTGGCTTCTATCCAACCGTGCGCAACGTATACATGGAGAATGTGACCTGCCAGAAGAGCAAGTATGGCGTTATGATCGTTGGCTTCGACAACATCAACACTATCCACAACATCAATCTGAAAAACTGTAACTTCACAGGAGTATATGGCCAGCCTGTGTATATCACAGGCCAGACAGACAAGCCAAACTATGAGAACCTCGTAATCAATGGTTCACAAGTGCTCTCGCAGCTGCCTTACAAGACATACAGCCAGTGGATGGCACACTCAGAAATGCAGCGCAATCCGGATCCATGCTATCTCGATTTCGCAAAGACTCCAAAGTGGGGCTATGTGGTTGGTATAGAGCAGGAGGCAATTCTCGATGCTTATCTCGCCAGCAAAGATGAGAGCATCATCAATTATCTCAAGCAGTATCCAGCCAAGATGATAGACGAAAAGGGTAATATCACAGGTTATGAGTATTCAGCTTTCAACCTCGACAATACCCGTCCGGCGCGTTTCATCCTGCGTATGAATGAACTGTTCCCTGAGAAGAAGAATGAACTTGCCTTGAAGACCATCTTCAAGCAGCTTGAGAAACAGCCACGCACAAACGACGGCGTATGGTGGCATAAGGCTATTTATGCATATCAGGTGTGGCTCGACGGAGTATACATGGGTCATCCGTTCTATACAATGGCAGCCCCAAAGCTGAAAGGCGAGAAAAAGGCAGAGAAATATTACGATGACACTTTCACACAGATTACCAAGACATACAACAGAACCTTCGATGACAAGTCCGGTCTCTGGAAGCATGCTTGGGATGAGACAGGCGAGATGTTCTGGGCTGACAAGCAGACAGGACTCTCGCAGCACACCTGGGCTCGTGCACAGGGATGGTTCGCAATGGCAATCCTTGAAGTTCTCGATGCAATGCCGGCAGACTACAAAAACCGTCCGGCTCTCGTAGCGATGCTCAACGACGTGATGACAAAGACCGTGAAATATCAGGACAAGAAGACTGGCCTTTGGTATAACGTAATGGACGTGAAAGACAATCGTAACTATTTTGAGGCAACAGCATCTTCAATGTTCTCTTACGTACTGCTGAAGGGCTCACGCCTCGGTTATTTCGGTGACGAACTGAAGGAAGCCGGCATCAAGGCATACAAGGGAATCCTCAACAATTTCGTGAAAGTGAATTCCGACAAGACCCTTTCTCTCACACGTTGCTGCGAGGTGTCAGGACTCGGTCCGGGTCTCAGCGCTAAGGTGCTGAAGGCAGCTCCAAAGGTGAAGGAGAACAAGCGCCGCGATGGTTCTTTCGAGTATTATATCAGTGAGCCAATCCGCGACAACGACGGCAAGGGCGTTGGTCCGTTTATCTGGGCTTCATTGGAGATGGAACATCTTGGCTACGACGTGGAGTCGCTCAACAAGTAACGACTCCGTTGCTGCCTTATCCAAAAGGACGCATAAAATCAAACTAAAACAAATATCAAATTATGAAGAATTTATGTTTGCCATTGGTAGCTTTGGCACTTTCCGCTTCAGCATCAGCACAGACTGGGGCTCCTGCCTTTCCTGGTGCTGAGGGATTTGCCCGTTACGCAGCCACCGGAGGACGCGCTGCCGATGGTACGACAAAGGTTTATCATGTCACAAATCTCAACGACAGCGGCACTGGTTCACTCAGATGGGCTTTGTCGCAGTCTGGTCCTCGCACCATCGTGTTTGACGTGAGCGGTTACATCGACTTGAAGTCAAACCTCAAAATAACATCAAATACCACTATTGCAGGCCAAACGGCACCAGGCAACGGAATTACACTCCGTTATTACACCGTGGAGTTCACAAACTGTGATAATGTCATCGTCCGCTTCTTGCGCTTCCGCCGTTCACAGGTGAAGCATGTTGACGACGGTGCGGATGCAACATGGGGAAGATACCGTAAGAATATCCTCATCGACCACTGCTCTATGTCGTGGAGCATTGATGAGCTGGCGTCTTTCTATGACAACAGGGATTTCACCCTGCAGTGGTGTATGCTCGCCGAAGGCCTCAACGCAGGACATGCTAAAGGCGACCACAGCTATGGTGGTATTTGGGGTGGAAAACCGGCATCATTCCATCATAACTTCCTTGCCCACATCCAGAACAGAGCACCTCGCTTCAATGGCGCCCGCTATAACTGGAACGGTTATGACAAAACCCAATATTCCAACTCCATACAGGCAGAGAGGGTAGACTTCCGTAACTGCGTGGTTTACAACTGGGGTAACGGAAACGGTTGTTATGGCGGTCCTGGTGGTGGCTATGTGAATATGGTGAACAACTATTTCAAGGCTGGTCCTGGCACGAAGAACAAGACTCGCGTAACGCAGATTTCATTCTCTGATGCATCAAACGGCGGCGACAATCCGTTCCCCAACTATTCCAGCCGTTATTTTATCAGCGGAAACTACGTGTCTGCAGCCGGTTCCAAGGCTGCCAACTATGATTGGAGCGGTGTGATTTACGACCAGAAAATCAAGATAGGCAATGATTATTATATGCAGGATGCCAAGCATTATTATGGTGAGGATCAAACCTATGTGAAGGATGCCAGCGGTGTAGACTGCATCAAGATAAAACTTGACAGTCAGTTTGACCCGGGCACCATCACTACCCAGACCGCTGAGACGGCATACGAGAAGGTACTCGCATACAGTGGAGCGAGTCTCTATAGAGATGCTTGCGATGTGCGTTATGTGGAGGAAGCAACCAATGGTACTGTTACCTATAACGCTTCTCATGCCAATGTTCCTGGTATTATCGATGTTATCAACGATCCGTCTTCAGACAGCCAGAATTCCGCTACGGCAAGTTTCCCCGAACTTCCATCAGAATCACGTGCTGCCAACTATGATACTGATGGCGACGGCATACCAGACGAATGGGAGATTGCCAACGGTCTTAATCCTGATGACCCAAGCGATGCACAGTTGAAGACTCTCGATACCGCGAAGTGTTGGTATTCAAATCTTGAAGTATATCTCAATTCTATCGTTGAGCATATCGTGAAATCACAGAATGCTGATGCCGTGTCGCCAGTGGATGAGTATTATCCAGCGTTTACATCAGGCATTTCTGCTTCGTCAACGAAGTCTGAGGTTAAGTCAATCGAGTATTATTCACTGAATGGCGTCAGACTCTCTGAGCCACAGCAGGGAATATCAATTCGCAAGATGGTCTTGACAGATGGCCAGACTGTAGTAGACAAAGTCTTGAAGAAATAATTTCAATTATCTTGTAACGGTCGTTGAGGTTCGAAAAATTATAATTCCGCAAAATGACCGTTTTCTTATTAGCGATAAAGAAGGGAAGTGCTGTTCGGTGCTTCCCTTTTTTAATGACTTTTGTTTCTTAACCTTATTTTAACACGCAAAGAGATACTTCATATCTATAAAAGTTCTATCTTTGCATAAAATAAGCTTCGGCTCGGGATAAGAAATGAATGTCTTCATTTCATTCTCCTCTCGCCTTGCATTATCTTTGCATAAAATAAGCTTCGGCTCGGGATAAGAAATGAATGTCTTCATTTCATTCTCCTCTCGCCTTGCATTATCTTTGCATAAGATAAGCTTCACCTCAGCATAACACTCAAGCAAGCTTGATGTTCTGCATTCGCCTTGCATTATCTTTGCATAAGATAAGCTTCGGATTATAAAATTGCTCAAGCAAATATAATTGTGTAAATATATTGTTTAATTAATTATTACATTATGAAGAAAACTTTACTCTTATTCGTTTCATTGCTTATGACAATGGGAATGTTCGCACAGTCTAAGACTGCGAAATTCGATTTCACAGGCGAGTCTGCTTATGGCATGACACTTTTGAGTGGCTCTACAAAAGAATACAACGCTGACCCTACGGTATGTACAGAGGGTGATGTCACTCTTACTCTCAATGGTCAGACCCGTTGGTGGAAAGCAACCAACGGCAACGAGTTGCGTTTCTATAAAGGCGCAGATATGACTTTCAAAGTGCCAGAGGGTAATGTCATCACAAAGGTTGAGCTTACAGCCAAAGTTCCTGCAAAATTCGAGTCTGCTGTAGGTACATACGCCAATGGCACATGGACTGGTTCAGCCAATAGTGTGGTTATCTCAACCAACATTACAGAGAAGAACACTCCGATCAGCTCTGCTGTAGTGACATACCAGTCATCTTCCGCTCCAATGAAGAAAGACCCGGCACTGTCGTTCAGTGAGACTACAGCAAGTGGTGTTGTAGGCGAGGCTTTCGTTGCTCCTACTCTCACAAAGGCTACCACTGCTGCCGTGGTTTATACTTCGTCAGACGAGGCTGTGGCTACCGTTAATGCTGAGACAGGCGAAGTGACACTTCTCGCTGCCGGTGAGACAAAAATCACTGCTACTGCTGCAGAGAACGATGAATATAATGGTGGTTCTGCATCATATACACTCACTGTCACAACTCCAGCTCTCGATGTAGTTAAAGAGCCTTACTCAGAGTCGTTTGAGACAGAGTTCGGTTCCTTCGTTCTCGACAATGTGAACCTCTCAGAGGGTCTCTCATACGTTTGGTCTATCGACAAAAAATATAAGTGTGCCAAGGCTTCTGCTTTTGTCAACAAGAAGAACCTTCCTTCTGAAAGCTGGCTCGTTTCTCCTTGGATTGAACTTTCTGCAGCAGAAGTAATACGTAGCCTGTATTTTGACCATGCCGTATCTAAATATTTCGGCAATGTTTCAGAGGAGGCTACATTGTGGATCAAGGCCGAGGGTGGTGACTGGACTCAGTATACTTCTATCTCATATCCAGAAGTTCCACAGGACAAGAGCTTCTCTCCTTTTGAGACACAGACAGTCAGCCTTGACGGCTATGAGGGCAAGAAGATAAAGGTCGGCTTCAAGTATGTAAGCACCGACGAAGCTGCCGGTACATGGGAAATCAGAAACTTCAAGGTTTGCAGCGGCGATCCTTCAGGCATCAACGAAATCAATGCCGACAAGTTCGACGTGAACGCTCCTGTATACAATCTCGCAGGTCAGCGCGTAAATGCCAATGCCAAGGGAATTCTCATTCAGAATGGCAAGAAGTTCATCAAGTAATGTTCTGAAGGTATTTACAGGGTAAACAATATCCCTAATCATATTAAAGTGTGTCAACCGAATGGTTCAGACGCACTTTTTTTTTGTTTTCATTGATCCCAAATCGGTCATTGGTGCTTGCTTGAATTCTGATTTTTCAGAAGAGTGGATTTTTAACTGAAAATTCCCCTATCTGTCATTATGTCCGTTTGAGGTTTATTGTCAGATGGGGAGCTATACTTCAGTTTATCATTCATCTTTGGAAATCCGCTTTTGCAATCGGGTTGCAATACTGTTGTGGTATCTTTGCATCCAAATAAATGAAAACCGAAAAAAATAAAGAATCAAGAATTATGCTGAAGAAAAGCTTTTACTGTTTATCGCTGTTCATTCTCGCTCTTGGTATGGCTGCCTGTGGCAGCAAAAACCACGATCATGACCATGAAGAAGAGACGGAGCAGCATGCCGGCGAAGACGCCCATGACCATGACCACGATGGTGACGTGATTTTGCTGACTCCAGAAAAGGCAAAAGCTGCCGGAGTGCAGGTTGAAACAATTATGCCTGGAACCTTTCATGGCGTTATCCATACCAGCGGTAAAGTGTTGTCTGCATCGTGCGACGAGACCACTGTCGTTGCCACAATCAGTGGCCGTGTGGCAAACAAGAATCATGTGAGTGAAGGATTGAAGGTAGCCAATGGTGCGGCCTTGTTCTCAATCACGTCAGCAGGAATGCAGGTTGCCGACGGCGATCCCGTGCAGCGTGCACGTATCGACTACGAGCGTGCAGAGCGTGACTACACCCGTGCGCGAATCCTTATAAAAGATAAGATAATAAGCGATAAAGACCTCGCTGTGGCGAAGGCAGAATATGAGGCTGCAAAACTGACATATACAAGCATGCAGAAAACACGCAGTGCTGGCGGCGTAGTAGTCACCGCACCTCGCGGAGGCTTCATCAAACAGTGTCTGGTTAACGGCGGCGACTATGTTGAGGCTGGCCAGCCGCTTGCCATCATAACCCAGAACCAACATCTCTATCTCCGCGCAGAAATTCCAGAGCGCGAGTTCAAGGAACTGAATAAGATAAAGTGTGCGAAATTCCGTACCAGCTACAGTGACCGCCTTTATGACATCACTGATATGGGCGGACACATACAGTCGTATGGACGTTCGGCAGAGGTAAACAACTCCTACATTCCAGTCATATTCGAATTCAACAATACAGGCGATGTTGTTCAGGGTTCCTACGCTGAAATATTCCTCATCACCCAAGACCGACCTAACGTGATGACCCTGCCGCTCACTGCCATAACGGAAGAGCAGGGCGTGCATTACATCTATATCCAGGTGGACAAGGAGGGATATCGCAAGCAGGAGGTGACACTCGGCGAGAACGATGGCGACAGGGTGGAAATCCTCAGCGGACTGAAGAAAGGCGACAGGGTGGTGACCAAGGGAGCCATACAGGTGAAGCTCGCTTCGGCCTCTAACGCTATCCCTGCCCACAACCATAATCATTAAAGAAAATCCTACGTAACAGACAGATTATAAATTATGCTGAACAAGATTATCAGGTTCTCGCTTGAGAACAGAATACTCGTTCTTGTGGCGGCAGTTCTGCTTGTCATCGCAGGGCTGTATTCTACAAGCAAGACCGAAGTTGACGTCTTCCCCGACCTCAATGCCCCAACCGTTGTCATAATGACAGAAGCGGGAGGTATGGCAGCAGAGGAGGTGGAACAGCTCGTCACCTTTCCTATAGAAACGGCAGTGAACGGCAGCACCGGAGTGCGCCGGGTGAGGTCGCAGTCAACCCATGGCTTCTCTGTAGTCTGGGTAGAGTTCGACTGGGGCACAGATATATATCTTGCACGCCAGATAGTCAGCGAGAAACTCGCAGCCGTTGGCGAACAGATGCCCGAAGGTGTCAGTGCGCCAGTGCTCGGACCGCAGTCGTCTATTCTTGGCGAGGTGCTCATCGTGAGTCTTACCAGCGACAAGGCGTCGCTTCAGGATCTGCGCACCTATGCCGACTGGGTAATCCGTCCGCAGCTGCTCTCAACGGGTGGTGTGGCACAGGTAAGCGTGCACGGAGGTGACATCAAAGAATACCAGATACTCATCAGTCCCGGCAAGATGAAGCATTTCGGTGTGTCGCTCTCCGAAGTTATGGCCAGCACACGCGGCATGAACACCAACACCAATGGTGGTGTGCGCTATAAATACGGCAACGAATATATCATCCGCGCCATCACCTCTACCAACGATATCGACAAGATCGGTGCCTGCATCGTGAAGAAAAACGGCGAGAGCGTGATAACACTTGCCGATGTCGCAGACATCAAGGTAGGCAACCAGTCGCCCAAGCTCGGCGTGGCAAGCGAGAAGGCACGTCCGGCAGTATTGCTCACTGTGACAAAACAGCCAGACACCAGTACGCTGAAACTCACCGAACAACTGAACAATGCGCTCGACGAACTGAAGACCAACCTTCCGGCAGATGTACATATCTCAACCGATATCTTCCGTCAGGCAGATTTCATCGACAGCAGTATCGACAACGTGCAGAAGTCGCTCATGGAGGGAGCCATATTCGTGGTCATCGTGCTGATGATATTTCTTGCCAATGTCCGTACTACGGTGATTTCACTTGTCACAATCCCAATTTCATTCCTCGTGGCAATGATAGTGCTTAACGTTCTTGGCATAAGCATAAACACCATGACACTTGGCGGTTTGGCAATTGCCATCGGTTCGCTTGTGGATGATGCCATAGTGGATGTGGAGAACGTGTATAAACATATACGGCAGAACCGCGAACTGCCGGAGGCAGAGCGCATACCGATAATAGAACTCGTATACAACGCCTCACGTGAGGTGCGTATGCCGATTCTCAATTCCACACTTATCATTATCGTCAGCTTTGCCCCGCTGTTCTTCCTCAGCGGTATGGAGGGCAGGATGCTCATTCCTCTTGGCATAGCTTTCGTCACGGCTTTGTTCGCTTCCACACTTGTGGCTCTCACGCTCACACCGGTGCTCTGCAGCTATATGCTGAACAAAAGCAATGGTGAGATGCCGAAGGAGGCTTTCGTGGCGGTGTGGCTGAAGAAATACTACCGTGAGGCTTTGCTCTGGGTGCTCGACCATACCCGCACCGTCTTCATTTCCTCTGCGTCATTGCTTGTTTTGGCTTTAGTGATATTCCTCTCGCTTGGCAGCAGTTTCCTGCCAAAATTCAATGAGGGATCATTCACCATAAACATATCCTCGCTACCCGGCATTTCCCTGGAGGAGAGCGATTCCATAGGAGCGCGGGCGGAAAGGCTTCTGCTGCAGGTACCGGAGATTCAGACCGTGGCGAGGAAAACAGGACGTGCAGAACTCGACGAGCATGCTCTCGGCGTGAACGTAAGTGAGATAGAAGCACCATTCAAGCTCGACGGCCGTAGTCATGAGGAGGTACTCGATGATGTGCGCCATCGCCTCTCCGTATTGGCGGGCGCAAACATAGAGATAGGCCAGCCGATATCCCATCGTATCGATGCCATGCTCTCAGGTACGCAGGCAAGCATCGCCATAAAACTCTTTGGAACAGATCTCAACAAGATGTTCACCATCGGCAATCAGATAAAGAAGGCTTGCAAGGACATCGACGGAATCGCCGACCTGAATGTGGAACAGCAGATAGAGCGTCCGGAACTGAAAGTCATTCCGCGCCGCGAACTCCTCTTGCGCAACGGTATCACGTTGCCCGAATTCAACGAGTTCATCTCTGTTAACCTTGCCGGTGAAACTGTTTCTCAGGTGTATGAGGCTGGCAGGGCCTTCAACCTCGTGGTGAAAGGCGGCGACTACGATGAGATAAGCGACCTCATCATAGACGCGCCAGACGGACGCAAGGTGCCGTTGTCTGACGTGGCAGACATCGTGTCGAGTGCCGGACCGAACACCATCAACCGTGAGAACGTGCAGCGCAAGATAGTAATATCTGCCAACACCAGCGGCAGGGCATTGAGCGACGTCGTAGCTGATATCAAGAAAGCAGTGGGCGAAGAGGTGAAATTGCCAGAAGGCTATCGCATAGAATACGGTGGACAGTTTGAGAGCCAGGAGAGTGCAAGCAGAGTGCTTTATCTCACTTGTACCATCGCCATTGCAATAATTTTCCTGCTGCTCTTCATGCAGTTCCGCAATGCCAAGGAAGCAGGCGTTATTCTTCTGAATCTGCCTCTTGCACTCATCGGAGGTATATTTGCTCTGGTGATTACTACAGGAGAAGTGAGCATACCGGCAATCATCGGATTCATCTCCCTCTTTGGTATCGCCACACGAAACGGAATGCTCCTCGTGACAGAATACAAGCGTCTGCGCACAGAAGAAGGCGCTACAGTAAGGGAGGCTATAGTGAACGGTTCGCTGTCTCGATTGAATCCTATATTGATGACGGCTCTCACTTCGGCTCTTGCCCTCTTGCCACTCGCCCTTGGTGGAGACCTGCCGGGAAATGAGATACAGTCGCCTATGGCAAAGGTAATTCTCGGAGGATTGATTAGTTCAACATTACTTAACGCATTTATAATTCCGGTAATATATGAAAAGATTTCTAATCGCCGTTAGTTTCGTACTTATGGCTTTCACAGCCTCGGCAGACAACAGCGTTGACGATGTGCTGAAGCAGATAGCCCAGAATAATCTCACTCTGAGAGCTCTGCAGCACGATAACGAGGCTGATGTACTCGACATAAAGGCTGAAAATTCCCTCGATGGACTGTCGGTGGAATACAGTCCGTTCTTCAGAAGCGGATATTCGGGTGTGGCGGAGAGCGAACTTGTGGTGAGCCAGGAGATACAGTTTCCTACCAAGTATGCCGACCGCAACAAACAGGCGAAGATGCAGAAGACGGTGGGAGGCAAGATGTATGAAAAGAACCGTCGCGACATACTGCTCGAAGCAGAACAGCTGTGTCTCGACATCATACGTTTGAACATGACTATGACAATGCTCGACCAGCGCTTGGAGAACAGCGAAACCCTGCATCAGATGTACGACAAACGTATGGCGGCAGGAGATGCAAATATCCTTGAGGTAAACAAGGTGAAGCTCGACTGCATGGAGGTGCAGACCATGGTAAGCGAGGCGCAGAACGAACGGATGCTCCTGCTACAGCAGCTGCAACAGCTGAATGGCGGAAAGCCCGTGACAATTGACAGTGAGAAGTTTCCTGAATTCCAGCCGATAAAGGACTTTGAATCCTACAAGGCTCTTTATCTAGCCAGTGATGCCGATATACAGATGGCTGAGACGATGCTGAAATCTGCTGATATGAATGTGAAAATGCAGAAAAGAGAGTGGTTGCCTAACATCTCCTTTGGCTATCGTCGCAACACGGAGCAGAAAGAAGGAGTGAACGGTATTATGGTAGGGGTCAGCTTTCCGCTCTATAGCAACAGCAAGAGAATCAAGGCAGCCCGGGAGCGCCGGCAGAGTGCAGAGCTGCAAGTGGAGCAGGCACGCAAGGATGCTGAATCGCAGTTGCAGTCTGGCTATCAACAGCTTGTCGGCTTGCAGCAGGTGCTTGACCATAGTGATGTCAAGATGATGCAGGAGTCTATAGTACTATTCTCCAAAGCTCTCCAGCATGGAGAAATCAATGCTTTGGATTATTACACAGAGGTAAACAGCATCTACGAGAAGCTCCAGCGCCATATCGACATTCATTGTCAGAGCGCAAAACTGCATGCAGTGCTGCATAAGAACGAATTGTAAGAGATTTGAAATCGAAAATAATAGGGGCAAGAATCTGTCATGTGATTCTTGCCCCTTGACCATTGGTCCTTATTTGTCCAGACTTTTCCCTGATGATAGGATAGGGATTTGTTATTTTTCCCTGTGCACTACACTTCCGCTTGCCTGGTGTGTGGCAAGTATGAGCACTTCGGCAATCTGCACGTGCTTCGGAGCCGATGCTGCATAGAAGGCTACATCGGCGATGTCGGCACCGGTTAGCGGCTTGATGCCCTTGTATACATTGTCGGCACGCTCGTTGTCGCCATGGAAGCGCACCTTGCTGAAGTTCGTTTCCACGAGTCCCGGCTTGAGGTTCGTCACTCGCACAGCAGTGTCGGCTACGTCGATACGCAGTCCGTCAGACAGAGCCTTCACGGCTGCCTTTGTGGCACAGTATACGTTTCCTCCGGCGTAGGCGGCATCGCCTGCCACGCTACCGATGTTTATCACGTTGCCCTCGTTGCGTTCCACCATACCCGGCACCACAAGGCGCGTCATCGTGAGCAGTCCCTTCACGTTGGTGTCGATCATCGCGTCCCATTCTTCTGGCTTGGCTTCATATTCCTTGTCGAGGCCAAGGGCGAGTCCGGCATTGTTTATCAGCACGTTGATTTTCTTCCATTCCTCATCGAGCGAGTCTATCGCCTTTTTTGCAGCAGCCGTATCGCGTACATCGAATGCCAGGGCCTTCACCTCCGTGCCCCTGGCTTCCAGTTCGGCTTTGATTTCAGCCAGTTTCTCCTCGCGGCGTGCCGTGAGAATCAAGTCATAACCGCCTTCGGCAAACTTTCTTGCACAGGCTTCTCCAATGCCGCTTGTGGCTCCTGTGATAAGTGCAATCTTTTTCATCTTGATATTTTTTTATTTATTATTGTAAGTCATTGTTGTCGTATCCGCAGTGATAATCCCAATTTTTGCAAATTTAATGTATTTCTCGTAAATAAGCTTTCTATAAGCGGGCTTTTCGTGTTTTTTGAGTGAATTTTTTTCCTGTTTACCTCACAGTAATTTGATGGAAAAGAATGGAGATTGAAAATAAAACATTACCTTTGTCTGCCGTTTCCATGAAAGGAATGGAAAAATGACATGTGGGCTGTTTGTCGTCAACTCGCATTCAGACAGCTTCTATAGGATAATTCGTTTTTTTTAATCACCAGCTTATGATGATAAAAGTATGCGGAATGCGCGATCCGGAGAATATTCGCGATGTGGGGAAACTGGGCATCGACATGATGGGATTTAATTTCTGTAAAGATGATCCGCGTCATGTCGGCATGATAGCGTCTTTGGCTGCCATTATTCCCGATTATGCAGACAGGAGACTCATCGCCGAAAACAATTCACCACGGCGTGTGGGAGTCTTTGCCGACGACATGCCGCAGAACATCGTCACTGCTGTATATAATTACAAGCTCGATTGTGTTCAACTTCAAGGCAGCGAGTCGCCAGTAATGATAGACAACCTTCGCCGGACTCTTGATCCTGATATTTGCAAAGGTGTCAGAATTTTCAAGACTCTGAATGTGGCGAATATAGATGATTTGAAATCAAGCAGACAATATTCAGCTCATGCCGACATGTTGGTCTTCAATATGAAAAACGATGATACGGAGGGGGCAAGGTCGTGTTCCGACTTTGAGTTGCTTGATGAATACGATGGTGGTTTGCCATTCCTTGTAGGAGGAATAGTGATGGAGGATTCGGACGGCATTAAGTCTGTTTCCAATCCTTGTTTTGCAGGTGTAGACCTGAACGAAGGATTTGAGACGAAGCCTGGCATCAAAGATACCTCAAAACTTAAAGATTTCATCTCCTTATTGAGAAAATGATTTGAAGACAAAAATCAGGGAGAATATGAGAATCGCTATAATTGACAATTACGACAGCTTTACATATAACCTCGCACATCTCGTGAAGGCCATCGGTGTTGATGTTGACGTGTTGCGCAATGACTGTTTCGAACTCCACAGTCTGGCGGAATACGACAAGCTTTTGCTCAGTCCCGGTCCCGGCATACCGTCAGAGGCAGGGCTTCTTCTTGATGTGATAAGAGAATATGCCGGCAGGTTGCCAATCCTGGGAGTCTGTCTGGGTCACCAGGCAATAGCCGAAGTCTTTGGAGCAAAGATTGAGAATCTGTCGCATGTCTATCATGGTGTGGCTACGCCATGTGATATTATAGCAGACGATAGCCTGTTTGATGGCCTGCCAAGACGTATCGAGGTGGGACGTTATCATAGTTGGGTGGTCAGCAGAGAAGGCTTTCCTGAGTGTCTTGAGATTACATCTGTGAGCGATGACGGAAAGATAATGTCCTTCCGCCACCGTCATTATGCAGTGCATGGAATACAATTCCATCCAGAGAGTGTGTTGACACCGGATGGAAAGAGAATCATCGGGAACTGGTTGGGAGAATGATGCTGTTTGGTTGCATCCTTTGCAGTTGTCCCGACAATCCTTATTCCGTCACAATCTTGAATCTCACTCTGAACGAATGCTTCATCTCGTCCCAGTTGGTGCCGAGCAGCACGAACTTTCCTATTTGTGCAGTAGAACGCACATGCTTTCCGATACAAGGACATGCGTCGTAGTCGCCGATGCGCACGATACGCAGGGTTTCCGATGCGTCGTCGGGCAGTCTGTCAAGCTGTACATTGTCGGGAACATGGTCTCTGTCCACATATTCGAAAGTCACTGGCAGATCTTCGGCTATCAGCTCGTTCATCCTGCGTTCTATTTCCTTTTCCTCGTTGCGGTCGGGCTTGTGGTCAAGGATATAACTGATTTTGCTTTTCTTTCGCTCTATATGAGCGTTTCGTGATCGTTCACATCCGAACATCCTCATCATCGTCTGGTTGAGAAGATGTTCGGCGGTATGAGCCGGCGGAAACTCCTCTTTGTTGTGTGTATTCAGTTCGTAGTCCATAGATTATTATTGTTTGATTCATTTTGATATCTTTATCACTCTGCCGCTCCATGCCTCCACTGAAAGATTCAGTGGGTCGGTGTCAGAAAGGGTGATGGTGATTTTCTCTCCGTTCAGCAGGTCGGTTCCTTCCATTATTCCTTTCTTCAGGTTGAGATAGTTGAATGCGTGTTGCGGAATGTTTACCTTGCAGTCGCTGCTCTCGTCGCTGAAGTTGGCAAGTACTATCATCAAATCGTCTTCGTTGCTTCTTAAGAAAACGTATTGCCTGTCTGCATTGAAGTCTGCAGATGTTGGGTTTACATACATGAGGTCGAAGAACTTGCCTCCTGTTACGGCATTCTCGCTGGTCGCAATGTTTAGCACCTTCTTGTATGTGGCTTCGATTGATTTTTCCTCTTTTGTCAGTTGTCTTCTGCTTGAATATCCGTGTATCAGCGAGTCGACAGACCAGTAGTCGAATATTGTCGTTCTTCCGTCTCTTCCGCTGAATCCCTCTTCGTCCATTCCTCTCTCTCCATATTCCTGTCCGGCATAAAGCATGAACGGGTTGGTTCTCATAAGTGCGCTTGTCATGAGAGCCGGTATGCCTTTCCTGGCGTCTCCGGCAAAGAAGTCGCTTGCAATTCGCTGCTCGTCATGGTTTTCCAGGAAATAAAGCATGTGGTCGGCGATGTCGTCATTCGTTTGCCACTGTCTCGTGATATCAGTGGCGCTCCTATGGCCGCATACCACGTCACGCAAGCTGTCATACATTCCCACCTTGTCGTAGAGATAGTCAAAACCGGCATTTATATATTCTCTGTATCTGCCGGGATTGTATACCTCGCCAATGAATTTCACGTTGTGATGTTTTTTCCTCACTTCCGTCGTGACCCATTGCCAGAAAGCAGACGGCACCATTTCTGCCATGTCGCATCTGAATGCGTCTACTCCTTTTCCTGCCCAGAATAGCAGTATGTCGAGCATCTTCTTCCAAGTGTCTGGAGTGGGGGAGAAGTGTGTGGACACTCCGCCGGCATCGCAGTAGTCCACGCCGTAGTTCAGCTTCACCGTCTCATACCAGTCGTTCCTGCCCGGTCTGTTTCCGAAGCAGTCGTTGCCTGTGGCTTTGGCTGGGAATTCCTCGTATGGTAGTTCTTCACCATGATAGAGATCGATGTCGGCTGCAAAACTCTGTTCCGGGCAGTAGTAGAAATTGTTTTGCGGAGAGAATTGCATTCCTGTATTGTCGTTCTCACCGAAGTCGGCAATGCCTTTTGGTTTTGCTGTCGATTTGTATTGTCGTGCCACGTGGTTGGGCACAAAGTCTATTATCATCTTCAGACCTGCTTTGTGTGTGCGCTTAACGAGAGATTCGAATTCGTTCATTCGCTTTTCTACGTTAGTCGCCAGGTCTGGGTCGATGTCGTAGTAATCGGTTATGGCATACGGGCTTCCCGCATTTCCTTTCACCACAGCCGGATGTTGCCGTGGTATTCCGTATCGGGTATAGTCTGTTGTTGTGGCGTGTCGTATCACTCCTGTATACCATACGTGTGTGACGCCGAGCTCCTTTATTCTGCGCAACACAGCTGGAGTGAATGCGTTGAGTTTACCGCATCCGTTGTCCGTCAGCGTACCGTTGTGTTTCCTTGTTGTATTCGTGTTTCCGAACAGTCTTGTGAAGATTTGGTAGATTATAGCTTTTTCCATAAGTTTTCCGTTTTATGCAAATTTACATATTATTTTCAAATTATCGCCAGAAGTAGGTACAAAAAAAGAGCCATAGGTGAAAAACCTATGACTCCTTATGCTGTTTAAGAGGTTGTTCTTACTGTATTCCGTGAGCGGCTACAGTCTTGTCGATACGGCCGATCATACCCTGAAGAGCTTTGCCAGGACCACATTCTGTGAAGTCGTCTGCTCCGTCAGCGATCATGTTCTTTACACACTCTGTCCAGCGTACAGAGCTTGTGAGCTGTGCGATGAGGTTCTTCTTGATGTCGGTAGGGTCAGTATGAGGCTTGCCGTCAACGTTCTGGTATACCGGACACTTAGGAGCGTGGATTTCGGTCTTCTCGATAGCTGCTTCAAGCTCATCCTTGGCTGGCTGCATGAGTGGAGAGTGGAAAGCACCACCCACCTTCAGCGGCAGGGCACGCTTTGCTCCGGCTGCCTTCAGTTTCTCGCATGCCTCGTTGATAGCCTCGATGTTTCCTGAGATAACGAGCTGGCCTGGGCAGTTGTAGTTTGCAGGCACTACCACGCAACCAGGCTTGCTTACTTCAGCACAGATTTCTTCGATCTTGTCATCGGCCAGACCTACGATTGCTGCCATTGTCGATGGAGCTGCCTCACATGCCTTCTGCATAGCCATGGCACGGGCGTAAACAAGTTTCAGACCATCTTCGAAGCTCAGTGCTCCAGCTGCTACGAGAGCAGAAAACTCTCCGAGAGAGTGACCTGCAACCATTGATGGCTGGAAAGCGTCGCCCATGCAGAGTGCGCTGATTACGCTGTGGAGGAATACTGCAGGCTGAGTAACCTTGGTCTGCTTCAGTTCCTCGTCTGTTCCGTTGAACATGATGTCGGTGATGCTATAACCGAGAATCTCGTTAGCCTTATCGAAAAGTTCTTTTGCCAATGGATTGTTTTCGTAGAGGTCCTTGCCCATACCTACGAACTGTGCTCCCTGTCCGGGAAATACAAATGCTTTCATTTTTATATATATGTTTGTTTATAATTAAGCGCTGCAAAGTTACAAGTTTTTTGTCGGATAACAGGCATTTAGTAAACAAAAACGTTCATAATTAGTCTAAAATACCTTTTCCTTGGTAGATTATTGCTGGTTTAACTCGTTGGTGGAATTAATTTAGTGCACACATTAATCCTAATGTCGGTTTGTTATTAAATGGGCACGCTGCTTTCCCAACTGTGGTACGCTGCTTGTCCCGGATGGGCAGAATTGCTGTCAGACAAATGCCCAATAAGTTCATTTTGTAATTCCAACCATCATGTCTTACTTTTGTTTCATTCTTGTTATGGAGCGTATAATAATCATGCTTGTCTTTGTCGTTTCATATATTTGTAATACTTTTGCATCCTGCAATCATACCTTTGCCGGTATGTGTTCAGGTATATTTTAAAAGCTGGAAAGATATATTATAGCAATCATTAATTCATTATTAAAATGAGAGAATACAAGACCTACGTTTTTGATTTGGACGGTACGCTGCTAAATACCATCAATGATTTGGCGGCAAGTGTTAACTTCGCATTGAAAGAATATGGAATGCCGCAGCATACGGTTGATGAAGTGAGAAACTTCGTAGGTAATGGAGTGAAGAAACTTATGGAGCGGGCTGTTCCCGATGGACTCGACAACCCATTGTTCGAGGATGCTTATGCCACATTCAAAAAACATTACTTGGAGCATGGACTCGACACAACAAAGCCATATCCGGGTATGGTGGATCTTCTTCGCGAACTGAAAAAGAGAGGAAAGAATATTGCAGTGGTGAGCAATAAATTCTATGATGCCACAGGTGAACTCGTGCGGCATTTCTTTGGAGAATATGTTAAGGTGGCAATCGGTGAGAGGGAGAATATAAGAAAGAAGCCAGCTCCGGACACCGTGCTCGAAGCCTTCCGTCTGCTTGGTGTAGACAAAGAGGAAGCTGTATATATAGGTGACAGTGATGTTGATGTGAACACAGCAAAAAATGTCGGCATTCCATGCATCAGTGTTTTGTGGGGATTCCGTGACAAAGAATTCTTGATAGAGAATGGGGCTACGACATTTGTGGAAACTCCGCAGGAAATATTGTAGTTTCTCATTGACTTGTATTTGTCAACTGGCAGGCATTCTCTTCTTGGGCGATTCCTCTTGTGCGATTTGAGTGGCCGTCCGGCTTGACTTCAAATTTCTTTCAGTTCATCTACTTATATATAATAAAGGTGAAAAAAGTTTTAGTCATTTGGTGAAAAGACGATAATAGATTACTTTTGTCTGTATGAAAAAGATGTTGTTTCTGATATTTTCCGCTATCCTTGCCTTGCCTTCGATAGTAATGGCTCAGGAGAATCTTGATGATATGAAGCAGGTGAAACCTAAGGATGTTTTGCAGGCAGATTCATTGGCAAGTCTTGAGATGAACAAAGACTGTATTCTCCCTCCATCGGTAGGGCCGCAGCCATACGCTCGCACAGAATATCTCGATAGAGGCAGACAGAATGCGGATACGTTGAATTTGCCGACTCTCAATATGAAAGGACAAGTGCCGCTCATGACTTATCCTTATGATGGGTGGTGGGGGTTCAACAACTGGACTCTCCATAAAGGTCTCAACGTGAATCTCGGTGCTTCCGTATTCGCAGCCTTTGGCAAAGGAGCCCCCAAGGGAGCAGGCTTCGCACAGGATTTGTCTATGATGTATGCTCTGCCGTTGACCAAACGGCTCACTCTTGCCATTGGCGGATGGGTGAGCAATGCATATTGGGCACACGACAGGTTTACAGATGCCGGTGTCAGCGCAGTTCTCGGATATAAATTTGATGAGCACTGGGAGGCATATGTCTATGGCAGAAAAAGCCTTGTAAACAAACCAATCCCATATCGCTTTTGTACGATGGACGACCTCGGTGACCGTATAGGCGCTGCCGTGAAGTATAATTTCAGTCCGAGTTTCAGCGTTCAGGTGTCTGTTTCTATGGGACAACGGGACTACAGAAATCCATATGGTGGAATGTTCGGTTCAGAACCGGATATGGGATTTGGAGGCATGAGGTGATTTGACTTGTAGTGTGTAGTTTACATTTTAGTGGATTTCACGTGTTTAATCGCAATTTTGTAAATGTGGCAAGGCCTGATTTCCTTTGCTAAAGCATTTTTTATAGTCAAAGTGTTTAAAATATTTTAAATACATCCTCTGTTCCTTTTGTTTCTAAACCATATTTCTTATATTTGCAAAAGAAAATTAAAAGAAGAACGAAATATTATATAGAAATTTATGTTTGAGAATCTAAGTGACAGACTTGAGCGTTCCTTCAAGATACTGAAAGGAGAGGGAAAGATTACAGAGATTAACGTTGCAGAAACGCTCAAAGATGTACGTAGGGCATTGACGGAAGCGGATGTCAATTATAAGGTTGCCAAGACTTTTGTTGACACCGTAAAGAAGAAGGCGATGGGTATGAATGTGCTCACTGCCGTAAAACCAGGTCAACTCATGGTGAAGCTCGTTCATGACGAGCTCGCTGAACTTATGGGTGGTGATGCTGCCGAGCTGAAGCTTCAGGGCAGACCATCAATCATCCTGATGTCTGGTCTTCAAGGTTCCGGTAAGACAACTTTCAGTGGAAAGCTTGCCAATATGCTCAAGAAGAAACAACACAAGAATCCGTTGCTCGTGGCGTGCGACGTTTATCGTCCTGCCGCTATTCAGCAGCTCAAGGTCGTTGCAGAGCAGATCGGTGTTCCTGTGTATTCAGAAGATGGAAACAAGAATGTCGTAGAGATTGCCGACAATGCCATAAAGGAGGCTAAGGCAAAGAGCTACGATGTCGTTATTATAGATACCGCCGGTCGTCTCGCCGTTGATGAAGAGATGATGGACGAGATAGAAAGACTGAAGAATGCCGTCAATCCCGACGAGACACTCTTCGTTGTTGACTCCATGACCGGTCAGGATGCCGTGAATACGGCAAAGACATTCAATGACCGTCTTGATTTTGACGGTGTCGTTCTGACAAAGCTCGATGGTGATACACGCGGTGGTGCGGCATTGAGTATCAGAACGGTTGTGACAAAGCCTATCAAGTTTGTCGGAACTGGTGAGAAGATGGAAGCAATCGATGTTTTCCATCCGTCACGTATGGCTGACCGTATCCTCGGAATGGGAGATATCGTCAGCTTGGTTGAGCGTGCTCAAGAGCAGTTTGATGAAGAGGAGGCAAAACGTCTGCAGAAGAAGATTCAGAAAAACAAGTTCGACTTCAACGATTTCCTCGGACAGATTCAGCAGATCAAGAAGATGGGTAATCTGAAAGACTTGGCTTCGATGATTCCGGGTGTGGGAAAAGCAATCAAGGATGTGGACATCGACGACAATGCTTTCAAGGGTATCGAGGCGATAATCCTCAGTATGACTCCAAAGGAGCGCACTAATCCGGAACTCCTGAATACGAGTCGCCGCCAGCGCATCGCCAAGGGATCCGGTACGAATATCCAGGACGTAAACCGTCTGATAAAGCAGTTCGACCAGACTCGCAAGATGATGAAGATGGTGACTGGCTCGAAGATGACACAGATGATGAACGCCATGAAGCACATGAAGGGCGGAATGCCAGGAATGCCGGGTGGTATGCCTAAGATGTGATAGGCAGGAGTTTTAATTAAGAAATTACAAAACTTACATATATAAGATATGCAGTTGATTGACGGAAAGGCTACAGCGGCGAAAATCAAGGAAGAGATTGCCGCTGAAGTGAAAGATATAATGGCAAAGGGAGGTAAACAGCCTCATCTTGCCGCTATTCTCGTGGGTCACGATGGCGGTAGCGAGACATATGTAAAGAACAAGGTTCTCGCTTGTGAAGCTTGCGGATTCAAAAGTTCACTGATACGTTTCGAAGAGAATGTGAGCGAGGAGGAACTCCTTGATACAGTGAAGAAACTGAATGACGATGCTGATGTTGACGGTTTTATCGTTCAGCTCCCGCTCCCCAAGCATATTGATGAGCAGAAGGTAATCGAGGCTATCGACTATAGAAAAGATGTTGACGGATTCCATCCAGTCAATGTGGGTAGAATGGCGATAGGTCTGCCTTGCTTCATCTCAGCCACACCGCTCGGCATACTGACATTGCTTCAGCGTTATAATATCGAGACGTCTGGCAAGAAATGTGTTGTTCTCGGCAGAAGCAACATCGTAGGCAAGCCTATGGCACAGTTGATGATGCAGAAGCAGTATGGTGACTCCACGGTGACTGTATGTCACAGCCATTCCAAGACTCTCAAGGAGGAATGTCGCGAGGCTGACATCATAATTGCAGCCATCGGCAGACCGGACTTCGTTACTGCTGACATGGTGAAGGAGGGTGCAGTAGTAATCGATGTCGGTACCACACGTGTGCCGGACGCTACACGCAAGAGCGGATTCCGTCTTAATGGAGACGTGAAGTTCGATGAGGTCTCTCCAAAATGCTCTTTCATCACTCCTGTTCCTGGCGGAGTAGGACCGATGACTATCTGCTCGCTCATGAAAAACACTTTGGCGGCAGGTAAGAAGGAGTATTACAAATGATAATAAGACAGAACAAAATAATTCTATATCATGACGGCAGAAGAATTTTACATGGAAGGAAGGGAGTTTCAGCGTGCTGGAAACTGGCAGGAGGCTATCCGCTGCTATAATGAAGCGATAGCTCTAGATGCAGAATGCGCTGCCGTTGAGGCCAAGAGGATGGTTATGGACATCCTCAACTTCTACAACAAGGATATGTACAACCCATAAACATGATGTGGGTTTGTGCATTTTCTTGTGACTGACGAAAGAAAAATTTAGACTAAAAAGATTTTATAAGCTTAAGGCGATGGACATGAGGAGACGGGTTATCTCCTGTAGTCCTTAACTGTTACCCTTTAATTTAATTTAGAAAAGACATGGGCAAAATCAAAGGATCAATTGTAGTTAACACAGACCGCTGCAAAGGCTGCTCTCTGTGTGTTGTAGCTTGTCCTAAGGATGTCATCGCATTGTCTGACAAACATGTCAATGTGAACGGTTATCCTTATGCCGTGGCTGTACGCCCCGATGATTGTATCGGTTGTGCGTCGTGTGGTATCGTATGTCCTGATGGATGTATCAGTGTTTACAAAAAACGTATGGAGGATTAAGCAATGGCAGAAAAAGAAATTCTTTTAATGAAAGGAAATGAGGCTATCGCTCACGCAGCAATCCGTTGCGGATGTGATGCTTATTTCGGTTATCCTATCACACCTCAGAGTGAGGTGATCGAGACTCTTGCAGAGCTCAAGCCATGGGAGACAACTGGTATGGTAGTTCTCCAGGCTGAGAGTGAGGTGGCATCCATCAACATGGTTTATGGAGCGGCAGGTGCAGGTAAGAAGGTATTCACTTCTTCATCAAGCCCTGGTGTAGCCCTTATGCAGGAGGGAATCTCTTATATGGCAGGTGCTGAGCTTCCAGGTGTATTCATCAACGTGCAGCGTGGTGGTCCTGGTCTGGGAACTATCCAGCCTTCACAGAGTGACTATTTCCAGTCTACTCGTGGTGGTGGTAATGGTGACTATTATGTTATCGTTCTCGCTCCATCTTCAGTTCAGGAGATGGCAGACTTCATGGATCTCGCTTTCACACTTGCATTCAAGTATCGCATGCCAGCGATGATTCTTAGCGACGGTGTTATCGGTCAGATGATGGAGAAGGTGGTATTGCCACCAGTTAAGCCACGTCGTACCGAGGAGGAAATCAAGAAAGAATGTCCTTGGGCTACATTCGGTCGCACACCAGACCGTAAGCCAAACATCATCACTTCTCTTGAGTTGCAGCCAGAGGTCATGGAAATCCGTAACCAGAAGCTTCTCAAGAAGTATGAGCTGGTAAAGGAGAATGAGGTTAGATATGAGACTTCACAGTGTGAGGATGCTGACTATCTGTTTGTTGCATTCGGTAGTGCAGCCCGTATCTCAGAGAAGGCAATGGAGCTCGCTCGCGAGGATGGCTTGAAGGTCGGACTCTTCCGTCCTATCACATTGTGGCCTTTCCCGGATAAGCAGCTTGAGGCTCTTGCTAAGGGCAAGAAGGGTGTTCTCTCTGTTGAGATCAACGCCGGCCAGATGGTAGAGGATGTACGTCTCGCTACCCACGGCACTGTGCCAGTAGAGCATTTCGGCCGTCTTGGTGGTATCGTTCCAGATCCAGAGGAGATTGTAAACTCTCTGAAAGAGAATATCAAGAGCGGAAGATTTAATGGCTAATCTTTAATTTTGAAACAGCATGAAAGAAGATATAATTGCACCAGAGAATCTGGTATATGAAAAACCGTCGTTGATGAACGACACTCCTATGCACTACTGCCCAGGTTGCTCTCATGGAGTTGTTCATAAGCTCGTTGCAGAGGTTATCGAAGAGATGGGCATGCAGGACAAGGCTGTAGGTGTAAGCCCGGTAGGTTGCTCTGTATTCGCATATCGTTATATTGACATCGACTGGTCTGAGGCTGCTCACGGACGTGCTCCTGCAGTTGCTACTGGTATCAAGCGTTGCTGGCCAGACCGTCTCGTGTTCACATATCAGGGTGATGGTGACTTGGCTTGTATTGGTACAGCTGAGACAATCCACGCACTGAACCGTGGTGAGAACATCACTATCATCTTCATCAACAATGCCATTTATGGTATGACTGGTGGTCAGATGGCTCCTACTACATTGCTCGGACAGAAGACTGTAACTTGTCCTTATGGCCGTACACCGGAGCTTCACGGATACCCATTGAAGATGACAGAAATCGCTGCCACACTTCAGGGTACATGCTATGTTACACGCCAGAGCGTTGACACAGTAGCAGCTATCCGTTCAGCAAAGAAGGCTATCCGCAAGGCTTTCGAGGCTTCTATGCAGGGCAAGGGCTCAAGCCTCGTAGAGATTACAAGTACATGTAACAGTGGTTGGAAACTCTCTCCTGTAAAGGCAAACGAGTGGTTGCGTGAGAAAATGTTCGAATTCTATCCGAAAGGAGACCTTAAAAATACTATAGACGAATGAAAAAAGAAATAATCATATCAGGATTTGGTGGTCAGGGTGTTCTTTCCATGGGTAAGATCTTGGCTTACTCTGGTCTTATGGAAGACAAGGAAGTAACATGGATGCCAGCTTACGGACCAGAGCAGCGTGGTGGTACTGCCAACGTTACTGTAATCGTAAGCGATGAGCGTATTTCATCACCAGTGCTCAGCAAGTATGACATTGCTATTGTACTCAACCAGCCATCACTCGACAAGTTCGAGTCTCGCGTTAAGCCAGGTGGTATCCTCATCTACGAGGGAAATGGTATCATCAACCCCCCAACCCGCACCGACATTGACATCTATCGCATCGATGCTATGGACAAGGCTGCAGAGCTCAAGAATACCAAGGTGTTTAATATGATCGTACTTGGTGGTATGCTCAAGGTTTCTCCTGTGGTTAGTGAGAATGGTGTTGAGAAGGCTCTATTCAAGACTCTTCCTGAGCGTCACCACAAGTTGATTCCTCTGAACATGGAGGCTATCAAGATTGGTGGAGACATCATGCAGAAGCAGTAATATTTCAACTTCTTATATAACAAAATGGGGGTATGTCGTATTTGGCATACCCTCATTTTGTAGTATTTTGAGTTTGCTTGGCTTTTCGTCAAGTAATACTGCTTGTTTGGTTGCTATAGAATATTTGTTTTCTTCTTCCTTAAGCTATACTTTCCGTGCTTGTCAAACACGAGCCAGTATAGCACAGGCAGGATTGTGGCTATGAGAACCATCGAGATTAGTGTGCCGAAGAATATCACAGCACCCATTGGCGACCATAACGTGTTGTTTTCCAACATCATCGGCAATACGCCCACTGAGGCTGCTGCTGATGTGAGGAAGATAGGGCGCATGCGTCGCTCGCCGGCTTGGAAGGCGGCATCGCGTATTGACAGTCCCTTGTCGCGTCGGAGTTCCTCGGCATAGTCGAGCATGATGATACCGTTGCGCACAAGTATTCCCATCAGACTGACAACACCCAATACACATGTCAGGCTGACGTCATATCCCGTGATGAAGAGTCCTATGGCTGCTCCGAAGATGCAGAGCGACATTGAAGAGAGATTTACCAATGCCAGACTGATGCGTTTGAAATGGAAGAGGAGAATGAAGAATATCACCAGTATCGCAACCATCACTCCTGATATCACTTGCGGCATGGTTTCAGCATCTTTTTCCGACATACCTCCTACTTCCCATGTGAGATCCGGGTCGAGTGAGAGTCCGGCAACCTTTGTCTTCAGCTCTTCAGACAGCTTGTTGGCGTTATATCCTCGTAATGGTTCGCCCACGATAGATATTGTGCGGACACCATTACGGCGTATTATGCTGCCGTCATGCCAGTCAGGTGAAATCTTTGCCAACTGCCGTAGCGGTACGCTGGCTGTTCCACCCATTACGGGGATGTATTCATTTGCCAAATCACTGTCGTTTTCCGATTTCAGAACCATTTTTACCGGGTAATCGCCTTCCCAGAGAGTAGACATCGGTAAACCGCTGCCGAAATGAATTGCCAGGTCAGCAGAGAGGATAGTCTTGTTCACACCCAGTCTGTTTGCCTCTGTAGCATCCGGTGTAACACTTATTCCAGGCTGCGGTTCCTCGTAATTTGTTCGTATCAGGTTTATTCCCTCCACCTCATGCATGCAGGCGGCAATCTGTTTGGCAGCCTTTTTCAGGTCGCTGATACTGTCGCCGCTCACTCTTATCTCGATGGGATAAGAAGCAGAATTATAGTCCATCTGCTTGAAGCGGATATAGCAATTCGGGAAATAGTTGGAATAATGGTCGGCATACTTGTTGAGCACCTCCTCCGTAGCATCATTGCTCACGGTATTTACAATGAACTGTGCGAAGTTTGGTCCGCCAATCTGTGGAGCGTATGTAGTGTGAAAACGTGGCGATCCTTGTCCGATAAACATCGTTACGGCAGTCACTTTAGGGTCTCGTTTCAGAATATTAGCCATGGAGTCGGCTATAATGGATGTCTTTTCAGCTGTCGTACCGTTGGGAAGATAGAATTCAACGGCAAACTGGTTGCGCTCTGCGATAGGCATCATTCGCTGTGGCAGTTTCACGAATATCATGGCTCCAGTGGCAACCAGAGCGGCTCCTATGACAAGCGTGGTGCGTGGAAAGGCAAAACAACGGTTCAACAACCACGTATATCCCGTTTGCAGATAGTCAAGAGGTTTCTTCTTTGCGTTAGGTTTCGGTGTGCTGGATATGCCTTGGTGTATCACGATATACTGCAGATAAGGAGTAAGCAGCAGTGATACTGTCAGCGAAATGCTCAAGATGATGAACATCGCCCATGGGAACGACTGCACGAAATCGCCCATATCACCGTGCATGGTGAACAGAAACGGGAAAAAGGTCAGTGAGATGCTCAGTGTGGCAGATAGCACCGACATGAAGAATTCTCTCGGGGCTGCTATGGCAGCATGCCATCGAGACATGCCGTGTCCCAGTTTTTCCATGTAGTTGTCAATAATCACTACGGAGTCGTCTACTACCATTCCCAATGTCACTATGAGTGCCGCCAGTGTCACAGTGTTCAGTTCCATGCCGAAGAGATAGAAAATGCCGACCGACGAGAATATGGTAATTGGAATGCTGAGGGCAGAAACCTCAGCCACGCGTCTTGGCATCAGCAGGATGACCACAATGATGACCGAAATGACCGAGATGAGCAGCTCCTGCAGAAAGTTCATCACCGATTCGTTCACCACTTTGCTTTGGTCGGTGATGGTGGCGATATGCACATCCTTTGGCAAGGTCTCCTCAAACTCGTCCAATGCCTTGTGGACATCATTTCCCATCTTCACGATATCGTTTCCTGGTCGCATCTCGATAGACAGAAGCACACATTTGTTGCCATTGCTCTTGATGTATTTCTCCTGTTTCGGGTATTCCCTCGTTATGCGTGCAATGTCTTTGAGCCTCACGATGTTGCCTTTCGGGTCGGAATATACAATCTGTTCCGCCACATCACGCTCGTTGTTGTAGGAGTCGGTGATATGGATAGGCAGAGTTAGATTGCCCATGTCCAGACTTCCGCTAATGGTGGTGAATCCCTGAAGCGCCAGTTCGTTGAGTATCTTGAAGGGGCCGATGCCATATTTCGACAGCTTGTTCTGGTCCAGATAAATGCTTATCTGTTCGTTCTGCAAACCGTATGTCCGGAGGTTGGATATGGCGTCGATGCGTCGGAGCCTGTCTTTCAGGTTGTCTATATAGGTGTTTAGTTCCCGGTAAGTCTTCTGTTTGCTTTCAATCGTTATGAGCAAAGCCGATGTCTCGGCAATATCGTCTACCGCCTGCAATGCGATTACTCCCGAAGGCAGTGAAGACTTGAATGCCTGCAGTCCATGTTTGAACTTGCTCCAGAAAGCATCTTTGTCTTCCACATAGTCGTTCAGTTCCATGAATGCAATCAGCATGCCGTCTTTGCTCTGTGTGTATGTCTTCTTTTTGTTCACCTCTTTATATCCGAAGATGAAATTCTCCAGAGGTTTCGCCACCCGTTCTTCCACCTCTGCCGATGTGGCACCCGGATATACTGCTACGCATGCACCTTGGCGCACCGTGAACTGCGGCATCTCCTGCTTCGGCATCGTGGCGAGTCCCAGTATTCCCAGGAGCACGAGCATTCCCATAAGCAATATCACGATATTGTGGTTACACATCGCAGCCTCTATAAATGACCGTTTTATCACCCGGTTTGGTTTCCTCGTGAGGCGCGCTTTGATGTGTTCCCGAAGGGCAGTGTCCTTCTTCTTCGCCTTTTTGTCAATGTCCATGTTATTTCCTTTCCGTCATTATCTGTCCATACCCTTGCCGGTGTCCACTCTCATTCCCTCAGACACCTTCTGCTGGCCGTTTACTATAACTTGGTCGCCTGGTTTCAGTCCAGACAGGATTATAATTCCGTCCCCTTCGAAGTCGCCGGTCTCCACACGCTGCTGATGCGCCTTCCCGTCTACTACAGTCCAAACGAATCTAGAATTGTCCACATCCAGTTCTATGCTTTGTGGTGGCACGATGATATGCGCCTGTTCTTTTGTTGCGCCGCCCGTAACGTTGGCGTTGCACACCATGCCGGGGAGAAGACGCCCATGAGTGTTGGCGATACCCACTTTTATGTCATAAGTATGTGATATGGGATTGGCGTCGATGCCCTTTTCCGAAACCGTTCCATAGAATACAGCATTGTCAAGTGCAGCAACCGTCAGTTTCACCTTGTCGCCGATGCGTAGATGTGATATCTCGCTTTCAGGAACAGAAACCTTCGCGTTTACCTGTTCCACATCAGCCAACTTCAGTACGGGTTGTCCTGGCAGGACGTACGTTCCCAAATCCGCATTCTTTGAGGCTATCACTCCGGCAAAAGGAGCCGTGAGTGTGGTGTGCGACAGTTGTTGGCGGGCTATGCTCTCTGCCGCTTTCGCCTGTTCCAGTTTGCTTTCAATATCCACCCATTGCAGTTCGGAAATCGTTCCAGCCTTATGCAAGGGCAGAAATCTCCTATATGCGTCTTCCGCCTGCTTCAGAGCAGTCATCGTACTTTTGTGAGCCTCCCTCACTGTGGTCGGGTTTATGGTGGCGAGCACTTGTCCTTTGCTCACTATGTCTCCCTCATCCACTCTTATGGAAGTGATGTTGCCGGCAATCTCGAAACTTAGTGTTGACCCTATTTTTTCTTCTATAGTCCCGACATAATCTTTGGTTTCTCCAAGCGCCGTACTGCCCACGGTGATAGTCTCCGTTTTGATTGTCTTCTGCTCCTTCTTCTTCGCTTGTTTTGAGCATCCTGTCAGTAATAATCCGCCGATAATGAATGCCACAAGCCATCCTGTAACTGTATTTTTCCTTTTCATCTCAATGTCAAATTTATACCTCAAATAATTATATGATGTTCAATAATGCAAAGGTATGTCTTTTATGCGGAAGCAAAATGTCGTGCTGGGATAAAAAATGTAAAAAGGGAAACGAAAGACGTGGTTTCCGTCACCAAATCCGGCAGCAGTCCCTGATTTGGGTTTAATAATTATTGTGGAGATTATAAAACAAAAAGATGCATTTACTTTTGTAAACACCTCTTGATGAAATCTAATTCTTAGTGACTCCGACAGGATTCAAACCTGTAACCTTCTGATCCGTAGTCAGATGCTCTATTCAGTTGAGCTACGGAGCCATATTTCTGAATTGCGAGTGCAAAGGTATGGATTTATTTTTAATCTGCAAAATATCCGTGGACTTTTTTTGAAAATCACTTGATTTTTGATTTCTATTTTACATATTCCGCTCTATCTTGTCAGAAATATACTTTTTTGTGATGAAGAAATATGACAATGCTGCAATAATGCTGCTTGTCAACAGGATGTAGTAAATATTGTCTGTTGTAAACTCGCAGACAGGGTTTTGTGGGGCTGCGGTCATCAAGCTTGTGAATAATCCGATGCTTATTCCCAATTCCAGAGTCAGGAAATATGTGCTCAAGGCAGAGCCGCGCTGACAATGGTCTGCTGTCTCGATGAAGCATGAATGATGTACAGACAACAGTATCGTTGCCGCCGCTCCTGATGCCGCCATACAGATGAGATGCAGCAAGGGATTTACTGTCAATGCCCTTATTGCCAGAATCAGCGATGCCGCAAGCAGCGCATAGCCTATGGCCGGCAGCATTGTAGTGGTGTGATTTCCGCCGCAGAGAGTGAATTTGCATTTCGTGGTCTGTGATTTGCGGAAGAAGATGATGTATATTGCCAATATTGCCAGCAGAATACCAGCCAATATGCCGGCAAACTCTTTCATTTGTCTTATGCAGATGATCACGGTTCCTATTACTATGCCGATGGCGATGTTCGGGATAATGATCGGCAGACTTGACACCACGAAGAAACGGTCGCATGACATTCTCTTCAGGGTTTCTTCCGGGGCCTTGAACGGGAACTTGATGCTCGACATTATATATATCGCTATGAAACAAGATGCCATGGCGGTATACAGCACATTCTGTATGTTGGATTCTATTACCATCAGCAGTCCGATTGATCCTCCGGCAGGAATTGCCGCCAGATGCGTCCATGCCATGATGGTATTTGCTTTTGTGCGGTGGTCAGAGTCGCAGCAGTCTATTGTCAGCGTGCTGCTGAGAATCATCAGCGACAAACCGAAGAAAGCTCCCATCAACCCCCTTGTCGCGAGGAGGAAGACGGGACTTTCCTGTATTATTCCTTTGAGCAGGAATTCATCCATCAGATACGTCGTTGCCAGAATTGTCAGCGCCATACATGCCGTTGACAATATGCAGACTTTGTTGCGTCTGTATCTCTGGATGAGATATGAACAGAATAAGCCAAAGGCGAATACCGATACTCCCGGCATTCCCGTCCATGATGCTATCTGTGTCTGTGATAGTTCCAGGACAGAAGACAGAATCTCCGGCATTGTCGGAATCAGCATATACATTGCCGCGGCAATGAAAAATGTAGAAGTAGTCAGTTTCCAGAAGTCAGTATGCATTTGGCGTTGTTTTAGTTAATATCAATACGATTCCTCGCTGTTGGGGAAATCGCTGCTCTTCACATCTCTTATGTAGTTGCCTATGGCGTCGGTCATGACAGTGTTGAGGTCGGCATATCTGCGCAGGAATTTAGGACTGAATCCCTTTGTCATTCCGAGCATGTCGTCCACCACGAGAATCTGTCCGTCGGTTCCGTTTCCGGCTCCGATACCGATTGTAGGGATGGTCAGTTCCTTGCTCACCTTTGTGGCAAGACTTGCCGGCACCTTCTCGAATACCACAGAGAAGCATCCTGCTTCCTGGAGCAGCAGTGCGTCAGAAGCGAGTTTCTCAGCCTCAGCCTCCTCTTTTGCGCGCACGGCATAAGTTCCGAATTTGTTGATGCTCTGCGGAGTCAGTCCGAGATGTGCCATAACAGGGATGCCGGCATCCAATATACCCTTCACGGTATCAATGATTTCCACTCCGCCCTCAAGTTTCAGAGCGTCGCATCCGCTTTCCTTCATTATCTTGATGGCGTTTTTCACGCCCTCTTTTCTGTCCACCTGATAGCTTCCGAACGGCATGTCGCATACCACGAGAGCTCTTTTTACTGCTCTTGCCACGGCACTTGCGTGATAGATCATCTGGTCTATCGTAATAGGTAGGGTAGTGCTGTTGCCCACCATCACGTTAGAGGCAGAGTCGCCTATCAGAATACCGTCGATACCGGCACCGTCAACGATACCAGCTGTGGTAAAGTCGTATGACGTCAACATTGAGATTTTCTCTCCACGCTCCTTCATTTCGATGAAACGATGGGTCGTAACCTTTCGGTTGTCGCTTACTAAATAACCTGACATTTTCTTTTCTTGTTTTTTATTTCTTTAATTGGTTTATACTCATTATTATGTTCATCAGGCATCTTGTCCCAATGATTTCATTATTCCTTCGTAACTCAAGCCAACGTAGTCGTCAACAACGGTGTCTGAGTATGGTTCTATTGCCTCATGGGAGTTTGTCGTTGCAAATCCCACTACGAACATTTTTGCAGCCCTTCCTGATTTCAGTCCGTTGAAGCTGTCCTCCAGAACCACGCATTCGTCAGAAGTCAGTCCGAAACGCTCTGCGGCTTTCAGATAGCAGTCTGGCGACGGTTTGCTCTCGTCGAAGTCTTCCGAAGTGAGAATCTCGTCGAAATACCCCTTGAACTCCGGGTGCTTGGCATACACGTTCTTCATCTTCATCACGTTGGAACTTGTCACGACGGCAGTCTTTACGCCTTTCTCGCGTATGTTCTTTACGAAATCCTCAAAGCCTCTGACATATTCAAACTGCATCTCGTCTTCAAACCTGTCGAGCCTTCTTGTTATCTCCTCCTGCACCGATGGGTCAGGGAAGTATTTGTCGTATATCTCCACAAGGGTCTGCCCCTTGATGAGCTTTTCCATCTCGTGGCTTCCTGGATAGTATTCCTTGAATTGGTTGCCCCAGAATATCGTGTATTGCGGTTCGGTGTCGAACACTACGCCGTCAAGGTCGAACAGGGCACCTCTGAACTGTCTTTTATTCATTATTTTTCGATTCATTTTTCTAATAAGTCTGCAAAAGTACTAAAAAATATATTAACACTTGAATTTTGTACGTATAAAATCGCTTTTGTCGGTTTTTCCTTAACTTCCAATGGTCATTGTGCCGTTAATTGCATCAGATTTCAATTGCTTGCAGTCATATTTTTGCCAGTCGTCTCTACCTTGTCTTTATTCCGGAAACAGCTGACTTTCATTTGTCAATCGAACTATGAATGAGTGTACTAAATAACACATCAGGTGCTGACTATTTGTAAATTGCGAAATATTGCCGTATGTTCCAAAATTCGCATTTATTATACATAAAGTCGGAAATCTGCACAAACGACAAAAAAATGTGTAGTTTGGCTTTGTTTCAAAAGTCCTTTGATGTATTTTTGCACAAAAATTATAAGTTTATGCAGTTACTTAAAAATTTTAACACCTTAATTAATCGTTTGCAGTCATTGGAAAACAGAAAAAAAGTAGTACTTGTTTGCCCAAATGACTCACATACTGAATACGTGATTAACCGCGCCTTGGAAGAAGGTTTCGTTGATTTCACCCTCGTGCTTGGAGGTACGAGAGCACCGTTCATCGACCGCTTCCTTGCAGACTATCCTGATCATGTTACCGTTCATGAGACAGCCACACCTGACGATGCCGCAGCCTATGCCGTGAAGCTCGTTCACGATGGTGGAGCTGATGTTCTTATGAAGGGTACCCTCAATACCGACAATCTCCTGCGCGCTGTGCTCAACAAGGAATATGGTCTTCTGGAGAAGGGCCATGTGATGACACACGTGACAGTTGTAGAGATACCATCATACGACAAGCTTCTCGTTTTCTCAGATGCTGCCGTTTGCCCACGTCCAACCGACGAGCAGTTCAAGGCTATCCTTGGTTATGTTCTCGGAGTTTGCCGCAGTCTCGGTGCCGAAAGCCCGAAGGTTGCCCTTATCCATTGCACAGAGAAGGTGAGCGAGAAGTTCCCACACACATTGAGCTATGAGTCAATGAAGGAGATGGCACGCAATGGCGAGTATGGCGACTGCTGTGTTGACGGTCCTATGGATGTCAAGACAGCCTGCGATTCAGACAGTGGTGCAATCAAGGGCATCAGCTCTCCTGTAGTAGGTAATGCCGACGCTCTGATTTTCCCGAACATCGAGTCAGGAAATGTGTTCTACAAGACTCTCACCTTGTTTGCCAAGGCAGAGACAGCCGGAATGCTTTGCGGAACAACCGCTCCTATCGTAGTGGCTTCAAGAGCCGACAGCGGAGAGTCTAAGTTCAACAGCCTTGCCCTTGCTTGTTTGGCAGACAAGGTTAACAAGTAATCAATATTACAAAACTATACAATATTAATCTTAATGAAAATACTTGCTATCAACCCAGGTTCCACTTCTACCAAGTTGGCTATTTATGAAGATGGAAAACAGGTTTGGGCCGGTGGTGCCCATCACGACCTCAATGAAATCGCTCATTTCCATCAGACGATAGATCAGTATGAGTATCGTAAGGAGTTCATCGTGAAGCGTCTGAAAGACGAGGGTATCGCTATGGATTTTGATGCTGTTATGGGTCGTGGCGGTCTGCTTTGCCCACTCAAGGGTGGAGTTTATGCTGTCAACGAGAAGATGAAGCACGACCTGCTTCATACCAAGCACGACCATGTGTGCAACCTCGGAGCTATCATTGCCGACGAGATTGCCAAGGAGTGTGGTTGTCCTGCTTTCATCGCAGACCCTGTCGTAGTAGACGAGTTCCAGTTGAAATCCCGCGTTTCCGGCGTTCCAGGCATCAAGCGTGAGTCAATCTTCCATGCTCTCAACCAGAAGGCTGTTGCCCGCCGTTACGCCAAGTCTATCGGCAAGAAATACGAAGAGCTCAATCTTATCGTTGTCCACTTGGGAGGTGGTATCTCAGTAGGTGCCCATCGCAAGGGACTCGTGATTGATGTCAACAACGCCCTCAACGGTGAAGGTCCTATCTCTCCGGAGCGTGCCGGAACAGTTCCTTCAGAGGCTTTGGCTACTTTGTGCTTCAGCGGCAAATATACCCTCAATGAAGTTAAGAAGATGCTCCATGGCAAGGCTGGTCTTGCAGCATATCTTGGTACATCAGATATGATTACCATCGAAGAGAAGGCTATTGAAGGCAAGGAGCCATACAAGACTCTCGTTGCAGCTATGGATTATACCGTGGCAAAGGAGATCGGAGCGATGTTCGTTGCCTTGAAGGGACAATGCGACGCCATTATCCTTACAGGTGGTATAGCATACAGCGATTATTGCGTTGCCGACATCAAGGAGCAGATAGAATATCTTTGTAAGGTAGTCGTATTGCCGGGAGAGAACGAGATGGAGTCGTTGGCAGAGAATGCTTTCGGAGCATTGACCGGCGAACTTCCTGTTCTGACCTACACAGGCGTTTCTTGCGCAGAGGAGATTCCTGGTATGGCTGAGGCTTAACTGGAGTTTCTTTTCCGTAGATTTTTCATATATTCCGAAATCGGTAATTAAGGCTTGCCGGGATTCTGGTCCTGAGGATAATGCAAGGTTGGTTTTTTACAGATTTGGGATAAAAAATAAAAACAGCTTTCTTCACAGAGAGCTGTTTTTTGATTCAATAGGTATTAGCTTCTAAGGTAAAAAGATTGTATTCAGGATAACTGTTGCAAATTTATAGCGTTTTTGGCTTGTAACAAAATAAATTTATATGTTACATAGCAGGTTTTTGCTGTTTCTTGCCGTTTTAACTTACTTTTTGTAAGCATTATGGATATTCTTTGTCTTAGAGCCTGTCTGAGCCATGTGAAACATCGGTTTGATGCATGTCAAGACGAAAAACGCAACTCAAACGTTATTGCCTGAGTTGCGTTATTCATTGTCAGTTGAGATGAGGCTTATAATTCTATGCCTATCTTTCTCATTACTTCCTGCTCCTTCTGTCCGTAGCTGGTCAGAGCCTGGAAACCAAGAGAGCTGCGTTTCAGGTTGTGCAGGCGATGCAGTTCTTCGTGATACTCTTTGGCAATGATCTCACAGAAGAATATTTTGGAGAACCCAGCGTCAGTAAGCGTGTTGCCGGCAGAAAGCATCTTTCCCTCTTCTATGTTTGAAACATCGTCAAGACGGAGGAACTGTTTCCCCTTGTCATCCTCGTATGCTGTAAGCAGAGCGTCATCCTTACGGGCAGGACAGATGAAGATTGGTTTGCTCTGTGCATACATCTTGTATGAACTGCCTCTGCTCTTGTCTGTCAGCTGGTCCATAGGAATCCTGTTCACCTTGCCGTCTTCATATACGACAATCAGACTGCCCTCAAGTTCATCGTCATGAATGGCGAGCGTCAGGATGCCGTCCTCCCATTCCACTTCGTCCAGCATGCACCAGTTTCCGATTGATTGTATGCGCAGATAGCAGGAAGTGTCAATGCCATAGCCGTCAACCCAGTTTTCTGTGATGTTGCTTCTCAGTTCACTTGTGCCGATTATGTCGTCAGGCAATGCCTTTGTCTTGATTTTGACCGTCTGCTCCTTCTTTTCCTCCTGCTCGGCAGTTTCCTGAACATCGTTTTCTTCTTCCGGTTCCGACACTCTTGTGTCGTATTGGGCGAAGTTTCGTTCTTTCATGATGTCTATCAGTTGCGGCTGGTCGATGAGATGTGTTGAAGACCCTTCCCGCAGATAGAAATTGTTGTCGAGCCGCAAAGGAATCGGAGTCTTGCTTGCAGCCACCTTGATGGCATATATCCAGTGCTTGCCTGCCTCAGGATGCTCAATGACGACAGAGGCGTTTACCGAATCGCCGAGAGAAGTGCGAATCTGGTTTCTGACATAGAGGTCGAACTTGTCTTTGCTCTCTTCAAAGAATTCCAGGTCGTCGGCAAGACCCTTGGCGGTGCCTGTGTCGTAGACACCGAGATAGAGGGTTCCACCGTATGCGTTTACCATGCCGCAGATCACCTTCATGATGTTGAACGTCTGTTGCTTGATATCCGCACGCATATTGTTGTTTGGAGGGAACACGATTGATGTCTTGAACTCTGTGGTCTGGTTCTCTTCTCCGAACGAGTAGATTTGCGGAAGTTCTACGTTCACGTTCAGAACGCCCCTTATCTTGTTTATGATTGCCTTCTGGTGCTCCTGCAGTCCAAAGCCTTCCGCCATGTTGTATGACAGCATAAGACGTGAGAGTTTGCTGAGAATGTTGTCAGGTTTGTTGTCGTTCACCATGCTCCACAGATACGGGTTCTTGTCTTGCTGTCCGAAGCAGTTCACGATTCTCATTTCCGAGAGGCGCTGCTTGAGGATAGGGAACTTTTCAACGATGTCGCCGTAGTCATTGCCCAGTGCTTCAAGTTCATCGTCGTTAATCTTGCCATTCTCGCCATAGTCTTCCAGTATGCTGAGGAAGTGCTGCCTTTGTTCCAGATATTGCATCATCGCCTTGTCGTCGATCATCTTTGACAGAATGTGGGCTATCGACAGGAACGCATAGGCACGGATATTGTCGGTTTCCAACACCGCCTTATGGTCGAAGATGTTGATGATTTCTTTCATGTAGTCCAGTTCGAAGATGTCTTCAGATGCCGCCATCGCTTCTTCTTCCAGTTCTTCCTCTGTTTCCTCGTATAGCTCATCCTTGTACTCATGAAGCACGCTTTCTGCTGCCTCTTTGATGACAACCGCCTTTTCTCCAATACCGGTTATTTCTCCCTGTATTGCGTTTGGACGGGAAGCGTCAGTCACACGAACACTTACCGTGTCGCCGATGTTTAACCGGGCGAACTCATCAGAGGGATGTATGAAGATGCCATAGCCGTATTCTGTAACTCCACAGAAGATATCATTCTTTGGATCGTAGTAGAATATGGTGCAGTCGGACTCTTCGCCGAAACTAACCTGATCTTTGATTAGCCCGTCAATGAATGACACGGCGTCAAACATATAGGTGCGCACCTCGTCGTTTGGGCTGCCAACGGAATTCACCCTTGCCTTGAACAGGATAGGCTTGCCGTCGATGTAGAAAGAATCGATGTCCAGTTGTGGGTCGTAATGGAACAGACCGATGGAGCCTCCTTTCTGGTATGTGTCAATCCAGCCCTCGCCCTCATATTGGTCATCCTCAATTCTGCAGTAAAACCTGTTTTGATGGTACTCGTCCTTCCAGAGCACTCTGATGGTGACAGTTGTGCCCACCTCTGGGGCAATCTTGCGTTGGGGGTGTATGGATGGCGTCTTCTTCTCCTCGAAAAGGGCGTTTTCAACTTTCTTCCAATAGTCTTTCCACATTCTTACCTTTGCCTTCTTTCCGATAGAGTATTTGCCGGGTTGGTCAAGGAATATCTGCAGGTTGAACCATCCAGGGAAATCCTGTGGGAGTATGTTCTTCTCTTTTGAGGCAGAAGAAGACCTCGCTATTGTTATGCTGTCGGCACTTACGGTGAAGCGCACGTTATGAGCCTCGTATGAGCGTGTGAGGAAGGTAGTGCTGCTTGCCTTGGTTGCCGCCATCTGGTATGCCAGAAGTTCCGTCTGTCTGAAATCCCTGCCCCATGAGAAGTCTTTCATCTTGTCTTCAGACACCACAAGGGTGGTGAATGCCCTGTCTGCAAGCTGTTCGGCGAGGTTGTGGGTGTGGTCGTTGTCGCCAAGCACATTTCTGCTCCTTGTGAATGACAGATAGTGGAACAGCAGCGAACGGTATAATGCCACGTTTATGTCCTTGCCGTTGGTCATCAGGAGCAGATAGCATATAGAACGCACCATGCGGCTCAGCAGCAAGTTATTCTGCTCGTTGTCGATTACTGCCTCGCGGTTTGTCTTCTCCATATTAGACATGACATAGAACTGAAGGAAGCTGGAGAAGGCATCGTTGAATGATGCCGTTTTCCATTCTTTTGCCTTTTCTGCGAGCAGGTCAAGGATGGCGTCGATCTTCTCTTCCAGAAGTTCCGGTTGGAGTGAGAACATGGCAATCAGCAGCCGCATCCTTTTGTGTGGGTGGTAAATATATCCTGAATTGCGGATTTTCCTGAGTATCAGGTCTGTCTCTTCGCTGCATTTCTTTTCGCCGATAAACGAAAGGCATTCAAGATAAGTTTCAGACATCGTCACCCTGTCGGCAATCCATGTCTGGAAATTTTCCCTGTCCGACTCGTTGAACTGATGCAGATAATCGGAATCTTCAAGCAGATACAGGCAAATTCTGTGGTAGCATGAGAGTAGAATTTCTTTGTTTTTATTTGAAAGGTTCGGCCATTGTTCCACTTCCACGATGGCTGTTATCGCCTTTATCACCCATTCCGGATTGCCTTGTTCATAATATTCCCTTGCCTCTTCAAATCCGGGATTGGTCGCAAAACTGTATAGAAGAAACCTTTGACACTTTTCTTCGATGCCGCTTTTCCTCAGCAGTTCCTTGGGGCTTATGCAGTTTACAATAACGTCCTTTTTCGTGTTTTCAAGTATCAGAATCATCTTGTTCAGGCTTGGCCTTGACACCATACATCTGATTTTCTGGTTTGGCACTAAGAATGTGTTCTTTTCACATTTTATTCTGAAGGGCACACCATTGTAATCCCTTATGTCATAATACCTGAACTCGTTATTCGGATTATAGGCTTCCTTGTTTACAATGAATGGGTAAACCTTTCCAGATATATAAATGTCTTCGAACATCCGGGCAAAGTTTTGCACGAATACGATGTTGTCGCCGTGTATGTCTTTAACCATACATGGCAATTCCTCCATTTGCAATACTTTTTTGTCGGATTTCTGGAAATCGAACATTCGGATTGCATACTCCCTGTTGTTGGCGTTTACGATGAAGAAAGTGTTGTTGCCTTCTTCCCTTAAGGCTTTGATGGGCAGCGTGTAGAATTTGCCCTTTTGAAATGTCTGAACTGTCATTGTTGTTTGATTTAATGGTTATTGCTTATTATTGAAATTTTAGGTTGTGCTCCAATCTCGATGAAGCTAAAATCCGCTTTCCTTGTCTTGGGATTCGGGATAATGCAAATTTACGGATTTTATCATTAACTTGGTTCGGTTGTGGAAGAAAAGGCGGAGCAATTCTGTGTTAACCTTGATTGCCGCCTTAACTTGTGCAATTGACTTGCTTTTTGTGGCGAACAGAATCAGGATAATGTTGTCTTCCTTCCGTATGGTTTTCTCTCGCGCACACGTATAAGTTTCTTCAGCCAAAAGTGTCAAAGTATCATTCCGGTGCCATCAGCTTGCATAAGTCCTTGAACACAAGGATTATATGGAAATGATACTTTTCTGAATAATTTACAGAAAAGTATCATAAAAGTATCACAAAAGTGTCATTGTCTGGAATTTATTTCGTATATTTGCAGTGCTAATGCGATAAGATATAGATACAGGATATTCACGGTCTAATGACCGTTTTTATGTTTAATACAAATTTGGCAAGTTGTACTTGCGTCATTAATTCATTAATTATTTCAACCATGAAAAACATCAAGATTCTTGAACAAGCCTTTAAAGAAGGCAAGACTCCAAAGGGAATCGTTTATTGCTTCCTGGAGCAGTGTGAGAAGAAGACGGAGTGTCTCCGTTATCAGTGTACCAAATGCAAGAACCGGGCAATCAGGCTGGACTATGCTATGTTTCCTGACGTTTTGGCTGATGGAGAGTGCAAGTGGTTCGTTCCTCTGCGTGTGGTGAAAATGGCATGGGGCTTCGATTCGCTCTTCATCGATGTCAAGGTGCGTGATGCCCAATCCCTGCGCGAGACGATGAAGGAATATCTCGGCAGCGACAGCCAGTATTACCGCTATAAGCTCGGTCAGCTCAAACTCAATCCCAACCAGCAGGCTCATATCAAGAAGCTCTTTGCTGAATATGGATACGAAAACGTGGACTTTGACAATTATTCCACAGAGATAGATTTCCATAACAGATGATTCCGGATTTCCCCCACACCGTGGGGAATGAAACCCCACATTGGGGGGAATCGTTCCCCACGCCGTGGGGGAAATTCAGGATGCTTTAATGACCGATTCGGGTTAAACTCTAATGACCGATTCAGGTTAAACTATGTTACTCAAGTAAAACAAATTTTTGAAAAATACTATGAAGATAACAATTCGACATACGGATAATAAAAACAAGATGGTGATGAGCCACTGTTCGATAGACCGCTTGCTGTCACGCATGACAACCGATGATTCCCGTCGTACGGTGATGCGCTTCAGAGAGGTGGCGCCATATAGAGACCGCAAAATTCATAATTACGACGATATGCCACAGTGGAGACATGTATATCCCGGAGCGGAACTGAAGCGGGATGACAATGACAATATGGTGATGAAATGCTGCAACGGGATAATCACCTTGCAGTTTGGAGATGTCACAGACCGCGATGCTATAGAGAAAGTGAAGCGTGCCGTAGCTTTCGTTCCGTCCACTATGGCAGCCTTTCAGGGAGCCGATGGCATGAGCGTGGTGGTGCTGGTGAGATATGCCGGGGCAGACGGCACGTTGCCTTCTGCAGAAGAAGAGGCAGACCGCCAGTATCGTATTGCCCACCAACGCATACTGCCGATATACAGGGCAGTGATGAACGTGCCGTTGCGCGGCGGCGAACCCTCTCTCTTCGACAGTTTTCTCATGACCGTGGATGCAGAGCCATACTACAATCCCGATGCCGTGGCATTGCGTATCGACGACAGTAGCGGAGTGCAGCCCATGTCGTCGCCCGTTTCGTTGGGCGATATTGAAGATGAACCCTATGCGGACGACAATGAGGAAGCGCAGAAAGAAGACAATGGCGTGCGAGTGAATATCGTTAGGATGATGAGGCTGCTGCGTAGCCGTTATGATTTCCGCTATAATGTGGTGATGAAATACGTGGAATACCAGTCAAAGGAAAAGCCATGGTATGGCTATATGCCGGTGGAGCCGAGGGTGCAGAAGCGTATGACTCTCGAAGTGCAGTTGGCGGATATCCGTGTCAGCATCAAGGATGTGCGTAATTTCCTGGAGTCGGACTATATACAGAATTATGACCCGATAAGCGACTTCCTGCAGGAGTGTAACGGCAAGTGGGACGGCAAAGACCATATCCGTGAGCTGGCACGCACCGTACCTACATCCAATCCGCATTGGGAAGACTGGTTCTACACTTGGTTCCTCGCTATGGTGAGCCAGTGGCAGGGAACCACCTTCCGCCAGTATGGCAACTCCGTGGCGCCGCTGTTGATTTCCCGGCAGGGCTACAACAAGAGCACCTTCTGCCGCCGCCTTCTGCCGCCGGAACTTCAGTGGGGCTACAACGACAACCTCATACTCTCAGAGAAACGTCAGGTGTATCAGGCAATGTCGCAGTTTCTGCTTGTCAATCTCGATGAGTTCAATCAGATTTCACCCACTGTGCAGCAGGGGTTCCTGAAGAACCTCATACAGTTGCCTACGCTGAAGATAAAGCGTCCCTATGGCAGTCATGTGGAGGAGTTTCCGCGCCTCGCCTCGTTTATAGCCACGAGCAATCTCACGGATATCCTTGCCGACCCGTCGGGCAACAGACGCTTTATCGGAATAGAGCTCACCGGACCCATAGATGTGAGCGTCCGCCCCAACTACCGCCAGCTCTATGCCCAGGCGTTGGCGGCATTGAGGGATGGCGAGAAGAGCTATTTCGATTCCGAACAGGTGCGCCTCATCATGCATAGCAACTGTGAGTTCGAGGTCATGTCGCCCATCGACCAGTATTTCAACATCTATTATGAGATTGTTGACGACGAGAATGAAGGCGAGTGGCTTACGGCAGCAGAGATCTTCTATTTCCTGAAGAAGACCGTAGGGTCGTCGCTGAAGGTGAATTCGCTGATGGGATTCGGCAGGCGCCTCGCCAACATGGCAGATATCCGTCGCAAGCGTTTTGCCTCCGGAATGAAGTATCTGGTGAGAAAAAGAACGTGATTTCGCCCCGATGATGATACTTCATACCCGTTTGTGATACTTTTATGCTACTTTTCTGTAAGGAAAACAGAAAAGTAGCATTCTCTCAATATGTTGATAACGAGACAGTTACACCCATTTCGATACCCCAAAATGATACTTTGACACTTCCGGGCAGGAATATGAATCCACGATATGTGCGGTTTTGCTTCGGCACGAAATTTGCTGATGACTTATAAAAGATTAATTTAGAGGAAAGGAGTTGACAATATGGCATTTATTGATTATTACAAGATACTTGGTGTGGACAAGACCATACCGCAGAAGGATGTGAAGAAGGCTTATCTGAAGAGAGCCAAGCAGTTTCATCCCGACCTTCACCCTAATGACCCCAAGGCAAAGGCAAAGTTCCAGGCGCTGAACGAGGCATACGAGGTGATAAACGATCCGGAGAAACGAAGGAAATACGACCAGTACGGTGAGCACTGGAAGGAGGCGGAAGCCTTCGGACGGGGCGCCGGACGAGGAGGAGCCGGTGGTGGTTTCTATGATGGCGAGGATGTACCATTCAGCGGTTTCGATTTCTCAGGTTTCGGTTCCGGTACGGGCGGCTTCTCCAGTTTCTTCCAGAACCTCTTCGGAGGTGGTGGCGGAATGGGCGGCGGCAGAGGCAGCAGGATGCGCCAGAACTCGGGAGAGATGCAGGCAACGGTGAACATCGACCTTTATACCGCATTGCTCGGCGGAGAGGTGATGCTGCAGCTCGGCAACGGTTCGAAGATAAAGCTGAAGGTAAAACCGGAGACCCAGAACGGTACCAAGGTGCGTTTGCGTGGCAAGGGCTATGACCGTGGCGACGGAACGATAGGCGACATGATAATCACCTATAACGTAAAGTTGCCTACTAATCTCACGGAGCGGCAGAAAGAGCTGTTGCAGCAGATGAGGCAGGGATGATGCTGATTGCCCTGACGTTCCACCAGATGGTTGTCTCAAAGAAACATAATAGGATAGATAAATAAAAAAGACAAAGCGGCAAGCATGTGGATTGATTCCCGTTGCTTGTCGCTTTGCTTTTATTGTTTCCGTCAAATGTCTTTCAGTGGCATTTGCAGAGATATCTGTCAAGTCCAAATCGGTCATTCCAAGTAGGCTCTAATGACCGATGGGGGATGATTAGAATTCGCTCGTGAAGTGGAACTTGATATTCTTGAAGTCCTCCTGTGCCATAGACAACACATAGCCGGAGTCGGCAAGGAAGACATCGCGGCCATCCTTGTCTTTCGCCATATACTGATATTTGCGCTTTTTGAAGTTCTCCAGTTCTTCCTCGTCGTCGCTCTCTATCCAGCATGCCTTATACAGGTGTACCGGTTCCCAACGGCATTTGGCGTTGTATTCGTTCTCCAGACGATATTGTATCACCTCAAACTGCAGCTGACCGACAGTACCGATGATCTTGCGGCCATTGAACTGGTTTATGAACATCTGTGCCACACCCTCGTCCATAAGCTGGTCGATACCCTTGTTGAGCTGTTTGCTCTTCATAGGGTCGTCGTTCTCGATGTATTTGAACATCTCAGGAGAGAATGAAGGAAGACCGCGGAAGTGCAGCTGTTCGCCATCCGTCAGCGTGTCGCCAATCTTGAATATGCCGTTGTCTGGCAGTCCGACGATGTCGCCAGGATAAGCCTCCTCGATGGTGCTCTTGCGCTGAGCCATGAATTGGGTGGGGGAGGAGAAACGTACCGTCTTGCCCATTCTCACGTGGAGATAAGGTTTGTTGCGTTCGAACTTTCCGCTGCACACCTTGCAGAATGCGATGCAGGAGCGGTGGTTAGGGTCGATGTTTGCCGTTATCTTGAAGATGAAACCGGTGAACTTCTTCTCTTCCGGCTCTACTATTCTCTCCACAGCCTTTGTGGGGCGTGGACTTGGAGCAATCTCCACGAAGCAGTTGAGCAGTTCCTGAACACCGAAGTTGTTGAGGGCCGATCCGAAGAATACCGGGGCTACCATGCCCTTACGATAGTCCTCCACGTTGAACTCAGGGTAGACACCCTCCACCAGTTCCAGGTCTTCGCGCAGTTTCCCGGCGTCCTGTTCGCCGACATGCTTGTCGAGCTCTTCGCTGTTGATGTCAACCTCTACTTTCTCCGTAACGCGCTGTTTGTCAGGCGTGAAAAGATCGAGCTTGTTCTCGTAGATATTATAGACACCTTTGAACTTCACACCCTGGTTGATAGGCCATGACAGAGGGCGCACCTTTATTTCCAGTTCATCTTCCAGTTCGTCGAGAAGGTCGAATGGGTCGCGTCCCTCGCGGTCCATCTTGTTGATGAAGATTATCACCGGTGTATTGCGCATACGGCAGACGCTCATGAGTTTTCTCGTCTGCGTCTCCACACCCTTGGCGCTGTCCACTACGATGATTGCGGAGTCAACGGCAGTCAATGTGCGGTAAGTGTCCTCGGCAAAGTCCTGGTGACCAGGGGTGTCGAGGATGTTCACCTTGTAGTCTTTGTAGTCGAACTCCATAACGGAGGTAGACACGGAGATACCACGCTGCTTCTCGATGTCCATCCAGTCGGAAGTTGCGGTCTTGCGGATTTTGTTGCTTTTCACGGCACCAGCCACCTGTATCTGTCCTCCGAAGAGGAGAAATTTCTCCGTCAGCGTTGTCTTACCGGCGTCAGGATGGGATATGATGGCGAAGGTTCGCCTTCTTTCTATTTCGTTAGCCATATTCTTTGTTGAAGAGTGATGAATGGATGAAAGACGATATTGGGATTTTTCATTGTCTTTTTATTATTCATCCAGCATTATAAATGTATATAGTTAATATTATCTTACTTTTTTCAATGCACCCATATTTTCCATACATGCCATGAGACTGTCAACCCAATATGGGATTTTTATTCCGAAGGTGTTCTTCACCTTTGTCTTGTCGAACACGCTGTAGGCAGGACGTGTCACCGGACTTGGGAATTCGCTGCTGTGGCATGGCTGAATGTCGCAGCCGTTGTTGCCTGCCAGTCTTGCTATCTGTATGGTGAAGTCGTACCAGCTGCATACTCCCTCGTTGGAGAAATGGTAGATGCCATAGTTGTTTTCATACAACTTGTTGTCGATGATATGACCTATCAGCTTGGCCAGATCTAAGGCGTAGGTCGGAGTGCCGCATTGGTCGAACACCACTTTCAACTGAGGCTTCGTGGCGGTGAGGTTGAGCATCGTTTTCACGAAGTTCTTTCCGAACTCAGAGTATAGCCATGCTGTGCGCAGTATGATATGCTTCACTCCGGTGGCGATGATCTTCTGTTCGCCGTGCAGCTTGGTCAGTCCGTAGACACCAGTCGGAGTTCCTTTCTGGTCCTCCTTGCAAGGAGTGTTGTATGGGTCGGCGCCGAACACATAGTCGGTGCTGATATGTATCAGCAGTCCGTCAACCTCCTTCATTGCCTTGGCGAGATTTTCCGGAGCTGTCGCGTTTAGTGTTTCCACGATATCGCCAGCGGTTTCCGCAGCGTCAACATTTGTCCATGCGGCACAGTTTATGATGCATTTGATGTCGTTCTCGCTCACCATCTTTCTGATGTCGTCGATTGATGTTATGTCGAGATGCGTGTATCCATCGCATACGTCGGTGAAGATGTAATTGTCTTTGCTCCCTTTTGCCACGATTTGCATTTCGTTGCCGAGCTGACCACCGGCGCCGGTTACCAATATGTTCATGATTGCTTGTTTTTTGTTGCTGATGAGTCGTCGAGGCTGTGTGAACCTCTTATGTTGTCGAGGGTGCAAACCGTCGGAGAAATTCTTATTCCAGTTCCAGTTCGCCCTTCTTGTCCTGAAGGTAATAGTCGGAGAGCATGCCGATGAAGGTCGTTATTTCCTTTATGGCATGTTCCGTGTCAGGGCTGACGGGCTTCTTCTGCAGTCGGAGCATCATTACTCCGTATAGGGCATTGAAGCATGTCTCTATCTCGTCCTCATCCTTGGCGCCACGTTTGCGCAGTTCAACGATGAAGGGCAATACCCTGTAATACTCGCTGTTGTAGAAAGGAAATTTTGGTGAGGCAAGAAGCGTGCTGCTCAGTTCGGACAACTGCTGTATCACGATTTTGTTGATCTGCAGATGTCCTTTCTCCCGGCAGCCCTCGGTGTTCATCATCGTGATGAGATTGCCATACCAGTCTGTCATTTCCTCTTTCTGTTCCTCGGTATAGTCGAAGCGGTCTATATACTCGTGCTTTATCCTCGACAGCGAGCATCCGTATGCCCTTATGATATCTTCTATCTGCCACATATATAGCAGATATTCAGCTATGCTCTTCTTTCTTAATTCCTGAGATATGAACATATATTTATCAAGTTATTGAATGTTGTCAATAGTTTATCGTTGGCAGGGTGTAAAGGTTGAACACCGTGCCGATGAGGACGATGATAGACATCACTATGACGATGCTGCCCACCACCTTGTTGATTATCTGAATGCCGTTGGTGTCGAAAACCGCACGGATCTTGTCTACGAGCCATGTCAATCCATACCACCACAGCATCGCACCGCCGATAATGCCGATATATCCGGCACACATCTCGACTGGATGGTTGGGGATTATGAATGCAAACTGGGCGAAGAGTCCCATCATGAGCATTATGATGAGAGGATTGGAGAATGTGACGAGGAATGCCGTGATGCAGTTGTGGATGAGAGAGCCCTTGGTGCCACGGTTGCTTACGTGAACTTTCTTCATCGGGTTGCTTCTGAACGAATAGATTCCGAATATCATGAGGATGATACTTGCAGAAATCTGCAATATGTACCGATAGTGGGAATTGCTGATGAAGTCCATGACGAAAGACATTCCAAGACCCGTTATAAGGGCGTATATGAAATCGCTGACACAGGCGCCAATGCCTGTCACGAAACCGAACCATCTGCCTTTGTTGAGTGTGCGCTGAACGCAAAGCACTCCTACCGGGCCCATCGGGGCTGATACAAGAATACCTATTGCAACTCCTTTCAGGAGTAGATCTAATATGTTTATATGAAATGGAAATGGCATAGTGGGTGCAAAGTTCCGCAATTTTCACGAAAAATACAAATTTTGTAACATAAACTTTCCAAACTACAGTTAATTTGAACGCTAAGATGATGTATATCATTGATTTAGATTATTGAAGAGCGTTGATTGGGAAAAAAACTTTTTTAGAGGTTGGCGTTTATGGCGAATTCAATTATCTTTGCAGAAAATAAGCTTCGGCTCGGGATAAGAAATGAATGTCTTCATTTCATTCTCCTCTCGCCTTGCATTATTTTTGCAGAAAATAAGCTTCGGCTCGGGATAAGAAATGAATGTCTTCATTTCATTCTCCTCTCGCCTTGCATTATTTTTGCAGAAAATAAGCTTCGGCTCGGGATAAGAAATGAATGTGTTCATTTCATTCTCCTCTCGCCTTGCATTATTTTTGCATAAAATAAGCTTCGGCTCGGGATAAGAAATGAATGTCTTCATTTCATTCTCCTCTCGCCTTGCATTATTTTTGCATAAAATAAGCTTCGGCTCGGGATAAGAAATGAATGTCTTCATTTCATTCTCCTCTCGCCTTGCATTATCTTTGCATGAGAAATAATTTATCAGACTAAATATCATCAACTAAAAATGGAAGCACAGATTACAAGAAGACCTTATACTATAGGTCTTGATCTCGGAGGAACAAATGCCGTTTTCGGCATCGTTGATGCTCAGGGAAATATCCTTGAGCATACGTCAATAAAAACACAGCAATACAGCACGGCGGAGGATTTCGTGAACGCCGGAGTTGAAGCTCTTATGCCAATCGTTGACAAAGTGGGAGGAATAAACAAAATCGAAGGAATGGGCATCGGAGCGCCAAACTCCAACTTCTACGACGGTACGATAGCATACGCCCCAAATATTTCGTGGGCGCATGAATGCGTTGTGCCTTTCGCTAAGATGTTCAGCGACAAGCTGTCTGTCCCAGTGGCTATAACAAACGATGCCAATGCCGCAGCTCTCGGCGAGATGACTTATGGCGTGGCAAGGGGAATGAAAAACTTCATCATGATTACCCTTGGCACGGGAGTGGGGGCTGGTATCGTCATCAACGGACAGATGGTGTATGGTTCTGACGGTATGGCCGGTGAGCTCGGTCACGTCATCATGCGCAGAGAGAATGGCAGAACTTGCGGTTGTGGCAGAAAGGGATGTCTTGAGGCGTATTGCTCTGCTACAGGAGTGGCACGCACGGCAAGAGAATTTCTGGGAACATCCAACGAACCATCGTTGTTGCGCGACATGAATCCAGAGGAGATCACATCTCTGGATGTTTCAAAAGCCGCTGCCAAAGGCGACGCTCTCTCTCTCAGAGTGTATGAGTTCACTGGAAAGATGCTCGGCGAGGCTTGTGCCGACTTCATGACATTCTGCAGTCCGGAGGCATTCGTGTTCTTCGGCGGACTGACAAAGGCTGGCGACTTGCTTATGAAGCCATTGATAAAGGGTTATGAAGAGAACGTGTTGGGAATTTTCCGTGGAAAGGCAAAATTCCTTGTCAGCTCACTCGACGGCGCCGGTGCTGCAGTTCTGGGCGCAAGTGCGATTGCCAAGAATATTGAACACTAATTTTTAATCAACTATCAATCGGTTGCGGAGTGTAGCATTAAAAAAACGCTCATTGTCGCAGCCGATTGCTTTTTTTATTTGTTTTAAAGTGAAGAACGACAACGTAAAAGCATTGTTTTTCGATATAGACGGTACGCTGGTAAGCTTCAAGACACACCAGATACCACAGTCTACTGTCGATGCCATAGCCCAGGCAAAGGCTAATGGGGTAGGAGTGTTCATCTCTACGGGCAGACCGTTGCCTATAATTACGAATCTGAAGGCTATAGAACAATACATAGATGGATATATAACGACCAATGGAGCACTCTGCATAGTGGATGGCAAGGCGATATGCTGCAATCCAATCCCCATGGCAGATGTTGATGTCATGATGGCGGATGCCGAAAAGAATGACTATACCTGCATAGTGGTTGGTGAGAAGAGAATTGGCGTGTATAATCCCAAACAGGTGTATTATGATGTGTTCGTGAGGGATCTCGCTGTCCAGAATATCGATATGGCTATTGATGTGAAGGACATTATGAGGAATGAGCAGATTCTTCAGCTTACGCCCTTCTTCTCTGCGGAATATGAAAAGGAAATCATGGAGAAGATGCCGGGCTGCGTGTCGGGACGTTGGAATCCTGCATTTACGGATATTACGGCAGAGCAGGCTGACAAGGGAAAAGGACTTGAAGCAATGGCGCAATATCTGGACCTCAACATTTCGGAAACCATGGCTTTTGGCGATGGCGGAAACGATGAGTCGATATTGCGGCGTGCGGGAATCGGTGTGGCAATGGGAAATGCCGGTGACGAGGCGAGGGCTGCTGCTGATTATATCACTACCTCAGTTGATGATGACGGTGTGAAGAATGCGCTGGAGCATTTCGGCGTTATCTAAATCAGAAACTTGAGTATATTGTTCTGATCTGGTTTGTGTATGTTCAGTTACCAGATAAAACAATGACCCCGGAGTATATGTTCCGAGGTCATAATTTTATTGGATAGTCTGTTTACTTTGCCATTTCCTTGATGTAAACATCGCGTTTCGGGAATGGCATTTCTATGTCGTTTTCGTTGAGCGTGTTGTAGATGCTCTCCATGATCATGCTCTCTGTAACTACCTGTTTCGTTACGTCAACCCAGCATACGAATTTGAAGTTTATGCTGTTGTCGCCGAATTCCTTGAACAGTACGCTTGGCTGTTTCTCTTTGTCGATATAGGGAATATGAAGTTTCTCGATGGCATCGGTAACGACTTTTTTCATTCTCTCCACATTAGTGCCATAGCCCACTCCGAAGTTTACTACAGAAAGCTCGTAACCATGGTTGCGGGTCAGATTCTTGTAGTTCTTGGTGAACAGCTGGGAGTTCTGGAATGCGATCACCGAACCGTCGGTGGCTTCTATCATAGTGCTTGTGTAGCTTATGCTGCTCACTTTTCCTCGAGTGCCGTCACACTCTATCCAGTCACCGATGTTGATACGGCCAGCCATTAGCGATATTCCATAGTATATGTTTTCGAGAATATCCTTGGATGCGAAGCCGACACCAGTGGACAGACCACCCGAAACGACAACCAGCCAAGTGTTGCTCACATGGAGAATGGTGAGGCTTATCAGCAGCCATGTGCCCCAGACTACAACCTGCACGATGTTCTTTCCCATCACGTTGCGGCTGGCAGCCGTGCGAGAGTCTATGTTCATCAGGTGCAGTCGCATGAATTCTATCGTTATATAACTGATATAAGCGAAAACAAACCATAGTGCCAATACCGTGGCAATGGATGATATGCTGACGCTGAAGTTGCTGACGTCGATGAAACGGGTGGTGAAGATGCGCATCATCTGGTCGCTGAGGTTGAAGACGTCGGCAGCCCAATATATGGAAATCAGTATGGAAGAGATTGCCATCAAGGGGATTATGACTTTCAGAAGCAGTCTGTATATCCATGTCTTGTTTATAGGTTTCTCCTCAAGATGATGCTTTGCGGCGTATTCGCTCATCCAACTTGCCAGGCAGCTGATTGTCAGGATGCAGGTGAGCTGCATTATCCACCAAATCAACATCTGCACGCTGAGAAGAGTGAATCCTATCCATGAGCACACAACGCTCGTCGCGAATACCAGCAATGAGATGTATGTCAGGAACATATCAGACCGGGGTATCTTCTCGTTGTGTCTTCTTATCACGTTCCATTGCCATAGTGTGCAGAGCAATAGGACCGGAGGAAAAATCAGGTTTACCAAGTCGTTAGGCACCAGCGTGATGCGGAATGTTATCACTATGAATCCCACCAGCGTTAGCGGTGAGTAGATGCGGAAGGCGCTCTTTATCTGTTTTCCGTCTACTCTCAGAAGTAGAGATATCAGGATTACGCCAAGCAGCCAGGCATATTCAACGAGCAGGTTGCTCGCCATGGTGATGAAATTCTGGTTCACCGTGCTGCGTATGATGCCGATAAGAATTGCAAATGTTATTGTGGATGTCGCCATCATGATGCACGGACGTTTCAGCATGAACTGTTCGGTGCGGAATTTCTTCGGCATCAGAAAGCGTATTGCGAGCATGTTCAGGAGAATGGCTATGATGCCATAGAAAAGTATGCTGACGAACAATCCGAAGATCATACGAGAGTCCCACTGCGAGTGGAGCTTCTTGGAAGAACGGTATTTGTCGTTTACCGTTTCGGTTGTCTTGCTCACTTGAGTGCCGAGATTGGCTAGGATACTGAAATAGTTTTCTCCGCCATTCCGGAATATGTTGTTCTGAATTTCACTGTATCTGCCGTTGGCATAATCGTTGAGGCTTTTCAAGTGATTCTCTGTCAGGTTGTAATACTTTATGTAGTCCTGCAGCATGGATTTGTTTTCCGTCATGTTGTTACGGATGCTTACCGCCAGGGTGAGACACACGTTGCGGTTTACCTTTGCCTTGTCGCTAAGAGCGAAGGTGGGCATGGAACTGAGCGAGTTTACAAGGCTATCGTAGCGGGCGATTTCACTGTCCAATTGCGTGATATACGACCGGAATGGCAGAGAACTCTTGCGGAAATTGCTGAACTGGTCGGTTGCCTCATGACATGCGTAAGCAAGGTCAAAAACATATTCCGGCTTCTGAGAATAAAGCATGAGGGCATTTTGATTACTCTTTGCAAGAATGGAGAAGAGGTTCTTCCTTATCAGCTCACTGCTGTTCTTGTATTTCATCTGTCTCTTTTTCTGCTCTTGGTGATAAGTGGTCAATTCATTTCTGAGTATCGACAATGTGTTGTCAAGGTCTTTCTCCTTGAGCACGGCATTGCAAGAAATGGTGATTGTTATTGCGAACAGAAATAGTAAAAACAGTCTCTTCTTCATATTGTTCTTTATAAAATTATTGTTTGTCTTTTTTTTTGTATTACAGTTCCCGATTTGATTTGTTTTTGCAGTGTCGCGTTTGTCGTCACTGGCATGCTGCAATCAGAAAAGCGATTTTCCGTTTTGCAAAGATAATGCATTTTCTTCAATGTTAAGTTTGCCAACTCACACTTTTTTTATTAATTTTGCCACGTTTTAATTACTACCATCAAATGTCAGACATTACCATCAATAAAGAATTGCCATTGACGCTTTTTGCCGACAGTGGCAGTACGAAGACAGACTGGTGTCTCGTTTCAGGCAGACAACCGGTATTCAGTTGTCATACACAAGGCATAAATCCTGCACATCAGACAGAAGAACAGATCAGAAATATCCTGGTAAGAGAGCTGCTGATGCAGTTCAGGGCCAACGTTGCGGAGTTGTGGCATGAAAGTCGTGGCAATGTTGATGTGCGTTTCTATGGGGCGGGATGTCGTGGCGAAGCAGCCAAATCGTTGAAGGCAATATTGGTGGGCTGTCTGTCTGTTGCAGATGGTAAAGTCTTTGTAGACAGTGACTTGATGGCTGCGGCTCATGCTCTTTGTGGAGGTGAGGAAGGTATTGCATGCATTCTTGGAACTGGAGCCAACTCCTGTTTGTTTGATGGCGAGAAGATAGTAGCCAATATATCACCGCTGGGATATATACTCGGTGACGAGGGTAGCGGGGCCGTTCTCGGGAAACTTTTCTTGAATGCCGTTTTCAAAGGCGGACTGCCGAAAACCTTGTGTGAGGAATTCTTTGAATCTACAAATCTTGATTTGGACGATATCATAAGGCGTGTCTACAAGGAACCGCTGGCAAACCGTTTTCTTGCTTCTTTGTCGCCGTTTATTTATAAACACCTCGATGTGCCGGAATTAGAGGCGATCGTCGTGGAAAACTTCAAGGCTTTCTTTGTCAAGAATGTTGACCGCTATGAAAGAAAAGACCTTAAAGTAAATGTTGTGGGTAGTGTGGCACATTATTACGAAAAGCAACTTGTCGAAGCAGCAAGACAATGCGGATATACCGTTGGGAAAATAATCAAAAGCCCGATGGAAGGATTGGTTGCTAACGTGTTGAAATGAAATATTTAAAAACCTAAAAATCTATATCAAATGAAAACTTTCAAAATAGGCCTGCTGCCTAAGATTATCATTGCCATTGTCTGTGGTGTAGTGTTCGGAATGTTTTTGCCGGGAGAGGTCGTCAGGGTGTTCCTCACGTTCAACGGCATTTTCAGCCAGTTCCTTGGCTTCCTTATTCCATTGCTGATTCTCGGACTTGTTGCTCCAGCTATTTCCGACATCGGTCAGGGAGCCGGGAAGATGTTGATTGCCACTACAGCTTTGGCTTATTTCGCTACGGTGACATCTGGACTCCTGTCTTATGCGGTTAGTGAGCTTACGTTCCCGTCGCTTATTGACACACAGACTACGGCGGCGTCGTTGGCGACGACAGAGGCGATGGCTCCGTTTTTTACCGTTGAGATACCAGCTCCAATGAATGTTATGACAGCCCTTGTGTTAGCTTTCACCCTCGGTCTGACAACGGCAACAATGCAGTATGTGGCGTTGAAAAACGTTATGAAGGACTTCATGCAGGTAATCATCAAGACAATCAATGTGGCAATAATTCCACTTTTGCCGATATACATTTTCGGTATATTCCTCAATATGGCATACACCGGTGATGCAGCACGCGTATTGACAGTATTCGTGAAAATTATCGGAGTGATTTTCGTGATGCATATCTTCTTGCTCATATTCCAGTATTGTGTAGCAGGCGCATTTGTGGGAAAGAATCCGTTCAGACTCTTAGGACGGATGCTGCCGGCTTATTTCACAGCGCTCGGAACACAGTCTTCAGCTGCCACTATTCCCGTGACTCTCCGACAGACTATAGCCAATGGAGTGAATAAAAGCATAGCGGGTTTCGTCATACCTCTTTGTGCAACAATCCACATGTCGGGAAGCGTGATGAAAATCGTTGCCTGTGCCATGGCGCTCATGATGATGCAGCATATATCATACGATTTCGTCACCGTTATAGGATTCATTCTGATGCTTGCAATATCTATTGTCGCTGCTCCGGGTGTTCCTGGTGGAGCGATAATGGCATCTCTCGGTGTACTGGCTTCAATATTGGGCTTCACAGAGGCAGACCAAGCCCTTATGATTGCCCTATATATCGCAATGGACAGCTTCGGAACTGCATGTAATGTGACAGGTGACGGTTCTCTGGCTTTGCTGATAGACAAGTGGTTTGGAGGTAAGGATAAGTCGGAGAAATAATCTTATTTTACGATTTGTTTACCTTTCATTGCAGATTATAATATAAAATATGTATCTTTGCAAACGATTTTGACAGTCAAATTTTTTATTTAATAAAATATTTATGTATTTTATCCTATTTATTACCGTTATCTTGACGGCAGTTGTATTGGTTGTAGGAGCGTATGTAGTTGCGAAACTCATTGGCCCTAGGTCGTACAACCCAGTGAAGGGACAGCCTTTTGAGTGCGGTATCCCAACGCGCGGCACATCATGGGTGCCAATGCATGTGGGTTACTACCTCTTTGCCATTCTCTTCCTGATGTTCGACATCGAGACAGTGTTCCTATATCCATGGGCTGTGGCAGTCAGCAAGTTTGGTCCAATGGCTTTGTGTAGCATTGGATTCTTCCTCTTAGTGTTGGTGTTTGGCCTTGCTTATGCTTGGCGGAAAGGAGCGTTGGAATGGAAGTAAGAAAACCCGTTATCAAAAGCATTCCTTACAACGAGTTTAAGGACAATGATACTCTTGAGAAGATAGTAGACCAACTTCATGAAGGCGGTTGCAATGTGGTGCTCGGTTCCCTTGATCAGGTTATCAACTGGGGAAGAAGCAACTCGTTGTGGTCGCTCACTTTCGGTACCAGTTGCTGTGGTATCGAATTCATGTCTGTGGGTTGTGCGCGCTATGACTTCTCACGTTTCGGATTTGAGGTGACACGTAACTCTCCACGTCAGGCAGACCTTATCATGTGTGCCGGTACTATCACCAACAAGATGGCACCGGTATTCAAGCGTCTTTATGATGAGATGGCTGAGCCAAAGTATGTCGTTGCCGTCGGAGGATGCACCATCAGTGGCGGACCTTTCAAGAAGAGCTACAATGTAGTTCGTGGTATCAATGAACTCGTGCCTGTTGATGTGTATATCCCAGGCTGTCCTCCACGTCCTGAGGCAATCCTCTATGGTATGATGCAGCTCCAGAGAAAGGTTAAGATCGAGAAGTTCTTTGGTGGCGCTAACCACAAGATGACAAAGGAGGAGAAGGAACTTTCAATGAGCAAGGGAGATCTCCGTGGATTGAGCAACGAGAACCTTCAGGATTCTCAGAAGCTCGGACATCCGGAGCCAATCATCGTGACTGATGTTCCCGCTGATTTCAAAGTCGGCGACCTCGCTGATTCTGAGAAAAACCAAACTGTATAATATAATAAGGTATAAGACATGAAACTGAATAATATAGAACTCACTTTCGAAAACTTCGCCAATGAAATGGCAAAGCTGAAGAACGAGAAGCATTTCGATTACCTTGTTACTATAATCGGTGAGGACTTCGGTGAAGAAGGTCTGGGTTGTATCTACATTCTTGAAAACACTCAGAACAATGAGCGTTGTTCTGTAAGGACAATTGCCAAGAAAGTGGATGGTAGCGATGTTATCCCTACCGTAACAAACCTCTGGAAAGCCGCAGACTTACTTGAGCGTGAGGTATTCGACTTCGTAGGAATCAAGTTCCTTGGACATCCAGACATGCGCAGACTCTTCTTGCGTACTGATTTCGTGGGACATCCATTGCGCAAGGACTTTGATATGAGTCCGGAAGCAAACAAGTTCCCTCTGACTGATGAGCCAGAGGACGATTTCACAGTAGAGTATTCACTCGACAAGGATGGTCATTTGGTGGAAACAAAGCATCGCTTGTTTGAAGAGGACGAATATGTTGTAAATATCGGTCCTAACCATCCGTCAACTCACGGTGTGCTGCGTTTGCAGACCGTTATTGACGGTGAGACGGTAAAACGCATTTATCCTCATCTCGGATATATCCATCGCGGTATAGAGAAAATGTGGGAGGGAATGACTTATCCTCAGACATTGGCTCTTACAGACCGTCTTAACTATCTCTCTGCAATGATGCATCGTCATGCTCTCGTGGGTGTGATTGAAGAGGCGATGGGAATAGAATTGTCAGACCGCATCCGCTACATCCGTACTATCATGGATGAGCTGCAGCGAATCGACAGCCACTTGTTGTTCTTGGGCTGTACAGCTCAGGACCTTGGAGCACTCACAGCATTCTTGTATTGCATGCGCGACCGTGAGCATGTGCTCAATGTGATGGAGGAGACAACTGGTGGTAGACTCATTATGAACTACTATCGAATCGGTGGACTTCAGGCTGACATCGATCCTAATTTCGTTGATAATACAAAGAAACTCTGCAAGTATTTGAGACCTAAGATTCAGGAGTATCTCGATGTGTTCGGAGATAACGTCATCACACATAAGCGACTTGAAGGCGTTGGTCCTATGGATAAGGAAAACTGTATCAACTATGCGGTGACTGGTCCTGCAGGACGTGCTGCCGGATGGAAGAACGATACACGTAAGCGTCATCCATACGATTGCTATGACAAAGTGAACTGGGAGGAGATTACCATGACAGGTTGTGACTCTATGGATCGCTATTATGTTCATATCAAGGAGCTTTATCAGAGTCTTGATATTATCGAACAACTTATCGACAACATCCCAGAGGGAGAATATTACATCAAGCAGAAACCAATCATAAAGGTTCCTGAGGGACAGTGGTATTTCTCTGTAGAGGGTGCAAGCGGTGAGTTCGGAGTATATCTTGACTCAAGAGGTGACAAGAGTCCTTATCGTATGAAGATGCGTCCGATGGGTCTTACTCTGGCAGGTGCTCTCGATCCGATGTTGCGTGGACAGAAAATCGCTGACCTCATCACAACCGGTGCCGCTATCGACTTCGTAATCCCTGACCTTGACAGATAATCGAAAAATGAATTAAGGGGTTGGAAACATTCGATGTATTCTAAACTCTAAAATCAAAATTTATATTATGTTTGACTTTAGTAACGTAACAATATGGTTCGACGCTCTTCTCCGCCAAACTCTTGGACTTGGAGATTTCTGGTCGATCCTTATCGAGTGCATACTGGTTGGCGTACTTATTCTTGCAGGTTATGCCATACTTGCTATTTGCTTGATTTTCATGGAACGTAAGGTTTGTGCTTACTTCCAGTGCCGACTTGGTCCGATGCGTGTCGGTCCATGGGGTATATTCCAGGTTTTTGCCGACGTTCTGAAAATGCTCATCAAGGAGATTTTCACTGTAGACAAGGCTGACAAGCTGCTGTATTTCGTGGCTCCGTTCCTTGTTATCATTGCTTCGGTGGGCACCTTCTCTTTCTTGCCATGGAACAATGGCGCAGAGGTGCTGAACTTCAATGTTGGTGTGTTCTTGCTGACTGCGGTGTCAAGTATCGGTGTGGTTGGTATCTTCCTCGCCGGTTGGGCAAGTAACAACAAGTATAGTGTCGTTTCGGCTATGCGTGGAGCTGTTCAGCTCATATCTTACGAAATGTCTCTCGGCTTGTGTCTCATTACTGCAGTAATACTTACAGGTACAATGCAGGTGAGCGGTATCGTTGAAGCACAGGTCGGACCATGGAACTGGCTAATCTTCAAAGGTCATGTTCCTGCTATTATAGCCTTCCTGGTTTTCCTCGTAGCTGGTAATGCAGAAGCAAACCGTGGTCCGTTCGACTTGGCTGAGGCTGAGAGCGAGTTGACAGCCGGTTATCATACAGAGTATTCTGGTATGGGATTCGGTTTCTATTACCTTGCAGAGTATCTTAACCTCTTCGTGGTATCTGGAATCGCAACTACTGTATTCCTTGGAGGATGGGCACCTGTAAATATCGGTATAGAAGGTTTCGATGGAATCATGAACCTTATCCCTGGTATCGTATGGTTCCTTGGCAAGACTTTCGCCGTTGTTTGGTTGCTTATGTGGGTACGTTGGACTTTCCCACGTCTGCGTATTGACCAGATATTGAAACTTGAGTGGAAATATCTCATGCCGCTTTGTCTCATCAACTTGGTGCTTATGACTATCATTGTGGCATTTGGCTGGCACTTTTAAATAAGGAGTTTAAATAGATATGGAAGATAATAATAAATCATATTTTGGAGAAATTGGTTCTGCTGTAAAGACTCTCGCCATTGGTATGAAGACTACTCTTACTGAGTATTTCACCAAGAAGAGCACTGAGCAGTATCCTGAGAACCGCAAGACAACGCTCCATGTGTCGGCTCGCCATCGTGGCAGACTTGTTTTCTCACGCGACGAGAACCAAAACTACAAATGCGTTGGCTGCACATTGTGTGAGAAGGCTTGTCCTAATGACTCGATAAAGATTCTTACAGAGATGGTGGAGGACCCTGAGACGGGCAAGAAGAAACGCAAGTTGGTTGACTATCAATATGATCTCGGAGATTGCATGTTCTGTGAACTATGTGTCAATGCATGCAATTTCGATGCCATTCATTTCACGAATGACTTCGAGAACTCTGTCTTTGATAGAGACAAACTCGTTCTTCACCTTGACAAGGAGGTATATACCGGAGGAAGCCTTCCTAACCTTATAGATGGTGGAGCTCCTCTTGAAATCGGTAAGTTTAACACCAAAACAAAATAAGGAGGACATAAGAAATGGCTAATATTATAATGTTTGGCATTCTTGCCGTAGTAATTCTGGGTTCTGCTGTTATGTGTGTCGCCACAAAGCGTATCATGCGTGCAGCCACATTCCTGCTCTTCGTTTTGTTCGGTGTTGCTGGATTGTATTTTATTCTTGACTACACTTTCTTGGGTGCTGCCCAGTTGAGTATCTATGCTGGTGGCATCACGATGATGTATATCTTTGCTATTCAGCTCGTTAATCGCCGTACACTTCAGGGCTTGGTAGAGCATGTGAAAGGAAGCCGTGCCATTGGCGCTGCTCTTGTAACTCTCGCTGGCTTCCTTACAGTGACTATTGTTCTGCTCAAGAATGAATTCTTGTTCAGAGCATGTGAGGTTGCTGACGAGGAGGTTTCAATGAATGTCATTGGTGAGGCTCTTGTTGGAAGCGAGAAATATCAGTATGTTTTACCGTTTGAGTTCATTTCTGTATTCTTGCTCGCTTGCATTATCGGCGGCATCGTTGTGGCTCGTAAAGAAAAGGAGGATAAATAATTATGGTACCTGTAGAATGTTATTTTGTGCTTAGCGCACTTCTGTTCTTCATCGGCGTTTACGGATTCGTCACTCGTCGTAACTTGATAGCAATGCTTATCTCCATTGAGCTTGTGCTCAATGCTGTAGACATCAATTTCGCTGCCTTTAACAGACTGCTCTTCCCCGGTGAATTCGAGGGCTTCTTCATGACCCTTTTCTCAATGGGCGTAAGTGCGGCAGAAAGTGCAGTGGCTATCGCTATAATTATTAATGTTTACCGTAATTTCCACAGCGATCAGGTGAACAGTATTGAAAACATGAAATATTAATAAGTTATGGATTATACATATTCATTGTTGATACTTCTCTTGCCATTGTTGAGTTTCCTCGTCATTGGCTTGCCCGATTTTGCGGGAAACAAGTATGCATGGTCGCATAAAACAGCCGGTCTTATCGGAACCTGTTCTATTGGATTGGTTACTGTGTTGAGCTATATCACAGCTTTCCAGTATTTCACAGCTCCGCGTTTGGCTGACGGAACTTTTGCGACATTAGTACCATACAATTACACTTGGTTGCCACTCGGTAATCTTCACTTTGATTTAGGTATCCTTCTTGATCCTATTTCAGTGATGATGCTGATTGTCATTTCCACAGTTAGCTTTATGGTGCACATTTATTCATTTGGCTATATGCATGGTGAGAAGGGCTTCCAGCGCTATTACGCTTTCTTGTCTCTCTTCACAATGTCAATGCTAGGACTTGTTCTGGCTACCAACATTTTCCAGATGTATATGTTCTGGGAGCTCGTGGGTGTCAGCTCATATCTTTTGATCGGATTCTATTATGGATTGCATGCAGCAGTTCATGCTAGCAAGAAGGCATTTATAGTGACTCGTTTCGCTGATATGTTCTTCTTGATCGGTATTCTCATCTTCGGATATTATACAGGTTCATTTAACTTCTCTTTCACTGGAACTGAAGTTCATATAGCAGAGGGAATGACTGCATTCACAACATGTGATGCTTCACGTGCTGCAGCCGCAGGAGGTTTTATTCTTCCTACAGCTCTCGTGCTGATGTTTATCGGAGGTGCTGGTAAGTCTGCCATGTTCCCACTTCACATCTGGTTGCCAGATGCTATGGAGGGACCTACACCTGTTTCTGCGCTTATTCATGCTGCGACCATGGTGGTTGCAGGAGTAGTGCAGATTGCTCGTCTGTTCCCTATTTGGATTGAATATGCTCCACAGGCAATGGAAATAGTCGTGTATGTTGGTGCGTTTACTGCTTTCTATGCTGCTGCTGTGGCATGTGCACAGAGTGATATCAAGCGAGTACTTGCATTCTCTACGATTTCTCAGATTGCCTTTATGATGGTGGCACTTGGCGTTTGCTTGCCAGGTCATCATGGTGCTGTTCTCGACAATCATGCCCAGCTTGGATATATGGCATCTCTATTCCATCTCTTCACACATGCTATGTTCAAGGCTTGTCTTTTCTTGGGTGCTGGTTGTATCATTCATGCTGTTCACTCAAACGAGATGTCTGCGATGGGTGGTCTGAAGAAGTATATGCCTATTACCCATGCCACATTCTTGATTTCCTGTCTTGCTATCGCTGGTATTCCATTCTTCTCAGGCTTCAGCTCTAAGGATGAGATTATCACTGCATGTTTTGAGCATTCTCAGTTCATCGGTTGGTGGATGACCGGTGTTGCCGCTATGACAGCGTTCTATATGTTCCGTCTTTACTATGGTATTTTCTGGGGTACAGAGAATAAGGAACTTCATGCTCATCACACTCCACACGAGGCTCCGCTGACAATGACCTTCCCATTGATATTCTTGAGTATTATTACCGTCGGCGTTGGTGTCTTCACTACGCTTGGTGGTTTCATGGATTGGAGCTGGGCAAGCTTCGGTGAGATAGTAAGTGCTGCAGGTACTGCATATACAGTACATTTCGCTCCTCAGGTAGCTATAACTTCCACAGTAATTGCCGTTATTTCAATTGCTCTTGCTACATATATATATAAGGGTGAGAAACAGCCGATTGCTGACAAGTTGTACAAGACATTCCCTCGTCTTCATCGTTGGGCTTACAAACGTTTCTATATGGATGAAGTCTATATGTTTGTCACACATAAGATTTTGTTCCGTTTTGTATCTCGTCCGGTTCAGTGGATTGATGAGCATATCATCAATGGTCTCATTGATTTCAGTGCATGGGGTGCAAACGAAGCTGGCGAGAGTCTCCGTCCTTGGCAGAGTGGTGATGTACGTCAATATGCCGTTTGGTTCCTGACTGGAGCTGTTGCATTAACATTAGTATTACTTAGCATATTATAAGAACGATGAGTATATTAAGTATATTTGTAGTAATCCCAGTTTTGATGTTGCTCGGCCTTTGGGCTGCCCGTGACATCAAGCAGGTCCGTACGGTGATGGTCATAGGATCATCATGTCTGTTGGCAATGTCAATTTGGTTGACATTACATTTCATTGGAGAGCGCGCTGCAGGAAACACTGAAGAGATGATTCTTCAGTCATCTACAGTTTGGTTTGCTCCTCTTCACATCAACTATGCAGTTGGTGTTGACGGTATCTCTGTAGTGATGCTGCTTCTTTCAAGCATCATCGTCTTTACAGGAACTTTCGCTTCGTGGAAATTACAACCTTTGACGAAGGAATTCTTCATGTGGTTTACATTGCTTTCTACTGGAGTTTATGGTTTCTTCATCAGCATCGACCTTTTCACGATGTTCATGTTCTATGAGGTTGCCCTTATTCCTATGTATCTATTGATTGGTTATTGGGGATCAGGAAGAAAAGAATATGCAGCAATGAAGTTGACTCTTATGTTGATGGGTGGATCTGCCCTTATCATCTTGGGTCTTGTTGGTATCTATTTCTTTAATGGTGCTTCAACAATGAACATTCTGGAGATTGCTCATAACAATCATATTCCTGATGCAGTACAGAATGTTCTGTTCCCATTCGTGTTCATTGGTTTCGGAGTGCTTGGTGCTTTGTTCCCATTCCACACTTGGTCTCCTATCGGTCACGGTTGTGCACCTACTTCTGTGTCAATGCTTCATGCTGGTGTGCTTATGAAACTTGGTGGTTACGGTTGTTTCCGCATTGCCATGTTCCTGCTTCCTCATGCGGCTCAGGATTTGGCTTGGATATTCCTTATCCTTACCACAATTTCTGTAGTATATGGTGCTTTCTCTGCATGTGTACAGACAGACTTGAAGTTTATCAATGCTTATTCTTCAGTCTCTCACTGTGGTCTTGTGCTTTTCGCACTACTCATGATGACAAAGGTATCTTGCACAGGTGCAATACTTCAGATGCTCTCTCATGGTTTGATGACAGCTTTGTTCTTTGCCCTTATCGGTATGATATACGGCAGAACACATACACGTGATATCCGCAAGCTCGGTGGTCTGATGAAGATCATGCCATTCCTTTCAGTAGGATATGTCATTGCAGGTCTTGCCAACCTTGGTTTGCCTGGTTTCTCTGGTTTCATTGCCGAAATGACAATTTTCACAGGTTCATTTGAAAATCCAGACACATTCCATCGTTGCTGTACGATAATTGCAATCACATCAATTGTTGTTACCGCGGTTTATATCCTGCGTACAGTAGGTTTCATCTTGTTTGAGAAAGTCAAGGATGAGCACTATCTCACATTGACAGATGCAACATGGGATGAGCGCTTTGCTGTTTGCTGTTTGATATTCTGTGTTGCAGGTCTTGGATCATTCCCATTGTGGGCTAGCAATGCAATTACAGATGCAGTGACACCAATTCTCCAAGTCGTTAACTTATAATTAATCAGTAGGACAAAATGGATTATAGTCAGTTTTTTAATATGATACCAGAGGCTGGCCTTATTGCAGTGCTGGTAATAGTATTCCTCGCCGATCTTATTCTGAAAGGTGAGAAGAAACATTCTGTGTTGAGCCTGCTGACAGGCGCTCTCTTCATTTGTCAGACAGCTCTCTGCTTCTATGCAGAACCAGCTTCTGTCTTTGGTGGATGCTATGAGTCAACTCAAGCAGCCAATGTTATGAAGATAATTCTTACAGCTGGTGCGTTCATCGTTCTGGTGATGTCACAGTCTTGGCTTGAGCGTGCTGACGTGAAGAACAAGGAAGGTGAATATTATGAACTCATCATTTCAACCCTCTTGGGTATGTATGTGATGATTTCTTCAGGACATTTCCTTATGTTCTTCTTAGGATTGGAAATGGCATCAGTTCCTATGGCATGTCTGGTGGCTTTTGACAAGTTCAAGAAGAATTCAGCTGAGGGCGCTGCCAAGTTTATCCTTACGGCAACATTTTCAAGTGGTGTAATGCTTTATGGTATTTCATTTATCTATGGTGCCGTCGGTACATTGTATTTTGGTGATGTAGCTGCACAAATCAGTGCTTCGCCACTGACAATTCTTGGCTTGGTGTTCTTTTTCAGCGGACTTGGTTTCAAGATTTCTCTTGTTCCATTCCACTTCTGGACTGCTGATACCTATCAGGGTGCACCAACAGCAGTAACTGGTTATCTTAGTGTAGTTTCAAAGGGAGCTGCAGCGTTTGCTCTGATGACGATTCTTATGAAGGTTTTCGCACCGATGGTTGAGTATTGGGAATATCTTATGTATATAGTAATTCTGCTTACCATCACCATTGCTAACCTCTTTGCTCTCCGTCAGAAGGAGTTGAAACGATTCATGGCATTCAGTTCTATTTCTCAGGCTGGATACATAATGCTTGCTGTAATTGGAAACAGCGCTATGGGTCTTACAGCTCTCATGTACTATGTGTTGATTTATGTTGCAGCCAATATGGCAGTTTTCACTATTATCAATGTTGTAGAGACACGTGGAAATGGCAATACCAAGATGAACTGCTACGATGGGTTCTATGGAACGAATCCAAAACTTTCGTTCTTGATGACCTTGGCGTTGTTCTCTCTTGCAGGTATCCCACCTTTCGCAGGAATGTTCTGTAAGTTCTTCGTGTTCATGGCAGCTGCTGAACAAGGTTCAACATTGGCATACCTTGTTGTATTCATTGCTTTGTTGAACACAGTACCAAGCTTGTACTACTATCTGAAGATTGTGAAGTGCATGTATATCAATCAGACCGAAACACCGTTGCCAACGTTCAAGAGTGACAACAATACTCGTTTTGCTCTTGCACTTTGTACTATAGGCATATTACTGTTTGGTGTTTGTAGCTGTGTTTATGATTGGCTGGCACAAGCAGCAGGAATGTGATTTATTTGATATAATAAAAAATGATGTCAAATTCAATATTGGATTTGGCATCATTTTTTTATTGTTTTTTTTTTGACATATTTTCAATTGTTTATTCTTATGTCAAAAAAATACATTATCTTTGCCAACCATTCAGAAATAATTATTTCGAGTTAAACTAGTAAACAAATAATGAACATCCCTATAAGGTTTCTTTTACTCTTTTGTGTGTTGATTTGCAAGAGCTGTCTGCTTTCGGCTGTTAATGGACATGACTTGAATATTGTGATTCTTGGAGATTCAAACACCTCTATTGGTGGAGATGATTGTACGAACCCTAAAGGTTGGTCAAAATGGTTTGCAGATAAAATTTCTCCCAAGACATGTAAAAGCTATGCAAGAAGTGGTGCTACTTGGACGAATACTGTCAGAACCCGCTATGACATAGTAGAAAACACACAAGTCCTTTCAGACAACAATGTGATATTCAATCAGATGAACAGATTGATAACTGCTTGTGATAACCAACAGCAGCCTTCGCCAGACCTGATACTGATTGCTGCAGGTACAAACGACGCATGGTTTAACAGTAAGCGTCCTGGGATATTTTCGAAAACAGTAGAACAGGCATTCGGTACACCTAATACATTTAATGCACCTCAGAAAGTTTCTTCTGTAGTGTCTTTAGCAGGTTCTGTCAAATTGATTTGTGAGAAACTGATGTCCCGATTTCCTGATGCCCAAATAGTGCTCCTTTCACCTATGCAGACTACGAAAGCATCCTATGATATTATCAATAAAGTTGGAAATATTCTTGAAGAATGTGCCCATCGTATGTCAATTCCTATAATTAGGCAGGATTATATTACAGGTGTGTATTCTTCCAGAGAGACGAATGGCTATTTTTTGACAGTTGATGGCACTCATACATCAGAGAGAGGTGCTCGGCGAAACGGATATCTCATTGCCAATCAGATTACTTCCTTGTTGTGCTATTAATTTACTTGTTTTAGTTTTCACGAAATCTTTTTCAAACATAATAATCTCAGCAAATGATATTTTCTGATCTCTTTTTTCTCTTCGCTTTCCTTCCGGCTTTCTTTCTATGTTATCTATTGGCAGCGGTCGGTGATAAGGAACTGTTTTCAAGTAGAGTTCCTGCTTTAGACCCGTCACAAATGGCATGTAGAAATGTTCTCAAGAATGCTGTTCTTGTTGTTTTCTCGTTGATTTTCTATGCATGGGGTGAACCAGTCTATGTGTTCCTTATGCTTTTCAGTTCTTTGATAAATTATATATCAGGTCTAAATATAGCTGGCAGGATGCAGTCAAGACGAAAGACTGCACTCGTTGTGGGTATAAGCTTAAACCTTTTGGTGCTCGGCATATTCAAGTATCTTGGTTTCTTTGCGGGAATACTTTCTGATTTGGGGATGAATATCAAGGTCCCCAATATAGCTTTGCCTATAGGTATCAGTTTTTACACCTTCCAGTCTATTTCGTATCTTGTAGATGTTTACAGGAACGAATCTCCTGTTCAGCGTCGTTATCCAGACCTGTTGCTTTATATATCAATGTTTCCACAACTTGTTGCCGGGCCAATTGTGCGTTATGGTACAGTGGCAAATGAGATAGCCAATCGTCGTGTCAATAGCAGGGACATTGCAGATGGCTCATACCGCTTCCTTATCGGTCTTGGGAAAAAGGTAATCTTGGCAAATCAGCTTTCTGAGATTTCTGACCAATTCCTTGTCAACGGTCTGAATGATTTAACCACGACAGGAGCTTGGTTGGGTATCGTAGCGTTTACATTCCAGATATATTTTGACTTCTCTGGTTATTCTGATATGGCTATCGGACTCGGCAGAATGTTGGGTTTCCATTTCAATGAGAACTTCAACCATCCTTATTGTTGTGATACTATAACTGATTTTTGGCGTCGATGGCATATTTCGCTAGGTAGCTTTTTCAGAGATTATGTATACATTCCAATGGGAGGAAACCGTAAACATCAGGCCGTCAACATCCTTGTCGTATGGTTCCTTACAGGAATGTGGCATGGTGCGAGTTGGAACTTCATCATTTGGGGTGTATATTTCGGCATAATAGTGATGACGGAGAAATACACTCTGCTGAAAGTTAAGGACAACATACCATCTCCCTTGCTCCATTTATATAGCCTGTTGCTTGTAGTGATAGGATGGGGAATATTCTATTTTGATGATTTCGGCAGAATGCTCGTCTTCTTCAAGAGTTTCTTTGGAGGAGGCAAAACGTTTGATAGCTTTGTCACTCACAGCGCTTTTCTCGACCATTTCTGGATATGGGTAGCAGCTATAGTGTTCTCAATGCCGTTGCGCAAGATCGTCTCCTCTTTTGTGCTTCATAGACAAGAAGAATCATCGGTTCCCTCTGTTTACAATGCCATGTCGCTCATTGTAAAGACGGTATTCTCCGTTGTTATGCTTGTTGTATGTGCTGCACTACTCGTTGGTGCAACTAACAATGCCTTTATTTACACTCGTTTTTAATGATGAAATGATATATCAAATGAAAAGAATAAGACTAATCTTGCTTCTGTCTTTTGCTGCATGTTCAATAATGCCAGTGTTTTCACAAATTCAAAAGCAAGAATCCCAATATTCCAATGCGGATACAATTAATGATGACTCCAAATATGAAGTACGCAGAGCGCGTGCCGGCATAATTGTAATCGACAACGGAGCCGAAACTCGTGCTTTCGAACCCTTTGGCGGAACACAAGTTGGAGCAATGTCATACGCAGAGATGGTAAACAGTTATAAGCAGGCATTTGGTGATAGCGTTGCGGTTTATTGTATGACAATTCCCAATGCAGTAGCTTACTATTGTCCTGAAGAACAGCGCTCATGGACAAATAATGAGAAGTCCGTTCTTGATAAGCTCTATGCAAGCCTCGATAATACAATAATACCGGTGAAAATCTACGATGAGTTGGAATCTCACAAAAGTGAGCCTATTTATTCCCGTACAGACCATCATTGGGCTCCATTAGGTGCATATTATGCATCGCGTTGTTTTGCAAATGCTGCAGGTGTGAATTTCAGACCCCTTTCATCCTATGATGCCAAGACGGTGCACAACTACGTAGGAAGTATGTACACCTTCTCTAAAGATATTGCCGTTAAGAATGCACCAGAAGATTTCGTCTATTATATGCCTCAGGGAATAGACTACAAGAGTTGGTTTATCAATTATACGTTGAGTAAAGGCAAGACGGTAGGTGAAAGTGCTCCTATTGAACGAAACTTCTTCATACATTATAAAGACGGTAGTGCCAGCGCATATTGTACCTTTATGGGAGGAGATACCCGTACTGTCAAGGTAGTGACAGGAAACAAGAATGGAAGACGGCTTATGATATTGAAGGACAGTTATGGAAATGCACTTCCTGCATATCTATTCTATGGCTTTGAAGAAGTGCATGTGGTAGATTTTCGTTATTTCCCTCACAGTATACGTAAATATGTTGCTGACAATTCAATAACAGATGTCTTATTTGCCAATAACTTGATACACGCTTGTTCGCCATCTACGACAAGGAAATATCTCAATATGCTGGCCCGATGAATGGAGGCTGGCTGTCGCTATTTAAGTAGGGTGACTTGCTTGAAAATGATTTGTAAGACAATTTGCTTATACTATAACAATATCAATTACATATATGACTAACGAGAGTTCAAAGAAATATTCAGCAGTATACATCGTTTTAATGAGCATTGCTTTCTTCTCAATAGCATTGGTCTTTAATTTCTTTCCTCGCAGTAAAGTGTCGGAATTGGAAAAAAGAGAACTTGCCGCTTTTCCAAAGTATACGGAAGACGCCTTGTTGAGTGGTGAGTTTACCAAGAAAGTCTCATCATGGTATAGCGACAGTGAACCATACCGTGATGTGTTGATGCAACTCAGTATGACGATAAAAGACATTATAGGTATGGCCCCGACAGAAAACAATGTCAGGTTTCATGCTGCAAAAACAACTGTGCCGGCAGATGACGAATACGATGATGCGTCGGATAGAAATGTTGGAGCATATAAGAATGAAATAACTGCTGACGATAATGCCAAGATTGCCAATGCCGGTATAATTGTAGTAGGAAAAGGTGATAAAGTCAGGGCGTTGATGGCCTTTGGCGGTAGCTCAAGAGGAGGTGGCCAATATTCTGAGGCTGCAAACAAATACAAAGAGGTTTTCGGTGATAAGGTACATGTTTATTGTATGGTGATACCTACAGCCGCGGAGTTCTATTGTCCAGACAATGCCCTTTCATGTACTCGTCCTCAGCGTCCGACCATTAACCATATATATTCTCAGCTTAGTCCGAAAGTGAAGGCCGTTGATATATATACTCCACTTGGCCAACATGCAAAAGAAGACATATATTTGCGTACTGACCATCATTGGGCACCTCTTGGAGCCTATTACGCCGCTCAGAAATTCGCTCAGGTCGCTGGCGTACCTTTCAAGCCCCTCTCAAGTTATGAGCGTAAGGTCGTGCATGGATATGTAGGTAGCATGTATGGCTATTCAAACGACATATCTGTCAAGAATGCCCCAGAGAATTTCGTCTACTATGTGCCGAAGAATGTAAAGTATACCACTACATATATAGATTATACAGTGGATAAGAATTATCATGTTACTTCAGTAAGTAAACCTTACAAGAGCATATTCTTTTACCATTATAAAGATGGAAGCGGTGGAGCATACTGTACCTTTATGGGTAGTGACATGAGGATCACTCAGGTCAGGACGGGAATGAAGAACCATCGGCGCCTGATGATTCTGAAGGACAGTTTCGGCAATGCCATTCCTGGTTATCTCTTTTACAGTTTCGAAGAGATACATGTTGTAGACTATCGCTATTTCGGTCGTAATATGAAGAAATATGTGGAGGAGAACAAAATAACGGATATTTTGTTTGCCAATAATATCTTCAATGCTTATTCTCCTAAGATATACAAGCGTTATCTCAATTTTTTGACGCAAGGTGACAATGTTCTGGTTGCTCCTGCGACTAAAAGTAAGGCCGCAGTCAATGCAAAAGAAAAAACAACAGAAAATGATGCTCATGACAAAATGCCTAATGAAAAGCGACACAAGGAAACTGTTCCTGTTTCAGAAGGTGAGCCTAAAGTAGAGACCAAGTCTTCACATCAGGCAACGCCCAATGAAAAGGGGGATAAAGAATGAAAAACAAACAGGACATGAAAAGGGTGAATATGACCTTTTGCATGTCCTGTTTGTTTTTGATGTACTTTTGTGCAGACTTTCTGGTAATCATTACATACTCCCGTCTGCAGAATTAACAATTATGCCTTGTTGGCTTTCAGCAAGTCTCTGATTTCAGTCAGAAGCAGCTCTTCCTTCGTCGGAGTTGTAGCTGCGACCGTTTCCTCCTTCTTCTCTTCCTCTTTTTTCTTTCTTGCCATCTTGTTTATTCCCTTGATGAGCATAAATACGCAGAGGGCGATGATGATGAAGTCGAAAGTCGTCTGAAGAAAATTGCCATAGTTGATAGTGGCAGGCTGTAATTTCTCAATTCCAACGTCAACCGATGGCAGTGTTACTTTCAGATCTCTGAAATTGACACCTCCGATAAGCCATCCGATGGGCGGCATGATGATGTCGTTCACTATAGAAGATATGATTTTTCCGAAAGCGCCACCGATAATCACACCGACTGCCATGTCAACGGCATTTCCTTTTACCGCAAACTCCTTAAATTCATTTATAAATTTGCCCATAGATTATTTTTATATAATTTAATAATTAAAGTTGATGCAAATATAGATATTTTTTGTAACTTTGCCGCCGTTAAAGAGGGAAAAGTTTAAAGTGGATGCTAATCTTCTCTTTTATATAATAGTAGAATTCAGGTATAACTGATTAGGCATGTAATTTAAAAGAAATATTTTATTATTTTCAACTTAAAATAAACATTACAATGATTAAGATTGGTATTAACGGTTTTGGTCGTATCGGCCGTTTCGTTTTCCGCTCAACATGTGAGGCTGAGAACGCAAAAGAAGTTCAGGTTGTAGCTATCAACGATCTTTGCCCTGTAGATTACATGGCATATATGTTGAAGTATGATACAATGCACGGACGTTTCAACGGTACAGTTGAGGCAGATGTTGAGAAGAACGAGTTGATCGTTAACGGAAACCACATCCGCGTTACTGCTGAGCGTGATCCTGAGAACTTGAAGTGGGACGAGGTAGGTGCAGAGTATGTAGTAGAGTCTACAGGTCTCTTCCTCGCTTATGATAAGGCTGAGAAGCACTTGAAGGCAGGTGCTAAGTACGTAGTGCTTTCTGCTCCTTCAAAGGCTGACGCTAACGGAAATCAGGCAGACATGTTCGTTTGCGGTGTAAACACAGACAAATACAACGGACAGAAGATCGTTTCTAACGCTTCTTGTACAACTAACTGCTTGGCTCCTATCGCTAAGGTGCTGAATGACAACTTCGGTATCGAGAACGGTTTGATGACTACTGTTCACTCTACAACAGCTACACAGAAGACTGTTGACGGACCTTCTATGAAGGACTGGAGAGGTGGTCGTGCCGCTGCTGGCAACATCATCCCTTCTACAACAGGTGCAGCTAAGGCTGTAGGTAAGGTTATCCCTGAGCTGAACGGCAAGCTGACAGGTATCTCTATGCGTGTACCTACATTGGACGTATCTGTAGTTGACCTGACTGTAAACCTCGCAAAGCCTGCTACTAAGGAGGCTATCTGCGCTGCTATGAAGGCTGCTTCAGAGGGCGAGTTGAAGGGTGTACTCGGATACACAGAGGATGCTGTTGTTTCTTCTGACTTCCTTGGCTGCCCATTGACTTCTATCTTCGACGCTAACGCAGGTGTATACCTCACAGACAACTTCGTAAAGGTTGTTTCTTGGTATGACAACGAGATCGGTTACTCTCACAAGGTTGTTGACCTGATCAAGATCATGAAGAAGCACAATGGTTAATTCATTGGCGTTTTTTCCGCAATTATAAAAAAAAGACCGTTCGGCATTGCCGTGCGGTCTTTTTTTATTAATTTTGTAAACCAATATTGTATTTCAAACTTAAACGTAACTTGATATAGCCGAAATGATACCGATGATAACAATTCTTGGCCCTACGGCAAGTGGCAAGACAGATATTGCCACACATCTTGCAGCCGAACTGTCTGCAGAGATAATTTCTGCTGACAGTCGTCAGGTGTACAGGCGAATGGATATTGGTACAGGAAAAGACCTTGCGGACTATGTCGTTGATGGTAAGCGTGTGCCTTACCATCTGATAGATATTGTTGAGCCAGGCACCAAGTATAACCTATTTGAGTATCAGAGGGACTTTCTTGAGGCGTATAATGATATAAGGAGTCGTGGCAAGAATGTAATTTTGTGTGGTGGAACCGGTTTGTATATAGAGTCGGTGCTCAAGGGGTACAGACTTATTCCAGTGCCGGAAAATAAAGAGCTGAGGCATAAACTTGAGGGAAAATCCCTTCTCGAATTGACGTCAATTCTCGAACGTCTAAAGGCTGAAAACAACTCCAATATGCACAATTCTACGGATGTCGATACTTCTAAACGTGCAATACGTGCCATAGAAATTGAGATGGCGTACAAAGAGGCGCATATTGAAGAAAGGACATTTCCGAAGATAGACAATGTTATTATCGGTGTAGGCATAGACAGGGATTTGCGTCGCATGAAAATCACGCGGAGACTTGACCAACGCCTTCAGGACGGAATGGTTGACGAAGTGAAATCCCTGCTTGATTCTGGCATACCGGCCGACGACCTCATATATTATGGACTTGAGTATAAGTTCGTGACAGAATATATATTAGGGAAATCGACGTTTGAAGAGATGCACCGTTCATTAGAGATTGCAATACATCAATTCGCCAAACGGCAGATGACATGGTTTCGTGGTATGGAGCGTCGTGGTTTTACTATCCATTGGATAGATGCAGCTGATAGTATGGAAGAGAAAATTAACGAAATAAAGAAGGTATTATGAAAGAGCAAACTCGTTGGGGAATACTTTATTGCCCTAAGCACAGTGTCACAAGTCCGATGCGACGCTGGAAGAAAATAGAGAAGATACTCAATGCGTATCAAATCGACTATGATTTCGTTCAGAGTGAGAGTAGCGACAGTGTGGTTCGGCTAATCTCGATGTTTATCAGCAATGGCTATAAGACTATAGTTGTTGTCGGTGGAGATTCTGCGCTTAATGATGCCGTGAATTGTCTGATGAGTACCGACAAGGCTACTCGTGAATCAATAGCTCTTGGAGTTATTCCAAATGGAATGATGAATGAGTTTGCCCGTTATTGGGGGTTCAAGGAGAGTGAGCCTGAGCAGACCATAAAATGGTTGCAAGAAAGGAGGATAAGGAAGGTAGACCTCGGTTGTATCCGATATACAAACAAGAAGAACGAAAAGTGTCATCGTTATTTCCTTAATTGTGTTAATATAGGACTGTTGTCTGCAATAATGAATCTCAGAAACCAGACTCGTCGTCTTCTTGGTTCGCGTACTTTGTCATACCTGTTCTCTATGGCTTTGATGGTGTTCCAGCGTCTGGAATACAAGATGCATCTGAAAATAAACAATGATGTTGTCAAGCGTAAGGTGATGACTGTATGTGTTGGCAACGCTGAGGGTTATGGCCAGACGCCCAATGCTGTGCCGTATAATGGGTTGCTTGATGTCTCGGTGGTTTACCATCCAGAGATGATGCAGTTGATAGAAGGCTTTTATCTTTTGTTTACAGGTAAGTTTCTCAACCACAAGAGCGTACACCCTTATCGTACTCGTCGTGTTGATGTTCTTGATGCTTCTCATGCTATGGTATCCGTAGACGGCAGACTGCTCAAGACACCAGTCGGTGAGTATAGTATAGAGGTGGAGCAGGAAGTCATCAATTTCCTTATTCCTGAGTAATTACTATTATATGTTGTCTCTCATTATGGCAGATATCCGTCAAATACGACATTGTGGACTAATGACCGTTAATGGGTAAATAGTGTAGGGCGTAGTAGTGTTGTATTTATCCGTTTTCGGATATCTTTTTCAGCTCGTTCTCGTTGATGATTTTTATTTTCCTTCCGTCTATCGCTATGATTTTTTCAGCAGCGAAGGCGGAAAGGGTTCTTATGGCATTGCTCGTTGTCATGTTAGACATGCTGGCGAGCTCCTCTCTGCTGAGGTATATGCTCATTGTATATCCGTCGGCTTCAATCCCATATCTGTCTTTAAGTATAATTAGCGTTTCTGCCAGTCTGCCGCGGATATGCTTCTGTGTGAGGTTTATTGTCCTGCAATCAGCTTTTCCCAGTTCTATTGCCAGTTGTTTGATTAGTTGCATACATACATTGTTGTTTTGGTGCATCAGCTTGACAACCAGCTTCATAGGCATCGAAGCAACAATCGAATGTTCAAATGCAATTGCCGACGTGAGATAGTCGTCTTCTGCAAAATATGCTCTGAAGCTGAATATCTCTGACTGGCGTATTGTACGCAAAATCTGGTCGCGTCCCATTGCGCCGCTTTTGCATATCTTTACCTTTCCTGTGATGAGCCATTTGATGCTTTCAGGTATTTCCAGTTCTTTGTATATATAGTCGTTCTTGTTGTACTCCTCAACCGTTATATTCTCTGAAATTATCTTTTTCTCGTTGTCTGTCAGTGGTTCCCACAGGCTAAAAATGATGTCTTCAATCTTTTCTGTGCTAATTTCTTTGACTTTTACCATTTACCAAAACCTATTGTGCTGTTTGAGTTGTTTTGTCCTTAGACTCTTTTCAATTTGCAAAAATACTGCTTTTTTCTTAAATGTTTAAACTTTACACTCAATTTTTATGTTATATAACATCTATTCCGGATTTATTCCGAAAAAATGAACACATTATTTTGTGGAATTAATAATTATGATTATTTTTGAAGTGCCAAACGATTGTATGGTTTCTATGCTTCAAGTTTGGTATAACATAATAAATGTATTAACACCTTAATAGAATATTATGAGCTATCTTCGATTTGAAAGAAGTCTGATGACCAATTTGGAAGAGTCTCTTTCCAGAGAGCTGCTCCGCACCAACCGGTCTGGCGCGTATTCTTGTTCGACGATTGTTGACTGTAATACTCGCAAGTATCATGGGTTGTTGGTAGTGCCCGTTCCTGAATTGGATGAAGAAAATCATGTATTGCTCTCCTCGTTGGACGTTACAGTAGTTCAACATGGTGCCGAGTTCAATCTTGGCCTTCATAAGTATCGCGGAAACAACTTCAGCCCCAATGGCCACAAGTACATCCGTGAATTTAATTGTGACAGTGTGCCGACTACCATTTATCGTGTCGGGGGAGTCGTTCTGAAGAAAGAAGTCGTGTTCCAGCATTATGAGGACAGGATTCTTCTGAGATATACTTTGCTTGACGCCCATAGTTCCACAACGCTTCGCTTCCGTCCGTTTATGGCATTCAGAAGCGTCAGGGAGTTTACTCATGAGAATTCAGCGGCAAATAGGGATTACCAGCTTGTAGACAACGGAATCAAGACCCAGATGTATAAAGGTTATCCTTATCTGTATATGCAGTTCAGTAAGGGCAACGAGTTTGTCTTCCATCCTGACTGGTATAGAGGAATAGAATATCCAAAGGAACAGGAGAGGGGTTACGATTCTTATGAGGATCTTTATGTGCCTGGATATTTTGAGACAGAAATCAAGAAGGGCGAGAGTATTGTCTTTTCAGCCTCAACGTCAGAGATCAAGACTGGAGGATTGCTGAAACTCTTCCAGAATGAAGTTGACGAAAGAAATCCGAGAGACAATTTCTACCATTGTCTTGTAAATGCCGCTCACCAGTTCCATAACACCAAGAATGGTTCTGAGTGCTATCTGCTCTCCGGTTATCCTTGGTTCAAGAGCAGGGCTAGAGACACGTTCATCTCCCTCCCTGGTCTTACATTGGCAATAGACGAAGTGGGCTACTTTGAAAAGGTGATGGCTACGGCAGGGAAGGGCTATAAGGAATTCATGCGTGAGAAGCCCGTTACCGTTAGTCTCAGTGAGATAGACCAGCCCGATGTGCCATTATGGGCAATATGGTCTATTCAGCAGTATGCCAAAGTGGTAGGTGATGAGAAATGCCTTAAGAAATATGGCAAATTCATTTTTGACATTCTCCATTTCCTCTTGGAAGGCAAACATCCATATATGCGTGTAGAAGATAACGGTCTTGTATATGTTGACGGAAAGGGTAAGGTCATGACATGGATGAACTCCACTGTGAACGGCAGACTTGTCGTACCTCGCAACGGATATATAGTGGAAATCAACTCTTTGTGGTATAATGCTTTGGGCTTTGCCGCAAGACTCAACAAGATAGAAGGAGACGCTCAGTTTACGGAGACGCTTGAGGAATTGTCGGCACGATGCAAAGAGTCGTTCGTAAAAACATTCCTCAATGACTATGGCTATCTTTTCGACTATGTCGACGGCAATATGATGGATTGGAGCGTCAGACCTAATATGCTGTTTGCCATAGCTCTCGACTATTCGCCTCTCACGGCAGACCAGCGTAAAAGCATCCTTGATGTCTGTACCAGGGAATTGCTCACGCCAAAGGGCATGCGAACCCTTTCGCCAAAGAGCGGCGGCTATAATCCTATATGTGCCGGTCCGCAGATGCAGCGTGACCTGTCTTACCATCAGGGCACGGCATGGCCATGGCTTGGCGGTTTCTATATGGAAGCATGTCTCAAGATATATCGTCGCACGAGGCTCAGCTTCATCGAGCGTCAGCTGGTGGGATATGAGGACGAGATGCAGACAAACTGCCTCGGCACCCTGCCCGAGATGTTCGACGGCAACCCTCCGTTCAAGGCTCGCGGAGCCATATCCCTTGCGATGAATGTAGGAGAGACATTGCGCACTTTGAGTATATTGGAAAAATACACAGATATAATATAAGGAGGAAGACAGTATGAAAGTTTTAATGTTTGGCTGGGAGTATCCTCCTCATGTATACGGTGGTCTTGCAACTGCAAATTTCGGAATCACTCAGGGTCTTCATGCCCAGGGCGACATTGACATAACATTGTGCTTGCCAAAGCCATTTGGTGATGAGGACCATACAGCAGCGCGTATCGTGGCGATGAATTGTGTGCCTATAGCCTGGCGCAACGTAGACTACGACTATGTGAAGAGTAGAATCGGCAATGTGATGGACCCCGATTATTATTATCGTCTGCGCGATCATCTCTATGCGGATTTCAATTATATGTATGTCAACGAGCTTGGATGCATGGATTTCGCCGGCGGTTACCCGTCAAATCTCCACGATGAGATAAACAACTATTCCATAATAGCTGGAGTGGTGGCTCGCACCGAGGATTTCGACATTATCCACGCCCACGACTGGCTTACTTACCCAGCCGGCATCCATGCCAAGCGGGTTAGTGGCAAACCGCTCTGCATCCACGTGCATGCCACGGATTTTGACAGGAGCCGAGGAAATGTGAACCCTACGGTGTATTCTATTGAGAAAGACGGAATGGATAATGCCGACTGCATCATGTGTGTGTCTGAGCTGACACGCCAGACAGTGATAAACCAATACCATCAGGACCCACGCAAGTGCTTTGCCATGCACAATGCCGTTTATCCATTGCGTCAGGAGCTACAGGACATTCCTCGCCCCGACCACACCGGCAAGGAGAAGATTGTGACCTTCCTCGGTAGGCTCACAATGCAGAAGGGGCCGGAGTATTTTGTCGAGGCCGCCAATATGGTGCTGCATCGCACCCGTAATGTGCGTTTCTGCATGGCAGGCAGCGGTGACATGATGGACCAGATGATTTATCTTGCTGCCAAGAGAGGCATTGCCGACCGTTTCCACTTCCCAGGCTTCATGAGAGGCAAGGAAGTCTACGAATGTTTGAAGGATTCCGACGTTTATGTCATGCCGTCTGTCAGCGAGCCGTTCGGAATCTCGCCTTTGGAGGCTATGCAATGTGGCACGCCTACGATAATCTCCAAGCAGAGTGGTTGCGGCGAGATTCTCACAAACTGCATTAAGGTGGACTATTGGGACGTTCACGCCCTTGCTGACGCCATCTACTCCATCTGCCACAATGACGGCCTTTTCCATTATCTCCAGGAGGAGGGCAAGAAGGAAGTCGACCAGATTACATGGGAGAAGGTGGGCTTGAGGATAAGAAAACTCTACGACCAGCTGCTTTCGCGTTAGTCAATATGATAATTAACAAAAAATCTATATAAGATGAAAACAATTTGCTTATATTTTGAAATACACCAGATAGTCCATTTGAAGAGATACCGTTTCTTTGACATTGGAACAGACCATTACTATTATGACGACTATGAGAACGACAGAAGCATAGGCGAGATAGCCGAGCGTTCTTATATGCCTGCGCTCAATGCGTTCCTTGACATGATAAAAGAAAACGGCGACTATTTCAAGGTTGCCTTTTCGCTTTCCGGAGTTGGTCTCGAGCAGCTTGAGTTGCATGCCCCACAGGTGATAGCCAAGCTTCAGGAACTCAACGACACTGGCTGCGTGGAATTCCTGGCCGAGCCATATTCTCACGGACTTTCCTCTCTTGCCAACGACGAGTGTTTCATCGCCGATGTCAGGAGGCAGATGTCGAAGATGGAAGAATATTTCGGCAAGCGTCCTACCGTATTGCGCAACTCCTCGCTCATCTATAGCGACGAGATAGGCAATGTGGCAGCTTCTATGGGCTTCAAGGGAATGCTGACAGAAGGCGCCAAGCACGTTCTCGGTTGGAAGTCTCCGCATTATGTCTACAACTGTTGTCAGGCTCCTGGTCTGAAGTTGCTTCTCCGCGATATAGATCTCAGCGACGATATCAGTCTGCGCTTCAACGACAGTGACTGGGAAGGCTATCCGTTGTTTGCCGACAATTATGTCAACAGGATTGCCACACTGCCAGAAGACGAGCAGGTTATAAATATCTTCATGGAGCTTTTGGCTCTTGGCATTTCGCAGCCTTTGTCTTCAAACATCCTTGAGTTCATCAAGGCTTTGCCGAGATGTGCCCGTCAGAAGGGAATCACTTTCTCCACACCTTCTGAGGTGTGTGGCAGGATGAACAGTGTAGGCGACCTATTCGTGCCCGACACCCTGTCATGGGTCGATGAGGAGAGGGATGTGAGCTGCTGGCTCGGCAATCCTATGCAACGCGAGGCGTTCGATAAGCTCTACAGTATTGCCGACCGTGTGAGAATAGCCAACGACCCTCGCATCAATCAGGACTGGGACTATCTGCAGGCAAGCAACAACTTCAGATTTATGACCACCAAGCCGTCGAATGTAGGTCTAGACCGCGGCATCTACAATTCGCCGTTTGATGCCTTCACAAATTACATGAACATTCTTGGCGACTTCATAAACAGGGTGAACTCCCTCTACCCGGAAGAAATCGACAACGACCAGCTCGACTCTCTCCTCACCACCATCAAGAACCAGGGCGATGAGATTCAGGTTAAAGACAATGAGATAGTGCGTTTGAAAACCCGTCTGACAAAGGCTCAGGAGGATGTTGACAAGTTGAATGCCAAGCTTGACAAGTTGACTGAGAAAAAGAAGGCTGCTGCAGCTAAGACCACAACGCGCAAGACTGCAACTTCCACCCGCAAGACAGCCAAACCTGCAGCAGAGAAGGCTGACGACAAGAAGTAACGTTTGATCTATAATCGAAACAATCTGAAAGTCTGTTTAAGTCGGGCAATCTGAAAAGTCAGTTTAAGCGGGACAATTTGATGAAAAAGACAATCCGCCAATAACTATAATAATAAAAGACATGCGTTTCAGAATGCATGTCTTTTTTATTGGTACGCTCGATTCCTAATGTCACAAATGACCAATTTGGAGCTTTACTTATGTAGGTCTTTCAGGAATTCTTTCCAGCGCTTTTCATTATTTCTCGCCGTCTTTTCCTTTCTTCCATTCCGCCCATTCCTTCATCGCCTGCTGCCAGTCTGTTTGTTCTCCGGCTTCGATAGCCTGCTGCTGCTTTTCCTTTTCGTCCTTCGCCTTGTCGCGCGCCCTTTTCTCTTTCATCGCCTCAATCGTGGCTTCGTCCAGTATTCGGATCGCACCTCTTTTTATAGCCTCATTTAGTTCGTTGTCGCCGAACGCCTTGCCAGGCTCGTTGAAGTCAGAGATGTTGAATTCGAATTCCGTGCGCAGAGTGTGTCTTATCTCTTTCTGCTTCGCCCTGTTGGCAGAATTCTTCAGGTGCAGTAGCTTGCCTATTTCCTTGATTTCTTTTTCCGAGTATTTGTTTCTTCCCATGTTTGTAGTTTTGTGAAAACTTTTGATTTCGCCATTGCCGTCGATGCAGCCTTTTAGGTGCGTATCTGCGATGGAGATTCTGCAAAGTTAATAAAAAAGCCGCTTGCGACAATGAAAATATTCAAAATCCGCCCTTTATAAAATGGCAGGAGCAGAAACAAAATGTGAAATAACCGATTTTTCTTTGTGTTTCATTCCTTTTACACTACCTTTGTAGGCTGGAAGAATTATAAATGCAATTATGATAAACCAGCAATATCCCTCGAGATTGCTTGAAAAGGCAGTATCGGAATTTTCCAAGTTGCCAGGGGTGGGTCGCAAGACGGCGCTCCGTCTGGTGTTGCATCTGCTGCGTGAGGAGCCTGGTCAGACTGACTCTTTCGCCGCTGCGCTTTCGGATTTGCGCCACAACGTGAAACATTGTTCCGTGTGCCACAACATCAGCGATACCGACGTCTGCCCGATATGTGCCAATCCCCACCGCGATGAGGCTTTGGTCTGTGTGGTGGAAAACATACAGGATGTGCTCGCTATAGAAAACACGCAGCAGTACAACGGCCTGTATCATGTCCTCGGTGGCGTGATTTCTCCGATGGACGGCATCGGCCCCAACGACATAGAGATAGACTCTCTGGTTGAACGTGTGCAGGCCCACGACGAGATAGAGGAGGTGATTCTTGCGCTCAGTTCCACGATGGAAGGTGATACCACCAATTTCTACATCTCCCGCAAACTTGCCCCTCTCGGTGTGAAGGTCAGTGTCATAGCCCGTGGCATTTCCGTCGGCAACGAGTTGGAATATACTGATGAAGTTACTCTGGGCAGGTCGATTGTCAACCGCACGCCGTTCAATACCTGATCTCTGCTTGACCGGTTCTGCCCCCCCCGTCCCCGTAGGAGAAAGGTTGTATTCTGCTGCTTGTGGTGGATGTGCCGCTGATATTCAGATGTTAATGCCCAGAGTATCCGGTTCCTCCTAAACTGGGGGGATAGATGGGGCTGATGTCAGAGGCCAGGTAATGACTCCGTATAAGGTTTCTCATCAGCTGAAAAAAACTAAACAATAGTTCTTCGTTAACTAAAAAAAACATGACAATGGAAGAAAATACATTACATCCCGCAAGGAAACTCTTGCTTGGACAACTCATTGCCTACCTTTTGCTGGCGGTAGCCGTGGTGGTGGGTTTCGAGTCAGACCTTCTTGAAGTGGGAGCCTGTGCCCAAGACGTGTTCGTGAAATACCAGGTGCTCATGCTAATGGAGGTCCTCACGATATGCTTCATCCCCATGGCTCTCAAGATGTTCAGTCTTTCTGCGGTCCGCCGTCGTCTGAAGGCTGACAGAGTCCGTGGACTTGTCCTTTTCGGTTCCTGTCGTCTGGCGATGATAGGCGTTCCTCTCGTTGCCAATACCATTCTTTATTATATGTCGATGTCCGTGGCCTATGGCTACATGGCTATAATCGGCGGTCTGTGCTTCACGTTTGTTTATCCCAGCATAGGCCGTTGTATCAATGAAACCAATATTGGAGAATGAAAATCTCAGTAATAATAGTAAACTATAACGTTAGATACTACCTCGAGCAATGTCTCTTGAGCCTTCGCAAGGCCCTTGCCGACATCCCCTCTGAGGTGTTTGTCGTAGACAATCATTCGCGCGATGGATCCGTGGAATATCTCCGCCGCCGTTTTCGTGAAGTTACCTTCGTGGCGAGCACTCACAACCTCGGTTTTGCCCGTGCTAACAATTTCGCCATCAGGAAAGCCCAGGGCGAGTACGTGCTGCTGCTTAATCCCGACACCTTCGTCGGCGAAGAGACCATCCGTGAATGTCTGGATTTCATGGACGGCCACCCGGCAGCCGGTGGACTTGGTGTAAAGATGTTGAAGTGTGACGGCGATAAAGCGATGGAGAGTAGGAGAGGGCTTCCTTCGCCGCTCACCGCCTTCTATAAGATGTGCGGACTCTGCGGGCGCTATCCCCAGAGTCGCCGCTTCGGCAAATATTACATGAGCTATCTCAGCTGGGACGAGCCTGTCCAGATAGAGGTGATAAGCGGGGCCTACTGCCTGCTGCGCCACACGGCGATAGATAAGATAGGAATGTTAGACGAAGACTTCTTCATGTATGGCGAAGACATTGACCTCTCTTACCGTCTGCTCAAGGGCGGTTTCGAAAACTGGTATCTGCCCGTCTCCATACTCCACTACAAGGGCGAGAGCACCCATAAGTCCTCCTTCCGTTACGTCCACGTCTTCTATGAGGCCATGCTCATTTTCTTCCGCAAACACTACCGCCATCTCAGCTTCTGGATAAGTCTGCCTATCCGTCTCGCCATCTATGTCAAGGCCACCATAGCCCTCGTTCAGATGCTTCTAGGCAAGTCAGCCCATTCTATGGGCTTCTTCTCGGTGAAAAGGAAGAAAGAGCCAGAATACCTGTTCCTGTGCTCCGGGAAGAACCTCTCGTCCTGCCGTCGGCTTGCCGACAACCGTGGACTTACCGCCCGATTTGTGGAATGCTCCGTTGTCGATAGGGAGAAGGGGCATGAGGCTTATCTCGACAGGCTTTCTTCCGATACCGTTACCTATGTGGTCTACGACATCTCCCTCTTCAGCTATGGCGACATACTGCGAGCCTTTGAGGGTAATCCTCGCAAGAACGTGCTGATAGGAACCTTCAACCCCCGGAACCACATCCTCATCACCGACCAGGAAGTGCTGAGATGACGGCAGGGATGGCGATAGTGCCTGTTAGTCTGCCTTGTCGGCAAGTATGATGCATGCGATACATAAGTGCCTATATAAATAAGGTGGACGATTCCTGCCCTACAAATAGTTGAGAATACAATTTCAGACCCCAACATGACAGCAGAGATGACAAGAGAAGAACTGCCAGCCGTGAGATTCCGCGCCATAGAGCCCGAAGATCTCGACGTGCTCTACAAGATAGAAAATGACACGAGCCTATGGAACGTGGGTGTCACCAACGTGCCCTATTCCAAATACATGCTTCATGAGTATATAGCCGGTTCAAGCGGTGATATCTATGCCGACAAGCAGGTGAGGATGATAATCAGCAATGACGCAGGCGATATAGTGGGCGTTGTAGACCTCACCGATTTCGATCCCCGCCATCGCCGTGCCGAACTCGGCATCGTGATCCAGTGTCCCTTCCGAGGGCGTCATTATGCCCAGGCGGCGATAGAGAGAATCAAGGCCTATGCCCGTGACATTCTCCTTATCCATCAGCTTTATGCTTATGTGGATTGTCAGAATTCCACCGCCCTGAGGACTTTTGAAAATTGCGGCTTTATAAGCTCCATAACCCTCAAAGACTGGCTTTTCGACGGCAAAAAATACCGTGAAGCGGTGCTTATGCAATATTTTTTATAAAAAAAGTTGCGAAAAGTTTTGGAGATTTCAAAATTATTCGTACCTTTGCAACCGCAAATGAAACGATAGAGTTCTGGTGCGTTAGTTCAGCTGGTTAGAATGCCTGCCTGTCACGCAGGAGGTCACGGGTTCGAGTCCCGTACGCACCGCTGAAACTCTTGAAATTTAAAACGCTATTTGGTGCGTTAGTTCAGCTGGTTAGAATGCCTGCCTGTCACGCAGGAGGTCACGGGTTCGAGTCCCGTACGCACCGCAAAGAAGACTGCTATATGGCAGTCTTTTTTTATTTCATGGCATTTTCGCCAGAAAGAGATATTTATTTCCATAACGACATAAGAGATCAGACTGGTGATTTTTAATATTTAAGTTTTAGCTATAAAAGATGAAAAGACTGTATTTTTTGTGTGCAACGCTCTCGATCTTCAGTTTGGGAGCTACGGCACAGGTGGCGTTGCCGCTCAGCGTGGACAAGGACGTCTTCAACGCTGACTCTATTTTCGTGGAGAAGACACGCGTGGGATGGGATGACACGGAAAGCGCCGTGAAGACCGATAACTTTCAGGACGGAGGTGTTGCCGTGTTCACCTTCAAGGACACTCCGGGAATGCTCCATCTCGACTATTCCAGAACGAGATACGGCAAGAGTAACGTGATGCTCATCCAGGAAAGCACGGACGGCAAGGAGTTCACCGACATCTATAATGGTGCCGCCTCCACTTCGTGGACCAACCTATCGGCAAACCTTAGCAAAGACACCCGCTACATCAAGCTCTATTACGACGCCAAATATACCTTCGGCGACGTTGGCTCACGCATGGGATATTGGCGAAATATCAACGTCACGGAGCCTATAGCCTCGCAGACAGATGCAGCCGTGCTCTCCATGGAGTATGGCTCAAAGGCAAAAGGAACGTTCAGCGTGGCTTATTCAAACCCCGCAGGCGATATCGTGGTCACCACCGCCGACCACCACATCACCTTCGGTCCTGAGGGTTCCACATCGTTCACCATATCCGGCGTTGCCGGCAAGGAAGGCTCTGCCATAGTGGACTTCTGTTATGACTCGGCGCTGGAGCCGATGCAGGTGGGTGAGCTTACTTCGCTCTTTACCGTTGCCGACTCCGGCAATGAGGGTTACACTAAAGAATACAAGCTTGTGGCAAACATTGACGCTCCGATCATGATCTCCAGACGAGAGGGCAGCATGACCACCGTTGTGGGTCAGCAGACCACAGACACGTTCAATGTTACCTATCTGCCTACTCTCTCTGCCGACGACATCACAGTGACTTCCTCTGCCGATGACGTGGCTGCCAGTGTGGCTCCCGATGCCGACGCCGAAAACACGCTCGTGGTAACGCTCACCTATGCTCCACAGGCAGCAGCAAAAGACGCACAGGCTACCGTGAGCGTTGCGGAAGCCACATCGGGAATGAGCCTTACCTATGTGCTCACTCTCAACGCATATCAGGCAAACAGCGTCATCACCACCGTTGACGAGTATAACGACTTTGCCTCGATTGCAAATCAGGGCTTCAAGGTGGATGCTGAACTTGCCGCTGACCTTGAGTTCAGCGCTGAGAATCCAAACGTGCAGATAACGAACTTCTCGGGCTCTTTCGACGGCAAGCGCCACACCATCAAGGGTTACGGCGCAGCTGAGGAGCCGGCTCTTTTCGCTGGTAGCTCGCTCACGGGCTCCGTCAGAAACCTCGCCCTCGACAACGTGAGTCTGCTCGACGCTGATGTGCAGTCGACTGACGAGGATGGCAACGGACTCTCCGTGGAGTGCTGCTACGGCACACCATCTGACACCCCTGCCTCACAGCTCATGAACTATGCATACATGAAAACCGAGAAGGTGATAAACTGTTTCACCCGTGTGCGTGGCGAGGAGATAGACCCCACCACAGGCGAAAGAGCCACCATGTATCTATACAAACTCTCTGGCGGTACTCTCGGTATGCTCGAGGCCGACTCCAGAACCATCGAGGGCAAGTCAGCCTGCTTTGCTCTGTGGAAACTCCTCGATAGCGAAGACGGAGCTCCGTCTGTGTTCGGAATGAAGATAGGTGCCGACGAGATGCCTTCGTTCCTCACGGCAGACAACGCCATTTCAACGGCTAGATATTTCGCCAATGTGGCCGATGCCCAGGGTGGTGTCCTTTATGCTCAGGATGGCAGATACTATGCCGACAATCTCTCTGAGTTTGATTTCGAAGCCGACGCCAACGATTTCATCGTGCTCGATGCTGACAGCGAAACTCTCGGCAGCGACTCCGTTGCCTCGCTGTCTGCCAATGTGATTACTGCCGACGGAAAGGCAAACCTAGTGCGTCTTACCGATGGAGAGGATTATTTCTTCCCTTCAGTATCGGGACTTCAGCAAATTGCGGCTGCCCGAGTGGAATATGAGCGCCAGCAGTCGCGCAATGGTCTCTATGAGCCATACGCACTGCCATTCGATATTACTGCCAGTTCGCTGCAAGACCAGTTTGAGGGTGACCAGTTTGACATTGCTTTCTTAGACCCGTCGAAGAACGTAATCGATGAGGCGCGTTCGCAGATTATCCTACAGTCTGCTTCAAACGAAAAATACAAAGGCTCCGTAGCGAAGACAATCCCTGCTGGAATGCCGTTCTTCGTTTCGTTGTCAGGCGTCGATGGCGATGCTGCAGTTCAGACCGTCATCTCGTTCGTTGGCGAGAACGTGGTTCTGACAGACCTCTCTGCCACTCCTGTCGACTATCTGCCCTTGAAAGGTACATTCAGCAGCACCAGTGCCTCTTCTATGGCTGGTGAGGAGTTCTATGCCTATATGCTCTCTCAGCTGACCGACGCCGATAAGGCGCAGCTCCTGTTCAGCGCTGCATCAGATGCCAGCGTTGAGGCTTTCAGAAACTGTATACTGCTTCACGGTAGTATCACCGACGGTGGCGTGAAGCCATTCTCTCTTGTCATCGACAAGGGCGCTGCTGACGGCATCAGCGAGGTGGCCTCCAACTCTTCTGCCGTCGCTTCTGCAATATACAACCTTGCCGGCCAGCGTGTCCTGAGGATGCTGCCGGGACAAGTGTATGTGTCTGGAGGAAAGAAGTTCGTGATGAAATAAAAACTCAAAAAACATGCATTCCTTCCGGAAAGGAAGGAAACGACAACTCCCCCGAATGGCGAGTGATTGGCAATTCAAAACTTTTTGATTCGGCCTTTCTCTCTTCCATTCGGGGGAGTTTCTTTGTTGGTAATTATGATAATATCTTTTCGCGAGGATGCATTTCCTGTAGTGTCTAATAAACGGAAAGAACCCAACCGAGATTATGGATTGTGGCTTGCTTCAAGCTCCTGCTTTATAAATCGCCATGTGTAGCCCTTGCCTGAGCGAGCCACCTCTTCGGGAGTGCCGGTCGTCATCACGTTGCCGCCGCCGCTGCCGCCCTCGGGTCCCATGTCTATGATGTGGTCGGCGAGCTTTATAACGTCGAGGTTGTGCTCTATGATAATCACGGTGTTACCTTTGTCTACGAGCCGCTCCAGCACGTTCATCAGTATGCGGATGTCTTCGAAGTGGAGTCCCGTGGTGGGCTCGTCGAGGATATACATCGTTTTGCCCGTGTCGCGTTTGCTCAGTTCGGTGGCGAGCTTCATGCGCTGGCATTCTCCGCCGCTGAGTGTGGTGGAGGGCTGTCCGAGCTTGATGTATCCTAGTCCCACGTCTTGTATGGTCTTTATCTTGCGCAGTATGTCGGGCACGTTTTCGAAGAATTCCACTGCCTGGTTTACGGTCATGTCGAGCACGTCGGCGATGCTCTTCCCCTTGTATCTCACTTCGAGCGTCTCGCGGTTGTAGCGTTTGCCATGGCACACCTCACAGGGCACCATCACATCGGGCAGGAAATTCATCTCTATTGTCTTGTATCCGTTGCCACCGCAGGCTTCGCAGCGTCCGCCCTTTACGTTGAAGGAGAAGCGTCCGGGCTTGTAGCCTCTGATTTTGGCTTCGGGTAGGTTTACGAACATCGCCCTGATGTCGCTGAACACTCCCGTGTATGTGGCGGGGTTTGAGCGTGGCGTGCGTCCTATAGGCGACTGGTCCACGTTGACCACTTTGTCGAGGTGTTCCATTCCCTCTATGCTGTCGTAGGGCATAGGTTCTTTGAGCGAGCGGTAGAAGTGTTGGCTGAGAATGGGCTGGAGAGTCTCGTTTATGAGTGTGGATTTTCCGCTGCCGCTCACTCCCGTTACTACGATCAGTTTGCCCAAGGGGAAGTCAACGTCCACGTTCTTCAGGTTGTTGCCCTTGGCGCCGTGTATGATGATATGGGATCCGTTGCCCGGTCGGCACTCTTGGGGCACGGGGATGCTCTTGGTGCCGTTGAGGTAGTCGCTCGTCACGGTGTGCTGGCGGAGCATCTCCTGTGGTGTGCCTTGGAATACGAGCTTGCCACCCTTGCGTCCGGCTCCCGGTCCAATGTCCACGATATAGTCGGCGTTGAGCATCATGTCCTTGTCGTGTTCTACCACTATCACCGTGTTGCCGATGTCTCGCAAGTTTTTCAGCGAGGTGATGAGCTTTTCGTTGTCGCGCTGATGGAGTCCGATGCTCGGCTCGTCGAGGATGTAGAGCACGTTGACGAGCTGTGAGCCAATCTGTGTGGCTAGCCTTATGCGTTGGCTTTCGCCTCCGGAGAGCGACATCGACTGGCGGTTGAGGGCGAGGTATTCCAGTCCCACATCGAGTATGAATCGTATTCTGGTCCTTATCTCCTTTAGTATTTCTGCAGCTATCTGCCTGTTTTTGTGGTCGAGGTGGGCTTCGGCTTCATCGAGCCACTGGTAGAGCTGCCTGATGTCGAGTTCTGCCACCTGCGAGATGTTCTTGTCGTAAATACGGTAGGAGAGCGATTCCTTATTGAGCCGTCCGCCGTGGCATTCGGGACAGGTCTTTACGCTCATGAACTGTTCTGCCCATTTCTGCGCTTCCTTGCTGTCGTCGCCCTGGATGGCTGCCTGAAGGTATTTCACCACTCCGTCGAAGCTGACAAAATAGTCGCTCGTTGTGTGTACCACCTCTTTCTTTATCCTTATCTTCTCGAGCTTGCCGTAGAGTATGTCGTTGAGAGCGTCGTCGGGCAGTTCCGCCACTGGTGTCTTGAGCGAGAACCCGTAGTCGTCGAGTATGGCGTCTATCTGCCAGAATATCATCTGGTTCTTGTATTTTCCGAGTGGTAGTATGGCTCCCTCGTGTATCGAGAGCGAGGTGTCTGGGATTATCTTCGCGAGGTCAATCTCGTTCACCGTGCCCAGTCCCTTGCATCGGGGGCATGCTCCTTCGGGGGAGTTGAACGAGAATTTGTTAGGTGCCGGGTCGTTGTAGGCTATTCCTGATGTGGGGCACATGAGCCTCTTGCTGTAGTATTTCGCCTCGCCCGTGTCCTTGTCCATTATCATGAGCAGTCCGTCGCCCTGCCTCATTGCTGTCTGTACGCTCTTGCGCAGCCGTTCCTGGTCTTTTTCCCTTGCCTGTAGCTTGTCCACAACCACTTCAATGTTGTGGTTTTTGTATCTGTCGAGCTTCATTCCGCTCTTTATCTCCATGACCTGTCCGTCCACGTGCACGTAGAGGTACCCCTTCTTGAGCATACTCTCGAAGAGTTCGCGGTAGTGTCCCTTCCTGTTTCTCACCAGCGGGGCGAGGATAAAGATTCGCTTGCCCTCATAGGCGGTGAGTATCATTCTGATAACCTCTTCCTCTGTGTATCTGACCATTTTTTCGCCTGTCACGTAGCTGTAGGCTGTGCCGGCTCGGGCGTAGAGCAGTCGCAGAAAATCATAGATTTCGGTGGTGGTGCCCACAGTTGACCGTGGGTTCTTGTTGGTGGTCTTCTGCTCTATGCTTATTACGGGGCTCAGACCCGTTATCTTGTCCACGTCTGGGCGCTCCAGTCCGCCCAGAAAGTTACGGGCATAGGCAGAGAATGTTTCCACGTAGCGCCTCTGCCCTTCGGCGAAGATTGTGTCGAAGGCGAGTGATGATTTTCCTGAGCCGCTCATTCCTGTTATCACGGTGAGGCTATGGCTTGGGATTTCCACGTCGATGTTTTTCAGATTGTGCACCCTGGCTCCCCAGACGCATATCTTGTCGTCTTCTCTTTTCATCTGGCGGTTCCTCCTCCCGTGTTGGTGCCTTCGGTGTAGCCTCTGAGCAGGTTCACGTCTCTCTTTATATTATAGGTCTTGCCGTCGGCGCCCTTAGCTTTCACGAGCACATAGTACACGCCCTGTGCCACGTCCTTGCCTTTGTATTTGCCGTCCCATCCGTCGGCGGGGTTGGTCCATTCATAGAGCTTCTGCCCCCAGCGGTTGAAGATGTAGGCGTGGAATTCGGTGAGCGACTGGTAGCCGTCTTTCGCCTTGTAGATGTCGTTTATGCCGTCGCCGTTGGGTGAGAAGGCGTTGGGCATTTCCAGCTTGCTTTCGCTGATGGTGACGCGCAGCGGCTGCTGCTCGCTCCAGTATTCTTGTCCGTATTGTATCACGTCGTTGCCCTTGGTGAAGGTGGCGTAGAGCACTATGCTGTGGCTGCCAGCCTTGGTGAAAGTGTATTCCGTGTTCTCCTCATACCTTGTGAGATAAGGTTCTGCAGAGCCCTCGCGGGTGAAGCGCCACTCGTAGGTGGCGGTGTAGTCGCCCACGTTGCTGGCGTTGGCTTGGAAATAGCCCTTGAGCGGGGCCTGGCCTGACATCTCGGCGCTTTCGGTCACTTCGCCGTCCACGCTCGTGTAGGTGGCTGTGGGGTTGATGACCGGGGTCTCGTCGTCGGCGAAGGCGTTGCCGGCGAACAGGAACAGTGATAAGAATGCTAATATTTGTCTTGTCGTTGTCATGCTAATAACTATTTTTGCAAAAATACGGCTTTTTTCTTTGTCCTGCAAAATAATAGAAAAGATATTATTTGTGAGTTTGGATTTTTCAACTTATCTTTGTGCCCAAATAAATGATTTGAAAATAAAATGAAAAGTTTGTTCAGATTTTCCATGTTGCTGGTTATGTTGCTCTTTGCCGTCGTGGCAGAGGCGCAGCAGCAGAACTACCGCGAGATGCATAAAGTGAAGAAAGGGGAAACCCTCTTCGGGATCGCGCGTAGGTATGAAATCACCGTGGACCAGCTCATAAAAGCCAACCCCGACATGAATGCGGTGGGCTACGAACTGAAGAAAGGCGACTATATCTTCATACCATATCCCGACGGGCAGAAGCCTGAAGCCACGCAGAAACCTGCCGCTTCGCAGAAGGCAAAGGACGACAAGACAGTGAGGGTGGGCATTATGCTGCCGCTTCACAACGTGGACGGCGATGGAAGGCGCATGATAGAATACTACAGAGGATTCCTCATGGGATGCGACGAGCTGAAGAAGGCCGGGCAGAACGTGGAAGTCATGGCATGGAACGTGCCCATCGACGCCAACATCAGCCAGACACTCGCCAAGGAGGGTGCCGACAGGTGTGACGTGATTTTCGGTCCGCTATACTCCGCACAGGTTGCGCCGCTGGCGGCTTTCGCCAAGCAGCACGGCATAAAGATGGTGATACCATTCTCCATAACAGGAAACGAGGTGGAGAAAAACCCGAACGTGTTCCAGGTATACCAGTCGCCGCAGTTCTTCGCACAGCAGACGGTGAAGTATTTCATCGAGCGCTTCCAAGGGTCACACGTGGTGGTGGTGGACTGCAACGACGCCAAGAGCGACAAGGGAGTATTCACCATGGCGCTCAGAATGGCGCTCGCAGAAAAGGGAATGACATGCAGCATCACAAACCTCTCAAACAGCGGGGAATATTTCAGCAAGGCATTCAGCAGGCAGAAACCAAACGTGGTTGTGCTCAACACAGGACGCTCGCCCGAGCTGAACACAGTGATAGCAAAGCTCGACCAGCTGAAGATGGACCAGCCTGGAGTGAAAATCTCACTCTTCGGATATACAGACTGGCTTATGTATGCAAAATACAATCTCGACAAGTTCTGCAAGTATGACACATACATACCCACACATTTCTATTATAACCCACTCTCATCATCCACACAGGCATTCGAGAGGGAATACAGACTGAAATTCGACCAGAGCCTGATGGATTACCAGCCACGGTTCGCTATAACAGGACACGACCACGCTCTCTTCTTCATCAGAGGAATAAGCAAGAAGGGCAGACAGTTCCTCGGGACAGAGGCCGACAGCAATGTGCTGCAGACTCAGCTGCATTTCAAGAAGGCGGGAAGCCAGGCAGCAGGAATGCAGAACGTGGCGCTGAGCTTCGTTCACTACAACACGAACCACTCAATATCCATAATCAATTATTGACACGCCGCCACAAGCCGTGGCGACGGCAAAAGGACAAAAAGACAGATGAACAGAATGACAAGAATTCTCGCCGTGGCACTTTTTATGACGCTGCTGATCCCCGTAGGCACAATGGCACAGGTGGGAGAGCATCGAAGCGTGTTCAGCATAGGAGCCGGAGGAGGATACGTGATGAGCAACGTTGGATTCACGCCAAAGGTAAACCAGAAAATGTATGGCGGAATGATGGGAGGATTAGCATTCCGCTATGTGTGTGAGAAATATTTCAACACCATCTGCTCGGTGCAGGCAGAAGTAAACTACGCCAAGATAGGGTGGAAGGAAGACATACTCGATCTCAACGATGCTCCCGTGATAAACCCGCAGACAGGAGCGGCAGAGGAATACTCGCGCACCATAAACTATATACAAATTCCCGTGTTCGCACATCTGGCATGGGGAAAGGAAAAGAAAGGAATGCAGTTCTTCTTCCAGGCAGGACCACAGGTGGGGATCTGGCTCAGCGAGTCTACAGAAGCAAGCTACGACCTCTCGGCACCTAATCTGCAAGACCGTGCAAACAGGACGGTGGCGCAGGAGACCATGCCCGTGGAAAATAAATTCGACTATGGAATAGCTGCCGGACTCGGAATGGAATACTCGCACCCCAAGGCGGGACACCTTCAGCTGGAAGGAAGATACTATTACGGACTCGGCAACATCTACGGAGACTCGAAAAAAGACTACTTCGGAAAGTCGAACTTCGGAAACATCGTAGTGAAGCTCACTTACCTCTTCGACCTCACGAAGTGAAGCAGATAGCCGTTCGGTCGCGACGCAAGACTGCAGAAGCGGCAGAATGCTGTCGAGGTGGCGGTAAGGCTGCCTAAACAACGGTAAAACAGCTCAGACGACGGGAAGCAGCCGGGCGGAAAGGTTAACCAAGAAACATTATTAACTATTAACTATAAAAAAAACACAATTATGTTTGAAAATCAACCAAAAGGTTTGTGGGCATTAGCCTTGGCAAACACAGGTGAGCGTTTCGGATACTACACTATGCTCGCCGTGTTCTTACTCTATTTGCAGGCCAACTTCGGATTCCAGACCGGAGTGGCAAGTACCATCTACTCAACATTCCTGATGATGGTCTACTTCCTCCCGATTATCGGAGGTATAGCTGCCGACAAGTTCGGATTCGGAAAAATGGTAACCACAGGTATCTTCATCATGTTCATCGGATATCTCGTGCTCTCACTACCTCTCGGCAAAGACAGCGTGGCAATTGCTGCCATGGGAATCTCCCTCATCCTCATCGCATTGGGAACAGGTCTGTTCAAAGGAAACCTACAGGTAATGGTAGGTCGTCTTTACGACGAGCCACAGTTTGCCAGCAACCGCGACTCCGGTTTCTCACTTTTCTATATGGCAATCAACATCGGCGCTATGTTTGCACCTACTGCTGCCATCAAGATCATGAAGTGGGCGCAGATGAGTCTGGGCGTTTCTGAGGCTGATTCTTACCACTTCGCTTTCGCCGTGGCTTGTGCTTCGCTCATCCTCAGTATAGCAATCTATTATGCTTTCAGCTCTACATACAAGCACGTTCTTGCAAACGAGACAAAGGCCAAGTCGGATGATCCGGCAGCAAAGGCAGAAGTCAAGGAACTCTCTCAGGCTGAGACAAAGGAGCGCATCGTTTGTCTGTGTCTCGTCTTCGCAGTCGTTATCTTCTTCTGGATGGCGTTCCATCAGAACGGAAACACGCTGACACTCTTCGCACGTGACTTCACACAGAAGACTTCTGAAGGTCTGCAGTCTATGGCGTTCGACGTGACAAACCTCGTGGCTTGTATCTTTGTGGTTTACGGAAGCTTCGCTCTTGCACAGAGCAAGACCGGCAAGGGCAAGGGCATCGCATTCGGAGTTATCCTCGCTGCCATAGCTTTCCTCTTCTACAAGTATACCACACTCGACAGCCACGTAGACATTGAGGCTCCTATCTTCCAGCAGTTCAACCCTTGCTATGTGGTGGCTCTTACACCAGTAAGCGTGGCTCTCTTCTCATGGCTCAACAAGAAGGGCAAAGAACCAACATCACCAGAGAAAATCGGTCTCGGTATGCTCGTTGCAGCTCTCGGATTCGTGTGGATGGCAGTATGCTCAATGGGTCTTGAACTTCCGCTCACACAGGGCAACGCAGCTACGGAAGGCGCACGAGTAAGCGCAAACGTGCTCATCTCTACTTATCTCATTCTGACATTTGCAGAGCTCCTTCTTTCGCCAATCGGTATCTCGTTCGTGTCGAAGGTTGCTCCTCCAAAATATGCAGGTTTGATGATGGGTCTCTGGTTCGGTGCTACTGCTATCGGAAACCAGCTCGTTATGGTGCCTGGCATCATGTGGGGCATGAACTTCAACCTCGTGACTATCTGGGGAGTTCTTGCAGGCATCTGTCTCGTTTCGGCACTCTTCATCTTCTCTATCATCAAGAAACTCAACAAAGTTTCATAAGCAAGAATAAAATTCCTCACAGAAATTTATTGGAATAAAAGCACAATATAAACAAATAACATTCCGGTCCATCCGCTCATGTAGGCTATGTATCCGTAGGCTGCATCGGGCGGATGGATTTCTTTTATTCCGTAACCTCATTCCTGTCATTTAGCTTTAGACGTTCTTCCGTTGAGCCTGATGAGAGATTCACGCTTACCTCAATATGCCATTATAACGTATGGGTTAAACAAAAGTAAAAAAACGAACATGTCACGCTAAGAGCCGTTAACGCTTACAGATTGATTGTTAAAAGAGAAGAAAAGTATGAGACATTATGGCAGTTTTACATTTGTTGCGTCTATATTTGCACTCCGAAAACCAAACTGAAATGTGTAACAATAAAGATATTTTGAAATGAAAAAACTATCTAATCGAATTGCGATGGTTGCAATGTCACTTACATTGACCATTGCGACGCCAACAGCAGCTTTTGCGGGCGTCAATGCAGTTCCAAGTCAACCAGTTGACCTGACTTACGCAGCAGAGAAGGCTCTGCCATCTGTGGTGCATATCCGTTTCTTGCAGAATAGCAAAGTGCAGACCGTTGACGTGCAGTCTGATCCCTTCGGAGACTTCTTCGACCCATTCGGCTTCTTTGGAAACCCTGGGAATGGTGGCACGCAGAAGAGAAAAGTGCAGACTCCAAAGAGAGAAGGTTCCGGTTCAGGAGTCATCATATCTACCGACGGATATATCGTGACCAACAACCACGTGGTGGATGGAGCTGACGAACTAACCGTGACGCTCAACGACAACAAAGAATATTCTGCCCGCATCATCGGTACGGACAAGACTACAGACCTCGCACTTATAAAAATCAGTGCCACAAACCTCCCAGCCATGCCTATAGGCGACAGCGACAAGCTGAAAGTGGGAGAGTGGGTGCTTGCAGTGGGAAATCCTTTCAACCTTAACTCCACAGTTACAGCAGGAATCGTAAGCGCCAAGGCGCGGTCGCTCGGAGCCAACGGCATAGAGTCGTTCATTCAGACCGACGCTGCCATCAACTCTGGAAACTCCGGCGGAGCATTGGTAAACACACGTGGGGAGCTCGTGGGTATCAATGCCATGCTTTACTCACAGACCGGAAGCTATAGCGGCTATGGATTTGCCATCCCTACCACTATCATGAACAAAGTAGTGGCTGACCTGAAGAAATACGGAGTTGTGCAGCGTGGTGTGCTCGGAGTTTCAGCTATCGACGTGAACAAGTATTTCGACTCGCAGAAAGAACAGGGCAAGGAGGTAGACCTCGGAACCATGGAGGGAGTATATGTAGCCAAGGTGGATGAGGACGGCTCTGCAGCCGAGGCCGGAATCAAGGAAGGCGACGTGATCATAGCCGTAGATGGCAAGAAGGTGGTCAAGATGAGCGAATTCCAGGAATATATCACAAACAAGCGCCCTGGCGATAAGGTGACCGTGACATATCTGCGCAAGAAGCAGAAAAAGACCGCTACCATCACTCTCAAGAACGAGCAGGGCAACACGAACATTGTGAAAGACGCTGATCTGGATGTTCTCGGTGGAACATTCCGTCCTGTGACAGAACAGGAGAAGAAAGATCTGAACATCAGCTACGGATTGGTAGTGACAAAGGTTACCGGCGGAGCGCTCAAGGATGCGGCAGTTTATAAAGGCTTCGTAATCCAGCAGGCTAACGACACACCGATGAAGACTCTCAACGACCTGCAGAAGGCAGTCAAGGACGCTTCTACAAGCAAAGATCCTGTGCTTATCCTCAAGGGATTTTCGCCAACAGGAAAGAAGGCTTACTTCGCTGTGATGCTTGACAAACAGTAAAATCTTTCGACTGAATAACGATAAAAATATCAATGGCACAGGCAAACTACCTACATAAAGGCAGTTTGTTTGTGCTTTTTTTATTCAAAACAGGCTGTTTTGACTTCATATTCATAGGTATTTGAAAAAAAAGAATATAATCTTTTGTCGTTAGAATAAATAATATTATATTTGCATTTGGTAAATTAGTTAAAACTTTTTTCTATGAGACAACTGAAAATCACATCATCCATTACAAACCGCGAGGACCTTTCGCTTGACAAGTACCTGCAGGAAATCGGACACGAAGAACTGCTGACCGTAGACGAAGAGGTGGAATTGGCGCAGCGGATAAAAAAAGGTGACCGGAAGGCACTTGAACGCCTCACAAAGGCAAACCTCAGATTCGTTGTCTCAGTCGCTAAACAGTATCAGAACCAGGGTCTCAGTCTTCCTGACCTTATCAATGAAGGGAATCTCGGACTCATAAAGGCTGCTGAGAAATTTGATGAGACAAGAGGCTTCAAGTTCATATCATACGCCGTGTGGTGGATAAGGCAAAGCATTCTGCAGGCTATTGCAGAGCAGAGCAGGATAGTGAGACTGCCACTGAATGTGGTGGGAACCGTGAACAAGGCTAACAAGGCGCAGAACAAATTTGAACAGCAATACGAAAGAAGGGCTAGCGTTGACGAACTCGCAGAGCAGACTGACCTGCCGGAGGACAAGATACGCGAAGCTATGAAAATTAACGGAAGACACGTGTCCGTTGACTCGCCAATAAAAGAAGGTGAGGAAGGAAGCCTTATTGACATAATGGCTAACTCCGACTCGCCGGATCCTGACAATGAGCTCGTGATGGAATCCCTGCGCGAGGAGATAAAAAGAGCGTTGCAGGCCCTGAACGAAAGAGAGCGCAAAGTCATAGAGGCTTTCTTCGGAATAGACCAACCGGAAAAGACGCTTGAGGAAATCGGAGTGCTGTATGGACTGACAAGAGAACGCGTAAGGCAGATTAAGGAAAAGGCAATACGCCGACTACGCCATTCCACTCAGAACAAACAGCTGAAATCCTTCCTCGGTAGCTGATAGCCTACAGACAAGGGAAAGGCGTCTGTAGGCTTGGCGTATCGAAATTCCATAGGTGGAAACGATATGAAAGTCCGGTGCTACTGAATGATGGAGACCAGGGTCCGGGTGATTTCTGAAATGGATAAATGAGTATATAAAAAAAACGAAATAGAAACAATACGAATAACAGAATAATGAGATCTTTAAAATATGTGGCACTTATGGCTGTACTGCTTTTGACGACAGTACAACTGGCTTATGCTGCCAAGGGAAAGGGAGTCAAGACTACTTATGTGTTTGGTGTGGCAACATCGTTCAACGATTCTACGGCTTATGTAACTGTCATTCAGCAGCTTGACTCTGTAACGACTGTAGGAAAAACAGGCATTCTGGCAAACAAACAGGAGTATTCTTATCAGCTACGTGAATTCATGGGCGGCAAAGGTATTCAGCATGCTACTTGTGTAACAGTAAATGCCAAGTCTCGCAAAGAGGCAGAGAAATCATTGAGCTCTATGAAGCAGCGGCTGGCTGGTAAGAACAAACTCATCGTAAAGCAGATACCCGCTGAAGAGTTCGCCTATCAGCGTGTGGTGATGGCGCATTGAGAATGGATGCAGGGACCTGTCTTTATTTTATAATTGAAATAATTCGAAATGCTCTATCGAATAGCGGAATTCCCTATTGAAATAAGTTTCTCGGAGGATTATACCGATGGAACAAGTCTGATTCCTTCTTTCACACCCTTTGTCATTGGTAGGATGTGTAAGGAGGAGTCTTTGTTGCTGCGTCTTTATGTAGACGATAAACTGCAGCCTAAAAAAGAAAACAGGGAACGTATTGGAGATTTCGATACGGGGAATGGCAATGTAATAGTAGACCGCTTCCCGGATTCCAGTTATCAGTATATAATAAAGGATCTTGAAGGCAGGGCTTGCTGCCTGCTACAGACAAACGCAGACTTCAACGATTGTCGCTGTGCGCTGAACGGTGATTTCTTCATGAGGCAGTATGCGCTCAACAATGCCGTGATGATGGCTTTCTCGTTTGCTGCAAGTTTTCAGAAGGCTTTGATGATTCATGCCTCGCTGGTGAGACACAACGGACGTGGCTATGCTTTCATAGCCCAAAGCGGAACTGGAAAGAGCACTCAGGTGAGCAACTGGCTGAGGTATATACCAGACTGTGACCTTATGAACGATGATAATCCTGTGGTGAGAGTCATCGGCGAAGAAGTGTTTGTTTATGGAACTCCGTGGAGTGGTAAGACGCCATGCTATCGTGATGTGAAAGCGCCTCTGGCAGCAGTAACTCGTATTGAGCGCTGCGAGAGAAACTGGGTGGAAAAACTGCCTACGGTGGCGGCTTTTGCTTCATTCCTACCTTCGTGTTCCACTATGAGATGGGACAAGAGGGTTTTTGACAATGTCTGCAACTGTATTTCTGACGTGATAAGATTTTCCGAATTATATACGTTGCATTGTCTGCCAGACAGAGAGTCGGCAGAGGTCTGTCACTCGATGATTGACCATGAATGAACTTGAGCCTGTTCAGATAATACATAATCTTATGAAGAAGAGAGAAGAGAAATTGTTTTCAAATTCAGAACTTATTCCAGAGGTTATAAGTCTTCTGGAGGAAGGACATACCGTGACCTTGCCACTGAGAGGATATAGTATGCGGCCCTTTCTTGAAGACAACCGTGACAAGGCATTGCTCATTCGGGCGAGAGACCCTAAAGTGGGAATGCCCGTGCTGGCAGAAATAGGCGAGAATTATTTCGTATTGCATAGGATTGTGAGCATAAAAGGAGAGAATGTGGTACTTCGTGGCGACGGAAATATCGGTACCGAACGCTGCAAGCTCTCTGACGTAAGGGCGGAGGCAATAGGATTCTACCGCAAAGGCAGGGAACATATCGACAAGACCAATGGCCTGAAATGGTGTCTATATTCGTTTCTGTGGACAAGACTGACGCCTCTCATAGTGCGTCGCTACATACTTGCTGCTTATCGCAGGATTGTTAAAACCGAAAATATCAATTGAAAAATATGCGTAAGAAACCTGGATTTAATCTTCGTGACGTCTGTGGAGAGCAGATTGTCGTGGCTGAGGGTAAAGAGAACATAGACTTCAGCAATATCATAAGTATGAACGAGACTTCGGCCTTCATTTGGGAGGCTTTGGGAGACAAGGAGTTTGATGCCGATATGATGGCTTCTTTACTTTTGGAAAAGTATGATGTTGATGCTGAAGTGGCAAAGGCAGACTGTGAAAATTTGCTTCGTGGGTGGAGTGAAATAGGTATCGTGGAATAATAACAACGACATGATCTTATGCTCAAATATATGTTCTGACAGTAGGTTGAGGATAACCAGTTGGTGCATGTTGGTATGGGCGTTGTTCTTTGTTATAGCTAAAAGTCTTGCTTTTTGTAGCTATAAGAATTGTTCATTGTAGTATAAAATGCATTTTGTAGCTATAAATTGCTCTTTGTAGTGTCCTTTTTGATAAATTAATAATGGCGGTTTCCCTTTAGACTTTATGTCTTGTTGGGGAAACCGCCATTATCCTTTTATATTCGTTTGGTTCTTTTGTTCCAAATCATGTGTGTCAGAAGCTTACTTCATCTTTTCAACAAAAAAGTCTGCAATCTGTCTGAGCAGGTGGTTGCGAGTGTTGCCACCATAGATGCTGTGGTTGCGGTTGGTGTAGATGTTCATGCGGAAATCCTTGTCTGCCTGAATAAGAGCCTCCGTGTATTCATATGCGTTCTGTGGATGCACGTTGTCGTCTGCAAGGCCATGACAGATAAGGAGGCTGCCGCTGAGACCAGCCGCTCTCTTGATCGGGTTGGTGTCGTAACCTGCAGGGTTCTCCTGAGGAGTACGCATATAGCGCTCTGTGTATACGGTGTCGTAGAAACGCCAGTCTGTTGGAGGTGCTACTGAAACACCTGCCTTGAATACGTTTCTTCCCTCGCTCATGCTCATGAGAGTGTTGAAGCCACCGAAGCTCCATCCCCAGATGCCGATGTTGTTTTTGTCTACGTATGGCAGAGTGCCAAGATAGAGAGCTGTTTCCACCTGGTCTTTCGACTCAAGGTCGCCAAGCTTGAGATATGTGCACTTCATGAATTCTTCTCCTCTTCCGCCAGTGCCGCGTCCGTCAACGCAAACCAGGATGAAACCTCTGTCAGCGAGATATCCGTCATAGAGACATCCGTTGCCCATTGAACCTACTGCCCATGAGTTTGTAACCTGCTGACTGCCAGGACCACTATACTGCCACATGATGACAGGATATTTCTTTGATGCGTCAAAATTGTGTGGCTTTACCATTATGCCGTTTAGCTTTACTCCCTCGGATGTCGTGAAGGTGAAGAACTCCTTCTGTGGAAGGTTGTATTCCTTGAGCTTGGTTTTCAGCTCGCTGTTGTCATTCACCATTGCGATGCGCTTTCCGTTCTTGTCACACATTGAGTATTCGAAAGGAGTGTTTCTGTCGCTCCAGATGTTCACGAAATACTTGAAGCCCTTGCTGAAAGATGCAGAGCTCCATCCGTCGCGTTTTGTCAGACATTCGGTCTTGCCGTTCTTTGCCGTTACATATACTTCGCGGTTCATCGGATCCTTCCCTGCAGCCTGATAATAGGTGTTGCCGGTCTTTTCGTCGTAGCCGTAAACATCGGTCACGTCATGTTTGCCAGTAGTGATTTTTTTCACCAGACTGCCGTTGATGCTGTAGAGATACAGCTGCATGAAGCCGTCGCGGTCGCTTGGCAGCAAGATATGGCTGTCGGTAATCTTGATGTTTGCCATGGCCTCCTCCTGAACATATTTGGCGTTCTTCTCCTGGATGAGCATCTTTGCTACTGTGCTTCTTGGATTTACGGCATATAGGCGGAGGTCGCTCTGATGGCGGTTGAATGTATAGACGATGATTTTCTCGGCATCTTTAGTAGCTACGATGCGTGGAATGTATCCGTCAGCGTCGAGTGGTACCTGCAATTTCCTTGTCTGATGCGACTTGATGTCGTAACTGTATACTGCCACCGTAGAGTTCTTCTCTCCAGCCTTAGGATATTTGTATGAGTAGAGACCAGGGTATGCGGCATATTCCTTGTGTTCAGGATATTCCCCCTTGAACATCTGCAGAGAGTATTCACGTACGTCCTTCTCGTCATACTTTATCCAGCATATCATGCTGCCGTCGCCATTGAAAGTCATGGCCGTGTTGAATCCGAACTCCTCCTCGTTCACCCAATCTGGAATACCGTTGATGAGTTCGTTCTTCTTGCCGTCTTTCGTCACCTGGCTCTCGGCGTTGTCGTAGAGCAGTTTTACAAGGAAGATGTTGTTGTCACGCACGAAAGCAATCTGCTTTCCGTCTGGTGACCAGACTGGTGTCTGCTGTGCTCCGTTGTCAGACAGCTTCTCAAGCTTGCGGCTTGCGATGGTGTAGATGTAGAAGTCGGCTGTGAAAGAACGTCTGTAAATCTTGTGTGAATTCGTCTGGATAAGCATCTTTGTACCGTCAGGACTCATAATATAGTCTTCGAAAGACTCTATTTTCTGACCGATGGTGTTGTTCACGTCAAACAGCACGTCGGTTTGTTTGCCGGTGCGGAAGGAGTATCTCACCACCTTCTTGCCGTCTTTGCTAACCTGGGCATAGGTCTCTCCGTCGTCGAGAGCCGTGATGCTTCCAATTCCTTTGGGGGCGAACTTGCCGGACGTGATGTCCTTGAGTGACAAGTCGTTGCCAGCCAAAGCAGTTGTAGCGCTAATCAATAAAGCTGCGCACATTAGGAACAATTTTCTCATAATTAAATTTATCTGTTTTTATAGTATTTCTATATCTATTGCAAAATTAGCAATTATATTGCAATTAGTACTCATGATTAAACACAATTTAACCCAAATGGGTTGTTACCCGGTGTTGAGGATTTGCATATTGTGTGAATAGTACGGTTTGTAGGGCTTTAACCATTCTTTAGTCCATAGATTATCAATTTTTAATTGTATCTTTGCATTTACATTTTATCAGAAACTGTTGATGCTATGTGTTTAATCCCGACGACAGTTGGATGGCTTCTGTCTTGGTGATATTTGATGGGGCTACGAATAAAACGTATTGCCGGCATCAGGTATTTCCCCGACTTACCAGTAAAAATAGAATATGCCAACTTATATAAAAATATTATATGCCGAATTATAATTCTTATAGCGAGTGGATAAGAGGGAAATTCCCGTTCAGGGTTCAGAAAATTTCCGTGGATGCCGGTTTTTCCTGTCCTAACAGAGATGGAAAGGTTGGTAGGGGAGGTTGTTGCTTCTGCGACAACCGTTCATTCAATCCTGCCTATTGTGACAGGGAACAGAGTATTACAGACCAGATAGAGAAGGGTAAACAGTTTTTTTCGCACAAATATCCAGACATGAAGTATCTTGCTTATTTCCAGGCTTACAGCAATACATATGCTGATATTGACATCTTGCGTAGGAAATACGAGGAGGCTTTGGCGTGTGATGATGTTGTGGGACTTATTATAGGAACCCGTCCCGACTGTATCAACGACGAGATTCTGGATTATCTGGAGTCATTGAATCGTCAGACTTTCCTCACGGTAGAGTATGGGATAGAAAGCACAGAGGATTCCACATTGTTGAGAATAAACCGCGGTCATGATTTCGGTTGCTCTGTCCATGCTATAGAAGAAACTTCAAAAAGGGGAATTGTCACCGGTGGGCACGTTATTGTGGGGCTGCCTGGAGAGTCTGCCGACGACATTATAGCTCAGGCTAAAAAAATATCTGCAACATCTCTCGACATTCTGAAAATCCATCAGCTACAGGTCGTTAGAGGAACACGGTTGGCTGAGGATTATGAGAGAAAACCTTTTCATGTCTTCTCGGTTGACGAATATATTCGCACAATCTCAGAGTATATCCGCAATCTACGTCCTTCGATTGTCATTGAGCGTTTCGTTTCCCAATCGCCAAAGGGAATGCTTCTTGCTCCAGACTGGGGGCTGAAGAACTATGAGTTTACAGATAAATTGAATAAATATCTTCGAGAGAATGACATTCGCCAGGGAGACGCTCTTTAATCCGGATCAACCATTTGGGCTTGTTGTGTTAAGGCTTGTTTCCACCTTCTGCTACATGTGTTTAATGATTACGGAAAAATCGTTGTCTTGGATGAATTTGGTAATGTCTGTCTTTGGATGGCACCGCATATACTTTTCGGTAGCCTTGACAAATTTAGTGTCGAAAGCCTTTTCTTCCAAGACCTTATTGCAGAGCCACATTATTTTTCCCAGATGTATATCTCGCTCTATCTGAGGTCTTTTGTCGAAGTTGGGCATCTGGTGGATGCTCATCAGATAGAAGCAGATGGCATCAGGCACAATGTTCTTTCTGTTCATAGTTTTGCGCTGCGTTTCCGGATAGTATTTCCTGTAAAGAGGATAATCTTCTCCGAGATATTTGTCTATGGAGATTCCTATCGTGCTGTTGCCGATAATGATGCTTTGGTCAAGGGCGCCAATTTGCATGTATATCCTTGGAATCACAATTTTAGGATAAATCTTCTGCAGGTTCGTGAATGCCTTATTGAACTGGTCGTTCAAGTCGTCAACGTTAGCATACTGTGATTCTGCATCGCTTATAAGTGTCTGTAGTGTAGAGTCTTGATAAAAAGTCAGGAATATCTTGTTTATCTCGGGGTCGTTTACTTCGCCCAGCTTGAGCATATCCTCAATGAGTGTTCTTGTCTCCATCGGGTAGTCGGTGTTCATCTGCTGAAGGGCAGAAAAGTCGCTCGTGGTGAGGTATTGACTTTCCAACCTGTCGTAGCGGCAGATTTCAATTTTCTGCGGTTCGCTATACAAGAAGTCGAAAGCCTTGAACTTATATTCGCATGAGCAAAATGCTATCTGAATACAAAT
>NZ_JXQI01000062.1 GCF_000834015.1 Prevotella pectinovora | reverse complement strand
TCAACATTGACTATTGCATAGAGAATGTTGACGGACAGCTTGTTGTTATAAAGTAAACTTCATTTGGACTTTACAATTCTGCATTTTGCCATCCATATTGTTTGGAGGGCAAATGTAATATGCACCTATCGGAAATCTGGCATAACAAGAAAAACGACTGCCGCTTATCCCGAACTCAGGTATTTAGGAAAAAAAATCCTTGTTTATTTGCTTACTCGTCTCCTTGTAAACTTGAAAAAAATTCCATATCTTTGCATTTTAATCCGCGAACTGGAATTTCAGAGTTCTTCAGTACGAGAAATTGAAATTTGGAGTCTCATATATAAAATAAGGTGAGTTGAAAAGGAGAATCATCTTACTGATGTTTATTGTTTTCTGCGCGGCAGCCGGAGTCTTGGGGCGCGAAAGGAAAACAGATGTCGACAATCTCTTGCTTGACAGGATTTTCGACAAGGGCGACAGCTTGCTGCAATCCAGAACAGACACCTCTCTCTATATATATCACAATTTCAGAATCGACATAAAGAAGAGGAATTTCATTCTTAAACTCCTGCCGTCGATGTATCCCATAGCCAAAGGACGAAGGGAATATCAAGGAGAAAGACTGTTCAGACTAATTATGTCAAATAGAAAAATCAGAGACCTTCAGTCCGTGAGGTCAAGCGGCAACGTGCCACGCAACAAGGACGTGGTGTCGATGATGAAGATCCTGCTGCGGCCCAGAATCTACGGCGCCACGATATTCGACAGCTTCCTGCTCTCGCCGTTTGAGCGCACTAACAGGAGCTTCTACAGATACAAGACGGAGCACAACAAGACCACGGGGCTGATGAGAGTGGCGTTCCGACCACGCTTCAAGAACATACAGCTTGTGGCAGGCTCAGCCAACGTGGACTCGGCGGGCTGCATACACGAAGTGGAATTCAGAGGCACGATCGACGTGATGAAGTTTAGAATCCGCATCCTCATGCAGAAAGACCATCCGCCCATGCCCCACAGCAGCAACGTGAGGACACAGATGCGCTTTATGGGCAACAAGGTGGTGTCGGCATACAACGTGCTCTACCATCTGGACCCTGCCGCCATAGACACGCTCATAGCCCGCAGAACGCAGAACGACCCTACCCCCGACAGTGCCACGACTAGGCGCAACCGGAGAGAGAGCAGCTTATGGAAAGACCTGGGCAGCTATCTCATAGACAGACTGGGCGGCGATTTCGGAGGCAACATGAGGGGGAGCTTCAGAATGTCGCCCATAATAAACCCTCTCTATCTGGGCTACAGCAGCTACAAGGGAGTGACCTATCGCATAAAGCTCAACGGGAACCTAGATTTCAGCCCCAACGCAAGGCTCGGCATGGGTGCGAGGCTCGGATATTCATTCAAGCTCCGACAAGTGTATTTCAACATCCCGATGCGGCTCACACTCGGCAGGCGGCTGACCATAGAGACGGAATACGGAACGGGCAACCATATCTTCAATTCGGAAATCCTCACGCAGCTCAAGCATGAGTCGTACGACTCCATCAGATGGGAGAACCTGAGGCTCGACCTCTTCAAAGACATGTACTGGCGCCTGCGCACAAGTTTCCTCATCAACCCGAGGCTAAGGCTGGGTGCAGGATTCGCCTACCACAGGCGTACGGCGGTGGACCCGCAGGACTTCGCCGAAACGGGCAGGAAACCGAAGTATTACTCCTTCTCCCCCACCCTGCAGCTGGTATGGAGCCCGTGGCTGAATCGGGGCCCCGTACTGACCTACGACTATGAGCGGGGCATAAAGGGAGTGATACGGTCTGACATGAACTACGAGCGCATGGAAATAGACGCCTCGTGGAAAATACCCGTGATGAAACTCCGCGTACTATCGATGAAGATGGGATACGGAATATACACATCAAGAAGCAAGGGGGCCTACTTTCTGGACTACAGGAACTTCAGATACAATTCCATCCCAGAGGGATGGAACGACGACTGGACGGGGGAGTTCCAGCTACTGAACAAAAACTGGTATAACGCCTCGAAATACTACGTGAACAGCAATCTGACCTATGAGTCGCCCCTGCTGCTCGTGTCGAGAATACCATTCGTGGGAAAATTCATCGAGATGGAGAGGCTCTATTGCAACACACTCTTCACAGACAAGCTGCACCCCTATCTGGAGTGTGGCTACGGACTGACAAACCGTCTCTTCTCCATAGGGCTCTTCCTAGGGGTGAGCAACAAGCACTTCGAGGGCACTGGCATCAGAATGAGCATGGAGCTGTTCAGAGACTGGTGAATAAAAAAAAACGACAATAAAACCACACACATGAGTTCACTCACAGTTTACAAGGCAAGTGCCGGCAGCGGAAAGACATTCACGCTTGCCGTGGCATACATAAAGCTGCTCGTAGCCAATCCGGCAAGCTACAGAAACATCCTGGCCGTGACTTTCACAAACAAAGCCACAGAGGAGATGAAAACCAGAATACTGAGCCAGCTCTACGGAATATCACGAGGACTGGCCGAATCTGACGACTATCTGAAAAAGATAGCACTTGAGACACAGATGGCGGAAGACGACATCAGAAAAGCAGCCTCGGCAGCCCTCTCGCTCCTCATACACAACTACGACTATTTCCACGTGGAGACCATCGACACGTTCTTCCAGAGCGTGCTCAGGAACCTCGCGCGCGAACTGGACCTCTCGGCAAACCTCAGAGTGGAACTCAACGATACGGCGGTGGAAAACCAAGCAGTGGACCTCATGATAGAGGAACTCGACAGAAAGTCGCCCCTCTTCTCATGGATCGTGAGGTTCATAATGGAAAACATAGACAAAAACAACAGCTGGAACATCATCGGCTCGGTGAAGGATTTTGGACGGATGATATTCAACGACCAGTATCGCGAAATCGGGAAAGCAGTGAACGAAAAACTCTCCGACAGCAGATTCCTCACCTCCTACCGCACCAAGCTGCGAGCCGAAGAGATCGCCGCACGGGAAATTCTCAAGGAAACAAGCTCTGAATTCTTCAGGCTCATCGGCAAATACGGCATACAGGAAGAGGATTTCAAGGGCGGGCAGAGAAGCGGAATACAGAAATACTTCCACCGACTGGCCGAAGACGACCTCAGCGACAGGAATTTCATACCGAAGACCGTGGCAAACTGCATGGAAAGCGAAGAGAACTGGGTTGCGAAAACCAACAAAAACCGCGACCTCATAATACGGGCAGCACGCGAGAGCCTCATGCCCCTCCTCGAGAGGGCGGAAAAGGAAAGGACGACAGCCGCGACAATAGTGAACTCCGTGGCCGCCACGCTCAAGAACATCAACAACCTCAGACTGCTCAGAGACATAGAAAACAAGGTGAAGGAGATGAACGCCGAGGCAAACAGATTCCTGCTCAGCGACACGCAACACCTGCTGCGAATGATGATAAACGACTCCGACTCGCCATTCATCTTCGAGAAGATAGGAACACATCTCAACCACATCATGATAGACGAATTCCAGGACACGAGCGTAGTGCAATGGAACAACTTCAAGGTGCTGCTCGGCGAATGTCTGAGCCATGCCAAGACCACGCCCCCGGGAGTGACAGACAACCTCATAGTGGGAGACATAAAGCAGAGCATCTACAGATGGAGAGCCGGAGAATGGAGTCTGCTCAGCAATATCGCAGAAGCATTCCCCGGATACTCCGTTAACGTAGAATCGCTCGACACCAACTACCGTTCCGAGCAGAACATCATCCGCTTCAACAACGCATTCTTCCGCTCTGCCATAGCCGCCGAATTCGCCAACGAAAGCAATACAGACCAGAACAATGCGCAGCAGATAAACACAGCCTATGCCGACGTGGAGCAGAAGACGATAAAGAGAGAAGCCAAGGGACTCGTGAGCGTCAGGCTGCTGCCAGCCGAAGGCTACGAAGAAAACACGTTCGCCATACTGGCAGACACCATACACGAACTGCTGCAAAGAGGAGTGAGGCAGCGCGACATAGCTATACTGCTGCGCTCAAACAGATACATACCCGTGCTGGCAAACTATTTCACGGAATGCCATCCCGACATAAACATCGTGAGCGATGAGGCTTTCAGACTCGACCACTCGGTCGCCGTGTGCTGCATCATAGATGCCCTGCGCTATCTGTATGGCGGAGACGACGTGCTCACGAGAGCCTGTCTGACAAAGAAATATTCGCTCGCCACAGGCAACGACACATTCTCCGGCAGTCAAATGACAAATATGAAAGACCAGGGCGACAATCTGCTGCCCGAGGAATATACCGCACACCAGGAAGAGCTGAAAGAACTGCCGCTCTTCGAACTCTGCGAGGAGCTGCTCCATATCTTCAGGCTCGACCGCATGAAGGAGGACGGAGCATATATCTGCGCATTCTTCGACTATCTCAACGCATACATCAAAGATATGTCGGCAGACGTGGCGGGATTCCTCAGAGAGTGGGACGAAAACCTGCACTCGAGAACCATACAGACCGACGACATCGACGGACTCAGGATAATCAGCATACACAAGAGCAAGGGACTGGAATTCGACAACGTGATAATCCCGTTCTGCGACTGGAAGCTGGAACTATACGGAAACAATATCTGGTGTCATCCCGCCGTGGAGCCGTTCAGCCAGCTGCCCCTCATCCCCATCAGCTATTCACCCACACTCGCAAAGTCTATCTATGCCGACGACTACAAGTATGAGCACATGCAGAACACGATAGACAACCTCAACCTGCTCTACGTAGCTTTCACCCGACCGAAGAAGAATCTCTTTGTCGTCGGCAAGCGCAACGCGGCAGGAACACGCTCCATGCTCATAGAGCAGAGCCTGGTGGAAACGGCACAGTCACTAAAAGGAGCCACAATAGAAGGCAAGGACGACAACAGTACAGAACTCACGTTCACATACGGAGAATTCTGCCCTGGCAAGACTAAAGAGGAGGACAAGAAGTCGGGAAACGTGTTCCTGAAGCAGGACATCTCCGTGGCTGCCACCATAGAACACCACGAAATACCACTGGAGTTCAGACAAAGCAACAACAGCAAGAAATTCATACAGGAGAACAACGGAGAAGAACAGGAAGAAAACACGGAGCCGAAAGCCGACTATATCAGCACGGGAAACATACTGCACCAGATATTCTCTGGCATCAAGACGGCAGCCGACGTGGAATCCGAGCTCGACAGGTTTGAAGCAGAAGGAATACTCTATGGAGACAACCTGGACCGGGAGAAGCTGCAGAGCCTGCTCAACGGATACCTGACGGGAAACGAACTCGTGGCTGACTGGTTCTCGCCCCGATGGACGCTCTTCAACGAATGCACGATAATCTGCGAGGAAACCGACGAAAAGACCGGAAAGAAGGAAATCGTGGCACGACGACCCGACCGTGTGATGAAAGACGGCGACGAAGTGGTTGTGGTGGACTTCAAGTTCGGAAAGCCCAACGAAAAATATGCCACCCAGGTGAGACAATACATCGGATACCTCAGACAGATGGGCTACGCCAATGTGAGAGGATACATCTGGTATGTATTCAGGAAAGAAATAAAAGAGGTGGAAAAGTAAAAAACAATACATTGGAAAATATGAAAACATTCCTACAGATAGTAGCACAGGATATAATAAGAAAATACGGAAATGACCTGTCGCGCATAGCGATAATCTTCCCGAACAAAAGAGCCTCGCTATTTCTCAACGAAGAACTCTATAGATGTGCCGGCAAGCCCGTGTGGGCGCCAAACTACCTCACCATCAGCGAACTCTTCCGCAAGTATTCCAAGGCAGAAGTGGGAGACCCCATAAAGCTGGTCTGCGACCTGTATAAAAGCTTCGTCAAGATAACAGGCAAAGACGAGACGCTCGACCACTTCTACGACTGGGGTAGAATGCTCATAAGCGATTTCGACGACATAGACAAGAACATGGCTGATGCTGACAAGCTCTTTGCCAACGTGGCCGACATCCATGAATTCGACGACGCTTCTTATCTCACGGAAGAGCAGAAGGAGATTCTCAAAACCTTCTTCAGCAATTTCTCCGAAGACCATAACACAAGGCTGAAAGAACTCTTCCTATCGCTATGGACAAAGCTCAAGGACATATACAACGATTTCAGAGAAAGACTTGCCAGCCAAGGACTTGCATACGAGGGAATGCTGTATAGAGAAGTGATAGAAAATGGCGGAATAGAAAAAGAATTCGACAAATACATCTTCGTGGGATTCAACCTGCTGCAGAAAGTAGAACACCGCCTCTTCCGACATTTCAAGGAAGAAGGCGCAGCCGAGTTCTATTGGGACTACGACGAGTTTTACTGCAACCCGAAACGCACAGCCTCAAGCCACAAGGAAGCGGGAAAATACATCTCAATGTATCTTTCGGAACTGGGAAACTCCCTGCCGCAGGAGGACTACGGGGCGGCTTACGACAACTTCTCAGCCGACAAGACAATATCATTCATAAAAGCCAAGACGGAGAACATACAGGCAAGATTCGTCAGCGAATGGCTGAGGCAAGACGGACGCTACAAGGAAGGCAGGCGCACGGCAGTGGTGATGTGTGACGAAGGGCTGCTCACGGGCATAATGTATGCAATACCGGAAGAGGTGGAAAACATAAACATCACCACGGGCTACCCCCTATCGCAGGCCCCGGTGTCATCATTCGTGTCGCAGCTGCTCGACCTGCAGACCATCGGACTGAGGACCGACAACGGATTCAGAATCTCCTTCATCCGTAGTCTGCTCACACATCCATTCACCAAATATCTATCCGCAAAAGCCTCAGAACTGCTGAAGGAGCTACAGGTGAAGCGGATTCTATATCCGAAAAACGAAGAGCTTTGGGCAGACAACAGTCTCAAGGCGCTCTTCCTGCCGATGGACTCCAACCTGAAGCTCATGCAATGGCTACTGAACATACTGAAAAACATAGCCGGGAAAAATGAAGACGTGCTCTTCGTTGAGTCGGTATTCAATATGTACACGCTCATAAACAGGATAAAGGGACTCGTGGAGGCAGGCGAACTTGATGTGGACAGGATAACAATACAGAAGCTCCTCAAGCAGCATATCGCAGCCACATCGATACCATTCCACGGAGAACCGGCGATAGGAATACAGATAATGGGAGTGCTGGAAACGAGGAACCTGGACTTTGACCACGTGCTGCTGCTCTCATGCAATGAGGGGAACATGCCAAAGGGAATAAGGGATTCGTCATTCATCCCCTACTCCATACGAAAGGCCTACGGGCTGACAACGGTGGACAACAAGGTGGCCATCTATTCCTACTATTTCTACAGGCTGCTGCAGCGGGCGAAAGACATCACGATTGCATACAACACATCGACGGAAAACGGCAACAAAGGCGAAATGAGCCGCTTCATGCTCCAGCTCATGGTGGAGAGCAGACACGAGATAAACAGGCTCTCGCTGCATGTGGGACAAAGTTCGGTGGAGAAAATCGCCGTAAGGTTTGAGAAGGACGACAACGTGATGAAAATCCTTTCAGCCTACGGCTCCCTCTCGCCAACGGCTCTCAACAGATACCTGCGATGCCCGATGCAGTTCTACTTCAACAACATAGCCGGAATAAGGGAGCCCGACGAGGACATAGAGGAACAGCTCACGAGCAGGGCGTTCGGAAACATATTCCATAATGTGCTCGAAGAAATATACAAGGACTTTGCCGGGAACGGCAAGATGATAACTTCTGAAGTGATAAAACAACTCTCTGAAACACAGAACATCGAGGCCGTGGTGGACAGGATGTTCCAGAAAGAGATGTTCGGAAGCGACGAACGGCTGTGGCGCAAGCTCCACTACAACGGAATGCAGCTCATCAGCCGCACGGTACTCATAAAATACGTGAAGCGGCTTCTCGACATCGATCTGGAACTGACGCCCTTCAGCATCGTGGCACTCGAAAAAGACATGTTCATGAATCTGGACGTGAATACCGACGAGGGAGTAAGGAAAGTGAAGGTGGGAGGAAGAATCGACCGCCTCGACATGGTGAACGACCCCAAGACGGGAAGGCAGACCATCAGAGTGATAGACTACAAGACGGGCGGAAGCGACATAAAGACTCCTGTAGCCACCATCGGAGAGATATTCTCTGCCGACGAAGCCGGCGGAAAGAAACACACAGACTATTATCTGCAGGCGATGCTCTACTCGATGATAGCCCGAAACGACAGGAAACTGAATCCCCAGGCGCTGCCAGTCAGTCCGGCACTAATATTCATCCAACGTGCATTCGGGGAGAACTACGACCCAGTGATCTCGCTGGGCAGACAGAGAATCAACGATGTGGAAGAATATCAGGCGGAGTTCGGAGAGGGGCTGAAAGCCCTTGTGGCAAACATATACGACAGGAAAGAAGCCTTCGCGCCTACCGCCAATCTGAAAATCTGCACATATTGCCCATACAAGCCCTTGTGCGGCAGATAGCGGAAAGGCTAAGACTCCAACCTTCACTTAGGTCGGAATCTTGCCCTCAACAGTAATTGATGCTCAATAGTAACCATCCCTCCCCGACAATCAGGACTCAAGGGTAACCGTCCATCCCCTATAAGGGGGGGGGAGGTTAGGTGGGGACTGAAGTAGTAGTAAGACCGTGGTTGCTCGTTTTTGGCAACTCTTGTGACCATTGGGAGTTATCCTGGCAATTAGAATTGCCGCAGATGGCTACTTGAGCAAAAAAATCATTCAAGATAGCTTATACTGCGATATTTTACGTAACTTTGCAAAAAAATAGAAAGACAGACAGTTATATGAATGTTGTTATCAAGGAAACGGATATAATAAAGGCAGCCAACGAAGGCATGGACGAGTTCGTCAACCTGTTCTCAAATGCCATACTCGACAGCATCGGGGGAAGTCTCACGGCTGAAAACATGGCAGAGCTTTCGGCAGACCAAATCACGCTTCTGGCTTATATCTGGCTGAGAGACGAAGTGATGGACGGAGGATTCGTGCAGCTCATACACAACGGCTACGGACCATTCATATTCGACAACCCATTCGCAAGGGCGATGAAACAATGGGGACTTCGGGATTTCTCAAAATTACTGTATTCGGCAAGAAAACTATACAATGAAAACAAGGAGGAAATAGAAAGAGAATGCAGCGATGAGGAGTTCATGGCTCTGTTTGAAAGATTCCCTGACTTTGATGATTTCGACGACACGTTCGTGGAAAACGAAGAGGAATGGACTTCAGAAATCGCCCATTACATCGATGGACACATCGATGAATTCGCAAAAATCGAACAGTAAAAGCATCCATATTGTCTGTAGTCTTGACAACACACTTATTATTTCAGTCCACAGACTGTAGTCTTGGCTGAATATAGTCTTGACGACATAATGAATTAGAAGAAAAACGTTTTATGAATAAAGAACAGGAATTGTTGAGAAAGAAAAGTCCTGTGAGCATACGCAACAAAAAGGCTTCTTTCGAATATTTCTTCGTAGACACATACACGGCAGGAATAGTGCTGACAGGAACGGAGATAAAGTCCATACGTATGGGCAAGGCTTCGCTCGTGGATACATTCTGCTATATACACAACGGGGAAATATGGGTGAAAGGAATGAATATATCGCCTTATTTCTATGGCTCTTACAACAATCATGAGAGCAAGCGTGACAGGAAACTTCTCTTGAACAAAAAAGAAATCCACAATCTGCAGGAAGACACAAAGCAGGTGGGCTTCACCATCATACCGACGCTCCTCTTCATCGACGACCATGGAAGGGCTAAGCTCGACATAGCCCTATGCCGCGGAAAGAAAGAATTTGACAAGCGTCAGACTCTCAAAGAGAAAGAAGACAGAAGAGAAATGGACAGGGCAAGGAAAAGATTCTGACAAATGTAGAAAGATATTTTGTCGGATGCAAGAGAAAATCCCTTTGATATGAAAATAAAGAATATAATGTTTGACTTGGGTGGCGTGATAATGACCATCGACCAGCCAAGTGCAGTAAAGAGATTCAAGGAAATAGGACTGGAGGACGCAGATCGGCGCCTTGACCCCTATACCCAGAGCGGAATATTCGGAGACCTGGAAGAAGGAAAGATCACGGCTGAAGAATTTATCCGCGAACTCAGCAAGCTCTGCCACAGGGAACTGACTTTCGATGAATGCAAATACGCATGGAGAGGATACACGAAAGAGGTGCCTCTCAGAAACATAAAAGTCCTGGACAAACTTAAAAGCATGGGCTACAGACTGATTCTCATCTCAAACACAAACCCTTTCATGATGAGCTGGGGGATGAGCGACGGCTTCTCAGGCGACGGACGAAGCATAGCAGATTTCTTCGATTCTCTATACATGAGCTTCAAGATGAAGATGATGAAGCCGAACAGGAAAATGTTTGAGGAAATCATTTCTAAAGAAAGTATTCTGCCAGAGGAAACTCTCTTCGTTGACGACGGACCGGCAAATATAGAAATGGGAAAGAATCTGGGATTCAAGACGCTCTGCCCCCAAAACGGAGAGGATTGGACGAAGGAGCTCCTTGACGCCCTTGAAGCTCTGAACGCAAGATAGAAGATCAAAACTTAATATATCATGTTTAAGAAGAAAAGAAGATGGCATTGTCTGTCAGGACAAGAGCCAACTGAGCTTGACAAGAAGGTAATGTATTGGGAAAACAAAGGTAAAGAGGTTCCGACACGTGACCTCATCCGAACTCCCGAAGAAATAGAAGGAATAAAGCGTAGCGGCATCGTCAACACAGGAGTGCTCGACGAAGTGGCAAAACAGATACATGCCGGCATGAACACTCTGGAGATTGACAAAATCTGCTATGACTATTGCGTAGACCATGGCGCAACTCCAGCATGCCTCAATTATGAAGGTTACCCCAAAAGCGTGTGTACGAGCATCAATGAAGTGGTGTGCCACGGAATACCTAAGGAGGAGGATGTCTTGCAGGAGGGCGACATCGTCAACGTTGACTTCACCACAATACTTGACGGATATTTCGCCGACGCCTCACGAATGTTCATCATCGGCAAGACTACTCCTGAGAAGGAGCAGCTCGTGAGAGTGGCAAAGGAATGCCTCGAAATTGGAGCTGAAGCGGCAAAGCCGTATTCTTTCGTCGGAGATATAGGTCACGCAATACAGAAACATGCTGAGAAATACCACTACGGTGTGGTAAGAGACCTGTGTGGACACGGTGTGGGACTGAAATTCCACGAAGAGCCTGAGGTACTGCATTTCGGACATCGTGGAACAGGAATGCTACTCGTGCCAGGCATGGTTTTCACCATCGAGCCGATGATCAATATGGGAACATGGCAGGTATTCATCGATGAAGACGATGAATATGGATGGGAAGTAATCACGGGTGACGAAAAACCGAGCGCACAATGGGAGCACACTTTTCTAATGACTGAACATGGAGTGGAGATTCTCACCCACTAAAGGCTGAGGCTTGAAAATTTCTGATTATGGAACAAAAGGATATATATATATTAGGAATAGAAAGCAGCTGCGACGATACTTCGGCTGCTGTCTTGAAAAACGGAGTGCTGCTGAGCAATGTCACGGCTTCGCAAGATGTGCACATGGCATATGGCGGCGTTGTTCCTGAACTTGCGTCGAGAGCACATCAGCAAAACGTCGTGCCCGTGGTTGACCAGGCTATAAAAAGAGCCGGTATAACCAAAGAACAACTGTCGGCTGTGGCTTTCACAAGAGGTCCGGGCCTTATGGGCTCGCTGCTCGTGGGCGTAAGTTTTGCCAAAGGCTTCGCACGCTCGTTGGACATTCCGCTAATCGACGTGAACCATCTCCAGGGTCATGTCATGGCTCACTTCATAAAAGAAAGCGATGACGACAACTCTGCTCCCCCACTCCCGTTCTTATGTCTGCTCGTAAGCGGCGGAAACTCACAGATAGTCAAGGTGAACTCATACAAGGACATGGAGCTACTGGGACAGACTATCGACGATGCTGCCGGCGAAGCAATAGACAAATGCTCAAAGGTGATGGGACTCGGATATCCGGGCGGTCCTATCATAGACAAGCTGGCACGCAAGGGAAACCCCTTGGCATATAAGTTCGCTGAGCCTCATATAGCCAATCTGGACTACAGCTTCAGCGGACTCAAGACTTCTTTCCTCTATAGTCTACGTGAATGGATAAAGGACGATCCGGAATTCATCGAACATCACAAGGAGGACATCGCGGCAAGTCTTGAGCATACGATAGTGGACATCTTGATGAAGAAACTTCGTCTAGCCGTGAAGCAGACGGGCATAAAGCACGTGGCTGTGGCAGGAGGCGTGAGTGCGAACAACGGACTGCGGAATGCTTTCAAAGACCATGCGAAACGTTATCATTGGGATATCTACATCCCAAAGTTCAGCTATACAACCGACAATGCGGCCATGATAGCCATAACGGGATATTATAAATATATGGACAAGGAATTCTGTCCGATAGACGCTCCGGCGTTTTCTAAAGTAACGTTCAAATAAAACAAAATCAAACACAATGGGTTTCGAAAACAAAATACTTAGTAGAGAGATCAGCCAACTGATATGGGAAAACGGCAAAACCCTCGGTACTGCTGAGAGTTGCACCGGCGGACGTATCGCAGAGTCTATCATCGCCATGCCAGGTGCTTCCAATTATTTCAAGGGGGGGATCGTTTCCTATACCAATGAGATAAAGGAGAGAATCCTCGGCATCAGCCACAATCTTCTGGAAGAGAAGACTGCCGTATGCGAGGATGTAGCGATAGAGATGGTGAAAGGCGCCATAAAGGTTCTTGATGTTGACTATGCCATTTCGGCAACCGGTTTTGCCGGTCCTGGCGGAGGCACGGGCGATATTCCGGTGGGTACGATCTGGCTTGCCTGCGGCAACAAGGATGATATCGTGACAATGAAGCTGGAAGACGACTTCGGCAGAGACATAAATCTTGCAAATGCCACGACAAAGGCTCTTCAGATGTTTCTGCAATATCTGCTCGACCGAAGCGAAAAAAGCGATGATGACGGCGAACCGACTCCGACATTTGGAGTTGTGGAATGATTAAGAAACTATCATCAAAGTCATACAAACATAAAGGGAGCCATATCAAAGAAAAATATTGATATGACTCCCTTTAACTATATTTTACTTGACAGGAATGATAATTCTTGCTTACAGCAGACAGACCGCTAACATCATTCCATGTCATTATATAAGATTTTCATCTTATTCTGTCGGCTGCACGGATAAGAGCCTCGTCTGCCTTTATGGCTTTGCGGGCCATGAATATCAATATCATTGAAACCAATGGCAGTACTGATACAAAACCGATTTTGAAGTCTGCATCCAACTCCCCTTTGAACATCCATGCGAAAACAGCATAAGCTATATACCATACGACTATGAGCAAATTGTTCCATCCGCAAAGCTTTATCTGCAATTTTCTGTTGTTAAACTTGAATATAGTGAAGAAGCTTGTAACAGTAGCCAGGAGCAATATGCAGAAGAGAGGACATACAGTATAGCTTACGCTTCCGTTGCCGTATTGAATCCACAGATTATACATTGCCGTATCCACTCCAAGATTCTTGGGATGAAATACTCCTATGGGAAGACACAAGCATACAATCGTCAGAATAGCCGCTACCAAGAGGAAAACGGACTGTTTGCGCTGTATCATATTTAGTTGTTGTCTTTTGATGGGTCGCGCCAATAAATCTTTCCCTCAACGAATTCCTGGGTAGCAAGCAATGTTGGCTTTGGAAGTTTCTCGTAGTAACGGGAAATCTCTATCTGCTCACGGTTCTCGAATACTTCCTCAAGGCTGTCATTGTAGGAAGCAAACTCTGCCAGCTTCTTGCTGAGATCCTGCTTGATCTCAATTGAAATCTGGTTGGCACGTTTGCCGATGATGGCTACACTCTCGTAAATATTATCGGTCTCATCGCAAAGATCCATAATATTGCGCGTAACGGTATTTACCGGTGCTTTTGACTTTTTGTAATCCATTCTTTAAAATTATTATTATTGTTTTCTGTTTTTATTCTCAAGATGGCAAGACCACTTGCTCGAAATGGAGGCCGTACCGATTGTTAGTCTTTAACGTATTTCTTGCAGATATTGATGTATTTCTCAGCCAGGCTGCGGCTCTTGGAGTCTGGATATTCGTTAATGAATCCATAGCATTCATCCTCTGCGTCTCTATAGCGGTCGATGCGTTTTGACTCTACGCTCTGTTCTGCCAACTCGAACTTACTCTTAACGATAAGCAACGCGAAGTCTTCTCTCAGTTCGCTGTACGGATAGTCGTTCAGCGCATTCTGCGCTGTGATGATACATGCCTGATAATTGCTGCCTCCGTTAGTGCAGTTGCCGAAATATGTTCCGAGATTATAATACAGCTGTGCGGAATATAATTCTTTCTTTACCAACTTATCCTGCAACTGGAAGAGTCTGGCCTGCGCTTTGTCTTTCATCCTGGCATCCTGAAACAAATCCATATAATCCTGAAAGGCCGATATGGCTGACACCGTCTGAGACTGGTCAAGACGAGGTTCCGGAGTGCACATATACAGACTTTCGCCGATGTAGTAAGAAGCAAGTTCTGCATACATGCCCTTAGGATACGACTTGTAATACTTCTTGAAATATTCAGCAGCGGTTTCATAGTCTTTGTCCTTGAACTCAGCCATTGCCAACATGAAGAGAGACTCCTCAGCATTGTCTGTACCCTTCTGTATTGTCACAAGCTCCCGCAGAAGTGTCGTGGCCTTGACATATTTGCCACGAGCATAGCACTCCTTGGCATACTCGTATTTCAAATCGTTGTCTGTCGACTTATATATCTGGTTGAATTGGTTCACGCAACTCGTGAAAAGGAGCATCGCTCCGGCCATTACGACGATTATCTTTTTCATATAAGCAAATTAATTCGAGTTGCAAAAATACACATAATAATTTATACTTCAAAATATTAGCTTTCGATTTACCTGAAATATCCGCATTTTTAGCCGTTTATTCGATTTTTTACAATTCCTTAAACACAAAACGGCGATTAGGGCTTGCTTGTATTTTGTTTTTTAGGAGAGTGGATTTTGTTTGGCTTTTAACCCAGACACGAATAAACCGCAATGCAATGAGGACATTTACAATCAACAGTATTACGTATAAGAAAACGCTTGTCTACAGGGCAAGAACTATAGGAATACAACTATGGAAGCGGCAAGTTGCAACTGCGAATACGGCTTTTCCTTGATATTCCCAAAAAGTTAATTCTCCATCTCCTTTGTGGCTTATGATAAAATGAGTACTTTTGCAATTCGGACATGTTCTTCGCCTTTTGAAGTCATGCTTAACAACATAAGGAAGAATCATTAAACGATGGATAAATTCACTCTCACTTCTAAATACCAGCCAACTGGTGACCAGCCTGAAGCAATCCGCCAGCTCACCGACGGATTGAATAATGGAGACAAGGCACAGGTGCTGCTTGGCGTAACGGGTTCAGGTAAGACATTTACAGTAGCAAACGTAATTGCCAACGTGAACCGCCCTACTCTTGTGCTTAGCCATAACAAGACATTGGCTGCACAGTTGTATGAAGAGATGAAAGGATTCTTCCCGGAAAATGCCGTGGAATATTATGTTTCATATTATGATTATTACCAGCCAGAAGCATATCTTCCGCAGACAGATACATATATAGAGAAAGACCTTGCCATCAATGAAGAGATAGACAAGCTGAGGCTGTCTGCCGTGTCTGCGTTGCTCTCTGGAAGAAAGGATGTCATTGTAGTGTCTTCCGTTTCATGCATTTACGGTATGGGTGGTCCTGCTGCCATGGCGCAAAGCGTGATAACGGTCAAACGAGGACAGGTTCTTTCGCGCAACATGTTCCTTCGCCGTCTTGTAGACTCGCTTTATGTGAGGAACGACTTGGAGCTGCAGCGTGGCAATTTCAGGGTTAAAGGCGACACAGTGGACATATTCATGGCATATAGCGACAACGTGTTGCGCGTTACGTTCTGGGATGACGAAATCGATTCCATCGAGGAAGTTGACTCTGTAACGTTCCACAAACTTGCATCATTCAACGAGTATCAGATTTATCCAGCCAATCTGTTCATTACTTCAAAGGAACAGACACAGGAAGCCATCAGCGAAATATCCAAAGATCTTGACGAACGCATTGAATTCTTTAACGAAATTGGCGACAACATTAAGGCACAGAGAATTAAAGAGCGTGTAGAATATGATATTGAGATGATAAAAGAGCTTGGACATTGTTCTGGAATAGAGAATTATTCAAGGTATTTTGACGGACGCTCGGCAGGTGACAAGCCTTATTGTCTTTTGGACTTCTTCCCTAAAGATTATCTCATGGTCATTGACGAAAGCCACGTCAGCGTGCCTCAAATAAGAGCAATGTATGGTGGCGACAGGGCACGCAAGCAGAATCTCGTGGAGTTTGGCTTCAGACTACCTGCCGCATTCGACAACCGTCCTCTGAAGTTTGAGGAATTTCAAGAAATGACAAATCAGGTGATTTACGTATCTGCCACTCCCGCAGACTTTGAACTGCAGGAAGCAGAAGGTGTCGTAGTGGAACAGGTGATACGCCCTACAGGACTGTTGGATCCGGAGATTGAAGTGAGGCCAAGCGAGAATCAGATTGACGACCTGATGAACGAAATACTGATGCGTTGCGAAAAAGATGAGCGTGTGCTGGTGACCACTCTGACAAAGCGTATGGCGGAAGAGCTGACTGAATATCTTTTGAACCATGAAGTGAGGGCAAATTATATACATAGCGACGTGGCAACTCTTGACCGTGTGAAGATAATGAATGATTTGCGGGCCGGTCTCTTCGATGTCCTGGTTGGTGTGAACCTTTTGCGCGAAGGACTTGATCTGCCGGAAGTGTCATTGGTTGCCATTCTCGATGCTGACAAAGAAGGGTTTCTGCGTTCTCATCGCTCGTTGACACAGACTGCGGGTCGTGCTGCACGAAATGTTAATGGCAAAGTCATCATGTATGCTGACACCATCACAGAAAGCATGCAATTGACAATCGACGAGACGGAACGTCGCAGAATGAAACAAATGGCGTATAACAAGGAACATCATCTCACGCCAAAGAAAATCGAGAAGGAAATCAAGACAAGCGCCCTGGGAGTCCAACGCAATGGCTCTAATGAAATGGAAACAAAGGTTGGACACAAGACCACCACGTACGCTCCATACGTTGAAAAAGATTCGTTGGCATTTGCAGCTGATCCTATAATGATGAAGATGAGCAAGGCTGAAATCGAGACAAGCATTGCCGACACTACGGAATTGATGAAGAAGGCTGCAAAGAATCTTGACTTCATTCAGGCTGCGCAATACAGAGATGAGATATTGCGCATGGAGAAATTATTGGATGAGAAGCGATAAACCATCATATTGGCGCTTAATCAGACAATTTGTCGATTTCCTCAATATCGATGTATCCTTGCATTACTGCATAAACCGTGAGTGCGCCCACACTTTTGCGCTTCAGCTTTTCCGTGATGTTCTTTCTGTGGGTAATTACAGTAGACAGGCTGATGCACAGCTTGTCAGCGATTTCCTTGTTGATATACCCACGCACAATATGAGTCAGGACCTCTATTTCCCTTGGAGACAAACCCTTTGACATTTCTTTTGCGGTGTGTTCAGGAAACTTGTTGCCATGTGCATGTGCACTCTGTTCAAGATGAAGCAGAGATTTTACGAGTTCACTTTCTGATACATTCACGTTAACGCTGTGGAATTTTTCCACTACCAGACTTGGTTCATTGGTGGATGTCAACACAATAGTCTTTTTCTTGTTATCTCTGAAGAACTGCAGGTTTGTGAACAATATGTGTTCGGTCACGAAGAAGTGATAGTACAATTGCATGTCATTTGTTTCCAATTCAGAAAACGAGCGGAAACAATCAACAGTAATTTCTGGCATTATGTCCTTCAATAATGATCTCAATCCAATTGCCGCAAAAGTGTTTGAATCAATGATTGCGACCTGTGGCTGCTGTGGTAGTGTGGAATGTGCTGTATTCATCAATTAAACGTGTTGAACTAATAATTGTACATTGATTAAATTATGCATGATGCTATAAAATTGCATGACAACATATGGATAATTGCATGACGATAATGGATTGTAGCATGACACATAAGGATTGTAACATATGAAAACAACAAGCAGGAGATAGTCGTTATCTCCTGCTATTATTTATTTGCCATAGCAGATTCTGCTGTCAGGTCAGCTTTATGAGAAGAATCCCAACAATGCTCCTGCTGCTACAGCAGAACCAATCACTCCTGCCACATTCGGTCCCATGGCATGCATGAGAAGGAAATTATGGCGGTCGTATTCAAGTCCCATGTTGTTTGAGATACGTGCACACATCGGAACGGCACTCACTCCGGCATTACCAATCAGCGGATTTATCTTCTTGTGCCTTGGCAGGAAGATGTTCATGAATTTCACGAAAAGAATACCCGTAGATGAAGCAATGATGAATGCGAAAGCACCAAGAAGGAATATGAATACCGTATTCATCGTCAAGAACTCACTCGCCTGTGTAGAGCATCCTACAGTCAGACCAAGGAGAACAACTACGACATCATTGAGCGCACTTCCCGCAGTCTTTGCCAATCGTGTGGTCTTGCCAGACTCTTTAAGAAGATTTCCGAAGAAGAGCATTCCGAGAAGCGGAAGACCTGACGGCACAATGAAAGTAGTGAGCAGCAATCCAATGATAGGGAACATGATTCTTTCCAACTGGCTTACCCTTCTTGCAGGCTGCATACGGATGAGTCTTTCCTTCTTTGTGGTGAGAAGACGCATCAATGGAGGCTGGATAACAGGAACCAGCGCCATATATGAATACGCACATACAGCGATTGCTCCCATCAGGTTAGGACTAAGCTTGGAAGACAGGAAGATAGCCGTAGGACCATCTGCTCCTCCGATAATGGCTATGCCGGCAGCCTGGTTGGGTTCAAAGCCCAGAGCCAAGGCAATCATATAAGCTCCAAAGATTCCGAACTGGGCAGCAGCACCTATAAGGATAAGCTTAGGGTTGCTGATAAGTGCAGAGAAATCTGTCATCGCTCCGATACCCAAAAACACGAGTGGTGGATACCATCCCTGACGCACGCCCTGATAGAATATGTTGAGTACGGAGTTGTCTTCATACAATCCTATCTCAAGTCCGGCATCTGCACGGAAAGGTATGTTACCCAAAACTATACCTAAGCCTATAGGCACCAACAGCAACGGTTCGAAATCCTTCTTGATTGCCAACCAGATGAAGAAGATTCCAACAACGATCATGATGATGTTTCCCACTGTGGCATTGGCAAAACCAGTAAAGGAAAGGAATTCATTAAAGTTGGAAACTATGAAATCTATAATGTTCATAATGTTCTATTCTATATTTTATAATAACTCGAACTATCTTGAACCTTTATCAGGCGATTGTTATCAAAGCGTCACCTTCCATAACGGTATCGCCCTCTTTCACGAGAACAGAGCTAACGGTACCAGACACCTCAGCCTCTATGTTGTTCTGCATCTTCATTGCCTCAAGAATGATGACAGCATCACCGGCTTTAACGGTGTCACCCACTTTCACCTTCACTTCCGTGATAGTTCCTGGCAATGGTGCTCCGACCTTCGTTCCGGCTCCTGCCGCCGGCTTGGCTGCAACAGGTGCCGGAGCCGGAGAAGCGGCTGCTGCAGGTGCTACACTTGCAACCGGTTTCTTCACAGCTATTGGATGCTTAGGCATTGTCGAGGCATGGATAGGCTCTTTCAGCTCCACCTCAAACTCGATGCCATTGACCTTGACTTTTGCGATATTGCCTTCCACTTCAACGATTTCTACATCGTAATCTACACCTTGTACTTTATATTGATATTTGTTCATGATTTTTTATGCTGTTATTAAATTGTACAATCATTAAAAATGTTTCTCTTCGATATGGGCATTCCACATAGTGCTATGCGGCTTGATGGTAATGATATTGCTTTCATTGTCATGCACATCATCCAGATATTGCTTGAGAGCCATTGATATCACGGCAATATAGACCTCTTTATCAATACCCGACGACTGCAGACCGTCCTTCAATATCACTTTTGTCTTGTGTCCAGTCTCTGCGATCAGCCCTCCGGCAGCTACGGCAGCCTTTACAGGCTGTATGTTCTTTGCCTTCTTGATGGTCTGCTTGTGAGACATGAATATACCCAAAACACGGAAGAAAACATAAAGCAAGGCAAGGCAAGAGAATACGATTCCCATTGACAGGATGGCAATGCCAAATCCGTATGGATCTTCTCGTTTCAGTTTAGCCACTTTTGATTCACCTTCTTTCAACAAGTTGTTCGTACCAGGAGTCACTTCTGCCGGGCTTTTGATTTCCCATTTCACAGAGCCGTCCTTTTCTCTGGCAAATGAGCAATCATCCTTCAGAGCAGGTACGCTGACTGAATCAATCAGGTCAACAGCATTACCGTCATAGATGGCAATCCACATCGGCTCGTTTGGCATAGCCTTCTCGCCGATATAGAAAGAACCTTCGGCTCTATGTGAATCAAGATAGAACACGACATGAGTCCTGGCGGTAAGCAAAGTGCGGTCATCTCCACTTGGAATAATGCTCATCATCGAAATCCTCTGTGGAACAGTCAACGACTTGTCCAACACTTTCCTGTCCGTAGTGATATACATGCCACGGATGTTGTAGGAAGAGTATGCGATGTTTGAAAGCTCTACCCAAGGCTTGTGCCTTCCATACTCATCTGTGATACTTGCTTTATTACTCGTCATCACCTCGTTGATCTTGATGTTTCTGGCACCTTGACCATATGCGGATAATAATGTAGTAAGTGCAGCAAAGAGAATTAAACTGAACTTTTTCATACGAATTATATAAGTTATTTATATGCAATCATCGCTACAGACCGCAGAAGAACAACACAATGATCTGTGCGGTAAATATTCTAAGGAACATACTCAGCGGATAGACTGTTGAATATCCTACAGCTGGTGCTTCCTTTGAGCATAATGAGTTGGCATATGCCAATGCTGGTGGATCGGTACATGTACCAGCCAGCATACCCATGATAGTGAAATAGTTGAACTTGTATTTCATTCTTGCTATCGTTCCGATTACCAATATTGGTATGATGGTGATGAGGAAACCGGTGAATACATATTTCAGACCGTCTCCCTGTGCTACAGTGTCCCAGAAACTGTTACCTGCTTTTACTCCTACACTCGCCAGGAACAAAACCAGTCCTATTTCTCTCAACATCATATTGGCACTTGTCGTGGTATACGTTACAAGATGGAACTTGTATCCATATCTACCGATGAGGATGGCTATGATAAGCGGTCCACCTGCGATACCAAGTTTGATAGGCACAGGAATGCCATGAATGGCAAAAGGCAGACTTCCGAAAATGATACCAAGGATAATTCCTACGAATATAGTCGCGATGTTAGGAGCCTCAAGACGCTTGATAGAGTTACCCATCACAGATGCCACCCTGTTGACTGCGTTCTCTGGTCCGACTGCCATGATTCTGTCGCCCACCTGAAGAGCAAGGCTTGGACTTGCGAAGATATCCATTCCCTGACGTGTCACTCTAGTCACGTTTACGCCATAGACACTTGGGAAATGCATCTGTCCCAAAGTCTTTCCGTTGATAGAAGAACGGGTAACGAGTATTCTCTTGCTTACCATAGGTTCATCCTGTTCATTCCAGTCAACTTCAATCTCCGGTCCGATGAAAGCGTTGATCGGCTCGGCATCATCCTCTGCACAAACGATGAAGAGCAAGTCTCCCATATGGAGTCTGCTTTCGCCTGTAGGAATCGTCACGTGGCCTTCATGAAGTATGCGTGTACATACAAAATCCCTGTTGAGGAATTCATGAACCTGTTCTACCGTGCGGTCTTCAAGATACGAGTTGGTGACCTTGAGGTGCATCATGTACGGTTTCACCGCTGTATTCTCAACTTCCTCCTCTTCCAACTTCTTTTCTTCATTTTCAAGCTTCACCCTGCAGATATATCTGACGGCGATAGTAGCGCCAATAATACCGAGCACGCCAAGCGGGTATGCGCAGGCATATCCGTTTGCAATCTGAGGTACCTGTCCGGCAGGGAAAATTGTAGACAAAGCCTCATTGGCGGCACCAAGGCCAGGAGTGTTGGTCACGGCTCCATAGAGCGTTCCAACCATCATTGGCAGGTTGTTGTGGTCGCTTGTGTCGAAGAAAATGAAATAGCATGCGAACATAACTGCGATATTAAGCAGGATCAAGCATGCAGACAGGGCGTTAAGCGTAACGCCACCTTTTCTGAAACTTTCAAAGAAACCAGGACCAACCTGAAGTCCAATCATGAACACGAACAAGATAAGTCCGAAATCCTGTATGAAAGACAGGATATTCGTAGGAGCTGTAAATCCGACATGGCCTGCGGCGATGCCTGCAAACAATACGAATGTCACTCCAAGTGAGATACCACCCAGCTTGATCTTGCCAAGATAAACACCAACAGCTATGACAATAGCGTATAGCAATGCTATATGCGCTATCGAGTCAGTTGTTGTGAATAAAGCTATTAGCCATTCCATCTCTTAGTAATTTAATTTTTCTCTTAGGTTTTAGATTAAAAAATATTTTAAAAAATTATGTGCGCAAAGGTAATGAAAAAAAAGTGTTATTGCTAATTTTTATCAATTTGTTTTCGCTATATGCCAAAAAAGTAGGGATTGCAAACAATTTGCAACCCCCACTCTCTTTATTTTATGGTCAGTTCCCTATTCTTCAATGCCGTTTAGGTGTATGTCGAATATAGAACTGACATTATGTCAACCTATTGACAGTTCTGTCTGATTAAGCCTCTGTAGCGTCAGACCAATCCTCCTTAGACTTGCGGATATAGCTTTCGTAGCGGAGCTGGGCCATTCTCTGAGTAGCAGCGAAGAGTTCGTCAGCCTCGTTAGGATAAGCCTTCTTGACAGACATGAAGCGCACCTCATTCATCAGGTAATCCTGGAACAGACTCCAGTCCGGCTCCTTAGAGTCGAGTGTGAATGGATTCTTGCCCTCGTTTGCCAACTCTGGGTTGAAACGCCACAGATGCCAGTAACCGCATGCTACGGCACGAGCCTCCTCAGCCTGGCTGCGTCCCATACCACCCTTGATCTTCAGACCGTGGTTGATACATGGAGCATAAGCGATTATGAGTGATGGTCCAGGATAAGCCTCTGCCTCACGGATAGCCTTCAGACACTGAGCGTTGTCAGCACCCATGGCAACCTGAGCTACGTATACATAACCGTAAGTAGTAGCGATCATACCGAGGTCCTTCTTGCGGATTCTCTTTCCACGGGCAGCGAACTGTGCGATGGCGCCAAGTGGAGTAGCCTTAGAAGACTGACCACCGGTGTTAGAGTAAACCTCTGTATCGAGAACAAGCAGGTTCACATCCTCACCAGAAGCGATAACGTGGTCGAGACCACCGTAACCGATATCATAAGAAGCACCGTCACCACCGATGATCCACTGTGAACGCTTAACGAGATAGTGGTCGAGAGTCTTCAGCTCCTTGCAAACATCACAGCCAGCAGCAGCACACTCCTCGATGAATGGCTTCAGCTTGGCGGCAGCAGCCTTAGAAGCTTCAACATCATCCTTGCCGGCAATCCACTCCTTGGCTGCAGCCTTGAAGTCGTCGGCAACCTTCTCGTTTGCGATAATCTCATTGAGAAGACCTTCAACACGCTCCTTCATCTTCTTGTTAGCCATCACCATACCGAGACCGAACTCGCAGAAGTCCTCGAACAGAGAGTTAGCGAATGCAGGACCCTGTCCCTTCTCGTTTGTTGTATATGGAGTAGATGGTACAGAAGCTGAATAGATTGAAGAGCAACCAGTAGCGTTAGCGATCATCTCGCGGTCACCGAAGAGCTGAGAAACCAACTTCACGTATGGAGTCTCACCACATCCTGAGCAAGCGCCAGAGAATTCGAACAATGGCTGTGCGAACTGTGAGTTCTTAGGATTAGACTTCACGTCTACGAGATCCTGCTTAGACTTCACGTTCTTAACCAGATAGCTCCAACCGGCAGCGAGGTCTATCATATCCTTTGCGTCTGGGTTGTAAGGAACCATCTTGAGAGCCTTGACAAGCTCACCAGTCTCCTTATCCTTCTTGCCAGGACATACGTCAACACAGTTGCCGCATCCCAGACAGTCGAGTGGAGATGGCTCGATAACGAAGTGCATACCCTTCATTGCTGCAGGAGCCTTCATCTCGATAGTGTTGCCGTTGAAGCCAGCCTTCTCCTCGTCAGTGAGCACGAATGGACGGATTGCAGCGTGAGGACAAACGAATGAACACTTGTTACACTGGATACAGTTCTCAGAGTTCCATACAGGTACGAATGCCTCTACACCACGCTTCTCATAAGCAGCAGTTCCGTTCTTCCATGTACCATCGGCAGTACCGTGGTTAACGAAGTCAGAAACCTTGAGCAGGTCACCAGCCTGTGCGTTGATAGGACGAACGAGTTCCTTAACGAATGCAGGTGCGTCATCCTTCTTCACTTCATCGTCTGGCAGGTTAGCCCATGCCGGATCAACGGTGAGCTGCTTGTACTCGTCACCGCGGTCAACAGCCTGGTAGTTCTTGTTCACAACGTCCTCACCCTTCTTGCCGTAAGACTTCACGATGAACTTCTTCATCTGCTCAACAGCGAGGTCTACAGGGATAACTCCTGTGATGCGGAAGAATGCGCTCTGCAGGATGGTGTTTGTACGGTTGCCGAGACCAATCTCCTGGGCGATCTTTGTAGCGTTGATTGTGTAAACGGTGATATTGTTCTGTGCGAAGTAACGCTTTACCTTGTTAGGCATGAAGTCAACAAGCTCCTGTCCGTCGAAGATTGTGTTCAGCAGGAATGTACCGTTCTTGCGGAGTCCACGTGTCACGTCATACATGTGGAGATATGCCTGTACGTGGCAAGCCACGAAGTTAGGAGTGTTCACCAGATATGTAGAGCGGATTTCCTCGTCGCCGAAACGGAGGTGCGAGCATGTAAAACCACCAGACTTCTTAGAGTCATAAGAGAAGTATGCCTGGCAGTACTTGTCTGTATTGTCACCGATGATCTTCACAGAGTTCTTGTTAGCACCTACAGTACCGTCAGCACCGAGTCCGTAGAACTTAGCCTCGAAGAGACCCTCGCCACCCATTGGGATTTCCTCAACGGCAGGAAGAGAAGTGAATGTAACATCATCAATGATACCCAGAGTGAAGTGATCCTTTGGCTCTGGCAAATTGAGGTTGTCGAATACAGAGATGATTCTGGCCGGAGTAGTGTCGCAGCCTCCGATACCGAAGCGTCCGCCAACAATTACAGGTCTGTTCTCTACGTTGTAGAATGCGTTCTTCACGTCGAGATACAATGGCTCTGCATCAGCTCCTGGCTCCTTTGTACGGTCGAGCACAGCAATCTTCTTGACTGTCTTAGGAACGGCAGCCAGCAAGTGCTTGTTGCTGAACGGACGGAAGAGGTGTACGCTTACCATACCTACCTTTTCGCCCTTCTTTGTCATATAGTCGATAGCCTCGCGAGCAGCCTCAGAACCAGAACCCATGAGGATGATCACGCGCTCAGCGTCCTCAGCTCCGTAGTAGTCGAAGATGTGGTGCTCACGACCTGTGATCTTTGTCATCTCGTTCATGTAGTGCTCTACGATTTCCGGCAACTTCTCATAAACATCGTTGCGAGACTCACAATGAGTGAAGAAAGTCTCAGGGTTCTCAGCTGTACCGCGTGTTACAGGGCGCTCAGGTGTGAGTGCGCGGTCGCGGAAACGCTTAACGTCAGCTGGGTCTACGAGCTTGGCAACATCCTCCTGGTCGAGGAGCTCTATCTTGTGGTACTCGTGTGATGTACGGAAACCGTCGAAGAAGTTTACGAAAGGAATTTCAGACTTCAGCGCTGCGAGATGAGGAACTGCCGAGAGGTCCATAACCTCCTGTACAGAACCAGAGCAGAACATGGCGAAACCTGTCTGGCGGCAAGCCATGACGTCCATGTGGTCACCGAAGATACACAACGACTGCGTAGCCAATGAACGTGCAGAAACATTGAATACGCATGGAAGCATCTCACCTGCGATCTTGTACATATTAGGGATCATGAGCAACAAGCCCTGTGAAGCTGTGTATGTGCTTGTAAGCACACCAGCCTGCAGTGAGCCGTGCACAGCACCAGCGGCACCACCCTCTGACTGCATTTCCTGTACGCTAACAGTCTGTCCCCAAATGTTCTTTCTGCCACGTGCAGACCATTCGTCAACATGCTCAGCCATTGGAGACGATGGTGTGATAGGATAAATGGCAGCTACCTCTGTAAACATATAGCTTACGTGAGCGGCAGCCTCGTTACCATCACAAGTGATAAACTTTTTTTCTTTTGCCATTTTAGTAAAATATTAATGTTAATGTATTTGTTGTTTACTTATTTAATTATTACACTTTAAATAAATAATATATTAGCCTCTTCTGTCAATACAGGAATCCGAGCAGCCACAGCGGCATTTGGTTCCCCTGTCCTATTTCCGTGTTGTATCTTGCGGAATACGTGTTCGCCGAGCCTCTCGACCTTGATGAATGTGTTGCGTCGGATATGGTGAAGTCGTATTTCTCGTCCACGATGAAATGTCCGTTCTTGTTTCCCTTGTTCACCACATGATCTTTCCACAACGCATTGATGAAGAAATTCTCCATCACAGCCTGCTTGTCGGCGATTATCGGATATATCGCATACATGAGGTTAGGGTTGTGCATCACCACCATCGGTGGTTTTTTCGGGAACTCCTGCCCCACCGGATACAATATGTTTATAAGTCTTGCGTCTGCCAGATATTTGATGTAGTTCATCACGGTGGCACGGCTTGTCTCTATGTCGATTGCCAATTGGCTTATGTTCGGGGCTTTCGTTCCGTTCACAGCCAGGAGATAGAACAGCTTCTTTATTTTGGCAAGATATTTGAGTTCGATTTGCTTTATGAACAGTATGTCCACCTCCGTCATCATGTTCATCGTCTTGAGCAGGTTTTCCGAATAGTTCCTGTGCTCGCGATAGAACGGATAGAACCCGTGGTGAACGTAATCCTGGAAATACTTCAGCGGCGAAACGTATGGCAGGATTTTCCTGACAAGCTTCTCGTGATTTTCCACTATGTCGTCAAGCGTGAAAGGTTCGAAGTTGTTTCCCGTCTGCAGGTTGATGAATTCTCTGAACGAGAACCCTCTCAGGTTGTAGCTCTTCACGATGCCGCTGAGCTCGTAGTTCTCATCCTTGAGCCGCATCACGCTGCTACCGGTAAAGACGATGTGAAGGTTTGGATAGAGATCGTAGCATTTGCGCAGTTCGCTTGCCCAGTTCGGCTCTTTGAACACCTGATCGATAAGCAGCACTCTTCCTCCGTTTCTGTAGAACTCCCCAGCGAAGTCCGCTATTCCCCTGCACTGGAAATAAAAGTTGTTCATATTTACATACAGACACTTTTTGTTTCCGAGTTCAAAGTTTTCTTTTGCATACTGCAGGAGGAAAGTGGTTTTTCCCACTCCTCGCGACCCCTTGATTCCGATCATGCGGTCGTTCCAGTCTACCTCGTCCATCAATAGACGACGTACCGGTGCATCCGTGTGCTCCACCAAATAGTTATGTGTTCTAAAAAACGCTTCCATCCCTATCATTTAATTCATTTGCAAAGTTAATGGTTTTCCACCAATTTTCAAACTCTACATTGCAAAATCTTGCATTTTTTATCATTTTTAATCCAGTTTCGATGGTTTGCAGGATAAAATTACTCAAAAGCGGGGCTTTGTGCATGTAAAAATTCACGAACAAGAAGGATGACAAAGAAACTGCAGGCAAGATGCCGAATCGTTAAATAATGCATAATCAACGATGCATTGCGCTTTTTAGTGTTATCTTTGCATATCGTTAAACAACTTAAAGATTAATTGGAATGAAAAAATTTTTATTGTCACTATTATTTATAAATGTGTCGTTCTGCAACGTTTGGGCACAGAACGAGTGGGAAAGACCGGATGCAGCAGTCGGGAAACAGAAGGAAACAGTAAAGACCGTAACCAGAAAGGAAAAAGTAGAAGATCCGAAATACATGGCCGGCGCCGTGACGGAGAATGAAGGAAAGGTGGAATGGACCTGCAAAATCAACATGCCAGGAAAATCCTCTCAGCAGCTTTATGACCTGTGTTTGGGCTATTTGCAGGATTTCGTTAAAGAAGAAGACCAACTTCCGGAAAGCAACGTCACGCTTGTGAACAAGTCGCAGCGGGTGATTGTGGCAACACTTAACGAATGGCTTGTATTCAAAAGCACCTTCCTCTCGCTCGACAGGGCAAAGCTAAACTATGTGCTGGTGGCAAACTGCACGGACGGTTGTGTGGAACTGACGATGCGCAACATATTCTTCAGATATGACGAGAACGACGGTAAGGGCATGACGAAAATCCTTGCCGAGGAATCCATTAACGACAAGAATGCGCTGAACAAGAAGAAGACAAAACTCGTCACAGGATGGGCGAAGTTCCGCAGGATGACTATCGACAGGAAGGACGAGGTGTTCGACAAGTTCAGAACCTATCTGGCGGATAAATGATCCACGATCTGCCAACCTCAACCCCATCTCCTACTGACTCTCGCAGATAAACAACGGCGACACAGAGGGTGACATTTTCCCAAAAATTCCCATTTTCCCATTTTCCCATCTTCCCATATAACGAAGAATAAATGTAATAAAAAAGATAATATATTGATATATAATGACTTATATAAAAACACCATTTCCCATTGGGAAAATGGGAAAATGGGAAAATGGGAAAATGGGAAAAATGTTATAAAGACTTTTCAAACGGCCATACATTCTCCGACAAACAGACTACGGCAAACTTCACACCTCTGTTCTTGAAAATCTTGCAAATACAACAACATGAGGCATGGCAAACATGAACCTCAAGGAAAAGGCAAGAGAAAAGAGAGGAAAAGAGTACCAAGTATCCCAAGTGTCCCACTGTCCCACTGTCCCAAATAATCAATAAAAAATGTAATAAAAAAGATAATATATTGATATATAATAACTTATACAAAATACATGATTCCACTTGGGACAATGGGACAGTGGGACACTTGGGACACTTTTGTAAAAACTTTTCCAACAACCAGCATTCTCCGACAGCCAGACTACGGCAAACGTCACACATCTGTTCGTGATTTTTTGCATCTACAATGACCAGGGGCATGACAAATGCAGACTTCAAGTGAAGATGAATTATTCCGGTTATCATCTTCAGCCCCCTCTCGTTCTCCCCCGTAGGGGAGATGAAGATTACTCCGTTAGCGGATAAGTGACTGATAATAAGGCTACAGATAATCAGATAGCCAATGGTAACTGTCCCTCCCCTACGGGGGAGGCCAGGTGGGGGCTGTATACATTCTCCGACAAGCAGACTAAGGCAAACGTCACAACTCTGTTCTTGTAAATCTTACAAATACTATGACATGAGGCATGGCAAGTGTGGACTTCAAAGAAAAGACAAGAGAAAGAGGGAAAAGGAAGGAAAAGAGTCTCAAGAGTCTCAAGAGTCTCACAGTCTCACAGTCTCATATAACCAATAAATAATGTAATAAAAAAGATAATACATTGATATATAATAACTTATACAAAATACCGGATTTCACGTGAGACTGTGAGACTCTGAGACTCTTGAGACTCTTTTGTAAAGACTTTTCAAACAACTATACATTTCCGACAAGTTGGATACGGCAGACTCCCTCCCCTGTTCTTGAAATCATACAACTACACGACGACGTGGTGAGCCGCGACAAGATTATATTCCGCAGACGAAATTTTAAACCAAAAAAAACGGTCATCAGGACGTTTACTTTATTTTTATGACCGATTGGGGGGGGGTAAATCTACTCTTTATTGACAGCAGCAAATCGAAAGATGCTTGTTGCCGAAACAGGCGACATACAAACGTAAAAACACCGAAAACGAGGGCGCAAACAGCCGGTTTGCGAGTCACAAACCGCCTGTTTGCAACAGGCTATATGTGATATTTGTATTTCTTTGTAGCCCTGCGGGGAGTCATCACACCGCCTGCATCGTAGGAACCGCTGGAAATCCCCTCCACAGAAGGCCCCGTATATTTGCATCCGCGATACTGGGCATAGCGCTTGCGGATGCGATAAACATAGTCTACAGTCTCCCACCCTCGCATATAGCCATATCTCACCACAGGATCGTTATAGAATTCCGGCTGCTGAAGCTTCAGCACGTATGGTGCCACATCATTCCATCTCGACGGATTGCCGCCATGCTTCCGGGCAAGCGCCATGGCGTCTTTCACGTGGTTCGCACCGCCATTGTATGCTGCGAGTACGAAGCACTGGCGCTCCTCGGCAGAACGCACGTTGCTGAAGACAGACGACAGTTCGGCAAGAAGGCGCACAGCAGCCTCAATGCTCCTCTCCGGGTCGTGCATGTCGCTACGGGCGAGACCTATATGATCTGCCGTGGAAGGCATTATCTGCATCAGTCCGCAGGCTCCAGCCCACGACCTGGCATTGGGGTCGAAGCACGACTCCTGATAACATTGTGCCGCCAACAGCCGCCAGTCCCACCGCGCCACGGGGGCATAGCGGCGGAAAAGCGGGTCATATTTAGAGATTACGCCATTTTCGCGCGACAGGAACGGAGCATAGACATGACGCGAAACGCTACGCGAAGACAACAGAAACCGCTCCTCCTTCTTTATGTCGGCAAGCATCTTGGGCTTATACCAGCCGTCAAGGGCTTTCGCCAATCCGCCGTTGCCCTTGGCCACCGCCCATTGCATGCCATCAGAATAGGCACCGCAGAACTTCAGTCCGCCACCCTGCTTCATGCCCTTAGGCAACATACACATTATAAGGTCGGCACTACCCTGCCTCACCCTCTCGGCAAGCTCCGCCGTGTCTTTGCACACCTCCACACGAAGGGCAACACCAAGCTGCTGGGCGAACTTCTCACAAAGCAGATACTGGGTGCCGAAGCCCCTGCCGTGGTATTCGAAATATGTCTGCGGACCGCTTAGCGTCACCACTATCAGTTCGCCGTTGCTCACTATCTCCGAGATGCTGCAAAAGCCTCCAGCCGACACGGAGTCTGTCATCACCTCGCCCCAGGGAGTGACGATAGACTTGTCTGCCGCCTTGTCTCTGCAAGAAACGGCAAGCATGAGAACAGGCAAAAGCATGATGATGAAAAGCAAATGGCCATTACGGCAACGAAAATATCTTGTCATGAATTGTTTTTAATTACGGGTAAATATCGTTCCGGCACAACAGCATGCAGAACAAATAGCCCACAAAGATAGCTATTTCCTTGCAAATATATCACAAAATGACTAAATTTGCGGTATGATAAAGAAAAAGATTGCCTTCGCAACCGAAACCACCAGATGCCACGAAGCGCATTCAAGCCACGTTTCGAATGAAGACAATCATGACAACCATATCACAACAAAGATTTAAAGAAACCGCACAACATGAAGCGACTCAACGAATTAGTACGTCAAAACATATTAAGACTCGAGCCATACGGACATGAAAGAAGCTCAAACGGCAACAAGACCGGATTGGTGCTTCTCGATGCCAACGAGAATCCTTACAACACCCCGTATAACAGATATCCCGAAATACGACAGACGGAGCTGAAGAGGGCAATCGCAAAGATGAAGAAGCTGCCAGCCGAATGCATACTCCTGAGCAATGGAGCAGACGAAGCCGCAGACATCATATACAGATGTTTCGCCGAACCTGGCAGAGACAATGTTGTGGCGATAGAACCGACATGCAGGATGTATGAAAGGCTTGCCGAGATAAACAACGTGGAATACAGAAAGGCGGCACTCGACGAGAATTTCCAGCTTTCTGCCGAGAGAGTACTCGCAGCATGCGACGGAAACACAAAGATCATTTGGCTCTGCTCACCCAACGACCCGACGGGCAACGAACTGCAGAGAGAAGAAATCGTGAAGATCATAAACGGATTCGAAGGACTTGTGGTTGTTGACGAGGCTTATTCAGACTTCTCAAGCGCCACGCCTCTGAGGCACGAACTATACAAATATCCTAACCTGATAGTGCTTGACACCTTCAGCAACTCATGGGGATGCGCAGGACTACGGCTTGGTGCCGCCTTCGCCTTTCCGGAAATCATCGACATATTAAATAAGGTGAGAAATCCCTACAACGTCAACACGCTGACCCAGGAAAGCGTGTCCAAGCTCCTCGACAGACAATACGACGTGGAGAAATGGGTGAACATACTGTTGGCGGAGCGCGAAAGGATGGTTGAAGCCTTCAGACTGCTGCCTTCGTGCAAGAAGGTTTATCCGACAGAGACGAACTTCTTCCTTGCCCAGATGACCGACGCCAAAAAAGTGTACGACCACCTCAAGGGAAACAGCATATTGGTGAAGAGCATGGCAGGCGTGCCGCTGTGTGAAGACTGCCTGAGAATCACCGTAGGCAGCAAGTCGGAAAACAGCGAACTGCTCGCCGCACTAAGACTCCTGAAGACGGAAGAAGAATAAACAAGTCCATAACCTAACGGAAGACAGGCCGTACATTCCTTGCCTGTTCTCCAATTATTCAAAAAAATCAATATAAACAAATGTTTTTCACAGGTATCATAATAGCCGTAATGGCATTGGCGATAATAGGCGTGTTCCACCCCATAGTGATAAAGACGGAATACTACACCGGAGTAAGATACTGGTGGGTGTTCATGCTCCTCGGACTCCTGTGTCTGGCGGCAGCGCTTTTCGTAGAAGACATTATCGGGTCGGCAGCGCTGGGACTTGCCGGGGCGTCATTCCTATGGTCTATCCTCGAACTCTTCGAACAGAGAGAAAGAGTGAGAAAAGGATGGTTTCCGATGAACCCAAAGCGAAAAGACGAATACGACAAATAGAAAGCGCAGCCTCTCGTTGCGCATACAGGCATTGCCACGCTTCATCATGAAACCGAAAGACAGGACAAAGAACAGAGGAAATGAAGACAAAACTTTTAGTCGTGGGAAAGACCAACGACAAGAACATAACGAAAGGGATTGACGACTATGTGGGAAGAGTGAAGCATTACATGCCTTTCGACATAGATGTAATCCCCGAACTCAAAAACACGAAAAGCCTCACACAGAGCAACCAGAAGGAGATGGAAGCGGAACAGATTCTCAAGAGGCTGCAACCGTCAGACACCGTGGTGCTGCTCGACGAACACGGCAAGGAATACAGAAGCATAGAGTTTGCCAGATGGATAGAGAAGCAGCAGCAGACTGCACGGAGCCTCGTGTTCATAATCGGCGGACCGTACGGCTTTGCCGACTCCGTATACGAGAGAAGCGACGCCAAGCTGTCGCTCTCAAAAATGACTTTCTCACACCAGATGATACGCCTGCTCTTCGTGGAGCAGATATACAGGGCGTGCACAATCATAAAAGGCGAACCGTATCATCACGAATGAAGACAATCAAACATGAATGCCTGTCACCATTACGGCTTTTCAGAAGAACAAACACACGTAAGTGTTAAAGTTTTGTTAAAACCATTGACACGGGAGGATATTTTTAGTACCTTTGCATCGTTTTTTCAGGAAAACAATATTAAAGTATTAATAATCAGCTACTTATAAGGTTTTAAAGAAAATATCAGGCATGAGACAACTAAAAATTCAGAAAAGTATTACCAACCGTTCCAGTGAAGCACTCGACAAATACCTCGTTGAGATAGGTCGTGCGCCGTTGATTTCCATCGACGAGGAGATTGAACTCGCACAGAAAATCAAGAAAGGCGGACGTGAGGGCGAAAGAGCAAAGAACAAGTTGGTGACAGCCAATCTTAGATTTGTCGTATCTGTTGCCAAGCAATATCAGCATCAGGGCCTTACTCTGACCGACCTTATAGACGAAGGCAACATCGGACTCATCAAGGCAGCACAGAAATTCGATGAGACCAGAGGCTTCAAGTTCATCTCCTACGCCGTGTGGTGGATCCGCCAAAGCATCCTTCAGGCAATAGCAGAGCAGAGCCGCATCGTGAGACTCCCGCTGAACCAGGTGGGTTCGCTCAACAAGATAAACCATGAGATCAACAAGTTTGAGCAGGAAAACCAGCGTCATCCTTCAGTTTCCGAGCTCTCTGAAGTAACGAAGCTCGACGAAGAGAAGATCGGACAGTCGCTTGCTGCCGACGGTCACCACGTGAGCATCGACGCCCCATTCCAGGACGGTGAAGACAACTGTATGCTCGACGTGATGCCTAGTGGAGAGGACAGCAGGACCGACCGCGTGGTAGACCACGAATCCATGGCCCTTGAGCTTAATTCCGTATTGAGCAAGGTGCTCAAAGAGAGAGAGATAACCATCATCCGCGAATGCTTCGGTATAGGATGTCAGGAAAAGGGCCTTGAGGAAATAGGCGACCAGCTCGGTCTTACACGTGAGCGCGTGAGACAGATCAGAGAGAAGAGCATCGCCAAGCTGCGCGACAGCGGCAACGCCAAGATCCTCATCAAATATCTGGGCTGATGCCCACCCCTATGTTGGGGAAGAAATGAGACAAAAGACGGGAAGCAATTCCCCATAGCAGACAATATATGCGTCTTGCCACAGACATGATTCATACATCATGGCGGCATGACGCATTTTTCTTTCCCACTTACTTTATTTGAACCCAAACCGACGGTTACGGTTTGCATGGATTCCGTATTTCTTGAAGAGTAGATTTTGTCTGGCTTCTAATGAGTATTAGCAAGTTGTTGAGAATAAAAAATCACAAAACGCAAGGCTTTTAATAATAAATTTATTAACTTTGCAAAATCAAGCATTAAGGTATAGGAGTTCAGCAAGTTTCCGAACTTGCTTACAGGCAGACAAGATGCAGGTTGGTCACTTGTCAACTGATGTCCGAAATGCCTTTTCAACGTAAAAAGAAAATTACAAGATAATATAATATGAACATTCTAGAATTGAGCGAACAAGAGATTGTACGCCGCCAGAGCTTGCAGACGCTACGCGATATGGGCATCGACCCATATCCTGCCGCAGAGTTTCCAACAAACGCTTTCAGTACTGACATAAGATCTGAGTTCAAAGACGAGGACGAACCACGCCAAGTGATGATAGCGGGCCGACTGATGGGCCGCAGAGTCATGGGAAAGGCATCCTTCGCTGAGATACAAGACTCCAAAGGAAGAATACAGGTGTATGTTTCACGCGACGAGATCTGTCACGGCGACAACAAGGACCTTTATAATGTAGTATTCAAAAAGCTCATGGACATCGGTGACTTCATCGGTGTCAAAGGATTCGTATTCCGCACACAGACAGGCGAGATTTCAGTTCACGCACAGGAGCTGACCCTGCTCTCGAAAAGTCTGAAGCCGCTGCCTATCGTGAAATACAAGGACGGAGTGGCATACGACAAATTCGACGATCCGGAACTTCGCTACAGACAGAGATATGTAGACCTCGTTGTGAACGACGGAGTGAAGGACACTTTCCTGAAACGCGCCACGGTGTTGCGCACGCTGAGAAAAGTGCTCGACGAAGCCGGCTACACGGAGGTGGAGACCCCTACCCTGCAGAGTATCGCAGGTGGTGCGTCGGCAAGACCGTTCATCACTCATTTCAACGCCCTCGACCAGGATATGTATATGCGTATTGCCACAGAGCTGTATCTGAAGAGGCTTATAGTAGGCGGTTTTGAAGGTGTTTATGAAATCGGAAAGAACTTCAGGAACGAGGGAATGGACCGCAACCACAATCCAGAGTTCACATGTATGGAGCTCTACGTGCAATACAAGGACTACAACTGGATGATGGCATTCACAGAGAAACTCCTCGAGACAATCTGTATAGCAGTGAACGGTTCGCCTGAAAGGGAAATAGACGGCAAGATGGTGAGCTTCAAGGCTCCATACCGCCGCCTGCCTATCCTTGACGCCATCAAGGAGAAAACAGGTTTCGACTGCAACGGAAAGACAGAAGAGGAAATCCGTGCGTTCTGCCTTGAAAAGGGAATGGAAGTCGACGAGACATTCGGCAAGGGAAAACTCATCGACGAACTCTTCGGAGAGTTCTGCGAAGGAACATTCATCCAGCCTACATTCATCACAGACTATCCGGTGGAAATGTCTCCGCTGACAAAGATGCACCGTTCGAAGCCTGGTCTTACAGAGCGCTTCGAGCTGATGGTAAACGGCAAGGAGCTTGCCAACGCATACTCTGAGCTCAACGATCCAATCGACCAGGAGAACCGTTTCGTAGACCAGATGAAGCTTGCCGACAAGGGCGATGACGAGGCAATGATCATTGACAAGGATTTCCTGCGTGCGCTGCAATACGGCATGCCTCCTACCAGCGGTATCGGCATCGGCATAGACCGCCTCGTAATGCTCATGACGGGAAAGACTTACATCCAGGAAGTGTTGTTCTTTCCACAGATGAAGCCGGAAAAGAAAATGCCGCAAAGCACCATAAACGAATGGGAAGAAATCGGAGTGTCGGAAAATTGGGCTTACGTAATGCGTAAGGCCGGATTCAACCTCATCTCAGACATCAAGGGCGAAAAGGCACAAGGTCTCCAGCAGAAAATAGGAGAAATAAACAAGAAATACAAATTGGGCTACGAAAAGCCGTCTCTCGACGAAGTGCAGAACTGGATTGACAAAGCCAATCCTTCGGCTGAAGCAAATGCTTCGACAGAATCTTAATAATTCATATCTCCAGATATGTCCGGACGACAAAGAACAATGGGTCCGGACATATCTCACCCAAACAAATTTGACAGAATGTTTAACTGTGGTAAAATTGCAATAATTGGCGGAGGTAGCTGGGCTACGGCTATTGCAAAGATTGTTGTGGAAAAAACCCACCACATTGGATGGTACATCCGCAGAGATGACCGCATTGACGAATTTCGCCGATTAGGACACAACCCGTCTTATCTGATGGGAGTTAGATTTAATGTAGATGAGATTTGTTTCTCTTCAGACATCAACGAGATTGTAGAAAAATACGATACGCTGGTGTTTGTAACACCATCACCATACCTGAAAAACCACCTGAAGAAGCTCAAGACAAACATTTCAAACAAATTCATCGTCACAGCCATAAAAGGTATCGTACCCGATGAAAACCTGGTATGCTCAGAATACTTCCACAACGTATTCGACGTGCCGGAAGAAAACATCGCTTGCCTTGGAGGACCGTCGCACGCCGAAGAGGTAGCACTCGAAAGGTTGTCGTATCTGACCGTGGGATGCTGCGACGAGGAAAAAGCCCAGGCATTCACAGACATACTGGTGAACGACTATATCAAGACGAAGACAAGCCTCGATGTAGTCGGAATAGAATATGCTTCCGTATTGAAAAACGTATATGCAATAGCGTCGGGAATATGCAGCGGACTGAAATTCGGCGACAATTTCCAGTCGGTACTCATATCTAATGCCGTGCAGGAAATGTCAAGATTCCTGACTGCCGTACACCCTATCAAGCGTTGCGTATATGACTCCGTCTATCTTGGCGACCTTCTCGTCACGGCATACAGCAACTTCTCGCGCAACCGCACATTCGGAACGATGATAGGCAAAGGATATAGCGTGAAAAGCGCACAGATAGAGATGGAGATGATAGCCGAAGGATATTTCGGAACGAAATGCATGAAAGAGATAAACAGACACATGCATGTGAACATGCCGATTCTGGATGCTGTATACAACATCTTGTACGAACGCATAAGTCCGCAGATTGAAATAAAGCTGCTGACAGATTCTTTCAGATAAAGAAGACAAACATAAATCACAAACGAATATGGAAAAAATAAAATTGAACACAAAAAAAGCCGAACAGTTTCTGAAAGCAGGAGCTGTGGAAGGTTTTGAAGAAAAAGTCAAGAAAGCTCAAGAGGCATTGGAGAATGCCACATGTGAAGGAAACGATTTTCTGGGCTGGCTCCATCTGCCATCAGAAATTTCTGCAGACTTCATCGCTGAGCTCCAGCAATGTGCAGACACCCTACGCAGCAACTGCGAGGCAATCGTAGTGGCAGGTATCGGCGGAAGCTACCTTGGCGCAAAAGCCGTAATCGAAGCTCTGAGCAACTCTTTCCAGTGGCTCGTCAACGACGGCAGCAACCCTACAATACTTTTTGCAGGAAACAATATCGGCGAGGATTATCTTTCCGAACTGACAGCATATCTGAAAGGCAAGAAATTCGGCGTAATAAACATATCCAAGTCTGGCACGACTACTGAAACAGCACTCACTTTCAGACTGCTCAAGAAGCAATGTGAGGAACAGCGCGGAAAGGAAGAAGCAAAGAAGGTAATCGTGGCTATTACTGACGCCAAGAAGGGTGCTGCCCGTGCAGCAGCCACAAAAGAAGGCTACAAGACATTCGTGATTCCTGACAACGTCGGCGGACGCTTCTCAGTACTCACTCCAGTAGGACTCCTACCTATCGCATGCGCAGGATTCGACATCAAGAAACTCGTAGAGGGTGCGGTGGAAATGGAAAAAGCCTGTGATATCAACGTGCCGTTCGCAGAAAACCCTGCAGCACAATACGCTGCCGTAAGAAACGGACTCTATCAAGAGGCTGGAAAGAAAATCGAGATAATGGTGAACTATCAGCCGAAGCTCCATTTCTTCTCAGAGTGGTGGAAGCAGCTCTATGGCGAAAGCGAAGGAAAAGAAGGCAAAGGAATCTTCCCCGCTTCCTGCGATTTCACAACAGACCTCCATTCTATGGGACAATGGATACAGGAAGGCGAGCGCACTATCTATGAAACCGTTATCAGCATAGAGAAGCCTAACCGTGAATTGCTCTTCCCTAACGACGAAGACAATCTGGACGGTTTGAACTTCCTTGCAGGAAAACGAGTGGACGAAGTGAACAAGATGGCTGAACTCGGAACAAGACTCGCTCATATCGACGGAGGAGTGCCAAACATACATATCAGCGTTCCGAAACTTGACGAATACTACATCGGTCAGCTGATATACTTCTTCGAGAAGGCTTGCGGAATAAGCGGACTGCTTCTCGAAGTAAACCCATTCAACCAGCCTGGCGTGGAAGCATACAAGCGCAACATGTTTGCTTTGCTCGACAAACCTGGCTATGAAGAAGACAGCAAGGCTATCAAAAAACGTTTGGCTGAAGAGGCTTAAACTTGAAAGCAAAATACATTATATATATAAGGCAAATGTCAGACATGGCATTTGCCTTATTTTTTGCAGCATCCAGACATGTTGCCAGATAGGGAAAAGACAAGAAGAGAAGGAAAACATTATTATATTGTGGACAGACTTTTACTCGAAAAAACTTTGTGAAAATTTGTTTATCAAACAAATTAAATGTACCTTTGCAATTGATATGGTAACAGAAGCAAAGGGATCACAATAATTTCAAAGCTGTGATTTACGATGCTGACGTGCAAGGGAATCAGGTGAAAGACCTGAACTGTTCCTGCAGCTGTAATCCACATTATGGAGCTAACATCAGAAAGCCACTGACATGAAACAAAAGGGTTTCAAGTATTGTCGGGAAGGCGTTGGCTCTGTGGAAAGTCAGAATACCTGCCAGATCACAACTCGTAGATAACATGCTCCCAGGATAGGAGAAGATAATCTAATTATGCAAAAGAATAAAATCATATTAATGGCTATTGCCGCAGGTGCTTATAGCATCAGCACCAATGCCCAGAACAGCAAAGATAATATTGCTGGCGACAAGACGCTGCAAGAGGTTGTCGTGACCGCTACCGGTACCGGCCACCTGCTGAAGGATGTGCCTGTGCAGACAGAAGTCATCTCGCACAAGATGATAGAGAGTTATGGAGGTAAATCCCTGGAAGACATCCTTGAAGGGCTTACGGCCTCGTTTGCCTTCAACGAAGGCGACATGGGCAGCAAAGCACAGCTTGGAGGACTCGGAAACAACTATATACTGATTCTCATCAACGGCAAAAGGCTACATGGAGACAACGGAGGCGAAAACGACCTCGGACTGATCGACCCGAACAATATTGAGAGAATAGAAATAGTAAAAGGTGCCCAATCTGCTCTCTATGGTTCTGATGCCATGGCTGGAGTGATAAACATCATAACAAAGAAACACGACACGCAAGGTCTGCTTCTAGAAAACACAACTCGCTACAGTCGTTTCAACGACATCAGACAACGCAATGGATTGGGGCTGAGAATAAGCAAAGTGCAGTCGTATACCAGCTTCCAGCTGCAACACAACGATGGATGGCAAAACACTTCAAAAGAATTTGCAGAAGGCCACGTAGTACCTGATTCAAGAAACAAGACAACAAACAAATTCACGAACTGGCAGATCAGCGAAAGACTGACATATAATCCGACAAAGAATCTTGAACTGTATGCCGACGGGTATTTCTACAAGAAATCCATCAACAGACCCACTAACGGCAACTATGCCTCATGCGACGTCTACACATACGACCTGCTCTATCGCAACGCTTCTGCAGCGATAGGCGGTAAACTGTTTACAAACAAAGACAAGAAGGACTATATATCGATTGACGTGGACTGGAACAAGCATGCCTACTATTACCACTATACAAGCAAGACATACGAAGATGCCTATATAGACGGCAAACTGGAACACGGAGTGCCCTTCTATCCAGGCAAAGAGCGTCTGCAAGCCGACCAGCAACGCGTGATGGCTATGCTGAAAGGCGTTTTCCATCTGCCTTATGCAAACACCTTGAATGTTGGAGCCGAATACAGATACGACTATCTTAAAGCCCCAATGAGGACTGCAAACGGTAGCGCTGACGACAACACGGGAGCTATATATGCACAAGACGAATTCAACATCATTCCATGGCTGAACATAACGGCAGGAGCAAGACTCGTGGACAATTCAAGATTCGGATTCCACTTCACGCCTAAAGTGAGTACGATGGCCAGTCTTGGCGACTTCCGACTGCGTCTGGGATGGAGTCAGGGATTCAAGGCGCCAACTGTTAAAGAACTGTATTACAGATATTTGCACGTGATGGGTTCGACCACTTTCTTCAATATGGGAAACACGTCGCTCAAACCACAGACAAGCAACTACTTCAGCGCTGGACTCGAATACAGGAACGAGAGATTCACTGCTTCTGTAACCGGTTACTTTAATAAACTGGAAGACATGATAGCACTTGTCAACGTTCCGGTAGACGAGTTGCCAAAGGACGTGACGACCGGTTATCTTGGGGACGGCAGCGGAAAGGTAACGGCAAGACGTTACAAAAACATGGAAAACGCCAAGACTTATGGCATAGACGTCAACCTGTCGTATAATATATACAAGGATCTGAGCATCGTCGGAAACTACAGTTACCTCGACACTCAAGCCAACATGTATGACACAGACCACGACAGGATGAAAAAGGCCGTGATAGACGGTATGGCACACAACAAGTGGAATGCATCGTTGGTTTACGGACACAGATTCTCTACGTTATACCGATTTGGAGCCAGCCTCTCCACACGCGGCAGCAGCAAACGCTACTACGAAAACAACGGAAACGGCAAACACTATCAGATATGGCGAATCAACACCACGCATGATTTCGGAAAGGCAGGGGCTGAGATGTCGTATAAGGTAGAGTTGGGAGTGGACAATATCTTCAACTACAAAGACACCACGATGCGTCCATACCATCTCGGAACAAACAATGGCGGCACAAGCATATATGCCTCATTCGCCATAAAGTTCAACAAAGGAAAGAAGATTTTCAACCATAATTATAAACAAAACAAAAAACAAGATGAAGAAGATTAAAATCTTTCTGATGATGTTGCTCGCTGTATTGAGCTTTACAGCTTGCGACGATGATGATGACTCTAAGCAGAGCATCATCTCTGAGTATTCCATGAACGACCAGCAGGTGGCTGCACAGAAAGCCAAGTCGGGCAAAGACAAAGCCGTGCTGCTCGTAGCCTTCGGTTCTACTTGGACAAATGCCTTCGCCGCTTTTGATGACACGAAAAAGGCTTATGAGGATGCTTTCCCAGATGCAGACGTTTACTTCTGCTTCTCTTCTGACATCTGCATCAACCGTGCCAGTGCTGGAGAACATGGCGAGTCACGCAACTATTATGAGCCACGTTATTTGCTCCACGCCATCGGTGCTGCAAAGTACAAGACTGTTTACGTGCAGAGCCTCCAGGTTATCCCTGGAGAGGAGTTCGCAAATGTTGTTGCTGCCGTAAAGAAATTCGCCAACAACGGTTATGTAAAGGATGCACACCTCGATGACGAATATCTGAAGACCGTAGAGATCCACCTCGGTATGCCTTTGCTCAACGACCTTGACGAGGTTGACGACGTGGCAAAACTGCTCAATGACCTCTATCAAGACGAGGCGGCACAGGGCGTTGTTGCTTTTATGGGTCACGGAAACCCTGACAACTACGACTCTTTCAAGGCAAACATCCGCTACACACAGCTTGAAAAGGCCCTGCAGACTTACAGCAAGAACTACTACGTAGGTACTGTTGACATGAAGGACAACTACAAGCAGAATGTAATGGCACGTATGCAGAACAACAACATCACTTCTGGCAAGGTTTATCTCCACGCTCTGATGTCTATAGCCGGTGACCACGCACACAACGATATGGCTGGCGAGGGAAACGACTATTGGGACGCAAGTGAGCCGACAAGTGAAGACAACAGCTGGTTTGAGTTCTTCAACCACAATGGCTTCACATCTGTAGTTCCTCAGACCAACGGCAACCCACTCGGACTCCTGGAGTTGCCTACTATCCGCCAGATATGGATAAACCATACGAAGAATGCTGAGCTTCTTGAAGACGCTTACCATTCAATGTATCCAGAGGAATAATAATCAATCATAGAACCGGTTTATATATAACAGGGACGCGGAACAACATGCATGTTCTGCGTACCTGTTTTTACCGTTTATTTAGACACATGAAAATTTTATATTATTTTGCAGTAATAATGACTATGCTCATTTCTTGCGCCACAGCTCAGGACGGCAAGAAAGAGCTTGTTGCAGACAGCCTGTACCACGACCAGGACTCTGTACTTTCACACATTGAAGACTATAGCGACACGATAGAGATAAAATATGCCAAAGGACTGAAAGTAGAATACAAACCCGACGGCATACATGTCACTATAACAAACCCTGACCCTGCTGCCAAAGCAAGCAAGCCTCAACACATCACAATCAGAAAATCTTCTTCACGCTTTATATGCACCACGGCTTTACAACTCGGAAATTTTGAAGTACTCGGTCTGGAAGACAAAATCGTCGGAATCAATTCTCTACGACATATCTTCTCACTCAGGATGCTTGACCAACTTGAAAGCGGAAAGACAGCTGAGATAGGGAAAGAAGGAAACTTCGACCTTGAAACCGTGATGCGCACAAAACCTGACTTTATCCTCGTGAGCGCAAGCAAATATGGAGGGTTTGAAGCTCTGAAAGAATGTGGCATTCCACTTATCTTCCATCACGGATACAAAGAAACTAACCCACTGGGACAGGCTGAATGGATAAAGCTCGTTGGCATCCTCACAGGAGAAACGAAAAGGGCTAATGCCGTTTTCGCTGACATCGAGAAAAAATACAACACTCTGAAGGAAGAAGTGGAAAAGGCAACCTCTGACAACAAGAAACTCCCAACCGTGATAAGCGGCAGACAGCTTCGAGACGGATGGTATATCGTGGGCGGCAGAAGCTATATGGCACAACTGTTCAGAGATGCAGGTGCAGACTATATAATGAAAGACAACAAGGAGTCTGGTGGCATTGCCCTCGACTTCGAATCTGTTTATGCCAAAGGAATTCATGCTGACTTCTGGCAGACGGATGGTTCGTCGAAAGGCAATTTCTCATTGAAAGAACTTGCAAACGAAGATGCCAGATATGCCACTATGGACGCTTTCAAGAACAAGAGGGTAATCTTCTGCGACTTGAGCCAGACGCCTTACAGAGAGCTTGGCGGAGTGCAGCCACACTTCTTGCTCGCAGACTTCGTGAAAGCTTTCCATCCGGAAATACTGCCAAGCTATATTCCTAAATACTATAAACTAATAAAGTAACAATCAATTAAACAATCAATTATACAACTTGAAAAAAGCAAGATATTTATGAATCGCCTTATATTTTTACCCTTTGCCCTGACTATACCAAGCATTGCATCAGCACAGAATGACAAAGTTCGCGAGAATATACTCAATCCTGTTATCGTAACAGGTACAGGCACCTATAGAAAGGCAGAAAACTCACCCGTTGAAGTGAAGGTAATCTCGGCAAAAGAACTGAAAAATGCCAATGTGACAAGTCTTCAGGAAGCCTTGGCCAAACTCACATCAAACATAACCACCTATACAAACGGAATGGGCACCACTGTGAATTTCAACGGAATAAGCGACGCATACATGCTGATTCTCGTAAACGGCAAGAGAATGTCGGGCGACGACAGATGGAACCGTATCAGCATTGACAACATCAAGCGCATAGAAATCCTGTCGGGAGCAGCAAGCGCCCTTTATGGAAGCAATGCCATAGCCGGAGTGATAAACGTAATCACAGACGATGGCAAAAACAACCTTGAGGTGACAAGTAGCACAAAAGTTATGAACAAAGGCAGATTCGACCAGGATATCAACGTGGATATAACAAAGGGAAAATTCTCAAGCCACACAAGCTATAACCACCGTCAGGCTGACAACTGGCAAGTGAACAGATATCAGGAATTCAAGGAAGGCGACGAATCCGTATTGAAGCTTACCGGCAGACCGATGTCTACGGCTTTCAAGTCTGACAACATCAGCGAGAGGCTTGAATGGAGATTCAATGACGAAATCGACATCTACCTATCCGGCAACCTATATGGTCACAAAACCGGACGCGACAGAAACGCTACATACTACACACAGAAAGCAACTACCGACAAGACTACGGGGGACAAGACTTATACTTATACTTCAAAGCAAGCCTACACCTACGATATAAAACACAGGACATACAACTTGGGAGCTGGTGCAAGATGGGTGCCAAACAGAAATGTGCATCTCTACTTTGACGTATACATGGACAACTTCAAGTCGGCTTATGACTACTGGCAAACGGCAACCAAAGAAGCTTACGACGAAACACGCAAGAACACACAGTATATAAACGAGACCATAAAAGGTATTTTCAGGCTCAACAACTGGAACAAGCTATCGGCTGGCATAGAGATGGAACAGGAAAACCTGAAGAGCGCCTCTGACAATATTGACAAGGAGAGCACATATACATACAACCTGTTCGCACAGGATGAAATCCGCATTGTCAAAGGTCTGGAAGCTGTTGTGGGACTGAGATATACCTACAACAAGCACTTCGGAAGCAATGTGACTCCAAATGCGGCCCTCTTCTATCACATCGCCGGATTCAGAGCCAGAGTAAGCTATGCTGAAGGCTACCGTACCCCTACCCTCTCCCAGCTTTATGCTACCGACCAGACTAAGACATCTGCCCGATACACAATCAACAACACCATGCTGAAGCCCGAAAAGAACAGATTCTGGAATGCCAACCTGGAATATGCCAACAAGTGGTTCAGCCTGAGCGTCAGCGGATTCCTCAACAATATCCGCAACATGATAAACTACCGCACCATGACACAGGCTGAGATTGAAGCCAGTGAGAAACTGACGGCACTCTATAATGAAGGCTGGACAACTATACGTCAACGCGACAATATAGACAAAGCCACCATAAAGGGAATATCAACAAACTTAAAGCTTCTTCTCCCATATGGATTCTCTGCTTCTGCAGGCTATACATTCTGCGATACCAAGGCAAAAAGCGTGACGCTTGACAAAAAGACACAACAATATAAGATGTCAGAAACTCCAGTGGACAAGAGCGTGAAAAATGTTGTAAATGTATCTGCCGCATGGGACAAAAGCTGGGGTTCATATCATCTAAACACCCATGTCAACGGTCACATACAGGGCAAAAGATACTCAAATACATATGGTTACGCTCCTGAATATCAGCAATGGGACATTGTTACGCGGCACACTTTCAGCCTGAAACAATTTACCATAACACCAGGTGTAGGCATAGACAATATCTTCAACAAGCGTGACACATCTTACTGGAATTCTAATTTCTCTACAATAAATCCTGGAAGATCCGTTATATTGAGTGTAACTTTAAAATTCAAAGACTGATATGAGAATATATGTGGCAGGCATCGGACCTGGCAGTGCGGAAGATATAACTCCCGCACTTCAACAGGCCGTAGCAGACAGTAACGTAGTTGTAGGATACAAATATTACTTCCAGTTCATCGAGAAGTTCATATCCGACGATACAGTCTGCATAGACACCGGAATGAAAAAAGAACGTCAACGTGCCGAGATGGCCTTTGAATATGCCGAGAAGGGGAATACCGTGTGTGTGGTTTCCAGCGGCGATGCCGGCATATATGGCATGGCTCCTCTCATTTATGAGATGAAGCGTGAGAAGGAATCCAAAGTGGAAATCGTCTCAATACCCGGCATCAGCGCATTCCAGAAAGCAGCCTCCCTCCTCGGAGCTCCGATGGGACATGACTTCTGCGTAATATCTATGAGCGACCTCATGACGCCCTGGCATGTGATAGAGAAAAGAATTGTTGCTGCAGCGGAAGCTGACTTCATCACTGCCGTATATAACCCTAAAAGCAACGGCAGATACTGGCAGTTGTACCGTCTGAAAGAACTGTTTCTCAAATATAGAAGCGAGGACAATATCGTAGGATACGTGAGACAAGCAGGACGTGAGGAACAAAGTGTAAAGATCACAACGCTGAAGGATTTCAATCCTGAGGATATAGATATGTTTACAGTGGTAATAATTGGCAACAGCCAGTCTTACAACTGGAACGGATCGTTCATCACCCCACGTGGCTATTACCGCAAAGACAAGGAGGATGAAGATTGCAAAGTGGGGCAAAGCATAATGATAAAGTCTTTCCGAACTATCAGAAATGAACTGAAGAACCGGGACATCCCTACATGGAAACTATGGCCACTCCTTCATGCCATTCATACTACGGCAGACTTCGATATGGAAAACCTGTTGTGGATGGACAACGAAGCCACAGCAAAGATTTACGACAAGGTAAAAAGCAGAGAAATAAAGGTTATTGTTACAGATGTCTCTATGGTAGCATCCGGCATACGCAAGGGAGCACTGGAGCGACTTGGAATAGAAACCGTATGCTACATCAATGACTCCCGCGCCATAGAAATGGCCAAAGAAAAAAACATAACCCGCGCTCAGGCCGGGATGCGGCTTGCTTCACAAGAGCATCCCAACGCCCTATATGCCTTCGGCAATGCTCCTACAGCACTGCTGGAACTCTGTTCGCTGGTAAGAAAACAAATTTGCAGACCTGCAGGAATAGTGGGAGCACCTGTCGGATTCGTACATGTTGAGGAAAGCAAACACGCAGCCAAGGCTCTCACCGGTATACCTAAAATCATAATTGACGGAAGAAAGGGCGGAAGTAATCTTGCAGCAACGCTCATAAACAGCATTCTGACATTCGACGATGCAGAACAATTGAGACCGGGCAGAGACGTATAACCCTATTATAAGTAGTGAAGACATGAATAAATGTTATATTATAGGACTCTCCGACAGCCACAGACTTTGCCTCACACCAGAGGTCATGAAAATCATATCCGCAGGAAGAGTCTTCTCCGGTGGTATGCGCCATCATGAAATCATAGCCAGCATGTTGCCCACCAGATACGTATGGATAAACATTACCATACCAATTACCGACGTACTGGAAAAATACAAGCACCATGATGAACTGGTAATTTTCGCCTCAGGCGACCCCCTGTTCTATGGTTTCGCCAATACCGTAAAGAGGTCTTTTCCTGAAGTACAAATGAAAGTGTTTCCCACATTCAACTCTCTTCAGCTACTTGCACACAAACTGAATCTCGCTTATAATGACATGTACACGGCATCGCTTACCGGCAGACCGTGGGACCGGTTAGACGAAGCCCTCATACGCGGAGAACGTCTCATTGGCTGTCTCACCGACAAGAACAAGACTCCACATGAGATATGGCAAAGAATGCACACCTATGGCTACGACAACTACGAAATGTATGTGGGTGAAAACCTTGGCAATGAAGAAAAAGAGAACTTTGGACAATACGACCCTGCCAAAGGTTACTCTACCCCTAATTGCATAATATTGGAACAAAGAAAACTCATACGCCAGAATATCGGCATCCCAGACGAAGCCTTCCACTTGCTGGATGGCCGCAGCAGGATGATAACTAAAATGCCCGTACGTATGGCATCTTTGTCGGCCCTTCAGTTGGCTGAAAAGAAATCCTTCTGGGATATAGGATTCTGTACTGGTAGCGTGAGCATTGAGGCCAAGCTCGCCTATCCTCATCTGAAGGTCACGGCATTCGAAATACGCGACGAGGGAAAGGAACTCATGCTTGCAAACTCCAGGAAATTCCATGCCCCTGGCATTGACGCAAGGATAGGCGACTTCTGCAATATGGACATAAGCGACTGCCCCCTGCCCGACGCCGTATTCATCGGCGGTTATGGAGGCAAGATGAAAGAAGTACTTATAAAAGTAAAAAATGTCTTGTCTCACTCTGGTTGCATAGTTTTCAATTCTGTCAGCGAAACAAGCAAAGACTCTTTCTTCAGCATTACGAGAGAGTTAGGCATGACAACAGAAATACTACACACGATAACTGTTGACGGCAACAACCCTATTACAATAATGAGAGCGATATGAGCTCCTGTGTTGTAGAACACAATACGTTTGAAAGCAATATGATAAAATACGAGACAATAAACGATGCAGGCAGACGTCTTGCAGACAAAATACGAAAAGGAAACTTGTGCTTTGATGGTGAGGCGATAGTCTTCATCGGAGCATTGGGCATCTGCGTGAGAAAAATACTTCCCATTGTCAAAGACAAACACACCGACCCCGCAGTAGTATGTGTAGACTCAACAGGGAAATACGTAATTCCTGTTTTGAGCGGACACGTGGGCGGTGCCAACGGCCTTGCCCGAGAAATAGCGAAAGTTATAAATGCTGAGGCTATTATAACCACCCAGAGCGACAATACCGGTCTGTGGTCTCTCGACACCATAGCCAAGCGCTTCGGATGGCAAATCACCAAAATGACAAATGAGGAAATGAATAAAGTCATCGCTACATTTGTCAACAAATGCCCAACCGCCCTCGTGTGTGAAGTGGATGACGAAGGAACAAGATATTTGAAATCCTCATGCCCGACACATGTCACAGTCTACGACAGCTATAATGACTATTTGTCAGATGGCAATTCTAACGACAAGACTACCGGTAATGACAAATGGAATAAAGAATTGCTGATCTTGGTGTCTCCACACAGATATGACATAAGCAGAGTGAAACATATCCAGTATTGTCCGCAATGCCTCAATCTCGGCATTGGTTGCCAGAAAGACGCTCCCACTGGTATTGCCAACGAAATATTGTCGAATGTCCGCAATGAAGGCTATGCTATGGAGAGCATACGAACTGTCTCAACCATAACATTGAAGAAAGACGAGGCTGCATTGAAGAAACTCCAAGCCCTATTGCCATGGGCCGAACTGAATATCTATCCTGCCGAGACTCTTTGCCAGATAGAGGTTCCGAACCCTTCCGACAAGGTATTTGAAGTGACAGGCTGCCTTGGTGTTGCTGAGGCTTCCGCATTGGCTGCAAGCAGAAACGGCAGTTTGGTGGTGGAGAAACAGAAAGGTAGTGTGTCTGCCGGCGACAAGACGTTTTTCTATACATGGGCTCTTGGTGAAGACGAATTTGCATGCCACAAACCAGACATGAACAATAGCCTTGACAACGGACACATAGAAATAGTGGGGGCTGGTCCAGGCGACCCTGATCTTATAAGCGTGCGCGGCAGGAAATTCCTCGAGCAGGCAGATCTTATCCTTTATGCAGGAAGTCTTGTACCCAAGGAACTGACATACTGTGCCAAAGCGGGAGCCACAGTACGCTCATCTGCAGGAATGGACCTTGAGGAGCAATTCCACCTGATGAAGAAATTCTATGACGAAGGAAAACTCATAGTGCGTCTCCATACAGGCGACCCTTGTATCTATGGTGCCATACAGGAACAGATGGCATATTTCGACGAATACGGTATGCACTACCACATCACTCCTGGTATCAGCAGTTTTCTTGCTGCCGCTGCAGAACTCAGAAGCCAGTTCACAATCCCGGAAAAATGTCAGACTATCATCCTGACCCGTGGCGAAGGACGTACTCCAATGCCCGACAAAGAGAAGCTCCATCTCTTGGCAGAACATCAATCCACTATGTGTATATTCCTCAGTGCCAGCATTGTAGACGAAGTGATGAAAGAACTCCTCGATGGTGGTTATCCTCCCGAAACGCCTGTTGCGGCATGCTATAAATTAACATGGAAAGAGCAGCGCATTTATCGTGGCCAACTGAAAGACCTGTCCAAGATTCTCAAGGACAACAACCTTACTCTCACAACAATGATAGTTGTAGGAGAGGCTATCGACAATCGTAATGGTCTGAGCAAACTCTACGACGGACATTTCACTCATCTATTCAGAAAGGGTAAAGAATGATACTTATCTTTGGCGGCACAACAGAAGGCCGCATCGCTGTGGAGGTATGCGAAGAAGCAGGAAAGCCATTCTACTACTCCACAAGAAGCAAGCTGCAAGAAGTGGAGATGCACAACGGCGTGCGTCTCTCTGGAAGCATGTCCGCCCCTGAGATAAAGTCATTCTGCCACGACAATAATATCGGCTGCATCATCGACGCTGCCCACCCCTTTGCCGAAAACCTGCACAAGGCGATTGAAGAAGCAGGCATTCCTGTAATAAGGGTTGAACGTTCTTTCCCACGCCACGCCATCGGTGTGACATATTGCCATAGCTATGAAGAAGCTATCAGTAGACTCGAAGCTGACGACATCAACTGTCTGCTGGCGTTGAGTGGAGTAAACACTATCAGTAAGTTGGAAGCTTATTGGCGGAAACATACAACTTTCTTCCGAATCCTCGACAGACAGGAGAGTCTTGACAAAGCGGAGGTCTCAGGTTTTCCAAGTGAGCATCTGGTAATGTATAACGAAAACCTTGAGATACCATCAGCCGAAGCTGAAAAGGCCATGATGAAGCGCATTGGCTGCGATGCCATACTGACCAAGGAAAGCGGATTGTCCGGAGGATTCGACGCAAAGATAGAGGCAGCACAAAAACTAGGGCTGAAAATCTACGTAATCGAGCATCCTGCACTTCCCGGCGATTGGGTTTACGTAACAGGAAAATACGGACTAAGACGAAGCATCGAACAGATGATGCCCGATTTCTTTCCACTGAAAACAGGTCTCACTACCGGTGCCTGCGCCACAGCTGCTACAAAAGCAGCACTTCTCTCCCTCTTGTTTGATGATGACGACGAGGAAGTTTCCTTCTCTCTTCCTGATGGTGAAATACTCACTATCCCCGTTGAACACAACGCCAAAGGAATTGCCACCGTCACAAAAGACTTCAGCGACGATCCGGATGTGACAAGAGGCTGTAGAATAACATCTCGCATCTCTTGCCCTGTCAGACAACAGGATACAGGCAATCCAACGATGAGCCGACAACAGATAAGGTTTCTTCATGGCAGTGGCGTTGGCACCGTCACTCTTCCTGGCTTGGGCATCCCTATCGGCGAACCTGCCGTGAACCCAACGCCCCGTAAAATGATTATAAATGAAATAAGCCGTATCACGAACATGGACGTTGATGTAACGATAAGCGTGGAGAACGGAGAGGAAATAGCCAAACATACTTTCAATCCGAGGGTAGGTGTGGTTGGTGGCATTAGCATCTTAGGCACATCAGGCATTGTCCACCCTCTTTCCAACGATGCCTTCATACGAAGCATACGCCGCGAACTGGAAGTGGCATGGGCCATGGGGCGACGAGAGATCGGACTCGTTGCCGGAATGAAAAGCGAAAAGGCATTGAGGGAAGAAAGGGACATACGCTGCATACACTACGGCAATTTCATTGGCGAGGCGCTGAAAGCTGCCTATGATATTGGATTCAGGCGTGCAACTCTCGCCATCATGATAGGAAAAGCAGTGAAATTGGCGGATGGAAACCTAGACACTCACTCACACAAAGTGGTTATGAACAAAGATTTCCTTATCTCCACCGCCAAGCAACTCGGCATAGACCCATCTCCCATCAGCCACATAACAATGGCAAGGGAGCTATGGAACATCATGCCAGCCTGTTTTTTCGAAAGGATAAAATCTCTCTGCCATGAAAACACCAAGACTGTTTTCCCGCAAGGAGAAATAAAAATAAAACTGATATGCGACACTCTACAATGATGACATTGCTCATACTGGGCATCATAGTTCTGGCTATGCTGAATCTGGCTGTAGGCTCAGTAGCCATTCCCGTAAACGCTGTATTGACAATCCTCAATCCCTTCAGCGACAAGGCCCTGCAAGGAGCGAATGCTGAGGTGTGGACAAATATCATAATATACACGCGATTGCCTCAAACCATTACAGCCATGGCCTGTGGCGCAGGCTTGTCTGTAGCCGGACTTGAGATGCAGACCGTCTTCCGCAATCCCCTTGCCGGACCTTCCGTACTGGGCATTTCCAGTGCTGCAAGTCTTGGTGTAGCTTTCGTTGTATTGCTAAGCGGAGCCATCGGCGGCACAGCCCTGTCGAGTTTCGGCATTATCGGCAACACAGCCATAACCATTGCCGCCATTTTCGGTGCCATGCTCGTGATGTCGCTGATAGTCTTTCTCTCCCATAAGGTGGAAGGCAACGTCACTCTGCTCATCACCGGTGTACTCATAGGCTATATTGCCACAGCCATCATCGGAGTGCTCAAATATTTCTCAAGCGAGGAAGATATACGAGCCTACGTAATCTGGGGGCTCGGTTCCTTCTCCCGCGTCACAGGCGGACAGGTATATGTATTCACCGGTCTCACCGCTTTTCTCCTGCCATTTGTCATGCTACTCGCAAAGCCACTGAACATCTTGCTCTTGGGTGACCTCTATGCCACGAATCTCGGTCTCAATGTCAAACGGGCACGAATGCTTACTATTGCCTCCGCCGGCACTCTCACCGCTATCGTTACCGCCTATTGTGGTCCTATAATGTTCCTCGGTCTTGCCGTGCCTCACATATGCCGCGGTCTTTTCAACACCACCGACCACAATATATTGCTGCCAGCCAACGTGCTTTGCGGAGCGGCATTGGCTCTGCTTTGCAACTTCATTGCCCGAATGCCAGGCTTCGAAGGAGCACTTCCGATTAACTCAGTCACATCGCTCATCGGAGCACCGATAGCATTGTCTATCCTACTGAAAAAGAAAAGAAACCTGATCTGACAAACATAAACATAGCGACAATGAAATCATTCCTCATAGGAGCCGCCACATCAAACAGCGGCAAAACGACATTCACAATGGGACTGCTGCGTGCTCTCACCCAACGAGGACTCTGCGTGCAGCCTTTCAAATGCGGCCCTGACTATATCGACACCATCTTCCACCATATGGCGTCAGGCAACGAGAGCCTTAACCTCGACACCTTCATGGCCTCTGCCCAACATGTAAGAAAAATATTCTCGGATTATTCACAAAATGCCGACGTTGCAATAGCAGAAGGCGTGATGGGACTCTTCGACGGCTACGACGGTTTTCACGGCAGCAGCGCCGAGATTGCCATCATGCTCCATCTTCCTGTCATCCTCATCGTCAACGCAAAGTCGATGGCCTACAGCGTGGCACCGCTGATCTATGGTTTCAAGAATTTCAACAAGAATCTTCAGATTGCCGGAGTGGTGTTCAACAACGTAGGGTCTGAAAATCATTTCCGGTTTCTGAAATCTGCCTGCAACGACGCCGGAGTGGAATGCTTTGGCTATATGGCCAAGAACAGCGAACTGACAATCCCAGGCAGGCATCTTGGGCTTACAATATCCGAAAGACAGGAAATGAACCGCATCATAGAAGCTGCCGCCAAAGAAATAGAAAAGCATGTAGACATTGACAAAATCCTTGAATCATGAGAATCCTGATAGCAAAAGACGAGGCTTTCAACTTCATATATCGTGCCAACATCGACTCGCTCCGCACAATGGGCGAAGTCAGGTTTTTCTCACCTCTTCACGACAGTCATCTGCCTTCGTGCGATATTCTCTATCTGCCAGGAGGCTACCCCGAACTATATCTCGACGACATCTCGGGAAATTCTGAAATGATGGCAGAAATCAAGGCCTATGCCGAAAACGGAGGCAGGATATTTGCAGAATGTGGAGGTTTCATGTACCTGTGCCACGATATTGACAACATTCCGATGTGCGGTGTCTTCCCTTTCAGCGCCTCGATGCGCGACGCCCGCCTGCATCTGGGCTACAGACAGATGTATCTGACAATCGATGGCAGGAACCAATGCATAAGAGGACATGAATTCCATTATTCCGACATCAATGATGACGTTACACTGACAGACGAGACCTCTCACAACAAGAGCTTTTACAATGGGGAAATACACAAAGAATGCATACAGCTTTCTGCAAAAAACACCAAGACCACCACGGCTCTATACAGATATAAAAATGTAGTAGCAGGCTACACCCACTGGTATTGGGCAGAGACTGGATTCCCCTTCTTCAAAATTTCAACAATCAGACTATAACATTATGACACACAATATATTACACCCTTTAATGCTTGCAGGCACTGGAAGCGACGTAGGCAAAAGCATAATTGCCACTGCCCTCTGCCGCATCTTCTTGCAGGAGGGCTACCACCCTGCCCCTTTCAAGGCGCAGAACATGGCTCTCAACTCTTATGCCACACCCGACGGACTGGAAATCGGCCGTGCCCAGGCTGTACAGGCAGAAGCTGCCGGAGTGGTCTGCACTACAGACATGAACCCCCTGCTGCTGAAACCCAACTCCGAACACACCACACAAGTGGTACTGAACGGACGACCGATAGGCAACCGCTCGGCATACGATTATTTCCGCAAAGAGGGTCGCGAAGAACTACGCAAGGCAGTGAACGCAGCCTTCGACAGGCTCAGCCAATCTTTCTGTCCGATTATCATGGAGGGTGCCGGGAGCGTGTCTGAAATAAACCTACGCGACTCAGACCTCGTGAACATGCCAATGGCCCGGCATGCCGACGCTGACGTAATTCTCGTGGCTGATATAGACCGTGGCGGTGTATTTGCATCATGCTATGGCAGTGTGATGCTGCAGACTCCCGATGACAGGAAGAGGATAAAGGGCATAATAATAAACAAGTTCCGCGGAGACATTCGTCTCTTCGATGAGGGAAAGAAACTACTGGAGCAGATATGCGGCATCCCTGTGCTGGGCATAGTACCGATGTTCAAAGACATCGTGATAGAAGAGGAAGACAGCGTGGAACTGGAGCGCAAAGCCCGTCAGATGGCTACCGACAAGGTGAACGTTGTGGTGGTGCTGCTCCGACATATATCAAACTTCACAGACTTCAACATACTGGAGCGCGACGAGCGCGTCAACCTGTTCTATACCAACAATACCGCCGATATAGAAAAAGCCGACATCATCATTCTGCCCGGCACGAAAGCAACCCTCGACGATTTATACGAATTGCGCAAAAACGGTGTTGCCCAAGCAATAGTAAGGGCACATCGCAACGGGAAGACCGTCATCGGCATCTGTGGCGGCTATCAGATGTTGGGGCAATCGGTGCTTGATCCTCATGCCGTGGAAGGCAGCATTCCGCAACTGCCCGGACTCGGCCTTCTCGACACCATAACCGAGATGTTGCCAGAAAAGACCACACGGCAGACGGATTTCATTTTCAACGGTAAAGAGTGCAAAGGCTACGAAATCCATCAGGGCATTACCACCTACAGCCAGGGCAACGACAGAGCAGGCCAGAAAGCCGACCTTATTGTCAGCGGAAACAACTGCACGGGCACCTACCTCCACGGATTTCTCGACAACTCTGCCGTGACAGACCATTTCATCACCCCCCTCTGCAAGAGTAAAGCCAAGGCAGGCAATGTCAGCATTGAGGAATTCAAGAACAGACAGTACGACCTCCTTGCCGACCACGTGAGAAAATATGTAGACATAGAAAAACTTATCAAAATAATGACACCATGATACATGGACACGGCGACGACCTATATAAATACAAGAATGTGGAGATGAACTTCTCCACCAACATATTCAACCACTTCGACCATTCGCGGCTTTTCGCCTATCTCTCCGAAAAGTTGCCACTCATAACAAGCTACCCTGAACCTGCGCCAGCATCTCTCGAAAGAGCGATAGCACGGCAGACAGGTGTTGAGGCAGACTGCATTATGGTGACCAACGGAGCCACGGAGGCCATATACCTCATTGCCCAATGTTTCAGTGGGAAGACACAACACATCCTGCAACCCACCTTCGCAGAATATGGCGACGCCTGCAGCATGTACGGCAGCCGGATCCACACTCTGTCAAAGATAACGCCATCCGACCGGTTCGGCAACAACGACACCGTGTGGTTCTGCAACCCCAACAACCCCACAGGCACCGTGACAGACCACGATGTCGTGTCTGCCGTCATCAGCAACAATCCCGACACATTGTTCATTATCGACCAGAGCTACTCCCACTACACGCTCAAGCGTACTCTCCAGCCCCGGGAGTGTGCCCGTCAAGGCAATGTGCTTCTGCTGAACTCCATGACAAAAGACTTCGGAATCCCCGGACTGCGCCTCGGCTTCGTCACTGCCAGCCGCCGACTCATATCCCTGCTCCGCAGCCACCGCATGCCGTGGTCGGTAAACAGCCTTGCCATCTGCGCCGGCATGTTTCTGCTCAAACACCATGAAGACTATAGCATCGACACGGCAGCTCTCTGCTCTGAGCGGGAACGGGTAGGCAGGCTCATTGAGGAACTTGGCATAATGACGTATCCTTCAGACTCAAACATGCTGCTCTGCAGACTGCCGGAATCAGACGCTGCCACGCTGAAGGAATTCCTCGTTGCTCCACACAGCATACTGATACGTGACGCAAGCAACTTCGAGACGCTCACTCCGCAGCATTTCCGCATAGCCGTGCAGACTCGCGAAGAAAACGACAAACTGATAAAATCTCTGGAAGAATGGATGAAACAATGAATTTTCTGAATACCCACATCATGTTAGCAAGCCTTCTCACAGGTTGGGCTCTCGACATCATCTTCGGCGACCCCTCACGGCTCCCCCACCCCGTGGTATATATGGGCAGATGGATTTCCATGGGCGAACACAGGCTCAACCGCGGCAAAAGAAAGCGACTTAAAGGTGCTGTCTTTGCCGTTTCAAGCATCTTGATGACGTTCGGCATCATGTGGCTGCTGACAGAGGCGCTCAGAATGCTGACAGACAGCTACGACACGGGATGGGCTTTTCCGCTGCTCTCCTATGCGTTGGGGTCGCTCTGCGTCTTCTTCTGCCTTGCCGGAAAGACGTTGCGCCGCGAAGTGAGGATGGTATTCGGAAAACTAGAACTGGGACTTGACGAGGGCCGACAGCAGGTGGCCAGGATTGTGGGCCGCGACACTCTGTCGCTCTCCCGGCAGGAAGTGTCTACGGCAGCTCTGGAGACACTTGCCGAAAACCTCTCCGATGGTGTCATTGCTCCGCTTTTCTGGTTTGCCCTGCTTGGTGTGCCGGGAATGATGGCCTATAAGATGATAAACACCCTCGACTCCATGATAGGCTATCAGAACAAGCGCTACAAAGACTTCGGCTGCTGGGCAGCCCGCATCGACGACATAGCCAACTATCTGCCTGCACGCCTCACCGCCCTGCTGATGATATTGGCAGGATGGGGCTATATGCAGTTCTCCAGATCGCGCTCAGGACGCTCTCTTGCGTATTACCTGCAAACTACCAGACGTTACTCCCGTTGCCATGCCTCGCCTAACAGCGGATGGCCTGAGGCCGCTCTCTCGTCATTGCTCGACTGCCGTTTCGGCGGTCCTCACGATTATTTCGGCGAACTGTTCTATAAGCCCTATATCGGTTCAAATGCCCGTCCTATAACATTCTCCGACATGACATCAAGTCTGCACATCTGCCTTGCTGCTGAAATCATCGCTGTAGTGGCAGCTGCTGCCATTGTTGTATAGTCCGTGGTCTGCCAGGAGGAAGGATATTCTTATCAGCCTATAAAAAAAGATGCATCCTGCCATTGCAAGACGCATCTTTTTTTATAGCATTTCCAAATTGTCTGCCGCTTGTCAAAAGGCAACAGACCAATTTCGCAGAACAATCATACTTGTCCGGATAAAAGTTTTTATTCCACAAAACGAGACAAGCCTCTGTCCGTCAAGAAGATAGCTTTTACTTGTCGAGCAAGATGTTCATCATCTCGCAGGCAGCCTTTGCCACTGAAGTGCCAGGACCGAAGATTGCAGCCACACCAGCCTTGTAGAGGAAGTCGTAGTCCTGTGCCGGGATAACTCCACCGGCGATAACCATGATGTCCTCACGTCCGAGTTTCTTCAATTCCTCAATAAGCTGAGGAATGAGAGTCTTGTGACCAGCGGCGAGCGAACTGGCACCCACGATGTTCACGTCGTTCTCCACAGCCTCTCTTGCAGCCTCAGCCGGAGTCTGGAACAATGGTCCCATATCCACGTCGAAGCCACAGTCAGCATATCCTGTAGCCACTACCTTGGCACCACGGTCATGACCGTCCTGACCCATTTTAGCAACGAAGATACGTGGTCTGCGTCCTTCCTTCTTAGCGAACTCTTCCGTCAACTCACATGCCTTATGGAAATCTGAGTCGTTCTTACTTTCTGATGAATACACGCCTGAAATTGTTCTTATAACTGCTTTATAACGTCCTACGATTTCCTCGCAGGCATCACTGATCTCTCCAAGGGTGCAGCGCAGCTTGGCACACTCCACAGCCTTCTCCAAGAGGTTGCCCTCTCCCGTGCGCACGCATTCTGTGAGTGCAGCAAGAGCCTCCTTGCATTTCTCGTTGTCGCGGTTTGCACGCAGTTCAGCGAGTCCCTTCACCTGCTCCTCTCTTACAGCAGAGTTGTCCACCTCCAGGATGTCGATAGGATCCTCATGGTCAAGACGATACTTGTTAGTACCGACGATAACCTGCGAACCGCTGTCGATACGAGCCTGTGTGCGTGCGGCAGCCTCCTCGATGCGCATCTTCGGCACTCCGGTCTCGATGGCCTTTGCCATTCCGCCGAGCTTCTCGATTTCCTGTATGTGCTCCCATGCCTTGTGTGCGAGCTCGTTTGTCAGGCTCTCCACATAGTATGAACCAGCCCATGGGTCGATGTGCTTGCAGATCTTGGTCTCGTTCTGTATATAAATCTGAGTGTTTCGTGCGATACGTGCAGAGAAGTCAGTAGGCAATGCGATGGCCTCGTCGAGAGCGTTTGTATGCAGACTCTGAGTATGTCCGAGGGCTGCAGTCATTGCCTCGATGCAGGTACGACCCACGTTGTTGAACGGATCCTGCTCTGTGAGCGACCATCCTGATGTCTGACAGTGTGTTCTGAGCATCAGCGACTTTGCGTTCTTCGGGTTGAACTGCTTGATTACCTTTGCCCACAGCATACGTGCTGCGCGCATTTTGGCAACCTCCATGAAGTGGTTCATCGAAATTCCCCAGAAGAAAGACAGACGTGGAGCGAAGGCGTCGATGTCGATACCTGCGTTCACACCGGCTCTCACATACTCCAGACCGTCGGCGATGGTGTAAGCCAGCTCGATGTCTGCCGTAGCTCCAGCCTCCTGCATGTGGTAACCGGAGATAGAGATAGAGTTGAACTTAGGCATCAGTTTGGATGTGTATCCGAAGATGTCGCTGATGATTCTCATTGAGAATGCAGGCGGGTAGATGTAGGTGTTTCTCACCATGAACTCCTTGAGAATGTCGTTCTGGATTGTTCCTGCCATCTCCTCGAGCTTGGCTCCCTGCTCCAGTCCTGCCACGATGTAGAATGCCATTACAGGCAACACGGCACCGTTCATGGTCATAGATACCGACATCTTGTTGAGCGGAATTCCGTTGAAGAGCACTTTCATGTTCTCGATCGAGCAGATAGACACGCCAGCCTTACCCACGTCGCCCACCACACGAGCGTTGTCCGGGTCGTAGCCGCGGTGTGTAGGGAGGTCGAATGCCACCGACAGACCTTTCTGTCCGCTGGCGAGGTTTCTGCGGTAGAATGCGTTGCTCTCCTCGGCAGTAGAGAATCCTGCATACTGACGGATTGTCCATGGGCGGAAAGGATACATCATGCTGTAAGGTCCGCGCAGGAACGGAGGAAGGCCGGCAGTATATCCGAGATGCTCCATGCCCTCCAGGTCTTCTTTGGTATAAACAGGCTTTACCTCAATGTGTTCAGGGGTTTTCCAGTTTGCCTTGATGTTGTTTGACTCCTGCCAAGCAGCGCCATCAACGCTCTTTATACCTGAAAAAATATCTATGTCTTTAAAATTCTTTCTCATTTTATTCCCAGTTTTTGGTTATACTCCTTCAATGTCTCAAGCACATTGCACTTCACGTGTATAAAGTTCTCTATACCCTTTGCCTTGAGGTCTTCCATGCATGCCGGTGCTCCAGCCACTACGAACATGGCTCTGCCGTTGAGGTATTCGAAGGCAGGCACTGCGTATTCAGCATATTCGTCGTCGCTCGAACAAAGCACCACGATGTCGGCGCCAGCCTTGAGTGCTGTGTCCACGCCTTCCTCCACGGTCTTGAATCCGAGGTTGTCCATCACCTTGTAGCCGGCGCAAGCCAGGAAGTTGCAGCTGAACTGTGCTCTAGCCTGTCTCATTGCCAGGTTTCCGATAGTGAGCATGAAGGCGGTAGGAGTCTTCTCGCTTTCCTCCACCGAGATTCTCAGGTCTTCGAAGTCGGCAGCCAGACGTGTTGTCTTTATAGCCTTGAAGGCTTCCTCGTGTGCGCCCTTGTCAGCGCATCCGCAGCATGCGTTCTTTGCGCGCTTTCCTTCGCTTTTCTCCGTGAAGTTAGGGAACTGGTTTGTACCCAGTATGAATTCCTTTCTCTTTGCGGCAGCGTCGTGGCGCTTGGCGTTTGTGGCGTTGATGTCGTCCTGCACGATTCCCTTCTTTGCAGCCTCCAGGAATCCACCGTTGTCTTCCACGTTGAGGAAGATCTTCCAGGCCTCGTTGGCGAGCGATGTGGTGAGCTCTTCGATGAAGTAGCTTCCTGCTCCCGGGTCCACCACCTTGTCGAAGTGGCTCTCCTCCTTGAGCAGCAGCTGCTGGTTGCGTGCGATGCGCTCCGAGAATTCGTTAGGAGTCTCGTATACGGCGTCGAACGGCAACACCTCTATTGAATGCACTCCGGCGAGAGCGGCGCTCATTGCCTCTGTCTGTGAGCGGAGCATGTTGACATAGCTGTCAAACATCGTCATGTTGTATTTTGATGTGGCAGCGTTCACGCACATCATGCATGATGCGTCGTCTTTCGGTGCATACTGCTTCACGATTTCCGCCCACAGCATTCTGGCTGCACGGAATTTTGCCATTTCCATGAAGAAGTTCTCCGAGATGCCGAGGTTGAACTTGATGTTCTTTGCAGCCTCGTCGGCGTCTGTTCCTGCTTCCACGAGCTGGTTCATGTATTCGTTGCCCCATGCCAGTGCATATCCGAGTTCCTGCACGATGTAGGCTCCGTTGTTGTTGAGCGCCACAGCGTTCACGCAGATTGTGCGGAAGTTGGGGTATTCCTTCATTGCCTCCACGATCTGCGGTGCCTGTGCGAGCAGGGCCACCGTGTCGAGTCCCTTCACCACGATTTTCTCCATCGGGTCCCAGTTGAAAGAACCCACGATCTTCGTCTTGTCATATCCCTTCGCCGTGAAATACCAGTCCAGGATCTTTGCCAGTTCCAGGGTGTGGCGTTTGCAGGTGTTGAAGTTTAGCTCCACGGCTTCGCATTCGATTCCCTTGAGCAGTGTCTCGACGAAATCCTTGGAGATGTTCTTTCCCGGTATCTTGAACGACAGCGAGTCCACTCCCCTGTTCAGGATGTCCAGCGCCTTTTCGTTTGCCGCTGCGGCGTCGTCGGCCATGATGCGCTGTCTCACGTACCATGCGTTGTCGCCCTTCTTGTTGCCGCGTACGAACGGGAATTCTCCCGGAAGTGAGTCTGGTGTCTTGAGGTTCTCAAGGTCTTCCTTCAAATAAAAAGGCTGCACGTTGAATCCCTCGTTTGTGCGCCAGACGAGACGTTTGTTAAAGTCGGCTCCCTTCAGGTCCACCTGAATCTTGTCAAGCCATTCTTGACGTGTAGGAGCCTTAAACTCCGTAAAGAGTTGCTCTTTGCAATTCGACATAGTGTGTAGTATTATATAAGTTAATATGTTTCAAAGTATTATACAAACACAATGAATCGGGCGCCACAATCCGTGTGGCACTTTCTCCTAAATGCAAAGGTAAAGCAATTTTTCAATATTCAGAAAAAACGGAAGAGTTTTTTACAAAACAATATCAAAAATCATGTCTTTACGAAACACTTTGACATATCAACGTGGCAAACTGCCGCCTGCAGCCGTCAATCGCATGGCCTTGGTTTGGGAAAATATCCCGGCATATATATATGGTTTGGTTTTTTTTTTATAATTTTGCAGCCAAATGACGGAAAGGAGGCCCGGATGGAATCCCATGCCGACACCCCGTCAGCAATGAATACAATCACGTCAACAAAACAACAATTACGATAATGGCAAAAGAATTAAAACAACTTACGAAAAGATCAGAGAACTACAGCCAGTGGTACAACGACCTGGTAACAAAGGCCGACTTGGCAGAGCAGTCGCCCGTGAGAGGCTGCATGATAATAAAGCCCTACGGCTATGCCATCTGGGAGAAGATGCAGCACCAACTCGACGCCATGTTCAAGGAGACAGGCGCCCAGAACGCATACTTCCCCCTGCTCATCCCCAAGTCGTTCCTCTCGCGTGAGGCAGAACACGTGGAGGGATTCGCCAAGGAGTGTGCCGTCGTGACCCACTACAGGCTGAAGGCCAAGGAAGACAAGAGCGGCGTTGAGGTAGACCCTGCCGCCAAGCTCGACGAGGAGCTCATCATCCGCCCCACTTCAGAGACCATCATCTGGAACACATACAAGAACTGGATACACTCATGGCGCGACCTGCCGCTCATGTGCAATCAGTGGTGCAACGTGATGCGCTGGGAAATGCGCACCCGTCCGTTCCTCCGTACCTCAGAGTTCCTCTGGCAGGAGGGCCACACAGCCCACGCCACGAAGGAGGAGGCCGAGGCCGAGGCACAGAAGATGCTCCACGTCTATGCCGACTTTGCCGAGCAGTATATGGCCGTGCCCGTGGTGAGAGGCGTGAAGAGCGAGACAGAGCGCTTTGCCGGCGCCCTCGACACCTACACCATCGAGGCCATGATGCAGGACGGAAAGGCGCTGCAGAGCGGCACGAGCCACTTCCTCGGACAGAACTTCGCCAAGGCCTTCGACGTGACCTATCTCAACAAGGACAACAAGCCTGAATACGTGTGGGCCACATCATGGGGCGTGTCCACCCGCCTCATCGGAGCGCTCATCATGACCCATTCCGACGACAACGGCCTGGTGCTCCCACCGAAGCTCGCGCCGATACAGGTGGTGATCGTGCCCATCACCAAGGGCCGCGAACAGCTCGACGCCATCAGCGAAAAGCTCCAGCCCGTGATCAGCGCCCTCAGAAAGGCCGGCATCAGCGTGAAATACGACGACGCCGAGAACAAGCGCCCAGGATTCAAATTCGCCGACTATGAGCTCAAGGGAGTGCCAGTGCGCCTCGTGATGGGCGGACGCGACCTCGAGAACAACACCGTGGAAATCATGCGCCGCGACACCCTGGAGAAGGAGACACGCCCGCTCGAAGGCATCGTGGAACACGTGGAGCAGCTGCTCGACGACATCCAGGCAAACATCTTCGCCAAGGCGAAGGCATACCGCGACGAGCGCATCTACGAATGCGACAACTACGAGGAATTCAAGGAAAAGGTGAAAGACGGAGGCTTCTTCATCTGCCCGTGGGACGGCACCGCCGAGACCGAAGCAAAGATAAAGGAGGAGACACAGGCCACCATCCGCTGCATCCCGTTCGGCGTGGAGCAGACACCGGGCACCGACATGGTGTCGGGCAAGCCATCCACAAAACGCGTGATAATCGCCAGAAGCTATTAATCAAACAAGCATACCGATGCCAGACAACAACAGTATATTAGAGAAGCTCAACGGACTGGTGAGCCGTTACGAAGAGGTTTCCACCCTCATCACCGACCCCGGGGTGATAGCCGACCAGCAGCGCTACGTCAAGCTCACAAAGGAATACAAAGACCTCGGCGACATCATGGACGCCCGGAAGCGATACATCAGCTGCCTCTCCTCTATCAGGGAGGCCAAGGACATCCTGGCCAACGAGAGCGACCCCGACCTCAAGGAGATGGCGCGAGAGGAACTGCAGACAAACGAGGCCCTGCAGCCCCGCATCGAAGAGGAGATAAAGATGGCACTCGTGCCCAAAGACCCCGAAGACGACAAGAACGTGCAGATGGAAATCAGAGCCGGAGCCGGAGGCGACGAGGCAGCCCTCTTTGCCGGCGACCTCTTCGGCATGTACAAGCGCTTCTGCGACTCCAAGGGGTGGACACTCTCAGTGACCAGCGTGAGCGAGGGAGCAGCCGGAGGATACAAGGAAATCGACTTCGCCGTGAGCGGCGACGGAGTGTACGGAGTGCTGAAATACGAGTCTGGCGTACACCGTGTGCAGCGCGTGCCCGCAACCGAGACACAGGGCAGGATGCACACCTCGGCGGCTACCGTGGCAGTGCTGCCCGAGGCAGACAAGTTTGAAGTGAACATCAACGAGGGCGACATCAAATGGGACACCTTCAGAAGCAGCGGAGCCGGCGGACAGAACGTGAACAAGGTGGAGTCGGGCGTGAGGCTGCGCTATCCCTGGAAAAACCCCAACACGGGCGAAGTGGAGGAAATTCTCATCGAATGTACGGAGACCCGCGACCAGCCCAAGAACAAGGAGCGCGCCCTCTCGCGCCTGCGTACCTTCATATACGACCGCGAACACCAGAAATACATCGACGACATCGCCTCGCGCCGCAAGACACTGGTCTCAACCGGCGACCGCTCGGCAAAGATACGCACATACAACTTCCCCCAGGGCCGCGTGACCGACCACCGCATCGGCTTCACCACTCACGACCTGCAGGGATTCCTCGGCGGCGACATTCAGGAGATGATTGACGCGCTCACTGTAGAGGAAAACGCCGAGAGGATGAAAGAGAACGAGCTATAGAAAAGACAAACAAAAAAAACATTTCATAACGCTATGACCAGAGAAGAACTCATAAAACAGATTTTCACGAAGAAAACCTTCCTTTGCGTCGGACTCGACACCGACATCAAGAAAATCCCGCAACACCTGCTTGGCGGCGAAGACCCCATCTTCGCCTTCAACAAGCAGATAATCGACGCCACCGCAAAATACTGCGTGGCTTACAAGCCCAACCTCGCCTTCTACGAGAGCATGGGAGTGAAGGGACTCGTCTCCTTCGAGAAGACAATCAACTATCTCAAGGGGGCCTACCCCGACCACTTCATCATCGCCGACGCCAAACGCGGAGACATCGGAAACACATCAACCATGTATGCCCGCACATTCTTCGAGGAATACAACATCGACTCGCTCACCGTGGCACCGTATATGGGAGAAGACAGCGTGGTGCCGTTCCTGCAATACGAGGGCAAATGGGTGATACTGCTCGCCCTGACCAGCAACAAGGGGTCTCACGACTTCCAGCTCACCGCCGACCAGAGCGGCGAGCGCCTCTTCGAGAAAGTGCTCCGCACATCGCAGAAGTGGGGCGACAAAAACAACATGATGTATGTGGTGGGCGCCACACAGGGCAAGATGTTTGAAGACATCCGCAGGATAGCCCCCGACCACTTCCTGCTCGTGCCGGGAGTGGGCGCACAGGGCGGAAGCCTCGAGGAGGTGTGCAAATACGGCATGAACAAAGACTGCGGACTGCTCGTGAACAGCAGCCGTGGCATCATCTACGCCAGCTCCGGCACTGACTTTGCACAGGTGGCGGCCGCCAAGGCTGCCGAGCTGCAGCAGCAAATGCAGGAGGAACTGGAGAAAATCAGATAAACGGGAGACTGGAGAAAGTAACCTTGCTTCACCACTCCAGCCCCCACCTGGCCTCCCCCAAAGGGGAGGGACAGATAGTATTGAGCGCTGACAATCAATCAGACAACGGGAAACCGTCTGCCCCCGGCAAGACGAAACGAACAAAGCCGGCTCCGGAAGTCGTCATACGACAGACTCCGAAGCCGGCTTGGCTTTTCTCTGTTCAGCCCCAATCGGGCAGAGGGTTTCGTCTGCTGTTGTTGTTCATATATAGGTGTTTTGTGGTTAGCCAATCAGTTGCTTGCATTCTCTGTTCCGCCGCTTTGCACTTCTGTTTCGCCGCTTTGCGATTCCGTTCCGCCGTGTTGTGCATGATTTTCTTGAGTGTGGGAGGTAGGTCTGCCGTATCCAAATTGTCGGAGAATGTATAGCCGTTGGAAAAGTCTTTACAAAAGTGTCTCAAGTGTCTCACTGTCTCACTGTCTCCAGTAGTATAGGCTGTTTTCTCTAAATTATTATATATCAATACATTATCTTTTTTATTACAATTATTATTCATTTTATGAGACGGTGAGACAGTGAGACACTTGAGACACTTGAGACTCTTTTGTAAAGATCTTTCTTCTTTTTTCCCTCTTTCCCTTGCCATCTCCTTGAGGTCAACATTAGCCAGATCTCTTGCCATCTGGAAGAAAGTTGCGATAGTGATTCCTCCCTTGTTTCCTTTCATGCAGTTGTCGTATAGACGGTTGCATTCCCGAGTGTCGTAGTCGGCGTTCATTTGCGAGAGGCGGTCGAAAATCTGTCTGCCAGCCTCTCCGAGTCCGTCGGAAAGTGCGAAGGCAAGTTTCAGCCAGTTGTCGTAGCCCTGACACGCCTCATGCAGCTGCTCGACAGCCGCAAGCCCGGAGAGCCCACATGGATAGAAATAAAGTGAGAAAGCCGCCGACATACTGATTTTTTGCCGTGCAAAATGGTAGCATTCAAAAAATGTTGCTATATTTGCACGGCAAAAGAAATCTAATACACAGATTAGTCAAATCAAAACCACTAACGGCCATGAACAAGATAATACAGAAACAACAGTTCTCGGAAAAAGTATTCAAATTCGAAATCGAAGCGCCCCTCATAGCAAAAAGCCGCAAGGCAGGCAACTTCGTGATAATCAGAGTGGACAAAAACAGTGAGAGAATGCCGCTCACCATAGCCGACGCCGACACCCACAGGGGCACCATAACGCTCGTGGTGCAGGAAGTGGGACTCTCGTCCAGGAAACTCTGCAGGCTCAGCGAGGGCGACTACGTGGAAGACGTGGTGGGACCGCTCGGAAGCCCCACACACATACAGAACTTCGGCACCGTGGTGTGCGCCGGAGGAGGAGTGGGCACAGCACCCCTGCTGCCCATCATCAAGGCGCTCAAGAAGGCGGGAAACAGAATTCTCTCCGTGATAGCCGGAAGAAACAAAGACCTCATCATACTCGAAGACGAGGTGAGGGAATACAGCGACGAAGTGATCGTAATGACCGACGACGGATCATACGGCGAGAAGGGAGTGGTGACCATAGGAATAGAGAAATTCATCAACCAGGAACACATTGACAAGGTGGTGGCCATCGGACCCCCGATAATGATGAAATTCTGCTGCCTGCTCACCGGAAAATATAATATCCCCACCGACGTGTCGCTCAACACAATCATGGTGGACGGCACGGGAATGTGCGGCGCATGCCGACTGACAATCGGAGGAAAGACAAAGTTCGTATGCATCGACGGACCGGAATTCGACGGAGCACTCGTTGACTGGGACGAGATGTTCAAGAGAATGGGCACATTCAAGGCGGTTGAGAGAGAAGAGATGGAACATTTCGAAGAGCATCTGTGCAGGCCAGAGACCGCTGAATGCAACTGCGGAGCCAAGGCGCAGACCAACGGCGATGGCGCCCCGGCAGTCTTCCCCGCCGAAACACTGGAGCAGCTCAAGGACAGAGAGGCGGAATGGCGCAAAGAGCTGCGCAAGAGCATGAAGCCGAAGGAGCGCATGGCGATAGAACGCGTGGAGATGCCGGAGCTGAGCCCCGAATACAGAATCGCACACCGCAAGGAAGAGGTGAACCAGGGGATAACGCTCGAAATGGCTCAGCGCGAAGCCCACAGATGCCTGGACTGCGCAAAGCCGTCGTGCACGGAAGGATGCCCCGTGAGCATCGACATACCTTCGTTTATAAAGAACATAGAGCGCGGAAACATACAGGGAGCCGCACGGGTGCTCAAGAACACATCATCGCTGCCTGCCGTATGCGGACGAGTATGCCCGCAGGAGAAGCAATGCGAAAGCAGATGCATACACCTGAAGATGAACGAGCCGGCGGTGGCGATAGGATATCTGGAGAGATTCGCAGCCGACTACGCACAGAGATGCGGCGAACAGAACGACGGAAGGCCGGAGAGCAACGGAGTGAAAGTGGCAGTGGTGGGCTCAGGACCATCTGGACTAAGCTTCGCAGGCGACATGGCAAAGAGGGGCTACGAGGTGCACGTGTTTGAGGCGCTGCACGAAATCGGAGGTGTGCTGAAATACGGAATTCCGGAGTTCAGACTGCCCAACCACATCGTGGACGTGGAGATAGAAAACCTCAGGAAGCTCGGAGTGGAGTTCACCACAGACTGCATCATCGGAAAGACTGTCACCATAGAGCAGCTAAAGGAAGAGGGATTCAAGGGATTCTTCGTGGGAAGCGGAGCCGGACTGCCAAACTTCATGAACATTCCGGGAGAAAACGCCATCAACATAATGTCGTCTAACGAATATCTGACACGAGTGAACCTCATGGATGCTGCCGACCCGAAGACGGACACACCGATGAACTTCGGCAAGAAGGTGCTCGTGATTGGCGGAGGCAACACTGCCATGGACTCCTGCCGAACAGCCAAGAGACTGGGAGCCGACGTGACAATAGTCTACCGACGCTCGGAGGCTGAAATGCCGGCAAGACTGGAAGAGGTGAGACACGCCAAGGAGGAGGGGATAAATTTCCTCAACCTGCACAATCCTATTGAATACATCGCCGACGAAAACGGTGCCGTATGCAAGGCGGTGCTACAGGTGATGGAACTGGGAGAGCCCGACGCCAGCGGAAGAAGAAGTCCGAAACCTATAGAAGGCAAGACCCTGACCGTGGAGACCGACCAGGTGATAGTAGCGGTGGGCGTGTCGCCGAACCCCCTCGTGCCGAAATCCATCGAGGGACTGGAACTGGGCAGGAAGGACACCATCGCCGTGGACGACTGCATGCAGAGCTCGAGGAAGGAAATCTTCGCCGGAGGCGACATCGTGCGCGGCGGAGCCACGGTGATCCTGGCTATGGGCGACGGCAGACGTGCCGCCGAAAACATGGACAAGGCGCTCAAGGGCAGCAAATAATGCCCAGCCTGGATATAGCTGATAGGACTAATAAGACTGATAGGACTTATAGGAGATATAGGTTTTATCAGTCCTATAAGTCCTATAAGTCCTATAAGTCCTATAAGTCTTATAGGAGATATAGGAGATATAGGAGATATAGCCCCCCTATCCGCGCTCCTTTATCCATCCATACCTGTAGGCATAGAGGAGCTTCTTGAGATATTCGATCTGGCCGCGCAGGTCATCGCCGATGTCGGTGTCGGCAACGAGCATCCTGTGAGAAGACATCTCCACGATCTTGGTGAAACTCTTGATGTCGGTGCCGCGCTTGATGGCATCCTCCTCGCTCGTGAACGGCTCGTGCTGCACAAGGAAGAAGCCGCGGCTGTGATAGATGAGCGTGTAGCCGGCAATGCCCGTCTCCTTGTGGTAGGCCTTGGAGAAACCGCCGTCGATGACCATCAGCTTGCCGTTGGCCTTTATCGGGTTCTCGCCGCTTCCGGCATGCACGGGCACGTGGCCGTTGATGATGTGGCGGTTGGGATGGCGCACCTCGAAGGCGTCGAGAATCCTGTCCACCACTTCTTCGTTGTCTCTCATCTTGAAATAGTTGCCCTTATACTCCTTGTGGGTCTCGGCGTCTTCAAGGAAATAACGCTCGAAGGTGGCCATCTTGGACTTGTCGAAGAGTGTGGAGTCGGGACCGCACCACAGATACATGAAATAGTCGCGCGCGAAATCACGCATTGCCTCGGAACTGTCGTTCTGGAACGCCGCACGCACGAGGAGACCCGTATGGTGCATCAGCTCCCTGCCGCTGTATTTCTTGCCACCGAACAGCTCCACTTCCTTCAGGGAGCCGTCGTCGTTGAGAGGCACCGAAGCATGGAAGAGCAGGTTGTTGTTGGTGATGTTGTACATACAGCCGTGGCTGAGCAGCAGCTCTATATGGTTGCGCAGCTTCTCGCTCACGGTGAACGAATGGTGGAGCTTCTTCATGAGTTCCTCCTCTTCCTTCGTCAGCACGTTGGGATGCTTGGGGTCTACCGTGGGGAACAGGCAGCTCTTCATGGCATATTCCTTGCCGCCGATTGTGCACACGCCCTTGTCGTAGTCAACGTTGTTGAAGAGCATGCGGTCTTTCATCTTCCACTCAGGGTGCTTCTTTATCAAGGCGGCTTCCACCTTGAACTGGATTACGGAGATGGCTTTGTGCATCATGGCGATGAGGCGAACAGTCTTCTCATCGAGAACGCCAGTGCCGCCTGAGGTCTTCGGGATGAATTCCAGGCATGGGTCGTCCTTGTAGGTCTCCATGGCGAAAGTGGCAAGGGGCAGCAGGTTTATTCCGTAGCCCTCCTCCAGGGTGGTGAGGTTAGCATAGCGCAGCGAGATTCTCACCACGTTGGTGATGCAGGCGTCGTTGCCGGCACAGGCTCCCATCCACAGCATGTCGTGGTTGCCCCACTGGATGTCCCAGTTGTGGTAATGGGTGAGAAGGTTCAATATCTTGTGGGCGGCAGGACCGCGGTCGTAGATGTCGCCCAGAATATGGAGCCGGTCAATGGCAAGGCGCTGGATAACGTGGGCGATGGCGATGATGAAGTCGTCGGCGCTGTCGGTCTCTATCATGCTGTCGATGACGGCAGTCACGTAGCCCGCCTTGTCGATGTCGTCGGAATGCTCATGCAGAAGCTCCTGGATGATGTAGGAGAACTCCTTGGGCAGGGATTTCCTGACTTTCGAACGGGTGTATTTGCTCGACACATCGCGGCAGATGGTGACAAGCTGGTGGATGGTGATGTGGTACCAGTCGTTGATGTCTTCCTCTACGAGCTTCACCATCTCGAGCTTCTGCTCGGGATAATAGATGAGAGTGCAGAGGTCGCGGAGCTCCGTATCGCGGATCTGGTTGCCGAAAAGCTCGTTCACTTTTCTCTTGATGTTGCCCGAAGCATTCTTCAGCACATGCTGGAATGACTCGTAGGCGCCGTGGATGTCGGCAAGGAAATGCTCTGTTCCCTTAGGCAGATTGAGGATGGCCTGGAGGTTTATTATCTCCGTGCTCGCATCCGCAATGGTAGGGAAGGTCTTTGACAACAACTGCAGATACTGCAGTTCGTTCTCTTGCGGTTGGTTTAAGTTTTTCTTCATATTATATTAGATTTGAAAAGTTGTTTCTTCATATTATATTGGAGTTGAAAAGCTGCTGCTCCATATCATATGGATTTGAAAAGTTACTTCTTCACATTATATTGGATTTGAAAAGTTGCTTCTGCATTTTGCATAAATCCTTTTCACGTGAAAGTTTTACGGGTACATGCCCTTTTTCAAGGAACATGCTGTGGACGAGGAGTGTGAGGATGCGGGAACTGAACTCCAGTATGCCCAGATCTGAAAGCATCTCTTCGAGCACATATTCGTTGTAGTCTTCAAACCTTGCATAGAGATACAGGTCGGAAAGGTTTCTGCGCGTCACTCTTCGGGTGTCTGTCAGGTGCTTCATGTTGAGAAGCATGACGCAGAGGAGAAGTTCGCTCTTGTATTCTGAATAGTCCTCGGAAACCTGATGCATTCTGGATGTCTTTATCGAAGGCTTGTCCCTTTTCAGTTCGCTCCTGAAGGCAACCACAGAATGGCGGTCCACAGTCTGGGGGTCGAACTCGCCGGGTGTGCCCATCAGCGACTCGTAGGCCATGCGCACCTCGGGAAGAATGTCCTGGTCTGAGGAATGAAGCTGGATGCGTCGCCAATGCTCGGCGGAAAGGGTGGCGAGCTCTGACTTTATCTTCTGCAGGGGCAGGAATACGGTGTCGGCATCCTTGCCGGAAGACAGTATGGCTCCCAATGCCGCCAGACCGTTTTCTATATATACGTCTTTTTCGCTCATCAGCCAGAAGGGATTGCTGTCGATGATCTTCCGGTATACGGAGAACATGGTGGATGCGAGGCGCAGGGTGTCTGCTTCACCGTTGATGCTCTTGATGCGGGTGGCCACGGAAAGGCGGCCCGAACTGCCCAACGCATGACGGAACATCTGCTTCATACGCTCCGTTTCCTGGTTGGAGCTTGTGAGGACAGTGGCTCCGGTGTGCTTGAGAAGCATCCGGGAAACTATCGTCCTCTTCAGCCTCAGGGGCAGAGGGATGTTGCTCAAATGCCAGGGCATCATCGAGTTGTATGGGGAGAAGACCACGGGAATCCTCATAGCAAAGGCCCATCTCATGATCTGAAGAGAATACAGGTCTGCAAATGAATGTATGTGGATTATCTCTGCCGAGGTAGCGGCAACGACATGCCTGAACTGTTTCTTGCCTCCCTTGATCCATGGACGGGAGGAGGAGAAACAATATACCTTGTCTGTCCCTACGCATGCTGCAAATTCAGATTGCTGTGACTTGTCTGTCAACACATAATTAGAGAGGTCTTGTGTGTTGAACGAAAACAAGTCGTCAAGCAGGGTCTGCCGTATTGAACCTGAATCTGAACGTGGAATGCAATGGAGTATATTCATGGCACATGCTTTTAAAAATCAATTCAGTATTTTGGTCAACTCTCATTATCGTATATTGTTGGGGTCAACCTCATCATCGTCTATTGTTGTGGGCAACTCTCATTATTGCCTATAGTTTGGGGCAACTCCAATTATCGTCTATTGTTATAACGTTGTGGAACGGGATATATTGCATCGCACTGGCTTTTTAACGCCCAAACGCTCATCATTGATGTTACATTTTATGACTGCTTGCAGCCTTTGCTTTTTTACAAGCCGATTGATGGCCGTTTGGGCGAGGGACTTAAAGCTTGTGGCTTATGAAGTCATATTTGTCGGCGAAACGATATTTCAGCAGTCTCATGCAGTTTCTGAAAGGTAGCGTCTGTTCCAGCCACCATAATTTGACGAACGACATTCCGTGAAGATACGGGCGCAGGCGGACGGACAGAATCACCGTGCGCAGAACGAACGACAGGAGCAACGCAAAGACCGCACAGCCGCAGAGTATCCACATCCGGGCGATGGCTGAACAGGCTATCAGGGCGGTAAGCAGGATGTTGGCCGACAGCATGGAAACTATGCCAAGATTGAATGTGAACCTCGGGAGTCTGGAGTTGCGAAGCGTCTTGCGTATTGCAAGATAATTGAGACACTTGTTTGTCCAACCCTTGTGAGACGGGGTGTCTTCTATCACCATAGCGTCGGGGGATGCAAAGACCAGCGTGTTGGATTCCGTGGAGAATTTGTTTGCCAGGAATTCAAACTCGCCTCTCGTGTATTTCAGATTCCCGTCATAGCCCTTGCCCTCGATGAACATGGATTTTCTGAACAGTACTACTTTGCCGGAATAGCCTGCTGTCCTGCCTCTTTGCGACAGGGCCAACTGGCGATAGAGACTGTAGGTGTTGTCGAAGAGACGGGCTGACGGGGCGTCGGAGCTGAAATTGCTGTAGCCCAACACCATCTGGCAATCGCCGGATATGGACCTGCGGGATATGGAGTCAAGGAATGTGGCTTTCTCCGGATAGCAATCCACATCCGTCAAGAGCACCCAGTCGTATCTGGCTGCCTTCACGCCAATGGTCACGGCAAGCTTCTTCCTGCTCATATAGCGGGACGAAGACGGGATGAAAGTGGTGTATAGCGACGGGGAACCCGAATATCGCTTGAGGATTGACTCAACCTGAGGGTCGTTGCCCGAAACGACTACAATGACCTGATATTTGCCGCCATACGACTGGTCAAGCCATTGTGGCAGATTCTTCTTGAGGTCTTCACCCTCGTCATCAACAGTCATGACTACTGAAATGCCGGGCAATGAAACATCGTTGACAGGCAATGAGGAGCCGTCAATGTCTGACTTCCCTACCTTCAATTTCAGAATCAATGCGTTTACGATTGGAGACAAAAGCGCAAGCAATATTGCAACGCCTCCTAACACCATTGTCTTATCATCAACTACTAACATTTTATACTGCCTTCCTTATAACCAAGTTTTAAGTTAATAATCTATATTCAGCTCCTCAGACACGTAACCGTCAGGCAACTTCCTGCAGTTGTACTGTGAAGCCATAATCTCTCCATAGGCACCTGCCGACCGGATGGCTATAAAATCCCCTCTCCTACTACAATTCAAGTCTGCCGCCTTTGCAAACACGTCGCTCGACTCGCAGATCGGTCCGACCACATCGTAGGTCTCCATAGGCCCGTCGCTTGAAATGTTCTCTATCTTATGATAGGCCTGATACAAAGCCGGTCTTATCAGATCTGTCATTCCGGCATCAAGGATAAGGAACTTCTTGGAAACTCCATCCTTGACATACAACACTCTGGTAATCAACGACCCACATTGACCTACTACAGCACGCCCCAGCTCGAAATGCAAAGTCTGATGAGGACGAAGCTTCAGGAATCTGGCATACGTGTTGAAATACCCCTTGAAGTCGGGAACAGAGGCTCTGTCAGGCTCATGATAGTCAATTCCGAGACCTCCGCCTACATTCAATGACTCAACTATAATATGATGGCGCTCAAGCTGTTGCTGGAGGTCGTTGATGCGATTGCACAACGCCTCAAAGTCGCCCATGTCGAGAATCTGTGAACCTATATGGAAATGCAATCCTCTGAACTTCACGTTCTTCATGTTGACTGCAAGACGGATTACCGGTTCCATCTCCTCCATAGGTATTCCGAACTTGTTCTCTGCCAGACCTGTGGTTATGTTAGCATGGGTATGGGCACCTACATCAGGGTTTATCCTGAATGCCACATTCGCGATTTTGCCCTTCGCCCTGGCGATTTCATCAATCACCTCAAGCTCAGGGATGCTTTCGACATTGAAACATTGTATGTCGTTGTCTATGCCAAGCGCTATTTCCCAATCGCTTTTGCCTACACCGGCAAAGACTATCCTGTCATGCGGAAAACCACTACGCAGGGCCGCCTTTATCTCACCTCCACTCACGCAGTCGGCGCCAAGTCCGTAATGGCGGATTACATTCAGTATCTTGGGGTTGGCATTTGCCTTGACTGCATAATGGACACGGAAATTATCGTGTCTGCCTGCCTCTCTGTTTATCTCCTCTAAAGTCTTGCTCAAGAGGGACGTGTCATAGAAATAAAACGGAGTTTCGATTTCCATGAACTTGTCAACGGGGAATATTCCTTTCATTCTTCGTGTTGTGTGTCGTTGTTGTGTGTCGTTTATTGCTTTTCTTTATTTGAAGAGAGTGTCGCTCAAGCTCTGGAGCGCAGCCTTCTTGTCGCTTTCCCGGATGAGAAATGAAATGTTGTAATTGCTGCCGCCATATGAAATCATTCTCACGGGGATGTTCTTCAATGCATCCGTGGCGAGCGTCTCAAAGCCTACATTGCTCCAGTCAAGATCTCCGACAACGCAGACAATGCACATGTCGGTGTCTACGGTCACAGTGCCATACTTCTTCAATTCATCCACTATTTCAGCCAGATGGGTGTCGTTGTCTATACTCATCGAAACGCCGACCTCGCTGGTTGCCACCATGTCGATTGCCGTCTGGTAGCTCTCGAAAATCTCAAAGACTTTTCTCAAGAAGCCAGTAGCCAGAAGCATGCGGCTGCTCTTTATCTTGATAGCCGTGATATTGTCTTTTGCAGCTACTGCCTTGATTTTCCCCCTCAAAGTTACATTATCTATGATAGTGCCTTGAGCTTCCGGTTCCATCGTGTTCAGAAGGCGTACGGGGATGCCGGCATATTTTGCAGGCTGGATGCAAGTAGGATGCAGGATCTTGGCACCGAAATAGGCAAGCTCTGCTGCCTCCTCAAAGTGAAGCTGCCTTACGGCTTCTGTACCGTCAACGATGCGTGGGTCGTTGTTGTGCATTCCGTCAATGTCTGTCCATATCTGTATCTCTTCGGCGTTTATCGCAGCTCCGATAAGCGAAGCGGTGTAGTCGCTGCCGCCTCTCTGCAAGTTGTCTATCTCGCCATAGGCATTACGGCATATGAAACCTTGTGTTATATAGATTTGCTTTCCTTTGACTTCCTCAAGCAAAGCGGTCAATTTCTCCTTGATATACGATGTGTCAGGTTCGCCGTTCTTGTCTGTGCGCATGAAATCAAGTGCCGACAACAACTCTGCATCGACTCCGCATTCTTTCAGGTAGTTCACGACCATGTTCGTACTCATGATCTCACCCTGTGCCACTATGCTCTTCTCCTCAAAACTAGTGAAGAGGTCTTTTGTGAACGAACGTAGATAATTGAATTCCTCACGGAGAAAACTACGCGTTTCCTTTTTCCATTTTTCTGTAGAATACAAATCTTCTACGTGTGACATGTATTTCTGTTCAAGGCGGTTTATCACTTCGTTGGCGCCTTCCGGATTCTTCCTGTACAGATAATTGGATATCTCGACCAATGAGTTTGTGGTTCCCGACATCGCTGACAACACGATGACAACAGGTTCACCACTGCTAGTTATCAATTTTGAGACACTTTTCATCCTCTCTGGAGAACCAACAGATGTGCCTCCGAATTTCATTACTTTCATAATTATATCTTTTAGTGTTCGCGTGTATTTCCTACATCGACATCTTGTCAATATCTTGTTCCTCTAATGTGCCGTTCTGGCAACTGTATACGATTCCGGGATATTTGTCAATCATCGGGATGTTGTGGGTTGACATAATGACTGCTGTGCCTTTCTGGCTTATGGATTTCAACAGGGACACGATATTAGAGGCCGTCTCCACATCAAGATTTCCTGTAGGCTCATCAGCTATGATTATCTTTGGAGTATTGAGCAAAGCCCGTGATATAGCTATTCGCTGCTGCTCACCGCCAGACAGTTGGTGAGGCATCTTGTTTATAGCGTCACTCATCCCCACTGCATCAAGCACTTCGTTTATCCGGTCATCTACAGAAGCCTTGTCACGCCAACCTGTGGCGCGCAAAACGAATCTGAGATTATCATAAACGGTCCTGTCGTGAAGAAGCTGGAAATCCTGGAAAATGATTCCTATCCCTTTCCTCAGCTGCGGTATCTGCCTGCGCTTTATTGTCAAAAGATTGTGGTCAAGAACATTGGCACAATCTGCGCTTTCAATGTCAAGTTCACAATACATAGTCTTGAGCAGACTGCTCTTTCCTGCTCCTACCTTACCTATTATATATATGAATTCACCTTCGTCAACATGGAAGTTGACATTCTCCAAAACGCATTTGGATTCTTGGCAAATATTCACATTCTTGAAATCAACTAACATTATATATTGTTCTAATTATTTTTTTAACTTCAATTTCCCTGTTTATCTTGAATGATCAACATATCAAACAACACATACATTAAAGATGTCAAATATACAAAGGACTTTCAGGAAACTATATGGAATACATATTCTCAAAGGTCTCTATTGACAATAATTAATTATGTTTTTAGCGCCTCGATGTATAAATATCAGCGGAAAACGCCTTGTTGACATGAAAATTAATGCAAATATACTATTTTTTAATGACACTAAATTAAACGATATGATAAAAATAGATTTTTATCGTGTTTACTATATATTTATTTCTCCCCGACAACATAATCAGCTCTTGTCGACACCAGATTATTGTCTGTTCCTCGCTAAGGTCGGAATATGCCCTGACATCAATCCATCTTCGATTTGGAATAAACAGCCGGCATGGGCATAAAACACTACACGTTAAATCTCGATCATGATTTTAACGATAATTATTGGGGATAATTGCCAATATAATTTCCAGATAAATGTTTTTTTTTATAATTTTGTATTCAAACAAATAAACATAATTAAATTCTAGCAGATGAACATTCTAAAGATTATAGCAACATCATTAATAATACTCTCAGGACAAGGGATTTATGCACAGAAAACGATGAAGGACGTTTGGAAAGAAATGCCGGATTCTATTTTGCCAATAATGAACAGCAGTATCCGAAGCGACATTGTTGACAATGACAATGTTGATGAAAATAAAGAAGGAATCAAGAACCTTTTAGGGGGCGAACTTAAATTGGTATCTCTTAATGACAAATTCATTGATGTCAGACTATCAGAGAAATCAGGTGTACAGTTACTGCTTCTGAAAAAAGACACCGGCACAGATCTGATATGCATGAACAGGTATTACGGCAATCCCGCAGCTGAAAGCGATGTGGACTTTTACACCATTGACTGGACCCCAGTTGATACAGAGAAAAACGTAGTAATATCTGCAAGAGATGATTTTTACAGTCAAGTAATTGATTCCCTGAAAAAAGAAACCGGGAAGAAAGAACCTGCAGTATTAGACCCGATAATGATTGTCGTTTCTCTTTCGGATAAAGAAAATGGCGAATTGACATTTAACACATACGTTCCACTTAAAATTTCCACAGATGTGGATTTACCAGACTTTAAAATGCAAAGATGTCTTAAATGGGATGGACGTTGTTTTAAATAATGTTTATTCAGACAATCTTTTTATTGAAACTGTTGCATTTCACTATATAATCAACTATATTTGCAACGTGTTTTTCATGGTATTAGATTATTAAGGTTAATAAAAGATTGGTTGTCGTGAGACAATCAATTTTTTTGTTTTATTGTAAGCTGCTGCTCCCATGGCTCTTGACCAATAAGCACATGCTCATCCGTTCCTTGATGGACGGCTCTTACCGTCCGAACCAAGTCAAAATGTTTTTTTGAGCAACGAAGTCTGGAAAAAACTCGCCAATGAACCCAGCAGTATATCTATGGTCTTTTTCTGTTAACGACGAGACGCCAAAGATAATGCCATATTTTGAAAGGCACTTCCCAAAATACTTCATCTGGCGACAATCGTCGAATTTGAACATTTCGACTATGTTTTCGCTTCAGGTTGGCAATACTGCCAACTTCACAATCTCGTGACATACGGACATCAAAATGTCCGAAATTACCCGCTTGCATAATCTCGTTCAAAAGTAGTTCACCATATTCAGCATTTGGGTTGACCAAAAACTTTTCCTCAGGCAATCCGAACACGACATGAAGGACAAACATCAACGCTGAAGCAAAACGCAAAAGCCCAAACCGCTTCAGAAGATTGACAACATATCGATTGTCACCATCTCTTATAATACAGTAATAATAATCCATCAACTGCCGAAGACCTATCCCCTCGTCAAAGAAATGTCTGTAAATATGTATTAGAAGAAAGACGGCATTGAAATCTCTCGTCGGGCAAGCAATCCTCTCCCCTCCTTCTGAAATCATCACACTATTTGCCATCTGATATGGTGCAACCTTATCAAACCAATTCTGCAATCGGATATTATGAATCGGATTCCAGAGCCATGTAGGACGAAAGTGAACCTCTACGTCTGTATCAGTAAAAAAAAATGCATCCACGTGGTGATACACTATTTCACCAATATCCACATCCAATTTCTTCAAAAGGGATACAATACGCTTTCTTCCCCCAGTCAGCCATATATCAATATCTCCAGGATTGCGCAACATTGGATCTGGATAATACAATGCCACACCCTGTCCTTTTAGCACAGAACTTTTCACGCCCTTCAAAGAAAGCCCCCTATAGAGAGAAACTACCTGTGTGTTGAGCTGCTTGTTCATTTCACGAATTTTACAGGATGATGCATACCATGAAAACAAAATATCACGTGGAGGACGTTGCTCTTGAGGTAATCTCTCAATGACAGGAAACAAAACTCCTAACAAAGTCTGATTATTGGCAATATCGTAAACTTTCGCCCACTCATCCGCATTAGGTGTTCCTGATAAGACGAACCTATGAAAGAGCCCCATCTGTATCAACTCGAAGAAATATTTCTCTGAACTTTCCATTAATTAATTGAAGAAACAATTCATTTTGTCGTATAAAAATCCATGGTATTTACCCCCAAACGGTCATTAGGCCGTTTATTGAATTATTTAATGACTTCTTGCTGTCATTTGTTTTTATAAGATGCCTTTTGTCTGTTTTTAATTCGCAACAGCTCGTATTACTCATTAAAAGCCAAACAAAATCCACTCTTCTAAAAAATCAAAATCCAAGCAAGCACTAATGACCGATTTGGGTTAACAAACCCAACAATTAGATATACGCATTCAATTTCTACATTAAATGTATAATAACATTTTAGGGCAGTTTCGATAATAAAAAAATTTCAGAAACTGCCCTAAATAGTATATGACATTCATTCTATATTAACCAAAAGTACCTTAGAATAAATGTATAGTATTATTCCTCAGCCGGTTTCATGTTAGTATAAACGTTCTGAACGTCGTCATCATCCTCAAGGATATCAACCATTTTGTCGATTACCTCACGTTGTTCAGGAGTAACATCCTTTAGATCCGTTGGAATACGAGTGAACTCAGCACCAGTAATCTCGATACCATTGGCTTCAAGATGCTTCTGCAGATCGCTAAAGCTCTTAGGGTCACCATATATAGTAACCTCGTTGGTCTCTTCATCGAAATCATATTCCTCTTCAACACCATAGTCAATGAATTCAAGGATGAGTTCGTCCATATCAAGATCCGCCTGCTTCTTGAATGTAAACACGCACTTCTGATCAAAAAGGAAAGACAAGGAACCTTGTGTTCCCAAGTTGCCACCATACTTGTTGAATACGGCACGCACGTTGGCTACAGTACGGGTTGTGTTGTCTGTCGCGGCATCCACGAAGATAGCCACTCCATGAGGTCCGTATCCCTCGTAGGTTACTTCCTTGAAATCCTTCTGGTCTTTGCCCATTGCGTTTTTTATCGCACGCTCAACGTTAGCATTAGGCATGTTCTCACGCTTGGCAGTCTGAATGATAGCTCTCAGGTGAGGATTGTTTTCAGGATCAGGACCACCAGCCTTGACTGCAATGGCAATCTGTTTGCCAATCTTTGTAAACGTACGGGCCATATGTCCCCATCTCTTCATCTTAGTCGCTTTGCGATATTCAAATGCTCTTCCCATTGGAGTAATTGTTTTATAATGTTTTTAAATTGTTATCTTTTTGAAAAACCATCAGTGATTAAAAACCATCATCTCAGCTCAGCGTTCAATTGCTTTTTCAGATTAGCAATCAATTTGGTCATCACTGCCTCGATATGCTTCTCCGTAAGTGTCTTCTCCTCATCCTGAAGGATAAAGTTAACGGCGTAACTCTTCTTGCCAGCAGGAAGATTCTTTCCCTCATATACATCGAAGAGTTCTACTTTTTTAAGCAACTTCTTTTCAGACTGGTAGGCAATCTTTTCTATCTCAACGAATTCTACATTAGAGTCTACCAATAACGCCAAGTCACGGCTTACAGGTGGGAACTTGCTTATCTCATGGAAGTTTACAGTATTCTTTCGTACTGCCTTCATAAGGAGAGTCCAGTTAATCTCTGCATAATATACCGGCAACTCAATATCAAACTCTTTGAGGTGTTTCTTTGCTATAACACCCATTTCGGCAATGAGTTTTCCTCCTCTGTTCTCTATAGCGATTGCTGACGAGAAAATATCATTGTCGCTTTTCTTGAACACGACAGCAGCAAACGACAACCCTACTCTACGAAGGATATTCTCGACATATGCTTTCAGTTCATAGAACGATGTGTCTTCTTCGGGATGAGCCCAACTGCCACTCACCCTCTTACCGGTAAGCCAAAGGCCAAGATGATATTCCTCCTTGTAAGCAGCCTGTGGATTATCCACTGTATGCTTTTCTGCACTGTAATCATAGACATTGCCAAACTCGAAGAAACGAAGATTAGGATTCTTGCGTTTTATATTATATTCAAGACTCTCCAATCCGCCAAACAACAATGTCTCACGCATCACATTAAGATCGGAACTCAACGGATTCATAATGCGAACAAGATGATCTGCATGATAGTGGTTGAGAGCTTTGTAGTAGTCACCCTTTGTAAGAGAGTTGTTCAATATCTCATTGAATCCACATCCTACCAGCTGCTCTCCTATAAGATTTTCAGCTTTATGTTTCAAGTCTTCCTCACCTTTTATCACCAAGGAGCTTTTCAGCTGTGTTGGTATCTCTACGTTGTTATAGCCATAAATCCTCAAGATATCCTCAACCACGTCGCATGGACGCTGCACGTCAACACGATAAGCTGGTATCTGAAGTTTCAGACCTTCGGCATTCTCATCCAGCACCTTCATCTCAAGAGATTCGACAATGCTCTTTATCATGTCTTCCCCAATGACTTTACCAACAAGAGAATTAACGTATTCATACTTTAATTCAACCACAGGATCGGGTATCGGTTCAGGATATACATCCTTTATCTGCATAGACACCTTTGCACCAGCAAGTTCCTTACACAACAGAGCTGCCTGCTTCAGAGCATAAATCACTCCGTTTGGATCTATACCACGCTCAAAACGGAAAGATGCATCAGTACTCAATCCATGACGACGAGCACTTTTACGTATCCAGGTCGGATGGAAATATGCGCTCTCAAGCACTACATTCACCGTAGTATCGTAAGTGCCACTACCCTTGCCACCAAAAACGCCAGCTATACACATCGGTTCTTCAGCATTGCATATGGCAAGGTCGCGCTCACTGAGCTTATGTTCCACTCCATCAAGAGTAACGAAAGGCGTTCCCTCTGGCATAGTCTTAACTACTATCTTGTGATTCTTCACCATATCTGCATCAAAGCAATGCAGTGGCTGTCCATATGCCATCATCACATAGTTGGTAATGTCAACTATGTTGTTTATCGGACGAATGCCTATTACGTTGAGTTTTTTCTGAAGCCATTCCGGACTTTCGGTAACCTTACAGCCTGTCAGACTAACACAAGCATAACGTTTACAAGCCTCGGCACACTGAATTTCGACATCAATCGGAAGACATTCATTGTCAACTTCAAATGCATCGCAGCCCGGACGATGGAGACTTGTCTCATAGCCATTACGTTTCAACCACGCATAGAGATCACGTGCCACTCCCCAATGCGAAAGAGCATCCGCACGATTGGCCGTTATGTCGATTTCTATCAACCAGTCACTCTCCAGATTATAATATTCTGCAGCGGGTGTACCCTCTTTAGCAGTATCCGGCAAAACGATGATACCATCATGGCTTGTACCTACGCCTATTTCATCTTCGGCACATATCATACCATAGCTTTCCACTCCGCGTAGTTTAGACTTCTTGATAACGAATTCCTTATCGCCATCATAAAGCACACAACCCAAATCTGCCACAATAACCTTCTGACCAGCAGCAACATTAGGCGCTCCGCACACTATCTGAGAAGGGGTTTCATGTCCTAAGTCAACAGTTGTAACATGTAAATGATCCGAATTGGGATGGGCCTCACAAGTAAGGACCTTGCCTACAAACAGGCCTTTGAGACCACCTTGTATACTTTGTACTTCCTCAAGAGAATCTACTTCAAGACCTTCAGAAGTCAAAGCGTCGCATACTTCTTGTGGAGTAAGGTTGAAATCAACATACTCCTTCAACCATTTGTAAGATATATTCATTATGATGTATTTTTACAATTTCGTTTGAGTCGGGACAAAAGTACTAAAAAATAGGCTATTAAACAAACCTTTACCTAAAAAATGACAATATGTCCTGACGTAACCTTCTAAAACGCCTATTCTCTTTCTGAATGAAAGGCAGTTAAAGTCTGGCTACATATTCAGCTGCTGCATCGGCACATCGCTCTCCATCTACTCCTGCAGAGACTATTCCGCCTGCATAACCAGCACCCTCGCCACACGGGAAGAGCCCATGTAAAGTAACATGCTGGAGAGTCTCTTTGTCTCGCAATATCCGTACTGGTGAGGAAGTCCTTGTTTCTACCGCCATAAGCACAGCGTCGTTTGTCAAGAAACCGCGACTCATACCGCCAAATTTCACGAACCCCTGCTGCAATCTATGGCTTATCATTGGGGGCAACCAAAAATGCAACGGACTGGAAATCAATCCCGGAGCATAAGATGCCTTTGGCAAATCATAGCTAAGCTTCGACTTCACGAAATCTCCCATTCTTTGTGCAGGAGCAGTCTGCCGCATATTGCCGTTTATCCAGCAATCACGTTCCAATTTTTCCTGAAAAGCCATCATTTTCAAATCCCCTTCTCCGTCTATGTCCTCCGGCCTAACCTCTACGACCATACCACTGTTAGACCATTGTGTTCCTCTATTGCTGGGACTCATGCCGTTGACAACAATCTGCTCCTTGTCAGTAGCCGCAGGAATAACGAAGCCACCCGGACACATGCAGAAAGAATAAACGCCCCTACCCTCAACCTGAGTGACAAAACTATATTCTGCTGCAGGCAAATACTTGCCACGTCCTTTCTTGTTATGATACTGAATCTGGTCTATTAGCGCAGCAGGATGTTCAAGTCTAACTCCGACTGCAATGCCTTTTGCCTCTATCGCCACGCCAGCCGAGCCAAGATACCGATACACATCACGGGCAGAATGGCCAGTGGCAAGGATAACCGGTCCATGGAAAACCTTCTGGATGCCATTCTGGAGGTCTATGCATTCAACGCCTATTACCGCATCACCTTCAACTAACAATGAAGTCATCTTAGTTTGGAAATGAACTTCACCACCACATCTGATTATAGTATTGCGCATTGATTCTATGACCGACGGAAGCCTGTCGGTACCTATATGCGGATGAGCGTCTGAGAGAATTGATGTAGATGCACCGTGCTGGCAGAAGACATTGAGTATTTTTTCTATGTCGCCCCGTTTCTTACTTCGAGTATACAGTTTTCCATCAGAATATGCCCCTGCTCCACCCTCGCCAAAGCAATAATTGCTCTCTGGATCTACTTTCTGCATCTTGGTTATAAGCGACAGGTCTTTCTTTCTGTCCCGCACATTCTTGCCACGCTCTAAGACTATTGGTCTAAAGCCTTTCTCCACAAGCCTCAGGGCAGCAAAAAGACCTCCCGGACCGGCTCCTACCACAATGACGCAGTTGCCATCCGACACATCATAATATTCTGTATGCACGTACTCCTCGTCTGTCGGTTGTTCATTTATGTATGTCCTCACTTTAAGATTCACAAATATATTGCGTTGCCTAGCATCAATACTACGTCTGAGCACTCGCACTGACGTGATTGTCCGTGTATCAATTGCCAGTTCTTCAGCAAGATAATCCTTCAATAGACTTTCTGTAGCCGCAATCTGAGGAGCGACTCTAACATGTAACTCTTTTATCATATTATCATTTATATTGATATCAGCATCCTGAAAAGAAATCGCCATTCTCCATTAAGGCAAAAGACAGCTTTGACAATGCGGAAACAACGCCATGAAGACATGCGAACAAGTGTTTCTTATGCAAGACAAAGGTTACACAGAACAACAATCAAGCAAAAATAACAATGAGCACAATAAGAACTCAGTGTTAATACCCACCTATTCCGACAGAAGAAGACACCCCATTAAAGCATCTAAAATACATTCAACATATAGAGACCAATGTCTTCTGCCTGTCAATCATATTTCATCAATGCAAAACTACACCTATATCATAGGACAAGAACGACGATGAAAAGCGAAATAAAAAATTAAGGAACGAATCCTTGGTATCGTCCCTTAACCTTTATTATCATCGTATTTATTTCTTAGCTGGCTTATAAGCCTTATTCAAGCCCGCGATAACCTCATTGGTTATATCGTATGCTTTGTCAGCATAGAGAATATTATCACCGGCCTTGCTCAATATCAAGCCATATTTCTTGTCTTTATTGTATGCAGCAAGATAATGCTGTATGCTATCGCGCAATGCCTTGTTGAATGTATTGGTCTCATTCTGGAACTCTGCTCCTAGTCTCTGCTGAAGAGCCTGCAAGTCAGCACCCTGTTTTTGAAGATTTGCCTGGACAGCCTCAGCCTGTTGCTGAGTATATTTGTTGTTCTGTACATCCTGCTGAAACTTTGCAGCTGCAGCCTGCAAAGAATTCTGCTTAGCAGCCAGAGTGTTTTCTATATTCTGACTCTTTTTCTGGAGTATAAGTGAATATTCCTTACAGAATTTATACTGTGACATGATTGAGTCTACCTCAACATAAGCAATCTTTACAGAGCCAGACTGAGTAGCATGAGCCTGAGTCTTTTCATCAACCTTTTGCGCTTCCTTGTTGCAAGAAGCCATTGCCAGCAAAGCAATCGCCATAACTGACATTACACGAACCATTTTCTTGTTCATCTTATTAATATTCCGTTTTTTGTTATTACCAATTTATATTTGCCATCAGACACCGCATATATAACGGATTCTCCCTTAATTATTGCATATATTGCAAATATTAACATGCGCAATAAGCGGTTTTCAAGCTTTTTGCCTAAATTTGCATGCAAAGATAGAATATTATATGAAAAATAAAGAATGAAGAATGAAGAATTTTGGTCAAGCTACTGATTTTATTGACGTTGCTAACAATATTTTCATCATTCAAAGATTCTGAACTTACAAACTTTAAACTTTAAATAAATATACATTTATGAACAACAGCGAATTAAAACCAGCTTGTGTCTTTGAACAATTTGCAAGGGTCAACCAAATTCCCCGCCCTTCTAAACACGAAGAGAAGATGATTGAATTCTTGAAAGAATTCGGAGAGAGCAGAAACCTCGACACACAGGTAGACAAGACAGGCAACGTAATCATCAGGAAACCTGCTACCAAGGGATACGAAGACCGCAAGACCGTAATTCTGCAGAGCCACATGGATATGGTTTGCGAAAAACTTGTAGACGTCGATATCGACTTCACGAAAGACGCTATCCAAACTTATGTTGACGGTGAATGGATGAAGGCAAAGGGAACTACTCTGGGAGCTGATGACGGTATCGGATGTGCCATCGAAATGGCTATTCTTGACAGCAACGAGATAGAGCACGGACCTATTGAATGCGTATTCACACGCGACGAGGAAACAGGACTTACCGGAGCTCACGGAATGGAGTCTGGATTCATGAAAGGCAACATGCTTATCAATCTGGATAGCGAAGACGAAGGACAGATATTTATAAGTTGTGCCGGTGGACAGACAACTACTGCAACCTTCAAATTCAACAAGGAAGAGGCTCCCGCTGACTATTTCTTCATGAAGGCAAGCATCAACGGACTCGTAGGCGGACATAGCGGTGACGACATCAACAAGAAGCGTGCAAACTGCATCAAGTTCCTTACCCGTTTCCTCTTCACCGAGCAGGAGAAGACAGACCTCCGCTTGGCTAACTTCAATGCCGGCCGCATGCACAACGCTATCCCCCGCGATGGAATGGTAGTGTTCGCCGTGCCTGCAAAAGACAAGGAAACCATAAAGGCTGACTGGAACATCATGGTAGCAGGATTTGAGGATGAGTTCCACGTAACAGAACCAAATATGACCGCCGCCCTTGAGAGTTGCGAGGCTGAAAGAGTTTTACCGAAAGAGAACTCTACAAAGTTCATATACGCCCTTCAAGCCGTATATAACGGTGTATTGGCAATGTGCCAGGACAAAGAACTTGAATGGATGGTGGAGACATCCAACAATGTTGCAAGTGTTGTAACGAAGGATACAGAAATCGTTGTAGTAGCTTCACAACGCTCAAACGTGATGAGCAACCTGCAGAATATGACAAACACAGTCAAGGCAGCTTTCATATTGGGAGGAGCTGAAGTCACTGTTGACGACTCTTACCCAGCATGGAAGATGAATCCAAACAGCGAGCTGACAAAGATAGTTGTTGAAACATACAAGAAACTTTTCAAGAAAGACCCACTGGTAATCGGTATTCACGCCGGTCTGGAATGTGGTCTCTTCTCAGAGAAATATCCACAGATGGATATGGTTTCTTTCGGACCTACACTCCGTGGCGTTCACTCTCCAGACGAGCGTCTTCTCATTCCTACCGTACAAATGGTTTGGGATCACCTGTTAGAGATTCTAAAGAACATGCCTAAGAAATAACAAGATCAGACTCTAGAAAAGAGAACAACAATAAAAGCTGAACCGCACATGTAAAATGCAGTTCAGCTTTTATTGTTGTTTCATATTAAAACGATGACACCACGAACTGGAAAGGCATCATTGAAAACAGGACAAAAAGCAGATTCGGAAAATCACTACACCAACCATATAATGCGCCCCTTTTCTCTAACCAACTTTACCGACGTGGGTATCCATTCAGTAAAAGGCAGCTCAGACAATAAGGGATAATAATCAATCACCTCATCATCCCGCAACTCAACAACATAGCGCCCTAGTTCCTTTCCATCTAAAGAAACACCATTAGATGCTATCCTACGTGTGAATCCCCTCCTGCTCATGATATCTTGTCAGAAAGTTTATTATCCGTCATCCTCATCAGCTTATCAGGTTGTGGGCCAATTTCCCTAAGAGGCTGAGGAGACTGCTTGACAGGTTGCGGATGTTGAGACTGTTCAGTAACGGGTTTCAGCCCATCAGCCTTTACAGAATCAATTACATCTACGGAAGAAGCAGCTGAAGATGGGATACCGTTTACATGACATCTTATCAAACGAACGTTTTCAACGAACATCAGCTTCAAAGTCGTCTGAGAAGAGTTTGCCGAACCTTGCAAAGTAATAAAGCCACTTACATTCTTTATACCAAGCCTTGCATCATCAGATATCGCCAAATCATAGCTCGTTGACTCAGAGAGATGGACAGTACGAGTTGCAACACTGTCGTTGGAGAATCTTACAGCCAACAGAGCCACGCCATCTTTATACCCATCCTGGAAGATGAACTGTGTTTTAAAACTCAACACGATTTTATCCCCATTGTGGAAAGCCGTATCTGCAGACAAAGTAAAGGATCTGACATTGTTGGGAGGAAGAGTGGCCAACATAAATGACGTGGCATCTTTCCAGACATTTGCCGTATCGCCTTTCTCCATACTGTCTCCAAAATTGCCTATATCACTTGCCGAAGCACCTAATGCTACAGCCTCGTCACCAAGACGTTTTGTCAGATTCTCGTAAATCTTCTGAAATCTGTCCGAATGACGACTATAATAAACAAGTGAAGAGTCAAACAACGCTTGTGAAACTCCATGTTCCCTCAATACAGACATCTCATACATGGTTCGCTTCATTCCGTCATCAGAATTGTCATCAAGCATACCCAAAGCTATGTGATAGTCATACAAGATATCTTCCATCTCGTCAGGTTGCAGATATTCGCCAGGAACCTGTGGCTTGCACGAATACAGCAAAGAGCAGGACAGAAACAGCAATGTAAGAAAATAGAAACCTCGTTCCATCATTTGTTTATTCAAAACCTTACCCTAAAAAATCCAAATTCCATTGTCGCCCATCAAAAGGGCAGAATCACTCTGGCTCATCTCTTCGCATTGACTTTTTAGAATCCGAAGACAATTGTGCAAGTTCCTGACGACAGAAAAGCACAAGAAGTACAAAACCTACACTGATACAACTATCAGCGAAATTGAATATCGGACTGAAAAAAACGAATTCATCACCTCCACAAACCGGCACCCATTCAGGCCATGTCGTGACTATCAACGGAAAATAAAACATATCCACGACCCTACCTGTAAGGAAGCCGGAATAGCCTTCTCCAAACGGGACGAGATAAGATGTGAAATAAGGCGATGAGCCACTGAATACAAGACCATAGAACATACAATCTATAAGATTGCCCAAAGCTCCTGCAAAAACAAGGCCAAGGACAATAATATAGAACGTACGTGCTCCAGTTTTCACCTGACGGCAAATATACCATCCAAGCAAACTGATCAAAACTATACGGAAAACGCTTAGAACAGGCTTGTTTATAAACGTCATGCCATATGCCATGCCGTTGTTCTCAATAAACTTTATATAAAACCAGTCCGTTATATGGATCTGTCCTCCCAACGGCATTCCTGTCTTAACCTCAATCTTTATGATCTGGTCGATAAGGAGTGCCAGTATTATCACGACGCTTACGAGAAGCCCTTTCTTGTTTACCTTAATAAATGCCATCGTTTTTATTTCTTTCTTGCATTCTTCGATGCAACGCTCAATGTTGCGTGAGGCACGATGCGAAGGCGCTCCTTAGGTATCAACTCGCCAGTAATACGGTCGATTCCATAAGTCTTGTTTTCTATACGCACCAATGCAGCTTCAAGTCCCTGTATGAATTTCTGTTGACGGCTAGCCAACTGCATCATCTCTTCCTTTGACTGCGTCGTACTACCCTCCTCCAACACTTTGTATGTAGGCGAGGTGTCGTCAACGTCATTACCATCAGCGTTCATCAAAGAGCGCATCATTTGACTATAATCGCGACGTGCGAGAGCCAACTTTGAGTTTATTATCTCACGGAACTCTTCAAGTTCCTCATCGCTATAACGTGTTTTTTCTGTTGCCATAATATTGATTTCTTAAGAGTTAGACATATAAAGCAACTAAGGCATTACGCCTTAGCTACTTTGATGTTGATATTCAAATCTTCGATTTCAGCTGCTATTCCATCGTTGTCTGCAATACATACATTATCAGCGAGGACCTGCGCCTTGATATAATCAGCAAATCCTGCCAGTGCTGCTTCCACTTTGGAATCTGGAGAAAGCGTCACGTTAATACGGTCTGTAATCTCCAGACCTATCTCTTTACGGATATTCTGGATACGGTTGATAAGTTCACGTGCCATTCCCTCATTAAGCAGCTCGTCTGTAAGCTCGACATCGAGAGCGACAGTAAGGTTACCTTCATTGCTGACAAGCCATCCAGGGATATCCTCACTGATTATCTCTACGTCAGTTGCTTCAACAACAGCCTTCTGACCTTCAACCTCGAGCTCATAAGAACCTGTTGTCTGAAGTTGTGAAATCTCTTCCTGAGAAAGATTACCCATTGCTGCTGCAATACCCTTCATGAGCTTTCCGAACTTCTTTCCCATCGTACGGAAATTACATTTCACCTTCTTCACCAATACTCCAGAGCCTTCAACGAAGCGCAATTCCTTGACGTTTACCTCGTTCTTTATCAAGTCCTTGACTGCCTCTATATGATTCTTTTGTTCATCATCAACTGCAGGAATCATGATAGCCTGAAGCGGTTGCCTTACCTTGATATTTACTTTGCGACGAAGAGCAAGCACCATTGATGTGATTTTCTGTGCCATTCCCATACGGATTTCCAGATCCGAATCGATGAAGCTCTCGTCTGCCTCAGGGTATTTAGCCAAATGTACAGACTGTTCTCCACCTCTGCCCGTTGCTTTGGTCAGATCGAGATAGAGTTGGTCAGAGTAGAAAGGAGCAAAAGGCGCCAACAGTTTGGCTACAGTCTCAAGACATGTATAGAGAGTCTGGTAAGCCGACAACTTGTCCTTGCTCATCTCCTTGCCCCAGAAGCGTTTACGGTTCAGACGTACATACCAGTTGCTGAGGTCATCGTTTACGAAATTGTCAATCAGTCTGCCCGCACGTGTCGGGTCATAATTGCCGAGTTCTTTGTCAACACCCTTTATCAATGAATGAAGTGCGGAAAGAATCCAGCGGTCAATCTCCGGTCTCTCATTCAGAGGCACTTCAGGCTGAGAGTAGTCAAAGTCGTCTACATTAGCATAAAGACTGAAGAACGAATATGTATTGTATAGGGTGCCGAAGAATTTTCTTCTAACTTCGTCTACTCCCTTCTCGTCAAATTTCAAGTTGTCCCATGGCTCTGAATTCGTCATCATATAGAAACGCACCGGATCAGCACCATACTTGTCAATCATCGTGAACGGGTTAACGACATTTCCTTTGTGCTTCGACATTTTGTCTCCCTTGGCATCAAGAACGAGTCCTGTAGAGATGACGTTCTTGAAAGCGACACTGTCGAACACCATAGTTGCTATGGCATGCAGAGTGAAGAACCATCCACGTGTCTGGTCTACTCCCTCGTTGATGAAATCCGCAGGGAAAGCCAGACGCTTGTCTATCAGTTCTTTGTTCTCAAACGGATAGTGAATCTGCGCATAAGGCATAGAGCCTGAATCAAACCACACATCAATAAGATCGGCTTCTCTCTTCATTGCCTTTCCTGTAGGGCTTACCAAAACGATATTATCAACGTATGGTCTATGGAGATCCACCTTGTCATAATTATCCTTTGAATAGTCACCTGGAACAAATCCTTTGTCTTTCAAAGGATTTGACTTCATATATCCCGCCTCTACACTCTTTTCTATCTCATCATAGAGTTCCTGAAGCGAACCGATACAGATTTCCTCTCCATCTTCATCACGCCAGATCGGAAGCGGTGTTCCCCAGAAGCGTGAACGAGAGAGGTTCCAGTCATTAAGATTCTCAAGCCAGTTGCCAAAACGTCCTGTTCCAGTTGATTCTGGCTGCCAGTTGATTGTCTTGTTGAGTTCTGCCATACGCTCCTTCTTTGCAGTGGAACGTATGAACCAACTATCAAGCGGATAATAGAGGATAGGTTTGTCTGTACGCCAGCAGTGTGGATAATTGTGCACGTGCTTTTCTATCTTGAACACGCTTCCCTCCTGTTTCATCTCCATACACAACACGATATTCAGGTCTTCAGCTTTTGCTGCAGCCTTCTCATCATATTTACCGTCCACGTTGAATTCTGGAGCATAGGCGTTCTTTACGAAATCACCTGCATGATGTCCGTATTTTCCTTCATCCACGCAATCTTTCACGAAGTTTGCGTCAAGTTCATCAAGCGTGTAATATTTACCCTGCAGGTCAACCATAGGACGTGTCTCACCCTTCTTGTTAATCAGGAACAGGGATGGAATTCTAGCATCCTTAGCCACCTTGGCGTCATCTGCACCAAATGTTGGGGCGATGTGCACGATACCTGTACCGTCTTCCGTAGTGACATAGTCACCAAGGATAATGCGGAAAGCGCTGTCTTCCATTTCAACAAAGCTATCCTTGCCATTCTCTGCGACGAAGACTTTTTCGGGATGTGCCGAAGCATATTCGGCAACGAATGCAGGAGAGTTTTTATCAACCTTAGCCGTTGGCTTAACCCATGGCATCAGCTGCTTGTAATGTAATCCCTCAAGTTCAGTACCCATATACTCGCCAACGACACGATAAGGAACGACCTTGTCTCCATGCTTATAGTCATCCATCGGGGCCTCACTTCCTTCTGCCTTAAAATAGGAATGCAGAAGCGGTTCGGCGATTATGACAGTCATCTGCTCGTCATTGTAAGCATTGTATGTCTGTACAGCAAGGTATTTTATGGATGGACCCACACAAAGAGCAGTGTTTGAAGGCAAGGTCCAAGGAGTTGTCGTCCACGCCATGAAATATGGCTTGCCCCATTTCGTCCATTCTTCTTTCGGGTCAAGCACCTCAAAGAGGGCAGTACAGGTTGTATCCTTCACATCCCTGTAACATCCGGGCTGGTTAAGCTCGTGAGAACTGAGTCCCGTTCCTGCACCCGGACTGTAAGGCTGGATGGTATATCCTTTATACAGAAGATCCTTGCTGTACAACTGCTTCAGAAGCCACCACAAGGTTTCAATATATTTATTCTCGTATGTTATATAAGGATGGTCAAGATCTACGAAATATCCCATCTCCTCAGTTAGTTTTCTCCATTCGGCCGTGAACTTCATTACGTTCTCACGACACTTGTGGTTATAATCCTCTACAGAGATATATTTGCTTGACTCTTTGTTGTCAATGTCTGCTTTGGTAATGCCAAGTTCCTTTTCCACTCCGAGTTCAACAGGCAGTCCGTGAGTATCCCATCCAGCCTTGCGGTGTACCTGCATTCCCTTCATCGTCTTATAGCGGTTGAAGGTATCCTTGATTGAACGGGCGAGCACATGATGAATGCCTGGATGACCATTTGCCGAAGGAGGACCTTCGAAGAACACAAACTGTGGACATCCCTCACGCTCATCAATAGACTTGTGGAATATATCATTCTTATTCCACATTTCCAATATCTCATTGTTTACTTTTGTCAGATCCAAGCCTGAATGCTCGGCAAATTTCTTGGTCATATGTTTTTTTGTATTTGTTTCTTTACATTCTATTATCGAGCGGCAAAGATACACAAAAAATATTTTTCTGCAAAATACTTTATAAATTCTTTGCCATTAGACAAATAGAAGCCGTTCCATTCCTATTTATTATTACACGTTTAAAACAAAGAACGGATGAAGACAATGCAAAGGAAACAAGTTATGTTCCAAAAGAAAAGGAATACATATGGAGTACATACAAAAAATTCACTGAATTACATGTTGCAACTCAGTGAGTTTCATATCATAAGTAGCCGAGTTTTACGGCTTAACCCTATCAGTAATATTCCTTGTCTGCACTCTTTTCTGAATGCATAAAGAATAAATCAATCATCTTCTTCTGCTGCACGCAGTATTATGCTAGTAGCTCCGAGAGTGAACAGAGTGCCGTCATAAATCACGCGACGCTCTTTATCGCCAAGGATTTCATTGTCTACGAAAGTTCCAGTATAACTAGGTCCATCGCGCAATATATATTTTAGCTTGCCCGTCTTCTTGTCTCTCGAAACATTTATAACGCAATGGCTGATATCCATACTCGGGTCGTTTGTCTCTATCTTCAAGTCCACCTTCGCATTTTTCATATAGCGACCTATTATATTGTCACCCATCTTCAATGGCAAGACTTGTTTATAATGGAAGACATTCTCAATGACAACGATTGAACCACATCCATTCTCATCCGCATTCTCGTCTGGATTCTCGTCTTTCTGGCGTTCACGCAATTTCGACACACCCATTCGTATACCGAATTCCTTGCCACACTCTGGGCATTGGAATACCAAAGACTGTCCGTCAGCATACTTTGTCTCGTCGAATATGATGTAGTTGTCACATTTAGGGCAGCGTACTCTTTTCATCTTTTTTTAGTTTTCCTTATATATCCAAGAACTTGAAAACATCTCATTTTCACGAAGTTGTGTCAATTCGCTTAAAGCTTTCATTTTAGATTCGTAATTACCATATACCACCTTCAAGGATTCACCCTCCTGCTCAAGGACTCTAGCCTCGACCAACCCCTGCTCATGCAGACTCTTGACGAAAGCGTCGGCATTTGACTTGGTTATTCTGCAAGCCAGAACAATGCAATAGACTTCCGTCTGCATGTCTTTCTGCTTCGACACAGGTTCCACTCTTTTTATTGGGGGCTCGATCTTTTTATCCATAATATTGCCAGACTTGGCACTTGGAATGGCATTGATTTTCTCACCCACTACATTGGTTACTCCTGAGTTCGCATCTCTGGAAACCAAGTTATATAATAGACCGCTACCGATTCCACTCATTGAAACCGACGTCTCGTCATTTACATTATTAATCGGTGTCGCCAACATGAAGAAAGCCAAGACGGCACACGCTACGGCCAACACGTTACGTATCAGACTGACCTTTATACTGATTGTCTTCTCCGAATCAACGTCACCATCAGCGCATAGTTTTTCTGCGAGTTTCGATTCACCATACGGGAACACTTGCTGCGACTGCTGAGCAGCAGACTTTTCAGACCCACCCTGCTCCTCTGTAATAGATTTCACCGGCATATCAATTGCTGCAGGAATTGTCGCAGTCACGCCATCCTCAAGCAATAGAGACACATCTACACTCGACAAGCCATACAAAGACGGAGTAAGGATACCAGACTCACAAGGGTCGAATTCATAACGGCCGTCAGCATTCACGACTAAAGTTCCGATATCGCTCAAATCATAGAAACCGTCTTTTTCCAACACCGATTTCAGTTCGCCAACTTCCTCGTCTATCTTTCTCATCGCCTCCGGATAGCTCATGTCGTACGCCTCGACATACGACTGCGCCAGAAGGGAGTCGTTCATATCGAGTTTCTGGTTGAACCCAAGCGTACGCAACGGCGGAAGATACACACCATCACGGGCATCATAGCGAGCATCTATATGATGCGCCACAAAGCCTCCCAAGCCTGGCACGACAACACAGTCATTGTCCAAAAGCAATATTTCAATATGTCTTTTCAATTCTATCACGTTGCAAAATTACACTTTTCCCATTACAATGCCAAATAAAACTTTCAAAACCAATCGGTGAAATAAAAAAAAGTAAAAAACACATACGGAATAAAATAATATTGATTACTTTTGCAACAAAATAAAATACGACCATGAACTTTATAAAGACCGCGATTGATGGAGTTTTCATTATAGAACCAAAAGTCTTCAACGACCCAAGAGGTTATTTCTTTGAGGCATTCAAACAGGAAGAATTCGAAAAGAACATCGGAAACGTGAACTTCGTGCAAGACAACGAATCGAAATCGTCTTACGGCGTCTTAAGGGGACTCCACTATCAAAAGGGAGAATATTCGCAGGCGAAACTCGTAAGGGTAATCAAAGGCAAAGTTGTTGACGTGGCTGTAGACATAAGAAAAAGCTCACCCACATTCGGCAAACACGTGATGGTGGAACTCAGCGAAGACAACAAAAGACAACTTTTCATACCGAGAGGATTTGCCCACGGATTTCTTGTCTTGAGCCAAGAAGCAATATTCACATACAAGGTAGACAACGTGTATGCCCCACTGTATGAAGCATCCATACGATTCGACGACCCGGAAATCAACATAGAATGGCCTATCGAAAAAAAAGACGTGCAGGCAAGCGACAAAGACTTCAACGGAAAACTATTTTCCGAGGCAGTCTTGTTCGAATGATGCAAATACGCCGACAATCTCTTGACAGAGACTCAAAATGAACACAGATGCCTTATGGCACACAACATCTAATGACAATGAACATAAAGACTTTCATCCTTTTGGTTTTCTTGTGCACGACTGCCTTTTCATGCAAAAACAAAGGAGAAGACACAGCCGTACGTACAGAAGACCTGAAGGCAAAACAACTTTTTCAAGGCATATGGGTAGACTCTGACGAAGAGAATGTCGTCTTCAAAGTCAAAGGGGACACCATATACTACCCAGACTCCCTGAGCCAGCCTATCAAATTTGCCATATATGGTGACACTCTGGAACTAAAAAGCGCAAACGACTCTAAATACGCCATATTAAAACAATCGGCGCATATATTTGAATTTAAAAACTCAAATGGCGACATAGTGAAACTGATAAAAGGCGAAGACCCGAGCTTTGAACTACAGTTCGCCAACAAGAAGCCAACGAGCGTAAACCAGAACAAGACAATTAAAAGCGACACCATATTGTTCTGTAACAATGAGAGATACCACTCTTACATTCAAGTAAATCCTACAACATATAAAGTATTGAAGACATCATATAATGATGACGGGCTGGAAATCGAAAGCGTATATTTCGACAACACTATCCACCTGGGGATCTTCAAGCAGGAAACAAAGATTTTCTCAAAAGACTTTAAGAAAAGCGACTTCACACAATATGTTCCCAAAGACTTTCTGAAACAGAGCGTATTGAGCGACCTTACAGCAAGCACATCCGACAGCAAAGGATTCCACTATATAGCAGAACTCGCCATCCCCGACAGCTATGTAAGCTACATGGTGAATATTGTCATAACGACTGACGGAAAGATTTCAATGAACGTAACGAAATAGAAGGCCAAGACGCAAAGAAGCCAGAAAAGTTCAAGACGAACATCTTCTGAACTCCGAACATGTTATGGCAGTGGCTATTGCCACATTCAGACTTTCTGCAGTCTGGCGCCCCTCAGGAAAGTTCGGTATCAGAAGCCTGTTGTTTATACGGCTTCGCATAGCTGCGGAAATGCCATTCCCCTCATTCCCCATCACTATAATACCGTTGGGAGTGAGGGATTTCTTATAAATATCTTCACCATCAAGGAATGTTCCATAAACGGGATAACCGGCGGGGAGCGAATCGAAAAGCACTTGCAAATCGCAATATTCAACCCGCACTCTGGCGATACTGCCCATAGTAGCCTGCACGACCTTGGGGTTATACACGTCAGCGGTGTTACGGCTGCAGAAAATTTTCGTTATACCAAACCAATCGGCCACACGTATGATAGTGCCCAGATTACCAGGATCCTGCACCCCATCAAGGGCAATGTAAAGGGAAGAATCGTCGAAATCACATTTAGGCTGACTCACAAGCATCGGGAATACGGCAAGCACTCCCTGTGGATGCTGCAAGAAACTGATTTTACGCAGTTCATCATCCGTGACAACAACTATATCATTATCTATCTGAGGATTAGAATCTATCCACCCCTGAGTGGCAAAAAACATTTTCGGCTTCAGTATCTCCATCAAATCTGACACCACCTTAGGACCTTCTGCAACGAAACAACCCTCTTTGTCGCGTCCTTTCTTTGACTGCAACGAATGAACTAATTTTATCTGATTCTTGCTTAACATTTCATTTTATAGTTTTTGAGCCACAAAAGTACAATTTTTTTTATACTTTTGCACAACAAAACCAAGAGAAGTGACGAACAAACCTATAAAACATATCTTAATACACTTTTGTGTGGCGTTTATGACATCTGTCATGACGGGATGCAGCATAACCAAATTCATACCGGAAAACGAGTTTCTCATTAACAAGGTGATGATAGAGAGCACAGACAAAAGCATAAACGCTTCAGAATATGAACCATATATAAAGCAGAAAGGAAACACAAAGTGGTTTTCAGCACTACGCATACCACTTGCGACATATTCACTTGCAGGCAAAGATTCAACAAAGTGGATCAACAAGACTTTAAAGAATATCGGGGAAAAGCCAGTAACTCTGGATTCCACACTTACAGAATCGACTTGCAACGATCTTCGAAGCGCAATGCAGAACAACGGGTTTCTCAATGCCAATGTGGAGACCCGTACGAAGATTCATAAGAAAAACAAGATTGATATAACATACATCCTTACTCCCGGGAAGAAATTTCACATAAACAACATAACATACGACATCCAAGACGACAACATCGAAAAGAAGCTTGATGTAATATACCCTAAAGAAAAAAGGATAAAGGCAGGAGCGGTATTCAGCATCAACAGTCTTGAACAGGAGCGCCGAATTATAACATCTGCCCTGACAAACAATGGATATTACCACTTTCACAAGAATTTCATATCGTATACGGCAGACTCAATACCTGGCAAAGAACTTGTAGATTTGATACTCCACATAGCAAAATACGAAAAACCAGGAGTAAAGACAGACACACTACATACTTGCTACAAGATAAACAATATTATCTACAGTAGCACAGAAGGAGACAGAATTCCATTGCGAGCTAATGTGCTTAAGGAAAACACATGGCTCGAAGAAGGTAAGCCCTTCAGTTCTGAAATGCTCAAAAGAACATATAACAGTCTCGGAAAGCTTCAAGCTGTGAAATACACGAACATTCAATTCAAAGAAGCAGGTGAAGGCCTGCTCGACTGCAACATCAGAGTGAGTCCGAGCACCCCCAACAGTATCAGTTTCCAACCTGAAGGTACAAATACAGCCGGAGACCTTGGTGCCGCAGTATCGCTTACATACGAAAACAGGAATCTGTTCAGAGGCTCTGAAGTGTTCAGCGTGAAACTAAGAGGGGCTTACGAAGCGATAACCGGTCTTGAAGGCTACCAGAATCAGAATTATATAGAATACGGAATAGAGTCAAAGATTCTTTTCCCCAGCTTCATGTGTCCGTTTCTGTCATATGACTTCAAAAGGCGTTCTTACTCTACAACGGAAATCGGAGTGAGCTATAACCTGCAAAACCGTCCAGAGTTCCACAGACGAGTATTCTCAGGCTCTGTAAGATACAGATGGACAGACTCTAACCAAAAACACCAATACAAAGTTGACATCATAGACCTCAATTATGTCTATATGCCATGGATATCATCTACATTCAAAGACAACTATCTTGATAATGTAGACAATAAAAACGTCATTTTGAAATACAACTACGAAGATCTCTTCATCATGAAAATCGGATTTGGAATGACATACAGCCACAAAAACAATGCATTCAAAATAAACTGCGAGACAGCCGGTAATATCCTCAACGGTATATCGCATATCACGAAAATGCAGAAGGATGCCAATAAACACTACAAGATTTTCAACATCGCTTATGCCCAATATGCGAAATTCGACTTCGACTACACACACAAGTTTTCGTTCGACCAAAACAACCAGCTTGTTATGCATGCAGCTCTCGGTGTGGCCTATCCTTACGGCAACAGTACAGTCTTGCCGTTTGAAAAGAGATATTTCTCCGGTGGTGCGAACTCGGTCAGAGGCTGGAGCGTACGCGGACTAGGCCCAGGTAGCTTCAAAGGCAAAGATGGCGCCATTGACTTCATAAACCAAACTGGAGACATGAAACTCGACCTCAATATGGAATTCAGAACCGCCTTGTTCTGGAAACTACACGGAGCGGCATTCATTGATGCTGGAAACATTTGGACATTGAGAGAATACAAGGAACAACCAGGTGGACAGTTCCATCTGGACTCTTTCTACAGACAGATTGCCGTTGCCTATGGATTGGGGATTCGCTTGAACTTCAGCTATTTCATCCTGCGCTTCGACATGGGAATGAAAGCAATAAATCCAGCTTACGAATCTAAAAATGATCATTATCCATTATTCCACCCGAACATGAACAGAGATTTTGCATTCCATTTCGCTGTAGGCATGCCATTCTAAATAATCACAACAACTAACAGAAAATACAAATCAAGAGACAAACCACTTCTGCCAGTACTTTCGGAAACGGCAAGACTTGCACCATTCAAATGGGAAAAGACTCTACACGTTTTCAACATAAATAAGGGGACATATCTCATGACATGCCCCCTTAATTTATGTTTCAAACAGACCTTTATTCTTTTCCGTCGATTTCTGCTTCATGAACCTTAATCAGCTCCTGCTGAATATCGTTAGGAACAAGTTCATAGCTTGCGAACTTAGTTGTGAACGAAGCTCTACCACCTGTTATAGAACTCAGTGAGATACTGTAGTTTGAGAGTTCCTTCAATGGAATCTTCGCCTGAAGCTTCTGATAACCTGCCTCAGAATCCATTCCCATGATTAGAGCACGGCGTCCCTGAAGGTCACTCATCACATCTCCCATGAAATCTGAAGGGACAAAAACTTCCAGATCATAAATCGGCTCAAGAATCTTTGGACCTGCATTCTTGAATGCCTCTGAGAACGCATTTCTTGCAGCCAACATGAATGACAACTCATTGCTGTCTACCGGATGCATCTTTCCATCATAAACGACAACACGAACATCACGAGCATAGCTTCCAGTAAGCGGTCCCTGCTCCATACGCTCCATCACTCCCTTCAAGATTGCAGGCATGAAACGTTGGTCGATGGCTCCTCCAACAACAGAGTTGATGAATACAAGTTTGCCTCCCCAATCCAAATCAACGACCTCCTTGTTCTTGATATTCATCTTGAACTCCTGGCCATTGATATTGTAAGAAACAGGATCCGGCATTCCCTCGGCATAAGGTTCTATGATAAGATGTACCTCACCGAACTGGCCAGCTCCACCTGACTGTTTCTTGTGACGATAGTCTGCACGTGCAAGCTTTGTGATTGTTTCACGATATGGAATACGTGGTTCCTGATACTCAACCTGCAATTTCTCATTGTTTTCAAGTCTCCATTTCAATGTACGCAAATGGAACTCTCCCTGTCCGTGAACGATAGTCTGACGAAGTTCCTTGCTCTGCTCAACAACCCATGTCGGATCTTCCTGTCTCATCTTAGTCAGAGCAGCCATAAGCTTTTCTGTGTCAGCTTCGTTGACAGCCTTTATCGCACGTGAATATTTTGAGTTAGGATATTTGATGAAATCAAATCTATTCTCGCAATCTTTACTGTTGAGAGTATTACCGGTCTTGACATCCTTCAATTTTACCGTACAACCGATATCCCCCGCTTGCAACTGCTCTACAGACTGACGGTTAGCTCCTGCACATACGAAGATATTCGCCATACGCTCCTTTGATCCACGGTCTGCATTCGTCAAATCATCACCCGGCTTCACGCTTCCGCTCATAACCTTAAAATATGAGACTTCACCAATATGCGGCTCTACTCCTGTCTTGAAGAAATACAAAGAAGTAGGCGCGTCGGAATCGGCAGGAACTTCCTGTCCTCTCGTATTATGCACCTTCGGCATGTCACTAACGAACGGCACTACGTTACCAAGGAATTCCATCAAGCGACGAACGCCCATACTCTTGCCTGCACAAACGCAGAACACTGGGAATATCGAGCGTGTGATGAGTCCCTTGCGGATACCCTCACGCATCTCATCCTCTGTAAGTGTCTCTTCTTCAAAGAATTTCTCCATCAGAGTCTCGTCGTTCTCTGCAGCAGCCTCAACGAGCTCCTTATGTAGAGCCATAGCCCTCTCCATCTCTTCTTCAGGAATATCCTCGATGATAGGTGCACCGCCCTCAGGCGTCCATGAATATTTCTTCATGAGAAGCACGTCGATAAGGGAATTGAATTCTGGTCCCGTATTCAAAGGATACTGTATCTGCACGCACTTGGTGCCGTAGATATCTTTCATTTGTGCAATAATGGATTCAAAATCACACTTCTCGCTATCCAACTGGTTGACGAGGAAGATAACCGGCTTCTTCAGCTTGTCTGTATATCTAAATAAATTCTGAGTTCCGACCTCCGGACCATACTGACCGTTAATAAGCACCAATGCCTGGTCTGTGACATTAAGCGCTGTAATTGCTCCGCCCACAAAATCATCTGAGCCAGGGCAATCGATAATATTCAGTTTCTTGTTATTCCACTCCACATTAAATACAGTAGAGAATACAGAATAGCCATATTCCTGTTCTACTGGAAAGTAGTCACAAACCGTGTTCTTTGCTTCTATTGTACCACGGCGCTTGATGACACCACTCTCATACAACATCGCTTCGGCAAGAGTAGTCTTGCCGGAACCCGCACTGCCAAGCAAGGCAATGTTCTTGATTTCATTAGTCTGGTAAACTCTCATGTTATTATAGATTTTAGGTTTGTCGTTCCAAGTGCTTTTATGTTCTTGTGGCGACTTAATTAGATTTAACGGCAACTAAGTTATCATATTTTCTCCATTTTACAAAATATTTGCTACAATAAATCCTGTTTTTTAAAACATATTAGTACTTTTGCAATACAAAAATTACAAATTATGTCAGGATTATACGTTCACATCCCATTTTGCAAGAGCCGTTGCATCTATTGCGGCTTCTATTCAACAACTCACGAAGAACTTCGTTCACGTTACGTAGACAGCCTTTGCGAAGAATTAAGGTTGAGAAGGGATTATCTGGACGACAGAATCTCCACGATATACCTTGGAGGTGGCACGCCTTCACAGCTCTGCCAAACTGACATTGACAGGATTTTCGATGCCATATATAAATATAATAAGGTGGAAGACTCCATAGAAGCGACTTTTGAATGCAACCCAGACGACATCACGGAATCTCTTGCCGATTATATAAAAAGTTCTCCCATCAATAGGGTCAGTATGGGAGCACAGTCTTTTTCTGACGATATTCTATCCTTCATAAGGAGAAGGCACAATGCGTCACAAATCATATCGGCGGTGGAAAGGCTGAGAAAGGCTGACGTGTCGAACATCAGCATTGACCTAATGTTCGGATTTCCACAAGAAAGCATACAAACATGGAGGACAGACATTGAAAGCGCCCTCAACCTGGAGATTGAGCACATCTCTGCTTATAGTCTGATGTATGAAGAGGGGACTGCAATGACAAAACTTCTTCTTGAGAACAGGATAAAGGAATGCGACGAGGAAACGTATCTTGCCATGTACAACATACTTATAGACAAACTTGTTGCTGCCGGATACGAACATTACGAGATAAGCAACTTTGCAAAAAGCGGTTACCGGTCTAGACACAACAGCAACTATTGGAATGACATCCCATACCTGGGCATCGGAGCTTCTGCACATTCTTTCAACCGAATGTCAAGACAATGGAACATTGACGACATATCGTCCTACATGGAATCTATCAGTAAAAAAACGATTCCTGCCGAAACTGAATTTCTAACCAAGGACTCAAGATTTGACGACGTGGTCATGACAAGACTACGCACATGCGAAGGAATTGACATGATCGGCATAAAGAAAAATTTTGGCGAAGACTATCTTGCCTTCCTGTACAAAGAAGCTGCCCCACATATCGAAAATGGATTGATGACACTCGAAGGCAGCCACCTACATCTGACAAGGAAGGGACTGTTTGTGAGCGACAGCATTATCAGCGACTTGATGCACGTATAGGAAACAAGAAACCGGAAGCATAATCTTCACTTCAAACGATTTGCGTAGATACATTGAAGCAGCGTAATGCCAAGACCATACGCTGCTTCAATGATATGACATGCAAAGATGAATTACTTCTGTATCTTGTTGTCTACAGGGAAAACCACAACCGGATTATAAGACTTGGCCTCTTCAAAGTCCATAAGTGCATAAGCAATTATTATAACTGTATCACCTACAACACATTTTCTTGCAGCTGCACCATTAAGGCAAATACATCCGCTGCCACGCTCTCCCTTGATTATATATGTTTCAAAACGTTCTCCGTTATTGTTGTTTACTATCTGAACCTTTTCACCAGCTATAAGATTAGCCGCATCCATCAAGTCCTCGTCTATGGTTATGCTACCCATATAATTCAGATTTGCCTCTGTAACCTGAACACAATGCAGCTTGCTCTTCAAAACTTCAATCAACATGATAAATATCTTTTATTTGGCGTTATATTTTATATGATCTATAAGCCTGACTGGCTTCTTTCCACAATACACAGTAATACATCCTACCGTATCCGAAGAATCCTCCCAGTTCTCTACATCCTGCAATGTATCGCCATCAACAATAGAGAAGTATTCCACTTCTAATCCGTCCACGGCATTGATACTGTCCACTACCCAATCATGGGTTTCTTTCAAAGTGTGCTTCTTCGCATAATCCACGCTCTCGTTAAGATATTTGAATATCATGGGAGCAACAGAACGCTCATCTGAAGCCAACAATGTGTTGCGAGACGACTTTGCCAATCCGTCCTCTTCTCTGACAATAGGACATTCAACAATATTCAACTTCAGACCTAGATATTTCACCAACGCCTTGATTACTGCAATTTGCTGCCAATCCTTTTCTCCGAAATAAGCCTTGTCTGGACGTACGATGTAAAACAACCGGCTTACGACCTGGCATACTCCGTTGAAATGTCCTGGTCTGTGAGCGCCTTCCATAACCGTTGTCACTGGTGGAAATTCAAAGCTTCTCGTATCAGGCGATGGATAAACTTCTTCTACAGAAGGAGCAAACACACAATCAGCCCCTACGGATTCCAACAACTTACAATCCTCATCAAGTGTACGCGGATAAGTATTCAGGTCGGTTTTATCATTGAACTGCGTCGGATTGACAAATACCGACACTACTGTAACGTCATTGTCCGAAACGCTTCTTTTAACCAAAGACGCATGTCCTGCATGAAGAGCTCCCATCGTGGGAACAAGACCTACTGTTTTTTTATTCTTACGAGCTTCGAACAACTCGTTCTGGAGGTCTGCTATCTTACTAAAAACTTTCATTATATTATATTTATAAACCTTTTCCAAAAATGCCAATCACCCGAAAGAGACCGACTGCGAATGAAAAATCGGTGCAAAATAACAACATTTTTCTTAAACAAGAAAGAATATGTTTAAAAAAAAGCCAATTAGCAATGAGTTTTGAGCAATTTTGCGAGAAGCAAGGCACCAAGTAAGTTTTTTTTCGTATCTTTGCAAAGATTAAAGAAAAACAATGATGAAGTCAAAAAAAATTCTATTTATCAACCAAGAGATAACGCCTTACGTTTCTGACAGCGAATTGTCCCACATAGGCCGCGAGCTTCCTCAGTCCATACTTGAAAAAGGATATGAAATCAGGACCTTCATGCCCAAATGGGGAAACATAAACGAAAGGAGAGGCCAGCTACACGAAGTGATTCGTCTTTCAAGGATGATGATAATCTTTGATGACACTGACCACCCTCTGATAATCAAGGTCGCTTCAATCCCTTCGACAAGGATACAGGTATATTTCATCGACAACGACGACTACTTCACAAAGAGACTCATGGCAAACGATGAAAACGGCGAAGAATACGAAGACAACGGCGAACGTTCAATATTCTTCGCAAGAGGCGTACTGGAGACAATAAAGAAGCTGCATTGGACCCCTGACATCATCCATTGCCAGGGGTGGATAGGCAACATTGTACCCTATTATGTGAAAACCGCATACAAGGACGAGCCTTCGTTCGCAAACACCAAGATCATCACATCCCTCTTCGGAAACGGTTTGAAGAAGGACATTGAGAAAACATTTGGACAATGTCTTGAATTCAAGGATGCCCATAGCGACATACTGAAGAACTACAATGAGAAATTCGACTTCACAGAATTCGAAAAATTGGCCATAGACTATTCCGACGGTGTCATAGAGGCAGGTCCTGGCGTCAACCAACAACTTGTTGAATATACAAAATCGAAGGGTATTCCATTCATGTCTCAGGCTGCCGCAACAGAATTAGACGTTGACGCATACGACAATTTCTACGACAGCATCTTGGAGTAAATTCCATAAACACAGAAAAACAAATACATTTCATGAAAGCAAAACAGGTATTTCTAAGCCTCGCATTAATATTTTCTTGTCTATGCTCTTGTGATGACAATACTGACAACATCGGAGGAAGCATCATCGACGACCTCGACAACATCAATGTCACCGCAAGATCTTTCCCTATAAGTTCAAAATCCGTGAAGGCTGACTCTGTATATTCAAGATCAGCCACTGGATATTTGGGAAAAGTGAAAGACCCTGAAACAGGAGCATTCGTGAAAGGAGACTTCCTGACACAATTCTATACTCTTGAAGGAACACAACTGCCTGCAGAAAAATCAATAGTAAGCAGACTCAAAGACGGCTCAATAATAGCAGACTCGTGCGTGATCTACCTATATTACGACAAGTATTATGGCGACTCTCTGTCTACCATGAAACTCAATATGCTAGAGTTGTCAAAGCCAATGGAGGAAAACAAGAAATATTATTCAGACTTCAACCCATTGAAGTCTGACGATAATTATTGTCGCACAGATGAGGGAAGAGTCAACGTCAACAAGACTTATACCTTATATGATTTGGCATCAGACACCGTACCAAAGAAAATCAAGATCAATCTGCCGAATTCAGAACTCGACGAAAATGGCAACTTGATAGAAGAAAAGGCTGCATACAAGGATAAGGAGAAAAAAGGATACTATAACTATGGTACTTATATAATGCAAAAATACTATAGTAATCCCAAGCTCTTCAAAGATTCATACAGCTTCATCCACAACATCTGTCCCGGTTTCTATTTCAAATCATCAGATGGACTTGGCTCAATGGCTTATATAAATATGAGCCAGATGCTTGTATATTATAAATACAAGTATGAGAAGACCACCAACGGTGAGAAAAAAGACACAACTGTAAATGTCGTGACTACATTCGCAGGTACAGAAGAAGTAATACAGTCGACACGTATTTCCAACGACAATGCCGCCATAGACAAGATGGTTGAGGAAGGAAACAAGAACGACATCACTTACATCAAGTCACCTGCGGGAATATTTACCGAACTGACAATTCCTGTGGACGAGATTCTAAACGGCCACGAGAACGACACAATCAATTCTGCGCGCATTTCCCTTACGAGGATAAACAACACGAAGCACGAGAAATACAATCTGGACATCCCCACCACCCTTCTCCTCATACCTAACGATATGCGCACAAGTTTCTTCGAAGAAGGAAAGATACCGGACAATGTACAGACATACACCGCCGTCTTCGCAACAAGCGACCAGTCGTCATTGGCTAAACAAAACTCATATACCTTCCACAATGTGGCAAACCTGATTGCTTACATGAGCAGGAAACGCTCTGAAGGCATCAAGGAATATGAAGGAAAAGGAATGTCGAGCGCAGATGCCAAGACTATGTGGGAGAAAAAACACCCTACATGGAACAAGGTACTTGTCATACCTGTAGAAACGACTTATGTCACAACGGGACAAACGACGAAGCTCGTAAAAGTGACAAACGACATGAGCCTTACGGCATCGAAGTTTGTGAAAGGCTCTATGACAGGTGACGCCAATATTACAATAGACGTAGTATACAGTAAATTCCAGAAATAATATACATCAATACAAATGGCAGACAATTTCTTGGAACGACACATGCTTGATTATGAAAAGAAGAAAGCTAAATGGATAGCGCGGAAAAAGCATATCAAGCTGAAAGGTCACAACAGGATTGAAAAGCCTGAAGATGAAGCTTTGTAACACTCAAGAAGCGCCACGCATAAATACGTCGGCGCTTCTTTTAAATTATAGTACAGTCAAGAACCAACTAAAAAAGGATAAGCAAACAAAGGTTCTACAGACAGTTATCATAAAGCAAACAAATTAGAATATAAGGTGAAAAGACTACGCCACATAACCACGACTATAATTTGGACCGTCATGTCCATTTACATAGCATTGTCAATACTGCTTCACATACCGTCAGTACAGGCATATACAGGAGCTTATGTGGCAAAAATCTTGAGAAAAACTTTTGGCACAGAAATAACCATAAGCAACATAAATTTAGGTTTCCTCAACAGGGTCATTATTGACGACTTCAACATGCTAGACAAAAGCAACAAAGACATGTTGCACGCCTCCCGCGTATCTATCAGTATAGACATTCTGGAACTAGCCAAAGGAAATATCTCTATCTCATCGGCTCAAATATTCGGATTGAGAGCAAAATTATACAAGAAAGACAAATATTCACAACCAAATTTCCAATTCGTAATTGATTCACTTTCTTCTGATAAAAAAGAGGAAAGCGAACTTGATTTGAGAATTAACTCTTTCATCATAAGAAACGGAGCGATACAATATGACCAATGGGATATGCCGAACACTTCGAATAAACTATCTCCCTACCATATCAATGTTTCCGACATCAGCTCACACATAATAATAAGACACATCACAAACGATATGGCCAACGCCATAGTCAAGAAGCTATCGTTCAAAGAGCAATCCGGCCTCAACATAGGCAAACTGACATTCAGTGCTCTTGTAACTCCCCAAAAGGCATCTGTCAAGAATTTCAGACTATGCCTGCCCCACAGTACAATTTATTCAGACTCCATTACCGCCACCTATAGAACAGATGGCGGTAGCATTGTCGGCAATACCATTAAAGGCAAAGGAAACATCATTGGAAACAATATAACGCTTTCCGACTTTGCCTTCATCGTGCCAGAGCTGAATGATCTTTCCTACAAGTTAAACTTAGTTGCAGATTTCTCTTACACCGACGGCAAAGCAAAAGTCAGCAGACTGTCATTATATTCACAAGACACAGCATTCAAGTTTAATGCCAATGGCATGTTTACTCCTTTCGACGGCTGCAAGACATGGAAAGCAAAGATAAGCCAGCTGTCTGTAAACGAGAGTTATTTGGCATTGGTTTTCAAAGCTGCAAGAACTGCCAGAATAGATATCCCCACCCCATTGACAAAACTTAAAGCAATTACCGCCGCTGCAACATGTGAAACTAACAATGACAACATCAGTGCATGCGGAAATGTAAACACGAATCTAGGAAATATTCAGTTTGCTATCCAGAAAAGGGCAACGAAACTAGCTGCTGAAATTTCAGCCGGCCGCATCAATCTGAATGAACTATTGGCAGACAATAAATTCGGGAATATAAGCGCAAACCTGCACGGCGAAGCCCGCATCCACAACAACAAAATAACTGATACCAAAGTCAGAGGTCGAATTTCAGACTTTGAATACAACAAATATACATACAAAGACATTGACATCGATGGTGCGTATAACGGCACAGACATAAACGGCAGACTTAATGTGAACGACGAGAACTGCCATTTGTCTCTCATCGGATCCATCAAGAACTTCATGAAGTCGCCCATTTCAGACATTTCAATGGATTTGAAGAATATTAATCCGCAACGCCTCAACATAACGAACAAATGGGGTGATGCAAGATTCTCTACACAGATCAACATCTGCGCCACTGGAAAGAGTCTGTATGATCTGACAGGAAAGCTGCAACTGAAAGGATTCAGCATGCAGTCACCTACAGAGAACTACTCACTCAACGAACTGACAGCGGATATCAACAAAGGAGACATCGACATCAAGTCTGATATCGGTGAAATTGAAATCAGAGGCAAATACCAATTCTCTACAATCGGACAGAGTATGCTTTCCATCATCAAGAAGCAACTGCCTACGGCTCCTGGCATCGAACGCAATAAAGTGTATTGTGCAGACAACAATTTCTCTCTCAAAGCAAACATATACGATACTAAATGGATCCACGCTATCTTAGGCATACCATACACATCGAACGAGCCGATTCATATCAAAGCAAACATCAACGACATGAAAAAAGAGATAAACGCTGATGTTACAATGCCTGGATTCACTTACGCAGGAGAATCTTTCAAGAACGCCAAGCTCAATGTCAAGACAGTCAACGACAGTCTGATTGCCGAATGCAACATAAAGAAAATTGAAGACAAGGGAAAGAGCATTCTTCTGAATGTCAAGGCAAGCGCTATAGACAATAAGTTAAACAGTCATATCGACATGGCCTACAACTCACCGCTGAACATACGAGGCACTATTGAAACAGAAACAAGCTTCTATAATGATGCAAATAATGAAAAATCGGCATATATAAACATCAAGCCCTCCACACTGTCTCTTAATGACACAATATGGCACATATCTCCTTCGAGCATCATATACAACAAGGACAAGATACAGGTAAACCACTTTGCCATAGGGCGTGACAGACAGTTCATAAAAATTTACGGAAAGGCGACAAGCAGTGCTGACGACTCTCTTAGAGTAGATCTGCAAAACGTTGACGTGAACTATATCCTGAACTTAGTCAACTTCCATTCTGTAACCTTCGGCGGACAGGCTTCGGGAACTGCATATCTAAAGTCAATCATGCAAGATCCAGACGCCTGGGTGGACCTCACTGTCGATAACTTCAAGTTCCAGGACGGAAGGATGGGCAAGTTATTCGCCAACGTGAAATGGAACAAGCACGACAAGCAGATAGACATCGACGCCCATGCGGATGATGACAACAATGTCAAGACAATCATCAAAGGCTATGTCTCCCCAGAGAAGAATTATATAGATCTCGGCATAACCGCCCATAATACAAACATTGAGTTCTTGAAAAGCTTTTGCGGAAGTTTCATGAACAAAATCGACGCACATGCCAATGGTTTTGCACAGGTATTCGGAGATTTGAGCGAGGTAAACCTCCAAGGACTATTGGTTGCCGACGGCACTATCGGCATCAGTCCACTCAACACTGTATACAGACTGAAGAACGACACGATAAGAATGGTACCCGACGAAATCATATTCAAGGGTGACACCGTAACAGACCGACACGGCAATGTGGCAACGGTCACTGGAGCCTTGCATCACAAGCATCTGACGAGGCTGACATTCGACCTCGGCATACATGCCAACGAATTTCTGTGTTACGACTTCAACGACTACGGCAACAACTCATTCTATGGCACAGTATACGGCACCGGCGACTGCAATATCACCGGTCGCCCACACAGCATTGTATTCGATATTGACATGACACCAAACAAAGGTTCGTTCATAGAATACAATGCGGCTAGTCCTGACGCCATAACCGACAGTAATTTTCTCAGATGGGTCAGTCACGAAACGCCAAAAGTCGAGAACAATACAGAAGACTACTATTATCATGCAACAAAGAAAGATGAAGATGAGAAGGATCTGAACGACGCTTCCGACATGTTCATCAACTTCAACGTGGCCGCTACCCCCGACTTCACCCTCCGTGTGTTGATGGACAAGGCTACCGGCGACAAGATATCCCTCAACGGGAACGGTGCTCTTAAAGCCACATATTTCAACAAAGGCAGCTTTGACATGTACGGCACATACGTCATCGACCATGGTTCTTACAACCTCACAATACAGAACATCATAAAGAAAGATTTCCGCTTCCAGCAAGGCAGCAACATCGTTTTCGGCGGCAACCCGTTCAACTCTCAGCTGAACCTCAAAGCCATATACCCCGTCAATGGTGTTTCACTCGCTGATTTGCGCATCGGAAACAGCTTTTCAAGCAACAACGTAAAGGTAGATTGCATCATGAATATCGGCGGAACGCCAGAGACCATAAAGGTAGACTTCGACTTTGACATGCCCACAGTAAACAATGATGCCAAGCAAATGGTGAGATCATTGATAAACAGCGAGGAGGAAATGAACCAGCAAGTGGTATATCTGCTTGCCATAGGACGATTCTACACAGACTCAAAAAACAACTCAAAACAGGAAGATGCACAGCAAAGCCAGACAAGTCTTGCTATGCAAAGTCTGCTCAGCGGAACGATAAGCCAACAGGTAAACAATATCCTGGGCACACTGATAAAGAACAACAACTGGAACTTCGGCACCAACATAAGTACTGGTACCGAAGGTTTCAACAATGCAGAATACGAAGGACTGCTTTCAGGAAGCCTGTTCAGCAACAGGCTCCTGATAAACGGACAGTTCGGGTATAGAGACAACCCCAACACCACGTCGTCGTTCATCGGTGATTTTGACGTTAAGTATCTGCTTACTCCCAACGGGAGCGTTGCCATTAAAGTATACAATCAGACCAATGACAGATACTTCACGAAATCATCACTCAACACCCAAGGACTTGGAATCATACTGAAGAAGGATTTCAAGACATGGTGGGATTTGTTCAAGACAAAGAAGAAGATTGTCAAACGTTGACCTTCTTCTCAACGAAATATTTCGGGCGTTGTTTCACCTCAAGATACACTTTACCAATATATTCACCAGTAACGCCACATGCCAGAAGTATCGAACCGCCAATGAACCACATGCTCACGAGCAATGAAGTCCAACCCTCTATGGTATTACCCGTAAAATGTTCATACAATGCATATATGATGACACCTATGGCTACAAGAATGAATATTATACCCAAATATGAAATCAACCTCAATGGTTTCACTGAAAATGAAGTAATTCCCTCAATGGCAAAAGCCAGCATCTTGTTCAATGGATATTTAGACTCTCCAGCAAAACGCTCACTCCTGTTATAATACACACACGTAGAAGGATAACCGACAGATGCTGCAATACCCCTCAAGAACAGATTACTCTCCGGATATTTCATCATAGCCAGCATCGCTCTCCTGCTCATGAGCCTGAAGTCAGCATGGTTGTATATCACCTTGCCGCCGAGTGCATTCATAAGCTTATAGAAAGCCAAAGCCGTTGTACGCTTGAAGAAAGTATCGGTCTTGCGCTCCTTTCTGACTCCAAACACTATGTCATTCCCCTTATGATATTCATTCACCATTTCATAAATGGCATTAACATCGTCCTGCAGGTCGGCATCAATAGAAACAGAAGCATCAGAATGTTCTGAAGCCCATTTCAAACCTGCATGCAAGGCATACTGATGACCACGGTTGCCTGATAGTTTCAACCCGCCAACCATAGGAGAATCACCGGCAAAAGCCTCTATCATCTGCCATGTGCGGTCTTTGCTCCCATCATCCACAAACAACACCATTCCTTCTGAAATGCCTCCATCAGACTTCAGCTTGTCTAACACGCCAAGCAATCGCTGTTTCGTTTCATTCAGAACTTCTTCTTCATTATAACATGGTACAACAATTACAAGTTTCATATTCATACAGGTTAGCAATAAAACTTATTATCTAATACTAAATCACTTTTTCATAAAAGAATACAAAGTGAGGAATCTCTTGTCGTCACAACTTTTGTGATTGAAACGTTTGATTTTCTTCAACTTATAATCTGGAAATGAAGCCACAAATTCCTTATAGTCATCATCTCCCATTATCATATATCCCTTGTTTGGCCTGTTCTGGTCGAGAGGCACAATACGATCACCAAGATAGAAATTCACAGAGAACTGATGCATCCTACCTCTCTGGCCTACTCTGAAATCCTTTCTATAGTCCCAGATTTTCCCATCTGGCACAAGTTGTTGCATTTCCCTGGCCATATGATAATCAGACTTCACGTCATACACAGAAGGCAATATGAGTCCATCAATCATCATAAATACAACGCCGACAATTCCAGCTACAGAAACTCCCAATCCATCAACGGACATTTTTTTCCAATTAGACAAGAACAAATACGCTACACCCAATGCAAAGAGCAGGAATAGCACTATTTGCAGATACGGTAAATTCATGAAGTTATGGACATAAGCCAGATACTCGGCTGCATGTTTTCCACTAAAAGAAACTCCAGACAGGATCCCTGTCCTTACAAGCAGCACAAGCAGCGGCAATGAAACGGCAATGCCGACAAACGCCTTCGCATAGCCTACCACAATCCTTCGGTTTCTCTGCGAGATATAGTGTATGAATCTCGCTATATAATAAGCCATGAACGGATATATTGGCAACAGATATACGCTACGCTTGCTTTTAGGAATGCAAAAGAATACGAATATCACGACAATGCTCAAAAACGACAGCAGATCTTGGTCTGACATTCTGCCTAAACGGTGTGGCAAACTCACAAACCACGATTTGACTCCTGCCGAGCTTTTGGGCAGCGAAAGTTTCATTGTAAACAGGAATACCACAAACAGCAATGTATAAGGCAACAGTCCTGTTATCACGGAAACGACATTATATATTGCCGGCGCCTCATGCGAAGAATACACCATCTTGCCAGTGAAACGCAAGACATTCTCCTCATACACAAGATACAAAAATGCGTCGCCACGCTCCTGGTAGGCAAGATAATACCATATAAAAGGCAATACGCAAGACGCTAAAGCTACAGACAGACACAAGAAAAACGTCTTGAAGAAATTTTCACCTCTCACAAGCATAAAAAGTCCCATAACTCCACACGGCAACAAAATACCGACAGGTCCCTTTGTCAATGCAGCAGCACTCATGGACAACACGACAAACAGAAGCAATACTGCATTTCTAGATTTATACCATCCATGGAAAAAGTAAATGGCTATTACTATCATAGCAGACAACAACATGTCTACACGGCATGCCATACCAGCACGATGCACCTCAAAGGTTGTAAACGTCACTAGTCCCGTGAGCAGACTCAATTCCACACTTACCTTGTTGCGGATCATAAACTTATACACCACGAGCACCATCAATATTGTGGCCAAAGCCGACGGCAATCGTGATGAGAATTCCGAAACATAGCCAGCCACAAGCGAGCACAACGCCACACACCAATGGAAGAACGGCGGTTTGTAAGCAATGTCTACACCATTGTTTATCGGACATATCCAGTCGCCAGACTGCAACATCGAAAGTGCCACAATTGCCTCACGAGGCTCTCCTTTAGTATTAAAGAGACCCATTCCCAAAAAGATCACGAGCGACAGACATCCTGCCAATGCCAATATCCAGAAACAAGTTTTTGAATCGTTGAGTTTCAATTTCATTTTAACCATGTGATTATTCTTACAAACGAAAAAACAACCGTTTTCTTACATACAAAAAACAAATCATTTTCTTAATAATCTGCAAAATTAATCAAATAGTTTGTAGGAACTCTGTTTCAATGGATATTTATTGAATTTTTCAATTAATTTTGTAGGTAAATCCTAAACAACTATATTCATCTATGATCACGCCAATTGTAATATTAGCTGTTTCCGCTATTTTTTTCGTCATCGGAAAAATCCGTTCAGACATTGTAGCATTATGCACTCTGCTGTCGCTTATCCTTACCAACGTATTGACTCCTGCAGAAGCCCTATCCGGCTTCTCCAATCCTGTAACCATAATGATGATAGGTCTTTTCATCGTCGGTGGAGCCATCCTGCAGACAGGGTTGGCAAAGACGATAAGTGGTAAGATTCTCAAGACGGTAGGTACCAACGACACCGTTATACTAATAGTAGTGATGCTTGTAACGGCTGTCATCGGCGCTTTCGTAAGCAATACCGGCACCGTAGCCCTCATGCTACCCATCGTAGTAAGTATAGCTTCGAGGGCAAGGGTCAGTGCAAAGAAACTTCTCATGCCCCTTGCCTTCGCCAGCAGCATGGGCGGAATGCTTACGCTTATAGGTACGCCACCCAACCTTGTAATACAGGAAGCCTTGACAGAAGCCGGCGAAAAAGGACTTTCATTCTTCTCCTTCCTGCCGGTGGGCATTGTCTGCCTCACCGTCGGCACCATCACATTGATTCCACTATGCAAATGGTTTCTGTCGAAAAAAGACACATCATCAGAAGATAACGGAAAGAAACAGAAAAGCCTGACACAGCTGGTGGATGAATACAAACTGACAGAACAGCTGCAGATTCTTTATATACCACAAGATTCAAAGCTCGCGGGAATGACCATGTCAAAACTTGACCTGAACAACGTATACGGACTCACCATATTGGAGAGAAGGCAGGAAAGCAGCATCAACAACAAGTTCATCAAAAACATCAATCAGAATACGGTAAACGCTGACACCGTGTTCAATAGCAAAGATGTATTGTTCGTTTCAGGCGACTCTTCGATGGTGAAAAGGTTCGTAGAAGATTTCAATTTGTCCGTAATGAAGACAACGGACAAACGTCTCGACTTCTACGACATCGGAATAGCAGAACTCGTCATGCTGCCATCGGCCCGACTATTAGGCAGAAAGATACGTAACACCGCCTTCAGAGAGAAATACGACACCAACATCGTTGCAATCCGTAGACGCGGAGAATACATAACCGACAATCTGGCCGACCAGGAACTGAAGTCTGGCGACATTCTCCTCATCCAGGGCACATGGACAAACATTGAGAAACTCGGACAATACGAGGAAGGTTGGGTAATATTGGGCCAGCCTCTCGAAGCCGCATCCCGCGTGGCATTGACACACAAGTCACACATTGCCGCACTCATCATGCTCTGTATGGTAATAGCAATGGCAACAGACTTCATCCCCATTGCCCCTGTCACCGCCGTACTGCTCGCATCCGTAGCCATGATATTGTGCGGATGCTTCAGAAGCATAGAAGACGCCTACAAGACTATCAACTGGGAAAGCGTAGTACTAATAGCAGCCATGATGCCCGTATCAATAGCATTGGAAAAGACGGGAGCTTCAACACTCCTGTCCAACACGTTGGTAAACTCACTTGGATCAGCCGGCCCCACCGTACTCCTTGCAGGTATTTATCTGACGACATCTGTCCTCAGCCTATTTCTGAGCAACACCGCTACAGCTGTTCTCATGGCCCCCATAGCCATGCAAAGCGCTGCAGGACTGAACATCACACCTTACGCATTTCTCTTTGCCGTAACCTTAGGTGCAAGCATGTGTTTCGCATCCCCTTTCTCCACACCGCCAAACGCCCTTGTCATGCAGGCTGGAAGATACACATTCAGCGACTACCTGAAAGTTGGACTGCCGCTGCAATTAGTCATTGGAATTGCAATGGTAATAATATTACCATTTATATTCCCATACTAATACCACACAACAAAAAAAACGATAAAATTGGCACGGACCAATAAGTTTATATAACTTTGCAATGAGGAAAGAAAAGAAACCATTTCAGCGCACAATATATAATTATGTGAAAATGAAAATCATAGACAATATCAAGAACAGATTCAACTTCTCACTGATGGGTACAATGTCATTAATAATATCAACGCTCATGCTTCTGACATCATTCGTGACGCACACAAGCAGCAACATTCCCTTGACTGCGAGCCTATTGTTGATGCTCGTCGGCATCACTTTTATCGTTTTGGGCATAAAAAGACAGACAAAATACTGATTTCACCGTCGAAAAAGGTTAAATAAACATAAATTACGTATCCGATCCACTTTATCATAAAATATGAGAAAGGAATACTTATAAAAAAGTAGTACCTTTGCAGGCGATTTATAAATTCACATAAAGTCTAACTTTATTAATTACAAAACAAACATTATTTATTTTTATGGCAGATTTTAAGAACGTACAGCCGTTGGCAGACTTCAACTGGGACGAGTTTGAGAACGGAAGTAATGTAAATGTCAGCAAAGAAGATTTGCAGAAAGCTTATGACGAGACACTCAACAAGGTAAGCGAGCATCAGGTTGTTGACGGTACTGTAATCTCTATCGACAAGAAAGAGGTTATCGTAAACATTGGTTACAAGAGCGACGGTATCATCCCCGCAAGCGAATTCCGCTACAATCCAGATTTGAAGGTTGGCGACACAGTAGAGGTGTACGTTGAGAACCAGGAAGACAAGAAGGGTCAACTGCTTCTTTCTCACAAGAAGGCTCGTCTCAGCAAGAGCTGGGAGCGTGTCAACGCTGCTTTGGACAACGAGGAAGTTATCCAGGGTTACATCAAGTGCCGCACTAAGGGCGGTATGATCGTTGACGTATTCGGTATCGAGGCATTCTTGCCAGGAAGCCAGATTGACGTTCATCCTATACGTGACTACGATGTATTCGTAGGCAAGACAATGGAGTTCAAGGTTGTCAAGATCAACCAGGAGTTCCGTAATGTTGTTGTTTCTCACAAGGCCCTCATCGAGGCTGAGTTGGAGGCACAGAAGAAAGAAATCATCAGCAAGCTTGAGAAGGGTCAGATCCTCGAGGGTACAGTCAAGAACATCACCTCTTACGGTGTATTCGTTGACCTCGGTGGTGTTGACGGACTCATCCACATCACAGACCTCTCTTGGGGCCGCGTAAGCGATCCACACGAGGTTGTTGCTCTCGACGAGAAGATCAATGTCGTTATCCTCGACTTCGATGACGAGAAGAAGCGCATCGCTCTTGGTCTGAAGCAGCTCACTCCTCACCCATGGGATGCACTCGATGCAAACCTGAAGGTTGGCGACCACGTTAAGGGCAAGGTTGTCGTAATCGCTGACTACGGTGCATTCGTAGAGATTGCTCCTGGCGTAGAGGGACTTATCCACGTTTCAGAGATGAGCTGGAGCCAGCACCTGCGTTCAGCACAGGAATTCCTCCACGTTGGCGACGAGGTAGAGGCAGTTATCCTGACTCTCGACCGCGAGGAGCGCAAGATGTCTCTCGGCATCAAGCAGCTTAAGGAAGACCCATGGGAGACAATCGAGGTTAAGTATCCTGTTGGAAGTAAGCACACTGCAAAGGTTCGCAACTTCACTAACTTCGGTATCTTCGTAGAGCTTGAGGAAGGCGTTGACGGTCTTATCCACATCTCTGACCTCTCTTGGACAAAGAAGGTTAAGCACCCATCAGAGTTCACACAGGTTGGTGCAGACATCGATGTTGTCGTTCTCGAAATAGATAAGGACAACCGTCGTTTGAGCCTCGGTCACAAGCAGCTTGAGGAGAATCCTTGGGACACATACGAGACAATCTACACTCCAGGTTCTGTACACATGGGCAAGATCACAGAAATGATGGACAAGGGTGCCGTAATCACTCTCAACGAGGGTGGTGAAGGTTTCGCTACTCCAAAGCACCTCGTTAAGGAAGATGGCTCACAGGCTCAGTTGGGCGAGGAGCTCGAGTTCAAGGTTATCGAGTTCGTTAAGGAAACAAAGCGTATCATCCTTTCTCACAGCCGCACATTCGAGGATGTGAAGGAAGAGCCAAAGAAGGCACCACGCAAGAAGACAGCCAAGAAGGAAGAGACAGCTACAATCAACAACGTTGCTGCATCTACAACTCTCGGTGACATCGACGCTCTTGCTGCATTGAAGGCTAAGATGGAAAAGGGTGAATAATAAAGACATCGTTTCTGATAATTTATCAGTAACATAATTCATTGAGGACGCATCATATTTTTGATGTGTCCTCTTTTTTTGTTCCTATCCTTATAAGATAATAATTCAGACTAAAACAAATATCTAACGAAATACATATTTAGATCTCACAAACTGTTTTTCTCAAAACAAAGTATCATAGTATCATTCTGTCCTCCAATTACACCCTAAGACCTTGTAGGCAAACGACTTAACCCAATGCTACTTTTCTGAATGTTTTACAGAAAAGTATCATTAAAGTATCATAGAAGTATCATCCCTTTAGCCCATCCTGATCTCCCCCCTAATGTGGGGAATGAAACCCCACATTAGGGGGGACTGTTCCCCACGCCATGGGGGAAAATCAAGGTCTATGGTTTAAACATCGCAAGTCTATTTTTCAGTCTATGAATACAACTGAAATAACCTCTAAACGGTATTAGCATCGAGGATACGCTTACAATTAGATTACACACGAAACCAGGTGTGTTTATATAAAAGCTGGGGTAAATTGATCAGACTTCAGCATAAAGAAATAGAGGGTGAATCAAATAAAAAAATGAAACACCCTCTTAAATCTAATTATTAACCACAACCGGACTGTCGACAACAAGATCATTAAAAAGACCGGCTGTGGGAAATGATATTCCCTATTTGGGAAATAAAATCATCAATCAGTTATTCTTTCCAGCTGTACTGTGAAGTGGCGCATCAGCGGAGCCTCCCATGTTATACGCACACCATGAGTGATCTGCTCCCTTCTGTCATAGACATTCTTCAGCGCTGCAGCGATTACTGCCATATGGTTGTCTGTATATACTCTGCGAGGAATAGCCAAGCGCAGGAGATCAAGTCCACCAAAACGGTTCTCTCTGGTCACAGGGTCACGGTCAGCAAGCAGATAACCGATCTCACATCCACGGATTCCTGCCTCGAGATAAAGCTCTATGGTAAGAGTCTGTGCCGGGAACTCCTCTTTTGGAACGTGTGTCAACACCTTTGGAGCATCAATGAAAAGAGCATGGCCTCCTGCAGGACGCTGGTAAGGAATATGATATTCGTCGAGCAGAGAAGCGAGATATTCCACTTGATGAATACGGGTCTGGAGGTTGTCGAACTCTGTATTCTCATCGAGACCGATGGCAAGAGCATTCATGTCGCGTCCGTTCATACCTCCATATGTAAGGTAGCCTTCAAACTGAACGCAATATCCCTTTGCACCCTCATACCAATCCTGGCGACGTGTAGCAATAAAACCACCCATATTCACGATACCGTCCTTCTTTGCACTCATAGTCATACCGTCAGCAAGTTCGAACATCTCACGTGTAATTTCCTTTATCGTCTTGTTCTCATAGCCCTTCTCACGTGTCTTGATGAAATATGCATTTTCTGCAAAACGAGCAGAGTCGAAAATGACAGGTTTGCCGAATTTATCTGCAACGGCTCTCACCTCTCTCAGGTTCTGCATTGATACAGGCTGTCCGCCCGCCGTATTGTTGGTGATGGTTACAATGATGAAAGGCACCTTGTCACCATATTTCTCCAACGCCGCCTCGAGTTTTTTAGGATCAACGTTTCCCTTGAAAGGCACTTCGAGCTGAGTGTCTTTAGCATCATCAACGGTACAGTCAAGAGCCACAGCCTTACGTCCCTCAATATGTCCCTTGGTTGTATCAAAATGAGAATTACCTGGCACTACATCACCTTCCTTTACCAGGTATGAGAAAAGCACATTCTCTGCAGCTCGACCCTGGTGTGTAGGTATAACATACTCAAAACCGGTGAGTCTCTGTATTGTCTCTTTCAGCTTGAAGAAAGAAGTGGCTCCAGCATAACTCTCATCGCCAAGCATCACGCCAGCCCACTGACGGTCGCTCATCGCTCCGGTACCAGAGTCGGTAAGCAGGTCAATGTAAACATTCTCAGCTTTCAGCTGGAACACATTGTAATGAGCTTCTTTTATCCACTGTTCGCGCTCTTCGCGAGTACTCCTACGAATAGGTTCTACCATCTTGATTTTCCAAGATTCTGCAAATGGTAAATTCATAATATTTATTTTAAATTGGTTAACCGCCCATATATGGACAGTGATATTAGATTTCGTTGCCAAATTTACGTAATAGTTTTGAACATACAAAGACCAATATGCCAAAACATTCTCATTTATCAATTTTTTAACAATTCATAATGTCACTAATTTTTCATTGATACCCAATTATTATTATCTACATTGGAAAAATAGCACATCTTTTAATGTATAGTAACAAAAATTTCCTAAAATTTGAGAATTGTGACACTTTCAGAATCGCTTTACTTTTGCAAACGTAAAATCAGTTTGCCGTTAAGAGAAACCAAATCGTCCCGGTCGGCATATTAATAGGTATAATTATTTACATCATATAAAATGACAAAGAACATACTCCTTTTAGGACTACTTTCATGCAGTTTCGCAACGAATGCCATTGCGCAAGATGAATGTTGCAAAGAAAAGAAGTCGGACAAAACCGAATGTACAGTACCAAAGACAGAGAAGCCCTCAGCATTGTCACGATTCAGTATCGGTGGATATGGCGAGGCCGTGATGAGCAGGAATTTCTACAGTCAGCATTTCAACCGCTACCGCGACCCTCCCACATACAAGAATGACGACAGCCACGGACGCTTCGACCTGCCACACGTCACTCTCAACCTCGGCTATGACTTCGGCCATGGATGGACCCCATGGGTACGGAGATAGAGTTTGAGCATGGCGGCACGGAAAATGCCGTAGAGATAGACGCTGACGAGAGTGGCGAATACGAGGCTGAGACTGAGCGCGGCGGCGAGGTTGCCCTGGAGCAGTTTTGGATTAACAAGGCTTTCTGGGGAGGTAAGTTCAACATCAAGGCTGGTGAGATTATCATCCCTGTCGGAGAAATAAACGCCTACCACATGCCTAACGACTTCTTCTCCGTCTACCGTTCTGAAGGCGAGGCAAAGATGTTGCCTAACACATGGCACCAGGTCGGCATCTCTCTTTGGGGACGCATCAGCGACTGGCGCTACGAGGCTATCTTCACTTCCGGTCTCGATGCAGAGCGCTTCGGCCACAACTGCTACGTGCATTATGGCGCAACAAGTCCATACGAGTATAAGTTGGGAAATGTATATGCCGGTGCGGCACGTATCGACAACTATTCCATCCCTGGCGTCCGTCTTAGTCTGAGCGGATACTATGGCTATACTTTCAAGAACACGGAGCGCAAGGCAAGTGCCTCTTACGACAAGATACACGGAGCCTTGGCAATCGGAAGTTTCGGACTGGAGATGAAGCGCTGGAACTGGATAGTACGTGGTAATGCCACATATTCTCATCTTGCTGATGCACAGAAAATGACCACCTTCATGAACGCTTACCCCAAGCACACCCAGCAGGACGGTTCGCCTTCAAAGCACTCTCCTATCGCAAGCAACGCCTACTCTGTAGGTCTTGAGGCTGGCTACAACATATTCTCGCAGATAAGCAGTCTGAGCGACAAGCAGAAGCTTTATCTCTTCGGCCGCTACGAAGACTACAACACCTATGCCGCCGGCAGACAGAAAGTGGCTTACAAATACGACCGTGTCAAGAGAATGGCTGTCGGCGTGAACTACTCTCCTATCAGACAGGTTACAATCAAGGGAGAATACAGCAACCGTTTCCTCAGCCACGGCTACAACAACGAGCCAAGTGTTTCATTGGGAATAACCTACGCTGGATGGTTCCTGAAATAATTTAAAGTTTGGAATGTAATATTAATTCAAGTTTCTGATTTAGACAAGACATTAATTTACCATTACTCACATAAAGAAGAAAACTTAATAATAAACTAAAAATCAAGAAAATGAACAAAATCTTCAAGTATTCAATGATGTTTGCAGCTGCATTGGCTTTCACAATGGGCTTCACAAGCTGTAGCGATGATGACAACGACGAACAGGACGTAACATTCAGCTCCAGCGAGCTGAAGGAAGTCAACGTAGACTATGTTGACAATACGGTTGTTGAAACATACCGCAACCTTGCCGACTATAACAAGCAGCTCGTTGCTGACCTCAACGCTATGTCTGACGATGCCGGTGTTGCAAAGGCTTGCGAGACATGGAAGCAATCACGTAAATGGTGGGAGTTCTCTGAGGCTTTCCTCTTCGGAGCTGCCGGCGACTATGCTATCGACCCTCACACAGACACATGGCCATTCGACCGCACTCAGTTTGACAAATACATGAGTCTCTATAAGAACGCAAAACTTGGCGAGGAGGAATTTGAGAACGAAACAAACACCATCAACGAGGCTATCGCTACAGGTCAGAACCTTACAGGTTTCCACGCCGTTGAGTATCTTATCTTCCGCGAGGGTCAGCCACGCCACTTCGCTGACATGACTGCAAACGAGATTTACTTCGCAAAGACAGCAGCACAGGATCTCTACCTCAGCTCCTTGAAGCTTGTTTCAGCATGGGGTGGCAAGGTTTCTGCCGATGAGCAGGCTCTCCTCGACGAAGTTGAATTCGCATCTTCCATCAACTATGGCGAGAACTTCAAGAATGCAGGCAACGCAGGTTCCACCTACTCTACCGTTGTACTTGCATCCAAGGAAATAATCGCCGGTGCTAACGACATCATCGGTGAGGTATGCGACTCTAAGATCGGTGCTCCTGCCACAGGTGAGGACGTCAACTACATCGAGTCTCCTCATGCCCATAACTCTATCCAGGACTTCTACGACAACATCATGTCTGTAAAGCACGCCCTCTATGGCGGTTGCACAGTTGACGGAACAACTCCTGAGGCAAAGTCTCTCATCGGCATCTGTCTGAAGAACGACAAGACCAAGGCTGCCGCACAGAACGTTATGACTAACCTTGAGAATGCTCTCTCAAAGATCAGCAGCATGAAGAAGCCATTCGTTCTCTACTACACAGACCAGAGTGCTAAGGATGCAATGGAAGCTCTCGACGGACTGGAGGAATCGTTGAACGCTCTCGACAAGCTGCTCGACTAATCGTCCACAGGCTAAACATCCAAAAGAACATTAAAAATTTAAATAACCGTTGGTGTCTGCCCCAAAAGCAGCCACCAACATTTTACGTTTAACAACAAGCAACATTATGAAACACATCTATTTAGTTCCTGCGTTGTTATCGGCATTGGCATTAACAGCCTGCACCGATGACGACAATCTCGATGTCCATCTGCCTGAGGCAGAGTATGGCACTCCTAATGAATGGTACTATGCCGGAGGAAAACTCGGTACGACAAGCATTCAGTCTGCATATGCCTATCGTCAGGCTACTCAGGCTGTTGATGATGCTGGTCTCTCATTGAACTTCCAGATTGGTGAGTCCCTCTTCGAGAAAGACTACAACACTTCAAACGACGCTTTCGCCGGACTCGGTCCTGTATATGTGCGCCGCGGCTGCCTCTACTGCCATCCGAACTATGGTCACGGCAAGCGTCAGACTGCCTACCGCGCTGACCAGGACGGCAACGGCTACCTGCTAGTAGTCTACGACAAGAAGACCAACGCCTACATCTATTCCGTAGCCGGATCAGAACATCTACGGTTCTGTGTGGTTTCTTGCACTCTGGACTGTGTTTACAGTCGTTGCCACGGCTTACATCCTTAAAAGAAAACTATACAGGCGGATAAATGTGTTCCTTATCCATGCCTCCTTCCTCGTAATCCTCCTCAGCGCCCTCCTCTCGTGGACCACTGCCCAGAGCGGCACCATACACCTCCGTCTCGGCGAGGCAACAAACGTAATGAAGACCGCCGAGGGAAAGTCTGTAGACCTTGGCTTCAAGGTGGCTCTGAAAACGTTCCGCATGGACTGCTACCCCGGCACGGACGCTGCTATGGACTACGTTACGGAGATTACGACAAGCGATGAACTACTCGAAATCTCAATGAACAAGATCGGCTACTACCACGGCTTCCGCTTCATGCAGTCGGGCTACGACAGCGATATGCAGGGTTCTATCCTCGGTGTCTACCACGACCCATGGGGCATCGCCGTCACATATCTGGGCTACGCCATGCTCCTCATCTCGCTCATTGCCATACTCTTGGGCAAAGGCACGAGAATGCGGCAGCTCTACAGAAAAGCCACTGCCGGCAATGCCCTCAAGGTGGCAGCCGTGGCTGTCGTCATGGCTCTCTCGCCCCTTTTCTCCCTAAACTCACAGGCGCAGGAGAGGATAAACATCAACAGCCATGTGGCTGATGGATTCGGAAGAGTCTGCGTGCTCTACAACAGCCGCATCACGCCGATAAACACAGTTGCCGTGGACTTCGTCACCAAACTCTGCGGAAAGCCCTCGTGGGACGGACTCTCCGCTACGGAGGTGTTCTGCGGATGGGTGTTCGACGTACCCTACTGGGAAACGGTAAAGATGATAGAAATCAAGGACAAAAAAGCGCAGGAGCTGCTCGGACTGAACGACAAATGGGCTTCGTTCAATGATTTCTGGGATGAATACAACGAATACAAGCTGGAGAAACCACTGAAGGAGGCAATGAGGAAAGGCGACACGAAGATGCAGAAAAGTTTGCGCGATGCCGATGAGAAGTTCAATATCGTTCGCATGCTCTACGGCGGCGAGATGCTGAAGCTTTTCCCCTACCGCCAGGCTGACGGCAAATACAAATGGTTTGCACCCGGACAGTCCCTGGGCAACATAAATCTGGACGAGAAGGAACGCACCTTTGTGCGCAAATCGATGGACTATCTTGCCGAGAGCATCATCACGGGCGATAACTCTCGTGCAAGCGAGATAGTGAAGAAGATTTACAGTTATCAGCACGTGAAGGCAAAAGACGTGATTCCCTCTAAATTCTTGATTTACGCCGAAGTGTTCTATAACAGATTGAACACCCTTCGCCTGCCCACGATGCTCTATCTCTCCCTCTCGCTGCTGCTCAGCGTGGCGTCTACCATAGCGTTGAATCAGAAGAAAAGAAAGATTGCCTCGAAGGTAACCCTATGGCTCACCGTCATAATGTTTCTCCACACCTCACTGCTGCTCCTGCTGCGCTGGATGGTTTCTGGCCATCTGCCGATGTCAAACGGCTTCGAGACGATGCAGTTTATGGCTTGGGCAACGCTCCTGCTCACACGATTCATGGGCAAACGTTTCATGCCAGTGAAGAACTTCGGTCCGCTACTCTCGTCGTTCGCCCTGCTCGTGGCAATGATAACCGACGGCAATCCGCAAATCACACAACTCATGCCTGTGCTACAATCGCCCCTGCTCTCCGTCCACGTGATGGTTATAATGTTCTCCTATGCCCTCTTCGGTCTTATGGCACTCATTGCCGCCGAAGGCATCTGGGCCCACCGCCGCGGCGACCTTGCCAAGGAGGATCAGCTTGCCGCCACATCCGGTTTCCTCCTCTACCCCGCCGTCAGTCTCCTTGCCGTGGGCATCTTCATAGGAGCCGTATGGGCAAACGTCAGTTGGGGCCGCTACTGGAGCTGGGACTCCAAAGAGACATGGGCTCTCATAACGATGCTCATCTACTCAGCTCCTCTCCACAGCGACTTGAAATGGCTGCATAAACCTCTCCACATCCATATCTATATGCTGTTGGCTTTCCTCTGCGTACTGATGACGTACTTTGGGGTAAATTATTTCCTTGCCGGACTACACTCATACGCTTAGTTTTTCCTTTTGTTCCCTTATGTTGCAATAACTTTTAGGGATGACAATGTAAACCTAACGATTTTGTCACAAATATATGAACAATGCGATTATCCTCGTCTTTTGTCAGACTGGGACAACCGCATTGTTTTTTTGATACGATATAAAACTAATGTTATAGTTTCACACTCTCTATTCTCAACCTTATCATTCCTGCAGGCACTCTCACCTCCACTTCTTCACCTGCCTTTTTGTTGAGCATAGCCTGTGCAATTGGAGATTTTATGGATATCTTGCCTGTCTTCATGTCGGCTTCGTGTGGACTGACAATGGTGTATTTCATCGTGTGCGAGTTGGCAAGATTAGTGATTTCCACTTCGCTGAGCAGCCCCACACAGTCGCTCTTCAGCAACGCTTTGTCTATCACCCTCGCATTCTCCAGCACCCGCTGCAGGAAACGGATTCTGCCCAACACCCTTCCCTGCTCTCGCTTTGCGGCATGATATTCAAAATTCTCACTCAAATCGCCCTTGTCGCGGGCTTCAGAAATGGCATCTCTCACTCTAGGAAGTTCTACACGTTCGAGATGCTGCAACTCAGAGGCTATTTTGTCAAAGCCTTCCTGTGACATATATTCCATATTGTATTATCTTTGTTTCTGTTCGTCAATTTTAATGTCCAATAAATTCATTACTACTGATTGTATACAATCAGAACATATGAGGTGGTCTTCCTCCTCCGAAACCTCCATATGGGGGCATTCCTGGCCGTCCGCCAAATCCGCCACGAGGTATGTCGGATGGGTGCTTAGGCCTTCCATCCTTGTTGAAGGCATCTCTGCCTCCGAAGAGGTTGAAGCGGTATACAACGTGTATCATGGCGTAGCTACTGATATTGTTGTAGTAAGTGTCGCTACGTTGCATGGCGTTCACCGTTCTTGAGAAGTTGCTCATGTTCTGCAGAATGTCGTAGAATTGTATTGACACGCTCAGTGCATTACCCTTCAGGAAGCTTTGGCTTACCTGTGCGTTCCACACCAGTTCATTGGTATTTGCTCCGGCATCGTATCCTCTTCTGGAGTTCTCGTGCAGGTCTGTAGTGATGCTCATGTTCCAGGGCAGATAGACATTGAGGTTTGCTCCATACGAGAACTGCCATGTGTCAAGATTGCTGCCCTGCTGCAACAGGTTGCGGGTGCGCATATAGTTGAGCGAACCATCGAGGCTTACGTCGAGCCAGTCTTTTCTGTAGCCGAAAGAAAGTTTCTCTGACAGACTTGTGGTCCTCGTGGTGTTCTTCTGCGTGACATGTGTGTCTTGACTATAGAGATAACCCACATAGTTGTTGTAGTTGAACGTAGTAAACGTGTTCACGTTCCACACTCCCACAGTATCTATCGAAGTGTTGAGCATCAGGGCAGCCATTGTGTTCCAGTTGCCGTTGATGTTCTCCGGCCGCGTTGTCCTTCCACCTGTTGTTTCGTCGTATGTCACGGCATTGCTCACGGCATTTCTCGTATTGCTCCAGTTCACGAATGTCATCACCGCAGTCTGATGACCAGGTATGTAGGTGTTGTAGAAGAGTCTGAAGTTGTTGGTGAACGAAGGTTTCAGACCTGGATTACCCTTTTTAATGTTCAGTGGGTCACTGTCATCTGTTATGTCGAGCAGGTCTGCCATCTCCGGCTGCGCCGTGGTGCCTCGATAATTTATCTTGAGGGTGCTAGTCTTTGAGAACTTATATTTGAACTCGAAAGTAGGCGACACGTTGACCACATTTCTCACAGTGTCGGTGCTCACGCCTCTATACTCCTGAATGAACTTTGATGTCTGTGGTTGCACCATTACACCGGCATTGAGGTTGTATTTCTTTTTCATCACCTTCACGCCCAACTGCATTTCGTGTATGTAATTCTTGTATTCAGAATAACGACTCTGCTCCTTGTCGTAATAGTCACCTAGATTTCCGCTCAGGAGCGATAGATAGTCTGTCCAGTTGCGATATGACGACATAACGTTGCCGAAAAAGTCTTGGTCCACTCTACTGAAATCGTATGTCGTTCTGTCGCTCTTTCTGAAATTGTATGTGAACTTATAGCTGAGCTGTAAAAATACTCCTCGCCATAGCGGTTCGCTGTAAGTGAACTGCAGCTCCGTCTGCAAGTTCTTGGTCGGAGTGACGTTATACCTGTTAGTCTGGTATGTGGAGTCTGCTCCATAAATGTCTTTTATCTGATACAGATGAACATTCGACAATGATAGATTGTTGCTCTTGCCATCGGCATAACTCATGTCACCTCTAAGTGTGATGTTGCGTCCTTTGGTGCCGAGTTTTCTGTTGAGCTGAAGCATTGCCCCCGCCTTTTTCGACTCTGTGTATGAGACGCTGCGGTTCTGTCTGCTGTTCACTATTACTCCATGCTCAGCCATACTGTCGAGCGATGCCAGCGGATCGTCTCCATACGAATATGGGTTGTCCTGAAATGTTGCCGAAACTCCATTGGTCTGTGCGTCATTAGTGGAATATGAGAATGTTGGTCTGAACATGATGTTAGTCATGGAGTCTGGTGTCCATTCCATCTTGACTCTCGCATCATAACCATTGACACGCGTGAGGTTTGCAGTATTGCTGTTTGAGAACGCACCACTCTTGTTCACGAAGTTCTCCACCGCCTGTGTCTGCTGCAGGTCTCCGTTTGAGTGATTCCATCTGCCACCGGCATCGAGTTTCAGTTTGCCTTTATCCTCATAATTCATGTTGAAAGCAACCATTTTCTTGGAGTTTAACCCTTGCATCGGTGCTCTCCATCTGCCTCCACCTCCCGGGAATCCGGCATCATTTACATTGTTGGCGTTGCCGAATCCCATTATACGTACCTTCTCCTGGAATCCAGCCCCCATCAGTCTCTCGGCATACCTGCCGTGGTTGCCAATAGATAGATCTGCATTACCAAACACTCCCTTGTTCATGCCTTTCTTTATTCCAAAGTCAAGCACAGTCTCTTCCTCTCCGTCATCGATGCCTGTCACTTTGGCGAGATCGCTCTTCTCTTCATATGCCTTTACTTTCTCGATAATAGACGTTGGTATGTTTTTCATGGCGGTCTTGGTATCTCCACTCATGAACTCCTTTCCGTCGAAAAGGATCTTCTTCACTTCCTTTCCGTTTATGGTGATTTTTCCATCGTCATCGACCTGTGCGCCAGGGAGTTTTCTCACAAGCTCTTCCACTACAGAGCCTTCAGGTGTGCGATATGCCGAAGCGTTATACACGAAGGTGTCTTCCTTAAGCGTCACCTTGGCTGCCTGTCCGAGGATTGTGGCTCCTTTCAGCATCACAGCGTCAGCTCCAAAACTGATTTTCCCCATGTCGACTTCTGGTTGGGTCTGACTGACAGCAAAAGATTTGCTTATAGTATTGTAGCCCACACTCGAGAAGCGCAGTATGTATTTGCCGGGACCTTCAATGGAAAGGCTGAAATTGCCGGCGTCATCAGTGAGAACTCCTTTTACGAATGTGCTGTCGCTCTTCAGTAACTGTACTGTAGCCATCAGCACTCCTTCCTTAGTGTCACGGTCTACAAGAGTACCCGCCACTTTCATCTCCTGTGCCATAACCATCGTTACGCTAAAAATGGCAAGGAGTAACATCTTGAATCTTTTCATATTTAATATTGTATATTACTTATTAATGAAGAACTCTGTGTAACTGATATACAACACTTCATTCATATGCGGCATAGGGCCAAACAAATGTCATGTGTTGACTCAAATTTAGTTATAGACGCACAAAGCAAGCAAATGTTTAACCCAAAGCTTGGCAAAATAACAAAGATTTTTTCATTTTCTCGACAGATTTTCATATTTTTGCAATTATTTACTGAACTTTCAGTGCAATGAGTGCCACCATATTCCAACGGCACGTACAAACATACATATTCTCAATACGGCAATAAAAGAAATCACAATGCAACAGGTCATTATAACCCACAAAATTGCTGATGAATTGACAAAGGCTCTTGTTTCAGGAAACTACGACAAGGTGTTCACATTTACCGACAAAGACACCCGCCTCCATTGTCTGCCAATCATCAACAGCTGCGAAGCAACACGCAACGCCTACCACATCACAATAGATGCCTCTGACACGAACAAGTCTCTCGAATCAGCCGTACACGTGTGGAGGGAACTTAGCGACAACGGCTGCACACGACATTCGTGTATGGTGAATGTTGGCGGAGGCATGGTAACCGATCTGGGAGGCTTTGCTGCGTCATGTTTCAAGAGGGGCATCGACTTCATCAATGTCCCCACCACCCTGCTGGCAATGGTTGACGCCTCTGTAGGAGGAAAGACAGGAATAAACTTCAACGGACTGAAAAACGAGATTGGCGTGTTCAAGGATGCGAATACTGTTTTCATTGATACGATATTTCTTAAGACTCTCGACCATCAGAACATTCTGTCGGGATATGCCGAAATGCTGAAACACAGCTTGATAAGCGACGACAAAATCTGGGCGAGACACTTGCTTTTCGATTTTGACAAACTCGACCTGAAGGAACTCTCGTTGATGATAGCCGACAGTATAGAACTGAAAAGGCGCATAGTAACTGAAGACCCTCACGAAAATGGCATCCGCAAGGCATTGAATCTGGGGCACACCATTGGTCACGCCTTGGAATCATTGGCTATGCAGAAAGGCAAGACTCTACTGCATGGTTATGCCATAGCTTATGGACTTGTGGGGGAATTATTTCTTAGCTGCGCTCTGCTGAACTTCCCTACGACGAAGATGAGACAGACGACAAGGTTTGTACTCGATAACTACGGACGCCCCGAATTCTCATGCAAAGACTACGACAAACTATTCTCGCTGATGCTCCACGACAAGAAGAACACAGGCGACATGATAAACTTCACGCTACTCTCCGATGTGGGTGAAGTGAGGATAAACCAAACGGCTTCTAAAGAACTTGTCTTCGAAGCTCTAGACTTTCTGAGGGAGAGCTGATACCTTTTAACGGTCCCAATCGGTCATCAGGCCGTTCAATGTAGTATTTTAATACTGCGTCGTAGGCTTTTCCCATAACTAAATAATGCGGATACCAACCTGACACCAGGCTTAGCATCCGCATTCACACTATTCTTTAAAATCACAATTATCATTCCATCGCCACAGCAGAGCGCACACGACTCAACGTTTCCGGCGTCATCTGCAAATAGCTTGCCACATATACAAGCGGTGCTTTCATTATGACCTTAGGATTAAGTTTGCAAAGTTTCAGATATCTGTCCTTCGCACTCTCAAAGCGCAACAGGTCTGCTCTGCGCTGCGATATTATGAGACTCTCCTCCAGAATCTTCCTGTAGAGAATCTGTATGTTCACGTTATGAAGCGCCACCTCCTCGAGCCTTTTCTTGGGCAGTGCATATACGATAGTAGGCTCAAGGGCCTCGATGACAAGTTTTGACGGTTCCTCTCTGAAAAGGCTTTCGATACTCATAACTATAGTGCCATCGGCAGCAAGATATTCAGTCACGCTCTTGTTGTTCTTGAAATAAAATTCGCGAACCATGCCACGCTCCACATAATAGATGGCGTCACTCACATCTCCAGATTCCACCACCTTTTCGCCACGTGCAAACTTCATGGGCACGAGAATACTCTCCAAAATGTCAAGCTCATCGTGTGCCATTGTGCTGTATCTTCTTGCCAGTTCCCTGGCAATGTCTCTCTTTGTCAAGGTTGGTTCTTTCATGATGACTTCCCCTCCTGTTAATTTTGTTTATATATTTATTTCATTGCAGGTTTTCCACATCCAGTCCAGGAATCCATGGCGTCAGTCGAGTTTCAGTACAGCCAGGAATGCCTTTTGAGGCACTTCCACATTGCCGATCTGCTTCATGCGCTTCTTTCCCTTTTTCTGTTTCTCGAGCAGTTTGCGTTTACGGCTCACGTCTCCACCATAGCATTTTGCCGTTACGTCCTTACGCACGCACTTGATTGTCTCGCGCGCCACGATCTTTGCTCCTATGGCAGCCTGTATAGCAATATCAAACTGCTGCCGAGGTATCAGTTCCTTGAGTTTCTCGCATATCCTTCTGCCGAAAGCCACTGCGTTGTCCTGATGGGTGAGAGTCGACAATGCATCCACCGGTTCTCCGTTGAGCAGGATATCGAGCTTAGCAAGCTTAGACAGGCGGTAGCAATCCACATGGTAGTCGAACGAGGCATAGCCTTTAGAGATGCTCTTCAGCTTGTCGTAGAAATCAATTACAATCTCTCCCAATGGCAACATGAAGTGAAGGTCCACACGATTTCCACTGATATACTCCTGCTTGAGCAATTCGCCTCGCTTGTCGAGACAGAGTTTCATTATAGGACCGATATAGTTGGTATCGGTGATTATCGACGCCTTGATATAAGGCTCCTCAATGTGGTCTATCATCGTGGCATCGGGCAGTCCCGATGGATTATGCACTTCTTTTGATTCACCGTGCTTGTCGTATACCATATATGAAACGTTTGGCACGGTAGTAATCACGTCCATATTGAATTCTCTGTCAAGCCGCTCCTGAACAATCTCCATATGAAGCAGTCCGAGGAACCCACATCTGAATCCGAATCCGAGGGCCACCGACGATTCTGGTTGGAAGGTCAATGAGGCATCGTTGAGCTGCAGTTTCTCAAGCGACGTGCGCAGGTTCTCATACTCTGAGGGGTCGATAGGATAAACACCGGCAAACACCATCGGCTTCACTTCCTGGAATCCATCTATGGCCTTGGCGCACGGACGCGCCACATGGGTTATGGTATCACCGACCTTCACCTCTGTCGGGTCTTTTATACCGCTTATTATATATCCCACCTCTCCTGTAGAGAGTTGCTTGCGTGGAATCATATCCATCTTGAGCACTCCTACCTCGTCGGCTGTATATTCCATTCCTGTGTTATAGAACTTCACTTTGTCGCCTTTGCTGATCTTTCCATTCTCTATCTTGAAGTATGCAATAATGCCACGGAAAGGATTGAATACAGAGTCGAAGATGAGTGCCTGCAGGGGCTTCTCCGGCTCTCCTGTGGGATGTGGAACGCGCTCTATTACAGCCTTCAGTACATCCTCCACTCCCTCTCCGGTTTTTCCGGAAGCTCTGAGAATGTCTTTCCTGTCGCATCCGATAAGTTCAATTATCTCGTCTTCCACCTCTTCCGGCATAGCCGAAGGCATGTCAATCTTATTGATTACCGGGATTATCTCGAGGTCGTGATCGATAGCCATATACAAGTTACTGATAGTCTGCGCCTGAACTCCCTGTGTGGCATCTACCACGAGTAGCGCTCCCTCGCATGCCGCAATGCTTCGCGACACCTCATAAGAAAAGTCTACGTGTCCCGGAGTGTCAATGAGATTCAGTATATAGTCCTTACCTTCGTGGTTATATTCCATCTGAATGGCATGGCTCTTGATGGTGATACCTCGCTCCTTCTCAAGATCCATATTGTCGAGCATCTGTCCCTCAACGATCTTGATGGTATTGGTATATTCCAAAAGCCTGTCGGCAAGTGTAGACTTGCCGTGGTCGATGTGTGCTATGATGCAAAAGTTTCTTATATTCTCCATTAGGGTTTTGTAGTTACAATATATATCAATGTAGTGACGTAAAGCCGTACGGCATGTGCGTCCACAATATTTCTATTTGCAAATATACATTTTTTTTCCGACTGTCACAATGAATAATCAAGAAACTTTATTTTTATGATTAAAGTTTGGCATGTTGGAAACTTTCCGAACGGAAAAGAAGTAAAAAGACACAGGAAGGCGAAAGGAATAATCAACTACGACAACTATGCCACTGCTCCCCAATATGCCCAAACGAGTATTTTTAATATACACATATAACTATCAAAATAACAACACGTTTATATAAACAGACAAGAAGAGACTAGGAGTTCAGTTGGCAAAGTGTCGCAGTTCAGGAAACATCTTTTACAAGACATTAAACATCCCATAAATGTCTGGGCAAGGAAAACAAAGTACCTGTCAGAATACAAGAAACAACCGTTTCAGCAGGCAACAACCAATGGTTTACTAGCTGAAAACGGCTGAAAACAATTCATTAAACAGCGTCATTCCACGTACTTGCCAATATGTCACTCCTCTACTTTACACCTATTTGCCACATCGACAACATCCATTTCATTGGTCAGGACCACCGAGGGGAAAACACGGCACGCCTCATCAAGAAGACAGGTCTCATCGGCATATTTAGAAGAATAATGGCCAAGAAGAAGGAGTCCTGCACAGGAATCGGATGCCACACGGGCAGCCTCTGAGGCAGTGGAATGATAATATTTGCGGGCATTGGCAGCATCTTTATCTCCATAAGTAGACTCATGATAAATCACGTCAACACCGTATACCAATTTGTGAAGGTCTGGCATATAGCGCGTGTCTGAACAAAATGCATACGAGAGAGGCTTGTCTGCCGGTAGGACAAGACGGGAGTTCGGAATTGTCTCGCCATCAGCGGTCGTCCAATCTTGCCCCTGTTTGATATTATTGAACTGGCTACGCGGAATCTCATATAAATCGAGCATTTCCCTATTGAGGTGTGGCTGCAGCGGTTTCTCCTTAAACAAGAATCCGCAACAGGGCACACGATGAGACAGAGGAACAGTGGTCACCGTAAGACTCTTATCCTCATATACGACTTCACTCCTTGTGGTTTCCAACGGATGGAACACCAATTCATACTCGAAAGTCTGGCAGAACATACGTCTCTGCAGATCGAACAGCTCCGTCATCTCCTTCGGTGCATAGATATGCAATGGAGCCGTGCGCCCCAGCAATCCGAAAGTAGAGACAAGCCCCATCAGTCCAAAACAATGGTCACCATGCAGATGCGAGATGAACACGGCGTTTACCTTGCCGAAATGGACACGGCTCTTGCGCAGCTGCAGCTGGGTACCCTCACCACAGTCCACCATGAAAAACTTGTCGTGCACCTCAACAAGCTGTGCCGTGGTATTATGCTTTAAATTTGGCAGTGCGCTGCCACAGCCAAGTATATGAACACGAAATCTTGCCATATGCTAATGTTGCTTTACATCTCTCTTATATGCATATATTCCCTTCTGGTTTTCAAGCAGCAGAGAATCCGGGCCGAGACCATATACGCTGAAAGTGTCGGAGCTCAATACCAGTCTGCCATTGTTTATCTTCCACTCCACGTACGGGTTAGGCTCACTGTCGTCGCCTGTCACCACTCCACCTTCTTCTATCACGAAATGACGGTCTATGCTCGTCCATTTACCCATTAAGGATGTTATGTTGAGAACCGATTTGGCAAATAGCTCCCCATCGGCTGTCTTACAAGAAATCACAGCCAAATGGTCGCCGGCAAGCAATCCTCCCTGCACATTGCTGCAGGTGTCTGCACCCTCCAGCAGAAGGGAAAGAGTGTCACCCTTGTCGGTAATAAGTTCCAAAACCGACATGGACGTGCCTTCGCCACATATGCCATAAAGCGTGGAATCCGCCGCAGCATTGCTGTCCACCAGTGTTGGGGCATTGTCGCCGTCAGTCTTTTTCTTGCCATCGCATCCTACCAGAGAGGAGAATGCAAGACATACAGCAATAAACAAAAATACTTTCCTCATATTGTATGATTTATTATGTTTTCAACAATAAGACAACGGTGTTTCCGCCATCCTTTATTCATTAGACTTTGCTTCATTCCAAAGTTTATCCATCTCATCCAAAGTCATTTCCGTCAAAGGTTTACCCAATTTGATTGAATGATCTTCAATATAATTGAATCGACGCATGAACTTCTGGTTGGTCAGCTCCAGGGCATCATCGGGATTGATTTTATAAAGACGGGCTGCGTTGATGACACTGAACAGGAAATCGCCAAGTTCTTTTTTAGACTTTTCCTTGTCACCCTTCCGCAGTTCCTCCTCCAGTTCCGACATTTCCTCACGCACTTTTTTCCACACATCACCACGGTCTTCCCAATCGAATCCTACGTTGCGCGCCTTGTCCTGAATGCGGTATGCCTTTATCAATGTCGGCAGAGCATCCGGAACACCTGAAAGCACACGCTTGTTGCCATCTTTCTCTTTCAGTTTTATCTGTTCCCAGTTCTCTATAACCTTCTGTGCCGTGTCGGCATTCTGCATATCAGAAGGCTTGTCATCCTCACCATAAGGCAATGGCTTAGGTGATGAAGCACCGACCTGTGAAGGGTGGTACACATGGGGATGGCGGAATATAAGCTTGTCAGCAAGTTTGTTGCAGACGTCGGCAATGTCAAACGCGCTTTTCTCCTCACCAATCTTAGCATAGAAACAGATATGGAGAAACACATCTCCAAGTTCCTTGCAAATATTCAGCGTATCGTCTTTCATGAGGGCATCGCTTAGTTCAAACACCTCTTCTATCGTATTTGTTCTCAGGCTCTGGTTTGTCTGTTTTTTATCCCAAGGACATTTCTCTCTCAACGTGTCGAGCACATCGAGAAAACGCCCGAAGGCCTCTAGTTTTTCTTCTCTTGTATGCATTTTAGTTCTTTTAAGTTTACGAGTCAACATGTGGACAAGTCGTTTGGGGAACCCATTTCCAACAATTCCAAATGAAAGAACCAAGGAAACCACCCTACAGACAGGCCATCAGTCCAAGGCTAAATCTCTCCTCTTGGATTTCACTTGTCTCTGGTCAATTTATACGTTATACGTTTTATCAATATCATTTCAACAGCGGTAATGCCGAAGCAGTTGAGCATAGCTCCATCGTTGATGAAATCCTCGTCGAGGATATTCGAAATGGACAGATAGTCGGGAGCAGAAGAGTCTTTTCTTGACTTCAACAAATTCTCGCAATATTCGGCAAACAAGGTGGTAGCACCTGAAATGTCTTTCATGAACCACTTGCAGTAGCCTGCATTAAGTAAATCCATGTCACCCACAGTATCACTATCGAGCAGTTTGGCGTAGATTTTCGCTGCCTGTTCAAGTTTGTTCTCACCCATAAGAGTCCAAGCCAGGACTCTCTTTACATTGGCGGACTCCGGATATTTGTAATCAAGCTCATACAGTATTTTCGCAGCCTGTTCGAAATCTCCCATCTTGGAGCATACTATTGCATAGTGTAGAGCGTACGACTTATTGTCTGGCTCAAGGGTATAGAGTTTGCGATATGCATTCTCAGCCATTTTCAGGTCGTTGGAATGGAAAGCGGCTTTTGCCATTCCCCTCAACGCCCTTATGTCATCGCCCGAGAAATATGCAGCTTTCATAAAGCATTCTTTAGCCTCAACGAAATCTCTCGACATCTCAAGATAATAGCCACCCTTCACCAGATATCCAGCTACAGAACCGTCGAACTGTAGCTTGGGCATCAGTTTGGATAACAGTATCGCTTCACGACGCGACAACAGGAAATTGCCCAACTCAACGCGTTTCTCACTTACTGCTGTGTTGTCAAAAAGAGAACAAGCCATGAAGAGCACATTATCTGTGTCGAAAGGATTGTATATCTGGTTATGCCAGCGATAGAGGCGGTAGAAGCGATATAGATCTTGAAGTGCTCTTCTGCGCAAATAGGCAGGAGTGGCCATTTCTTCATCACTAATAAATTGTTGCTTTGGCATCTCGCCATGATTCATCATTTCTATCATGTCCGACGGTATCTTGTCTATCACCGACACAACGGCAAGGGCAAAAGAATACTTGTCGCTGTCGCAGAACGGACCTGTTGCCATCAAGTTGGTCAGAAACCTGTTGCGCTTTAGACTATCTTTCACGCGGTGAAGTTCGGGATGGTTCAAGCTGAATGGAAAGAACCAGTTTGGAAGACTATAGAAGAAGGAGAAACGCTTCATTTGTGAGAAGCCTCCGAAATAGATGTCCGCTCCACTCTTCTGCATCTCTATCATCTTCTGGAACTTGTTCTCCACTTCTTCCATCGACCTGTCGTCGGCTTCAGGATCCAGGATATCCCTCAGTTCCTGATCATTGTCTTCGATGCCAAGACGATAAGACGTGAGATTGCTGTTCTTTACCAATGTTGGCATGATGTCTCGCTGTATGATGTCGTTGTCATTTTCGGCATTCATGCAGAATACCATTTGTTTCTGCAAGTCGAGCAGGTCTCTCACCACATCATCACGAGAGAGCAGAGGCGACATTATCTGCAATTGCAGAGCAGAATCTACACCATCAGTAACCGACAGAGTCCATGCTATCAGAGCCTTCTGCTTCAGTGCCTCGTCTTTGGCTTCACTGTATATTCTGACAAGCACACGGAACTTGTTAATGTCGAAATTATTCATCACCGACAACATCATGGCACTGACGACCACTTGAGCGTCTCCTGAATCCACTGTGGGCGATAGAATAATGTCACCAATGGCACTAGCCTGTTCTTCAGTCCAAAGTTCAGAAACTACGATATGACAGAACAATGCCTGCATGAATGAATAATGAGACAAATATAGCTCATCCGCCATTTTGTCGCGTTTCTCTACCGATTCAAGCTGCAACATAGCCAAATCTGAAACGAAGTCTTCCATCTGCATCCGTATAGCCTTCTCTGAGAAAGAATTTGTCTTCACTGAGGCTCTCGAATAGGCATCCTTATAGAAATCAACGTTTCTGCGTCTATAGTCGGACCTAAGATTACGAATACCCCCCTTCAACTTGTCCAGCATATCATTGTACATAGATTCGCGCATGTCGTCCTCCACGCCTAGCTCCATGTAATGAAGCATGAGGCGGAAATTCTCCTTTATGTCCTTCACATCTTCAGAATAAGGAACATAAGGATGCGACTCTACATAGGGCAGTATGATATCTAACGCCGCTCCGAGGTCTTTGCCTTCAACTAGCCGAAGGGCTACGGAAAACTGTTTCAATTCATTCTTATCCATAACACAGACTATTTAGAGACATTACTATATTTGAAGTAATGCCTTATCATTTGAGAATAACCAGCTGCATTTTGCTTCGCGATGCGTTCCTGTGCTATTTTATAAGCACGTACAAAAGTATCTATCTGCTGTTTCTTGCGCTTATCTGACTCTACACAGGATGTGAAGAACAGTCCAGACAGGTCTTTCGAACAACTGTTACTATTCATCAACACCACACCTCCGCTTTTCTTGGCAACAGAAGCCTGCGGTTCTGTAAGCCATGCCGCGTCTATCTCGCCGTTCTGAAGCATTTTCAGGCGAATATCAACATCGTTCACCTGCACACGGAAGAACTCTTCCTTCTTTCCCTTTATGCTGTCGGACATCTTGTCGCAAAGGAAATCTGTGGCAGAAAACCTTGTCATCGCCACCAGCTTGTCTGACAGTTGGTTTATCTTAGTGACACGCGACTTTCTGTTTGCCACAAGTTTCCATTCCATTCTTGTAGACAACACCTTCTCAAAAGAAAGTCTGCCATGGTTGACAAGATATTCTATGCGTTTGTCGTCAACGAAAGCTCCATCAATCGTCTTTTTTCCCAACGATTTGTCGCAATCAAGCTGCGAAGTGTAGTGGACGAGCTTAACATCAACCCCCAAAGAGTCGAATATGCCTTCATCCAGAGCTACGAAAGCAGGCAGACAGTCGATGCGTTGCGAAACGCCAACCTTTAGAGCCAAGGAGTCTTTCGCCTTCCTCTCCATCTGGTCTTTATCTGTAGTCTTGCCACCGCCTCCAATAGAGCACCCCATAAGAATAGCTGCTACGAAGGCTCCAAAGAGTTTATTTATGTTTGTCATCATTGCCATTTACTTTATTATGAAGGATATGAAGCCAAGTTCCTCCGGTTCCAAGAATGAAGCTTCACTCCACATCAGACAGATATGGTATATATAAATACAGCACAAAGATAACGCTTTATTTTGTTATGCAGAAAAATATCATTACTTTTGTCTAAAGTAATCCGAAAAATATGGCAAAAGACAAGACAATATATGTTTGCAGCAACTGCGGACAGGAGTCTCCCAAATGGATAGGCAAATGTCCGCAATGTGGAGAATGGAACTCATTCAAGGAGTTCAGAGTGGCTGCCGGACCATCCAGCGAATCTTCGTTCAAGACAAATGGTCTCGTCAGCCCCCAAACCCTCTCTGCACTGAACATAAAGGACATCTCAAGCACTGACGACCCACGAATCGATATGGAAGACGATGAACTTAACAGAGTGTTGGGTGGCGGACTGGTGAAGGGGTCGCTGACACTGCTGGGAGGAGAACCCGGCATCGGCAAGAGCACACTGTCGCTGCAAACGGTATTGGGAATAAGCAAGAAGGTGTTGTATGTAAGCGGAGAGGAAAGCGCCCACCAACTGAAGATGAGGGCACAGAGGATAAACGAGTCACCAAGCGACAACTGTCTTATATTCTGCGATACATCGTTGGAGAATATCTTCGCATGTATAAGCAATGTCAAACCGGAAATCGTGGTGATAGACTCCATACAGACCATCAGCACTTCTGACGTGGACAGTTCTGCAGGCAGCGTATCACAGGTAAGAGAGTGTGCCGCAAGATTACTAAGATTTGCAAAGACTTCGGGGACACCGATAATACTGATAGGCCACATAAACAAGGAAGGCACACTGGCTGGACCGAAAATCCTCGAGCATATCGTGGACACAGTGATACAGTTTGAGGGTGACCAACACCATATGTACAGAATTCTAAGATCCATAAAGAACAGATTCGGAAGCACATCAGAACTTGGCATATACGAGATGTTGCCCAATGGACTGCGACCAGTTTCTAATCCATCTGAACTGCTGCTCTCTGAAGATCATGAAGGACTAAGCGGAGTGGCAATTTCGTGTGCGATAGAGGGTGTGAGGCCATTTCTTGTGGAGACTCAAGCCCTCGTCTCAACGGCTGCATACGGCACACCACAACGTTCTGCAACGGGGTTCGACCAAAAGAGGCTCAACATGCTGCTGGCTGTACTAGAGAAGCGCGTGGGGTTCAAACTCATACAAAAGGACGTATTCATAAACATTGCCGGAGGACTGCGCGTAACAGACCAGGCCATGGACCTCAGCATCATAGCCGCCGTGCTTTCGAGCAATGTGGATACAGCCATAGAACAAGGATGGTGTATGGCTGGAGAAGTGGGACTAAGCGGAGAAGTGCGCCCCGTGAGCAGAATAGAACAAAGAGTATCGGAAGCTCAGAAACTCGGATTTACCAATATCATCATACCAAATCAGAATTTCCACACCTTCGAAGCCCGCAATATCAAAGGGATAAACATCATTCCCGTAAGAAAAGTAGAAGAAGCCCTAAGACATCTATTCGGATAATCAGATTTCAACAGAAGATATATCCACCAGATTTGTCACGATGGCATAGATGGTAAGACCGGCTGGTGTGTGGATCTGCAACTTCCTCGCAATGTTCCGACGATGGGTAATGACGGTGTTGGGGGCAATGCACAAATGGTTTGCAATTTCCTTATTAGTCATTCCCTGCACCAGACTCACTATCACCTCTTTCTCGCGCTCGCTCAATGCGTCCTGGTTTCCAGGGTTAGTGTTTATCATGCTTGAAATTTTTGCAGACACATCATTCTGTTTCAATTTCTTCTCAAGCGTACGGATGGCAGGAATCATTATTTCTTCTTCCACGTCAGAATGTTTGGCAAGCCACTCCTCGTTATTATAAATATCACAGAGAGTGGCAGACAGCTGGTTATTGCGCAATCCATCGCTAGGCAGATATTTGATTATGATGTTTTTCAGTTCTCGCAATTTCTGGTCAGTCTGACCATGATGTTTTGAAAATGTATCAATGTCATAGTTTGGCAGCGGTTGTTTGTCGAGAAGCGACTCCACGTATGGGAAAAGGAATTTCTCCTCATACTTCATGTGCTTCTTGATTTCTTCGGCATACTCATCATATAATTTGAGTATCAGACGAGCGAGATTGTCCTTCTCGTCTAATGCTTCTACGAGTTCCTTACGTATAAAAGGCAACTGGAAATCAAGATAATACTCATGGCTGGCATGAAGATAATGCATGATAGTAGGTATAGACAATCTCGAGAAGTCATCGAAGGCCTTGTAGCCATTAATGACGAGATTAACGATTGCCAGAAATGTGTAAGTATCAACACCTTGCGCCTCGCACACCTCATTCACGGTCTTGTCTCCAAAGCCAAGATTAATACCAAAACTGCCAAGACTTTGCAGTACGTTATAGTTGTCACTGATAAGCACGATAAGCTTATCATCGGCTTCATATAGTTTTTGACTCTTCATCTTCCACTTCCTTTATATTCAGCATGCAAAGTAAATTATTATTTTGCAATCCTGCAATAATCATTTTTAGGTATTTTTCAACTGAAAAACAGACATCCCCTATCTGATGAATGTTATACTGCTGAAGTAAAGAATTCTGCAGAGCAAGTAGCGTCAGAACTCAACTGACACCCTTGCGTTTATCTGCCTTCCAGTAAGATAGTTTGGCACGGCATACTGCTGATTGGTCACATCCGTTATCCAATAGTAAGAGTTCACGTTGTTTATACCAAACAAGTTGAGACAGTCGATGCCCAGCCATACGTTCTTGAATACAGATTTCTTTTTGTCGCTCTTCTCTCTGTCGAAAAGTCTGTAGCTCATGCCGATGTCAGCACGCTTGTATGCAGGAGCCCTGAACTGCTGCTGCGAGAGATCTCTGTGTGGAGGACCGAAGGGCAGACCGTCTGCAAACGCCAGTTTGAGCGACATTCTCCACTTGTCTGTTCCAGGGAAATAGTCGGTGAAATAAAGGTTTAAGGAATACCTTTGGTCTGTTGGCATAGGTATGCTCTTGCCTTTCAGATTTATCTTGGTACTCATCACCGACAGGCTCACCCATGAGTCTGCACCAGGCACAAACTCGCCATATAGCTTCATGTCAAGTCCGAGAGCATGTCCACTGCATTGCTGGCTTGCGTCGTATACTATCTTCACGTTGTTCACGCTGTATGGCACGATGTTGCCAAGTGCCTTGAAGTAAGCTTCGGCTGTGAATTTGTATGGTCTGTCATTGAGTTTGAATTTATAGTCGTAGGCAGCGATAAAGTGTATAGACCTCTGGCTTTTTATCTTCTTGTTTAGAGTGGCGTATGTTGTCCCCTCCACTGTAGTGGTGTCTCTTAGTTCCTTGAAGAATGGTGCCTGATAGTATAATCCTGTTGCAAACCTGAATGTCACGTCATTGTTGAAAGGCGGAACTATGCTCAGCGAGAGTCTCGGACTGATTATCGTCTCACGGTTGAAGTTCCAGTGACTAAACCTTATACCATAGTTCAGTGTGAAGAACGTATGCTGTCCTGGACTCATGAATTTATATGTATCCTGAGCATAAGCCTCCAGTCTGTTTGCGTTAAGTTTGTTTCGGGCATTAAGCGAATAAATCATCTTCATGTCTTCACCGGTGTGTGGGATATTATATCCGCTGGAGTCTCGCATTTCATATTCCTTGCTATATTCGTCCACGTGTTCAATTTTGTATGCCAGTCCGGCGAGTATTTCGTGGCGTTTTGCCTTGTGAGAGAAAGCCAACTTCAGACTTTTCACATTGGCTTTCAGATAGTTGCGTGCATGTTCCATATATGTGCCCACTCCGAGATTCTCGCTCGTTTCCGTCTGTGTAAGCCAATATTGTCCCTGTATGTCGTATTTTTCCTGCTCATTGGTACTGTATGCAGAACCGATGAGCGACAGTCGTGTTTTTTCGCCAAATAGTCTTGTGATTGTAAATGTGCCAAAGTAAGTACGGAAAAGGTCTTTTTCCTTACCGTCGAAATATACTTTGAATGATTTTACGTTCTCCATCGTTCCGAAGTTGGTTTCTCTGTCAGAAGGTGTGAAATTGTAGTGATTGTCAGAGATGTCGCCCATAAATTCTATCTCCCATCGTTTGTTGGGTTTATATGTGAGATAAGTCTGATAATCAAGGAAACTCGGACTATACTCTCCTTTAGTTTCGAGCGAACCGAGCAGGTATTTGTTTGTCTTGTATCTCAGACCATTGCTCCATGAGAATTTCTTGTTGCTGAATCCCACGTATGCCGATGCGCCGAGCATGCTGGCAGTGACCTTGGCTTCGAATTTCTTGGGTTGTTTGTATGTGATGTCGAGTGCTGACGACATTTTGTCTCCATATTTAGCCTCAAAGCCTCCGGAACTGAAACCGATGCTCTTCACCATGTCGGGGTTGATGATTGAGAGTCCTTCCTGTTGTCCGCTTCTCACGAGGAACGGGCGGTATATTTCCACACCATTTATATATACGCTGTTTTCGTCGAAGCTACCTCCTCTTACATTGTATTGCGACGAAAGCTCACTATGGGTTGACACTCCCGCCTGCTGCTGTATGAGTTCTTCCACAGCATTTCCGGTTGCCGACGGTGTATTCGTGGCATTCTTCACGTCGAGTTGCTCAGTAGTGCCGGTTTGTCTTCTCTTCTCCGTGATTGTCACCTCGCCCAATTCGTTGTTGTCGTCGAAGAGTTGTATGAGCAAAGTCTGCTTTCCTTTAGGTTTGCGCAGCACGCGTGTTTTGGTTTTGTAGCCCACCATAGAGAATCTCACCACCACGCTGTCTGCGGAGTTGAGATGCAGTGAGAACTCACCCTTCAGGTTCGTAAGCGTCACTCTCCCCTGTTTCACCACTGCCACTGTGGCAAGTTCCACGGGATTGTTGTTGCTGTCGGTCACTCTTCCCTGTAGGGTGAAGGTCTGCGAGAATGCGCTTATGCACACAAAACAGATTAATATCGAGAGTATAATTATCTTCTTCATATGATATATTTAACGAAAGGAAAGCCAAATTATTGTATTTGTGTAGAAATAAGTTGACGAGTGAAGCATTGTATACTCTAAATGTTTGAAGGACAAGTCTAAACAACCTGTCCTTCAATCATTTATACACTTTTGTCATTGTCAAAACAGTCAAGCCATGACTGTTATTTCTGTGCTTTTAGTGAGCTTATGCTCTCCTTCAGCGCAGCAATCTTCTCCATGCTGTCGCTCTGCTTCTTACGCTCTAGAGCCACCACTGCTTCCGGTGCGTTGGCAACGAATCGCTCATTTGAGAGTTTCTTGGAAACTCCGGCGAGGAAGCCTTCGAGATGTTTCAGCTGTGCCTCCATCTTCTCTATCTCGGCAGCCACGTCTATCATGTCGCCCAACGGCACTGCATATTCCAGCGTGCCCACCATGAAGGCTGCTGCAGTACAGTCCTTCTCTGTCACGACGTCGATGCTCGTCAGGTTGGCCATCTTGCCAACCACGCTGTCGTAGTCTTTCAAAGCGTTTTCACCTACACACTGCAACGAGAGTGTCTCTTTGTTGGCGATGTTTTTCTGGTTGCGCACTGTTCTCACTCCTGCCACGATCTGCTTCACGCTCTCGATGTCTTCGATAAGTTTCATGTCTTCGCCTGTAGGAGCTGAGATTTCCAGTTTGTCGCGCATAATTGACTCTCCGTCCTTTCTCTCGTAAATGTGCTGCCACAGTTCCTCTGTGATGAACGGCATGAACGGATGGAGCATCTTAAGCAGATTTTCAAAGAACTTGAGTGTTGCTTCATATGTGGTTTTGTTGATAGGCTGACCATATGCCGGCTTCACCATCTCCAGATACCAGCTTGAGAACTCGTCCCAGAAAAGTTTGTAGACTGTCATCAGAGCTTCTGAGATACGGTATTTCTTGAACAGGTCGTCTATTTCGGCATTTGCCTGACGCAGCTTGGCATTGAACCACTCCACAGCAATCTTGTTTGCCTCTGGCTGAGTGCCATCTGCCACTTCCCATCCCTCCACGAGACGGAATGCGTTCCATATCTTGTTGTTGAAGTTTCGTCCCTGTTCACAGAGGCTCTCATCGAAGAGGATATCGTTTCCTGCCGGTGCAGAGAGCATCATTCCCATGCGTACTCCATCGGCTCCGTATTTATCTATGAGTACCAATGGATCTGGTGAGTTTCCGAGGCTCTTCGACATCTTGCGTCCGAGTTTGTCGCGCACGATACCCGTGAAGTATACATGTTTGAATGGCATCTTTCCCTTATACTCATAACCAGCCATAATCATACGTGCCACCCAGAAGAAGATGATATCCGGACCAGTAACGAGGTCACTAGTTGGATAGTAGTATTTCATTTCTTCGTTGTCGGGATCGAGAATTCCGTTGAACAGAGAGATTGGCCACAGCCATGAAGAGAACCATGTATCAAGGCAGTCGCTATCTTGCTCCAGGTCGCCGGCACTGAGGTTGGCATTTTTCTTGCGCGCCTCTTCCAAAGCCAGTTCTGCTGTCTCAGCCACCACCACGTCTTTCTTGCCTTCTTCCGTAGTGTAATAATATGCCGGGATACGGTGTCCCCACCATAGCTGTCGGCTGATACACCAGTCTTTGATGTTTTCCAGCCAATGTCTGTATGTGTTCTTATATTTTGACGGATAGAACATTATCTCGTCGTCCATCACTGGTGGCAGCGCCTCGTCGGCGAAGTGCTGCATAGACAGGAACCACTGTGTGCTGAGCTTAGGTTCGATTGGCACGTTGGTACGTTCAGAGAAGCCCACTTTGTTGTTGTAGTCTTCCACTTTCTCCATGAGTCCAGCCTCCTTGAGGTCTTTCTCTATCTGCTTGCGCACGTCCATACGGTCCATGCCCACATACATTCCTGCGGCCTCGCTTATTGTGCCGTTATCGTTGAATATGTCGATGGTCTCGAGGTTGTGTTTCAGTCCGAGGGCATGGTCGTTGATATCGTGGGCAGGAGTCACTTTCAGACAGCCCGTACCAAACTCTATGTCAACGTAACCGTCTTCAACTACAGGTATTTCTCTTCCCACCAGCGGCACTATCACGTGCTTTCCTTTGAGCCATGTGTTTTTCTCATCGTCTGGATTTATACACATTGCCGTGTCACCCATGATTGTTTCAGGGCGCGTTGTGGCAACCACAGCGTAGTAGCCTTTCTCGTCTTTGTGCATCACGTTGCCTTCGCTCTTTCTCTCCACGTCGCTTTCAACCACTCTGTATTTCAGATAGTAGAGTTTCGAGTGTTCGTCTTTGTACACCACCTCTTCGTCTGAAAGTGCGGTCTGTGCCTGTGGGTCCCAGTTCACCATTCTTGCTCCGCGGTAGATGAGTCCTTTGTTGTAGAGGTCGCAGAATACTTTTATCACGCTCTTCGAACGGGTCTCGTCCATTGTGAAAGCTGTGCGGTCCCAATCGCAGCTAGCACCGAGCTTTCTGAGCTGCTTCAGGATTATTCCTCCGTGCTCTTCTGTCCATGCCCATGCGTGCTTGAGGAACTCGTCGCGTGTAAGGTCGGTTTTCTTTATGCCTTCCTGAGCAAGTTTATTCACCACCTTTGCCTCTGTAGCGATAGAGGCGTGGTCGGTGCCAGGCACCCAGCATGCGTTCTTGCCTTCCATACGTGCCCTTCTCACCAGGATATCCTGTATGGTGTTGTTGAGCATGTGTCCCATGTGTAGTACTCCTGTCACGTTTGGTGGAGGTATTACCACTGTGTATGGTTCTCTTCCGTCAGGCTTGCTGCTAAACAGTTTGTTGTCAAGCCAATAGTCATACCATTTCGACTCCACGCTTTGTGGATCGTATTTGCTTGCTAATTCCATATATTATGTCGTTTTGTTTGCTTTATATTCTTGTTGTTTGCTTCCTAATCCATTGCCGCTATTTCTTCTTTGCTTTTGCATAAGCGCAATAATTCTGCAAAGTTAATCCTTTTTCTCTATATGGGCAAGATTTGGTATTTTTTTGTTGAGGAAGGTTTTCACTGAGCGTTGCCGGGATGTGTGCCAACTTGTCTGCTATTCCAGTCTGAATTCGCCGGCGAGAGCTGCGACGGATGGGAATATCATGTTTGCCCCTTCTGCCAGCAGTATGGAGTCGCGCAATGGACCTGTGTTTACGGCAATGGTGAACACATGGGCTGCCACTGCTGCACGTACTCCGAGTGGGGCGTTTTCCACCACTATGGCCTGCCATGGTTCTACTCCTGCCTTCTGCAGTCCTTTCAGATAAGGTTCTGGATCTGGCTTGCCTTTCTCCACATCATTTGCACATACTACGAGGTCGCGGTTTACAAGTCCCTTGAGGTCGCGGTCGAGTTTGTCGAGGAGTGTGTGCTGCGCACTGCCAGTCACTATCACGATCTTCAGCCCAGAGGCTTTTACCTTTTCCATAAGTTCTTTAATGCCTGGCATCAGCGATGGTGTGGGACAGGCGTTGAAAGCGTCCGATTTTAGTTTATATACTTTTTGGGCTTCCTTTTCTGATATGTTCTCGCTGCGCTGCTTAATGAAGAGCTGCTGTATGGTTTCCACTCCCCTCATCCCCTCGTAGCGGTATGCGTCTTCTGGCGGCATTTCTATGCCTATTGACTGCATGGCGGTGTGCCAACTGCGGGCATGGTATGGCATGCTGTCGTAGATTACGCCGTCCATGTCGAACATTACCGCCTTGGGCTGGAATTCGAGATAGCCGGAAGTTGCAAGATACTGTGATATAAAATTCTGAAACATGATGGATGTGGTTTTAAAAAGTTGACGAGTTGACGAGGAGTTTTGCCGCTTCTGATTGCTGTCAGCAGTCAATAGGAACCTCCTTGTCAACTCGTCTGCCTTTCTACTTATCTATTCCGTAACTTGTCAACTCGTTTACTTGTTTACTCGTCAACTCGTTTACTTGTCAACTTACTATCAATACTCAAATACTCCGAATTCCGACTTGATGGTAAGGCTCTTCTTGCCTTCCTCTATGTGTCCTACTATCTGTGCATCGATGTTGAAGCTCTTGCTCAGCTCTATCACCTTGTCGGCAATTTCTGGTCGCACATAGATTTCCATGCGGTGTCCCATGTTAAACACTTTGTACATTTCCTTCCAGTCGGTGCCGCTCTGCTGCTGAATGGTCTTGAAAAGTGGTGGCACTGGGAACATGTTGTCTTTCACCACCTTACAGTTGTCATTCACGAAATGTAGCACCTTTGTCTGCGCTCCTCCCGTACAATGCACCATTCCGTGGATTTCCGGCCTCAGCTCGTCGAGCAGTCTCTTTATCACTGGGGCATAGGTACGTGTTGGCGAGAGCACTAGTTTTCCGGCATTCACCGGACTACCCTCCACTTCGTCGTCGAGTCGCTTTGCGCCACTATATACAAGTTCTTCAGGAACGGCGTGGTCGTAGCTTTCCGGATATTTCTCTGCCAGGTATTTTGAGAACACGTCGTGACGTGCGCTGGTCAGTCCGTTGCTTCCCATTCCTCCGTTGTATGAGGTTTCGTATGTAGCCTGTCCGCATGATGACAATCCTACGATTACATCGCCCGGACGTATGTTTGCGTTGTCTATCACGTCGCTGCGCTTCATTCTGCAGGTCACGGTAGAGTCCACGATGATGGTCCTGACGAGGTCGCCCACGTCTGCAGTCTCACCTCCTGTAGGATATATTCCTATTCCCATCTCGCGCATCTGCTGGAGAAGTTCGTCTGTACCGTTGATGATTGCCGAAATTACTTCTCCCGGCACAAGCATTTTGTTTCTGCCTATGGTTGAAGATACGAGGATGTTGTCCACGGCTCCCACGCAGAGCAGGTCATCGGTGTTCATTACGATGGCGTCCTGGGCTATGCCTTTCCATACAGAGAGGTCGCCGGTCTCCTTCCAGTACATATACGCAAGCGATGATTTTGTGCCGGCTCCGTCAGCGTGCATGATATTGCAGTATTCGGGGTCGCCTCCGAGCACGTCGGGTATTATCTTGCAGAAAGCCTGCGGGAATATTCCTTTGTCGATATTCTTTATGGCGTTGTGCACGTCTTCTTTTGCTGCGCTCACGCCACGCATCATATACCTGTTTGATTTATCCATCTTGTTCTTGTTTTATATTTGCTTAATAAATGGAACTTAGCCTGTTCTCACACTTTGTCTTTGCCATGCCAGAAGTCCCAGCTTGCGAAAGCCTGCAGGAGCAGCATTTCCAGTCCGTTCTTCGTCATTGCCCCTTGTTCTTTACCTTTCTTCATAAAGAGTGTTTCGTCGGGGTTGTAGAGCAAATCGTAGAGCAGGTTGTGGCTGTCCATGGCTTCGTATGGCAGGTCCGGGCATTCATCGGTGTGGGGATAGAGTCCGCATGGTGTGCAGTTCACTATCACGTTGTATTCCTTCACCACCTCAGGTGTCACATCTTTATATTGTATTGTTCCCGGGCGTTCGAAACGGCTTACGAGCAGCGTTTCCAGCCCCAATGACTTCAGTCCGTAGTTTACGGCTTTCGACGCTCCTCCTGTGCCGAGTATGAGGGCTTTTTTGTGGTGGCTTTCCAACAGCGGCTCTATGCTCTTCGTGAAGCCGATGACATCACTGTTGTATCCCCTGAGGAATGTGTCGTCGCCTTTGCTCTCCACCCGTATCACATTGACGGCGCCTATGGCTCTTGCCTCCACGCTGACATAGTCGAGGAAGCTCAACACCTTCTCTTTGTAGGGTATCGTGACGTTGAGTCCCTTGAGTTCAGGATTCGTCGCCAGCACCTCGGGCAGGTCATCGATTGTCTTGATCTCGAAGTTTATATACTCTGCGTCTATGTCTTCATTCTGGAATTTCTCGTTGAAGAAGCTCTTGGAGAATGAATGCACGAGAGGATAACCGATTAGTCCATACTTGTCCATAAGTCATTATTATTTTATTGCTGTATAACATGTGCAGATTCCAAACGTAAGACGTTTGAAACCGGCGGTGCTGAATCCTGTTTTCTTCAGTATTTCCACCATCACCTCTCCTTGCGGAAAGGCTTCTATGGTGGCTATGAGATACTTGTATGCGCTCTTGTCTCTTGATATCATGCGCCCGTAGAGGGGGAGTAGCGTATGTGAATATAGCGTGAAGAGCTGCTTCACGGGGAAGTGTACGGGTCTTGTGAGCTCTATCACGCAGAGTGTGCCTCCGGGCTTGAGCACTCTGTACATCTCTCTCAGTCCAGCTTCGAGGTCCTGGAAGTTCCGTATGCCGAATGCTGCAGTGACCACGTCGAAGCTTGCGTCTGGGAATGTCATCGAGAGGCAGTCTTCTCTCTGGAAACTTATCACATCCTGCAGGGCTGCCGCTTTCACTTTTTCTCTTCCCACCTGCATCATGCCCTCTGAGATATCGATACCCACCACTTTGCCCGGTTTGAGTTTCCTGGCTTCCAGTATGGCGAGGTCGCCGGTGCCTGTCGCCACGTCGAGTACAGAGTCAGCGGAACGGACAGCCTGCAGTTTCCTGACCACGTGGTTTCTCCAATACTTGTCTATGCAGAAGGAGAGACGGTGGTTCAGCGTGTCATAGGAATGTGCCACGGCATCGAACATCTGCTCGACTTGCGCTGCCTTCTGACCGCTCTGCTCGTATGGGTTTATCTTTTCCTGTCCGTACATTATATTTTTGACGCGTGTGGTATTTGGGGGATGTGTATGTTATTTCTTGTATGCAGCGAGCCACTCTGCAACGTTGCGCTCTATTCGTGCCGCGATGTCGCCTGTCTCGGCAGCCTTGTCGAACTTCTCGCCTGTGATGTGCTCGTAGAGCTCGATGTATCTGTCACTCACGCTCTCAGCGTATTCGTCGGTGATTTCAGGCATCACCTGTCCCGGCTCGTTCATGAAGTTGTGTTCGATAAGCCACTGGCGTACGAACTCTTTCGAGAGCTGCTTCTGCGGTTCGCCATTTGCGAATTTCTCCTCGTATCCGTCGGCATAGAAATAGCGGCTTGAGTCTGGCGTATGTATTTCGTCAATCAGGTAGACCTTGCCGTCGCGTTTTCCGAACTCGTATTTGGTGTCAACGAGGATAAGTCCGTGCTGGGCTGCGATTTCCTGTCCGCGGGCGAAGATCTTTCTCGTATAGTCTTCCATCACGGCGTAATCTTCTGCGCTAACAATACCCTGGGCGATGATTTCCTCCTTTGAGATGTTCATGTCGTGTCCCTCGTCGGCCTTAGTGGTCGGTGTGATGATCGGCTCCGGGAAGCGCTGGTTCTCTTTCATTCCGTCGGGGAGTTTCACTCCGCACAGCTCGCGGCAGCCTTTCTGGTATTCGCGCCATGCCGAACCAGTGAGGATGGAACGTATGATCATCTCCACTCTGAAGCCTTCACACTTCAGACCGACGGTGACCTGTGGGTCTGGAGTCGCCAATTTCCAGTTTGGACAGATGTCGTTTGTATGGTCAAGGAATTTTGCTGCAATTTGGTTGAGCACCTGACCTTTGAAAGGGATTCCCTTTGGCAGTACTACGTCAAAAGCAGAGATTCTGTCTGTGGCGACCATCACGATGAGGTCGTCGCCGATGTTGTAAACGTCGCGTACTTTTCCATGATATACGCTCTTTTGTCCTTCAAAATGAAAATCAGTGTTTGTTAATGCTTTCATTACTTTATGTTTATTAAAAGTCAGATAAATCTTTGTCGTTATCGCCAAAGTGATAATTGTCTGCAAATGTAGTTATTTTAAACATAACGGACAACATTGCAGTTGAAAAATCATCATTCTTTCTTCGATTTGTCGAATTTCTCGTATGCCTTTACTATCTTGGTGACTAGCTTGTGGCGCACAATGTCGGTCTGTGTCAGGTTGACCACCGAGATACCTTCCACCCCGCCCAGGATACCGAGCGCCTCGCGCAGTCCGCTCTGCGTGCCGCGCGGCAGGTCCACCTGCGTCATGTCGCCGGTGATTATCATCTTGGCATTCCATCCCATGCGGGTGAGAAACATGCGGAGCTGTGCCGAGGTGGTGTTCTGCGCCTCATCGAGTATAACCACGGCGTCGTTGAGCGTCCTGCCTCGCATGAAGGCGAGCGGGGCTATCTGTATCACGTGTTTCTCCATCATCTCCTGAAGCTTCACGGCGGGTATCATGTCTTCGAGCGCATCGTAGAGGGGCTGCAGATAGGGGTCTATCTTGTCTTTCATGTCGCCCGGCAGGAATCCGAGCTTCTCGCCTGCCTCCACGGCGGGGCGCGACAGGATTATCTTCTTCACGTTCTTCTCCTTGAGTGCCCTTACGGCGAGCGCGATGCTGAGATAGGTCTTGCCGGTGCCGGCAGGACCCACGGCGAAGATCATGTCGCTCTTCTCGAAGGCTTCCACGAGCTGCTGCTGGTTGGCGCTGCGGCTCTTGATGGGCTTGCCGGAAATGTTGTAGACCACCACACCCGAGGAAGAGTCGTCGGCGGCAGGTCTGCCCTTCACGATATTCAGGATGTCTGCTTCGGCGATGGAATTGTATTTTAGGATGTGAAGACGTATCTTCTCTGCCACTTCCTCGAATGCTGCCATCTGCTCTTCGTCGCCCAACACTCTCACCACATTGTCCCGGGCCAACAGACGCAGCTTGGGGAACAACGACCTTATCATCTGAAGATGAACGTTGTTGCTGCCGTAGAACACCACGGGATCTATGTCTTCCAAAATGATATGCTTTTCTATCACCTATATAAATTTTATGAAATGTTCCGCAAAGTTACAACATTTTTATCATCCGCCGACATATTAAACGACAAATTTCCATTACCTTTGCAAAATTAAAAGTTGACGAGCTGGAAAAGCCAGCAAAAAAGAACTACATAATGCAAGACATGAAAATTACAAAGAAACAATATATCCTCGCATTCTTCACCATCGTGGCCGTGCTTGCCATCATCCGCTGCACATCTCCGAAAATAGCGGAAGGCGGAAGCAAAGAGGAGATGATGCCGGGCGACACTCTCGCCACACCGACGGCAACGGCTCTTGCCGACGACGTAGAGAAGGGCGTCAAGGCTGAAATACGTTTCTTCGACGAAAAGGGAAACATCGTGAAGAACCGCATATACAGCGTACCGCGCTTCTGCGACGCCTTCCCCGACAGCAACAACGTGCAGCTCGCCTCTGCCAAGGAGCATGGCGTGAAACCGGTATTGAACAGGGCCGACGCCGAGAAGAGACACAAGGAACTGGTGTATATCGGAGCCAACCCGTTCTTCTGCGTCGACAAGCTGAAGAGAAGTACGCCATATCTCGTGCCACGAGCCGCAAACCTGCTGGGCGACATCGGACAGTCGTTTATGGACAGTCTGGCAATCAAGGGAATCCCGCTGCACAAATGTATCGTGACAAGCGTATTGAGGACGCGCGAAGACGTGGAAAGGCTCAGGACCACCAACAGAAACGCCACAGAGAACTCATGCCATCTCTACGGCACCACATTCGACATTTGCTACAACCGCTACACGAGGGTGAACGACCCGGAAGGGAAACAAATGAAGGCCACGAGCAACGACACCCTGAAATGGGTGCTCAGCGAGGTGCTGCGCGACATGCGCGTAGCAAACCGCTGCTATATTAAATATGAGGTGAAGCAGGGGTGCTTCCACATCACCGTGAGATAACACACGCCCATTTCCGCAATGCAAACGGGATGTTTACGATTTTATTTGAGCCATTTGGCATCTGCAAAACGGCAGTATGGAAGAGAGAACTGCACGACAAACGTCTGCCCGACGGAAACGGCCAGCAATGACTCCGGCGCCCTTGTATGCCGGATTTGTTGCATTGTTGCATGTTGCATTAAGGTCTTTCCGACATGCGGATGCCTTTATTTATATACAAACATTTCCCAAAATATTTTTCTAATACCTTGGAAAGTGCTTAATGCAACATGCAACAATGCAACATTTTCACCCAAATATCAATTGGAGGAACCAAGGAAAGAGAAGACGGACGTTTAGAAAAATTATACATTCAACATTCTTGGAATTGAAAAATAATCCATATATTTGCAAGGACAAAGAATAACGACTAAATAATACGACAATGGACAAAATCAAAGTAGCGACAATCGGACTATGTGCAGCGGCAATCGTGAGCTGCGGAAACAATACAGGCAACGGAGCACTAATCGGAGCAGGAGGCGGAGCCCTCGTGGGAGCGATAATCGGAAAAGTGGCTGGCAACACCGCAGTGGGAGCTGCGCTGGGAGCTGCCGTGGGAACAGGAGCCGGAGCGCTCATAGGCAAGCACATGGACAAAGTGAAGGCTGAAGCCGAGGCGGAACTGAACAATGCAAAGGTGGAGGAAGTGACCGACGCCAACGGACTAAAAGCGGTGAAGATAACATTCGACTCCGGACTGCTCTTCCAGACAAGTTCAGCTGACCTGAGCCAGGCAAGCAAGACAAACCTGACAGATCTGGCAAACCTGATGAAGAAATACAACACCTGCGCAATCGACGTATACGGACACACCGACAACCAGGGATGGAGAAACTGCACAGCCGCAGAGAGCGACAACAAGAACATGGCGCTGTCTGAAAGCCGTGCACAGTCGGTGGTCAACTTCATGAAGAGCAACGGAGTGACAGCTTCACAGTTCAAGAACATCACCGGAAAAGGAAGCACAGCGCCTGTAGCTTCAAACGAGACAAAACAGGGACAGCAGCAGAACCGCCGCGTGGAAATATACATGTATGCAAGCGAAGAAATGGTGAAGGAAGCACAGCAGGGAACACTGAAATAAACGGAAACCTATAATAGATAGGACTATGAGAGTTTCCTTCGTTTACTCGTCAACAAAACAAGAAAAATGAAAAAACTGGGTATTATTACCAAGATAATACGATGGGTGGTGGTAGCCTTCTTCGGCTCCACCATTCTTGTTGTAGTGCTATACAGGTTCCTGCCCGTATACTACACTCCACTGATGTTCATCAGATGTTTCCAGCAGGCAGCAGAAGGCGAAACAATGAAGATGCACCACCACTGGGTGTCTATCGACAAGATATCGCCACACATGCCCGTGGCTGTGATGGCAAGCGAAGACCAAAGATTCCTGCTACACCACGGGTTCGACTACAAAGCCATTGAGCAGGCTGCAATACACAACCTCTCGAACAAGAAGAAGCACGGAGCAAGCACAATAAGCCAGCAGACAGCCAAAAACGTGTTCCTTTGGCCAGGGCGCTCGTGGGTGAGAAAGGGATTCGAAGCATACTTCACGGTGCTCATAGAATTCATGTGGAGCAAGCAGAGGATAATGGAAGTGTATCTGAACTCCATAGAGATGGGCGACGGAATATACGGAGTAGACGCCGTGGCGACGGACAACTTCCAGACCACTGCCGCCGACCTGAGCAGGGCTGACTGTGCGCTGATAGCGGCAACGCTGCCCAACCCGAGGAAATTCAGCTCTAAAGACCCTGGACCATACATGAGGAAAAGGCGCAGCCAAATAGAGCAGCAGATGAAATTCATACCGTCGTTCCCAAAAGAGGGAGAAGACATCAACCCCGAAACATCAAGCGGAGGAATCTACCGCAACAGAAAAAGATAAAGCACACACGGCACTCAACAAGTTTCAACAACGAAAACCCATCAACGAAAAGAAGAAATGACCCACGAATTGAACGACAGCCAAAGAGCGGCAGTAGAATACTGCGACGGACCGTCACTGGTAATAGCCGGAGCAGGTTCGGGAAAGACGCGCGTGCTGACATACAAAGTGGCATATCTGCTCGAAAAGGGCATCATGCCATGGAACATCCTTGCGCTGACCTTCACGAACAAGGCGGCAAACGAAATGCGCCAAAGAATAAATGCAATAGCTGGCGATAACAGGGCGCAATACATCAGGATGGGAACTTTCCACAGCGTGTTTTCAAGAATACTCCGCGTAGAGGCGGAAAGAATTGGATACAGCCAGAACTTCACCATCTACGACGATGCCGACCAGAAGAGCCTCATCAAAGCCATAATAAAAGAACTCGGACTCAACGACAAGGTGTATAAGCCATCAACAGTGGCTTCGAGGATAAACATGGCGAAAAACAACATAATAACGCCCGACGACTACGCCAACGACAGGGCTATCATGACGAGAGACTTCGAGACACACATGCCCGATGTGGCAAAAGTGTACAAGGCATATAGCGAAAGATGCAGAATGGCAAACGCCATGGACTTCGACGACCTGCTCACCAACACATATCTGCTGCTGCAGGAAAACCCTGACGTGCTGGAAAAATACGCCACGGCATTCGAATACATCCTCGTGGACGAATATCAGGACACCAATGCCGTGCAACAGAAAATCGTGGCGCTGCTGGCAAGTAGACACAACAGGATATGTGCCGTGGGTGACGACGCACAGAGCATCTACGCCTTCAGAGGGGCAAACATCGACAACATGCTCGGATTCGAAACGGCGTTCAAGGGCACAAAGGTGTTCAAGCTGGAACAGAACTACCGCAGCACGAAGAGAATAGTGGCAGCGGCAAACAGCCTGATACGCCACAACATGAGACAGATAAAGAAAGACGTGTTCAGCGAAAACGACGAGGGAGAGAAGCTGCTGCTCAATATGGCATACAGCGACAAGGAAGAGGCGTCGATAGTATGCAGCGAGATAAAGCGCACAATGAAAAAGCAAGGATGCGACTACAACGAATTCGCCATTCTATACAGAACCAACGCACAAAGCCGGTCGTTTGAGGAGGCGCTCAGGAAAAGCAGTATGCCATACAAAATCTACGGCGGACTGAGCTTCTATCAGCGAAAGGAGATAAAAGACGTGATAGCATACTTCAGACTCGTGGCAAACCCCGACGACGAAGAAGCGCTCAAGAGGGTGATAAACTATCCGGCAAGGGGTATCGGAAACACTACGATGCAGAAGATAACGGCAGCGGCAGCCACCGCGGGCACAAGCCTCTGGAGCGTGATAAATGCGCCACAGCATTCGGGACTCAACCTGGGAGCGGCAACGCTGAAGAAGACTGAGGCCTTTAGGCTGCTCATCGCTTCATTCATAGAAAGAATACAGACCGACGACGCATACTCACTGGGCTACGACATAATAAAGGAGAGCGGAATAGCTGCCGAACTATATGCTGACAAAGAACCGGAGAGCATCGCCAGACAGGAGAACCTGGAGGAATTCCTGAACAGTCTGCAAGACTTTGTGGAAAGCCGCAAAGACGATGCCGAACAGCAGCGAAACATTCTTATCACAGACTTCCTGCAGGAGGTGTCGCTTCTTACTGATCTGGAAAGCTCAGAAGACGACACGCAGAAGAAAGTGAACCTGATGACGATACACAGCGCCAAGGGACTGGAATTCCCACACGTGTTCATAGTGGGACTGGAAGAGAACATATTCCCGAGCCCCATGGCGCTGAACTCACAGCGGGAACTGGAAGAAGAGCGCCGACTACTATACGTGGCTATCACAAGGGCGGAGAAAAGCTGCACCCTATCATGCGCAAGAAACAGATACCGCTACGGAAAGATGGAATTCGACACACCGAGCAGATTCATCAGAGACATAGACCGCAGTCTGCTGTTGGTGAACGACATGACGAACGGCACAGGATTCACATCATCGCCCGCATCATCATACGGAGCAAAGAGTTCCAGCGCCCCATACGGCGAGAGCCGCAGCGCATTCTTCGGCAGAAGGCAGGCGGCAAACACATACTTGAAGAGAGAAAACGGCAGCAGCACAACAAACGGCGCCCCTAACAGCTTCGGAAAATACAAGAGGATAAGTTCCGGCAACGCAACTTCGGCATACGGCAGCCCTTATGCCAACACCTCACAAACGACACAGAACAACGCCCCTGCCCTATCGCAGGTGACAACGCCAGGCGGAGAGCTGAGAGAGGGAGCCCTGGTGGAGCATTCACGCTTCGGCTTGGGTACGATAGAGAGAATAGAAGGAACAGGAGAAAACTGCAAGGCCACAGTGAGATTCAACAACTTGGGAACCAAGCAACTGCTCGTAAAATTCGCACGGCTGAAAGTGGTAAAATAAGAAAACTACTCCAGCATAATACCTGATAAACAGTCGCAAACAACCAGAATCAGAAATGACAAATACATATTATCACAACGGAAAGAGGAAAAAGAAAAAAGTGAGATACAGAAAGAAGAGAGTGGCAATGCTCGTAGCCGGATTCATAGGAATATGTTCCGCTATAACACTATCGATTACCGACTGCAGTAGCTGTTCTCACCAAGAGCCCGAAAAGGAAGAAATACCACAGACACACCTCAACGACACGCTGACAAACTGCATGTCGGACGCCCCGGCACTGGAGGGAATGGAGAATGAACTAAAGAGGTATTTCGAGAGATGGGAACTGAACGGCGCACAGATAGCAGTATCCAGGGGCGACTCGCTACTCTATGCCAAAGGCTTCGGATGGGCGGACAAAGAGGCAGGACAGGAAATGCAGCCGTCGAACATCATGAGGCTGGCGTCGGTGTCTAAGTTGCTGACGGCAGTGGGAATAATGAAACTTGTCGACGACAAGAAGATAAAACTCTCTGAACACGTGTTCGGAGCAAAAGGAATACTCAACGACACGGCTTTCACAAACGTGATAAAGGACCCGAGATACTTCGACATAACAGTGGAACAGCTGCTCCGCCACAAAGCCGGATTCACAACAGGAGCCGGCGACCCCATGTTCTCAACACGCTATATAATGATGCAGAACAGACTCACGGAAGCTCCTGACAACAAGACGCTTATGAAGATTCTGCTAAAGCGGAGGTTAGGCTTCACACCGGGCACGGCAAAAAGATATTCCAACGTGGGCTACACACTGCTCTCGATGATAATAGAGAAGAAGACGCGGATGAGCTACGAGCAGTTTATGACCGACAGCATATTCAGACCCGCAGGATGCTTCGACTTCCATATCGCCGGCAACTACCCAAAAGACAGGAGGAGCAACGAAGTTAAATACTACATGCACAAAGGATCGGAACCTGTGCTGGAATACAACAACAGCGGAAGAATGGTGGAGAAATGCTACGGCGAGAACGACATTCCACGGCTGCAAGGCGCAGGAGCATGGTGTGGTTCGGCAGCTGAACTGAGCCGGTTCGTGGCGGCGATAGACCTCGTGCCCGGAGCTAAAGACATTCTGAGCAAAGGGGCAATAGAATTCATGACACGTGAAATGCCTGACTACGACTTCTCCATCGGATGGAACTTCACACCAGCCAACGGCCCATGGATAAGGACAGGCTCGCTATCGGGTACAAGCGCCATTATCCTAAGATACCCTGACACGGAATGCTGGATTCTCATCACCAACACGAGCACGTGGAAGGGACATGGATTCTCGAAAGACACCATGAGACTATTCGAGAAACTGAGAAAAGAATACAGTTCGAAATTCCCGAAGAGGAACTTGTTTCTCGCTGAATGACGAAAGTACAACAAAAAAGAACTGTAATTCCTGCTCGGGAGAATTATGAATGCCAGCGAAAATGTGGACAATCGTCATGCTATAATAGCGTAAAAAGAGCAATTTGGAAAATAATTCATGCCAATGTGGCTTTTTTGACACCCACTTGTTGCAAGTTAAGTAAATAATACGTAAATTTGTAAGCGTAAGCCCAAGCAGACATGCGGCTTATCAATGACTTATGAAGCAGCTGACTTCAAGACAGAAAGGCTGCCAACAAAACAACAGAAAGAGTAGCCTGCGTCTCCCCTTGGGGAGGGCAGAAAGCTTATAAATCGTTAACTTAAATAATATGATAGACTATTTTGCACAACACCTTTGGCAAATGTGGGCACTGGTATGTATCGTTTGCCTGATTCTGGAACTCACCAACGGTGACTTCTTCATTATGTGTTTCGCCATCGGAGCGATCTGCTCTGCGGTATTGTCAGCATTCGGACTGCCGTTCTATGCCGGACTGGCTGTGTTTGCAGCGGCATCGGTGCTCAGCCTGTTTTTCATACGCCCCACGTTGATGAAGAAGCTGCATCCCAGAGAATCCCTGAGACGGAGCAATGCCGACGCACTCATCGGAAGAAAGGCAAGGGTGAGCCAGACAATAGTGGAAAACGGATTCGGCAGAGTGGCACTCGACGGTGACGACTGGAAGGCTCAAGCCGCAGACGGAAGCTGCATCGAAGAGGGCCAGAACGTGATAGTGAAAGACAGGGACAGCATAATACTGACTGTGGAAAAAGAATGTTAAACCTATAAAACATACTCAATCATGAACATCGGATTATACGTGTTGGTGGCAATAGTGATTTGCGCACTGATATTAGTGAAGAAGAGCCTGGTGATAATACCACAGTCGGAAACGAAAATCATAGAGAGACTCGGAAGATACTACGCTACGCTGAAGCCTGGCATAAACATCATCATACCGTTCATCGACAGGGCAAAACCCATCATCACCATGAGCAGAGGAAGATACATGTATGCCACATCTATCGACCTCAGAGAGCAGGTGTACGACTTCGACAAGCAGAACGTGATAACCAAAGACAACGTGCAGACGCAGATCAACGCACTACTATACTTCCAGATTGTTGACCCGTTCAAGGCAGTATACGAAATCAGCAACCTGCCGAACGCTATAGAGAAACTCACGCAGACAACGCTGAGAAACATCATCGGAGAACTGGAACTCGACCAGACGCTCACATCCAGAGACACCATAAACACAAAGCTGCGCGCCGTACTAGACGACGCGACCAACAAATGGGGAATAAAGGTGAACAGAGTGGAGCTGCAAGACATCACACCTCCGGAGAGCGTGCTGCAGGCAATGGAGAAGCAGATGCAGGCAGAAAGAAACAAGCGTGCCACAATCCTCACTAGCGAGGGACAGAAAGCAGCGGCAATCCTGAAGTCGGAAGGAGAAAAGACCGCCATCATCAACAAGGCTGAAGCCGACAAGCAGATGGCAATACTCAACGCCGAAGGTGAGGCACAGGCAAAGATAAGAAAAGCCGAAGCCGAGGCTGTGGCAATAGAAAAGATAACCGAGGCAGTGGGAAAGAGCACCAATCCGGCAAACTATCTGCTCGCGCAGAAATACATACAGATGATGCAGGAACTTGCTGCAGGAGACAAGACAAAGACCGTTTACCTGCCGTATGAAGCCACAAACCTGCTGGGAAGCATCGGAGGAATAAAAGACTTGTTCAAATCAGAATAAGCAAAGCCCACTGAGAATAAGCAAAGCCCACTGGCAGAGGCATAAACAACGCCCACACGCAGAAACACAGCAAAGCCAGACAACTGAGCATAAGCAAAACTAACAGTTAGAGGCAATACAATAACACACATAAATAAAAAAAGACAATCGACAAGAAGAAATGAAAATTTGCATAACCGTTGGAGCAAGACCAAACTTCATGAAGGTGGCACCGCTCATCCACGCCATTGAAAAGGCAAAAAACGCAGGACAGGACATCGACAGTTCACTGATATATGCCGGGAGTGAAAACGACCCTACGCTAGAAGACTCACTCTTCAGCGACATGATGATAAAAAGACCCGATGTATATCTGGGTGTTGACTGCCAGAACCTGAACGAACTGACAGGAAGGGTGATGTCAGAATTCGACAGATATCTCACCGAAAACAAGACGGACGTGGTGATAGTGGTAGACGACCTCGCATCGACAATGGCGGCAGCGATAGTGACAAAGAAACACGGCATCGCACTGGCACACCTCGTGGCAGGAACACGCTCCTTCGACATAAAGATGCCAAAGGAGATAAACAGACTCGTCATCGACGGGCTCTCTGACTTCCTCTTCACGGCTGGCATCGGCAGCAACTCCATCGTAAACAGAGAGGGAGCGGAACTGTCACACGTATACGAAGTGGGAAACATACTGATAGACACTCTCAGATTCAACCACAAAAGGCTCTCAAGGCCTCACGTCTTCGACCAGCTCTGCATAAAGGAAGGAGAATACATAGTATTCACGCTAAACCGCAAGGCGCTGATAGAAAAAGAAGAAAACCTCAAGGCCATGCTTCTGTCTATGAGCAAAGCTGCGAAAAACACTCCCATAATAGCCGCACTGAGAAACAAAGCCAAGGAGACAGTGGAGAGACTGGCTGACGGAATGCACAACATCCACATCATCGACCCACTGCCCTATCTGAAATTCGGCTACCTCACGGCTCACGCCAAGGGAATAGTGACCGACTCAGGAAACGTGGCTGAAGAGGCAACATTCAACAATGTGCCATGCGTAACGCTGAACAACTACACAGAACACATAGAGACCGTGAAGGTGGGAAGCAATATACTCGTGGGAGAAGACGCTGAGAAACTTGCAGAATGCGTTACAGACATCGAGGAAGGACGATGGAAAAAATCATCGCTGCCCGACCGTTGGGACGGCAGGACTTCGGAGCGCATCGTACACATACTGCAGGAGGCAAAACTGTAAGCCTCAAGAAAAGTCCTTAAATAAGGAAGAAAGAATATATAAACAAGTACAAGTCCCCGCTTCAAAACAATAAGGAAGCGGGGATTTTTAACCCCGATCGTCAGAAAGTCATGAAACACGACATTTACTGTCAGACGACCACATGGGGTAGAAAAAAACAACAGACCTCCAATGGAATTAGAACTGCAACCATTAGCCCTGCCTTGCGACGGCGGAAGACCATTCGTAATAGCCGGCCCATGCTCGGCTGAAACCGAAGAACAAGTCATGACGACAGCCACACAGCTTGCCGCCAAAGGCTGCCACATCTTCAGGGCTGGCGTGTGGAAACCGCGCACCAAGCCCGGAGGCTTCGAAGGAAACGGCGAGAAGGCTCTGCCATGGCTGAAGAGAGCCAAAGAAAAGACAGGCATGCTCATCACCACCGAAGTGGCAACGCCGGAGCATGTGGAACTGGCTCTGAAATATGGCATCGACCTGCTCTGGATAGGAGCACGCACCACAGCCAACCCCTTCGCCATGCAGGCGCTTGCCGACAGCCTGAGGGGAACAGACATTCCGGTGCTCGTGAAAAACCCTGTAAACCCCGACCTTGAACTATGGATAGGTGCCATGGAACGTATCAACCAGGCAGGTCTGAAGAGGATTGCAGCCATTCACAGAGGCTTCTCGAGCTTCGACAAGAAACTGTACAGAAACCTGCCCATGTGGCAGATTCCCATCGAGCTGCACCGCCGCATCCCCGACCTGCCCATAATCTGCGACCCGAGCCACATCGGCGGCAGACGTGAACTCATAGCGCCCCTGTGCCAGCAGGCAATGGACTTGGGCATGGACGGACTTATCATCGAGAGCCACTGCGACCCTGAGAAGGCATGGAGCGACGCAAAACAGCAAATCACTCCCGACATGCTCGACAATATCCTCAGTCTGCTCGTCATACGCGACAAGTCTGTGACTACGGAGGTGATAAACGAAATGCGCAAGCAGATTGACGAACTCGACAACACCATCATGGAAGTCCTTGCCAAGCGCATGCGCATTTGCCGCGACATCGGCCAATACAAGAAGGAGCACAATATGACCGTGTTGCAGGCCTCCCGCTACAACGAGATTCTTGACAAGCGAGGGGCGCAAGGTGCGCTATTCGGCATGTCGCCGGAATTCGTGAAGGAAATCTTCGAAGCCATCCACGAAGAGTCGGTGAGACAACAGATGGAGGTGATAAACAAGTAGACTGGTTGACGAGTTAGAAAACAAATAAACCGACTGACAAGTAAGATAATATACAAATTTACGATTTAACAAATAGACGAGTAAGATAATATATACGAGTTGGACGAGTGAATACGAGTGAGACCAGTAAACAAGGAAAAGACAAGTCCCTGCCTGCAGAAATAATTCCGCCGACAGGGACTTTATCATTATTGACGATATTAGCCTTTATTATGTGCGTTCTGCTGCATGTGGATTACTCTGGCGATGCGAATCTGTCGCCCGTCTGCTTCACCAATGCGCGAGCCACCTTCTCTGGGAAACCTGTACGCTTCACGGTTGCTCCATTGCCGGTCTTGGTCCTCAGGAACTTGCCGTCCTTGGTAGGTTTCACAGCCATGTCATTATACTTCACGATGAGGTAAATTGCCAGTTCCTTCCATCTTGCAAGCATCTGCTGCGCCTGGGTGTTGCTGTAGTCCGTGAGATAGTCTACTGCCTTCTGCTCACTCTCGCCATAGAGCTTGAGTGCCTGTTTCTCTATCTCGCCCTGGTTTGCGATATAAGAGTTGTCGAGCGAGTCTCTCACCTCCTTGAGCGACGGGAACATCTGCGAGTAGCGAGGATAAACCATGTTACTGACCCAGTTGCACACCCAGAATGCGTTTTTGTCGCTGAATGTCACAGCGTCGGCTCCCGGCGTGTTGTAGCACTCCGGCTGCACTGTGTTTCCACAGTATATCGGTGTATATGCTACCATATTGCCGTCATCGTTTCCAAACCACAACACTCCTCCTATCTGGCGTGGCAGCCATGATCTCATCTGCGACACGTAAGAGAATGCCGTCTGCTGTGTAGAGACCGGACGCTCATTGAAATATGCCTTTCCATCTACCTTGAATGAAAGCGGTGTCGGACGGTATGGCATTTCCCATACACCCTGTCCCAAGTCATTTCCCAGGTCGAACGGTGTGCCCTCGTAGTGGTCGCGCATGCTTGCCTCAAGGTCTTGCAGTGAAACCTTCTTGTTTGGCACGATCCATAAAGGCATCGGTTCGGCGTCTTTCACTTTTCCCTCTACATAGGGCAGATATTTGTCCATGTCGCCAAAGCGGTTGAAGAAGCTCCACACTCTTGCCTCGCATGCTCTTCTACCGCTGAAGGTTGGCGCTGCGTAAACGTCACAGAAGCTGAAGTCCTTGTCCTTTCCTGTGAACCATCCTTTGCTTCTTGCAAACTTTATGCAGTCTTTGGAGAACATCACATTCTTCTTGTCCTTCTGGTCAAATGTGCGTATGCGGCTCTGGTTTGCGTGAGCGCAGATGGCATCGTCAGGAATGCGCACTGCCACCCATACTACTCCCTTGCTGCCGGGTCCCTTGCCCATCATTTCCATTATCCACGCCTCGTTTGGGTCACAGATTGTGAATGTCTCTCCCTCAGAGCAGAAGCCGTAGGTTTCCACGAGTCTGGTCATCACGGATATAGCCTCGCGGGCTGTTTTGGAGCGCTGCAGCGCGATATAGATCAGCGAACCGTAATCAAGGATTCCCGTCGTGTCCACCATTTCTTCTCTTCCTCCGAAAGTGGTTTCTCCGATAGTCACCTGATATTCGTTGATGTTTCCTATCACATTGTAGGTCTCTGCCGCCTGTGGTATCTGTCCGTGATATTCCTTTGTATCCCAGTCGTAGATTTGCAGCATCTCCCCTTTGGCGTGTTTGCCGGCGGGGTAATGGCATAGTCCCAGGAACATGCCGTAGTCGTCGGCGCTATAGGTACACATCACCGAACCGTCGGCACTTGCCTTCTTTCCCACTATGAAGTTGGTGCAGGCCAGAGCGTTGATCACGCCTGTACATAACAGTAATGATAAAAACAGTTTTCTCATGATATTGACTCTTCAAAAAAATTATTGTTATTTGAATTCCTTTCAACAAGCCTTGAAACTCATGTCGAGTCCCTTCACCGAGTGTGTGAGAGCTCCCACAGAGATGAAATCGACGCCACATTCCGCATAGTCGCGTATAGTGTCGAACGTTATTCCTCCGCTAGACTCAGTTTCATAGCGTCCGCCAATGAGTTCCACGGCCTTCTTAGTGTCTGCCACAGAGAAGTTGTCGAGCATTATGCGATTTACTCCTCCATGTGTGAGCACCTGGTTAAGCTCATCGAAGTTTCTCACTTCCAGCTCAATCTTCAGGTCGAGGTTTTTCTCTTTCAGATATGCATGACAGCGGTCGATGGCGTTTGTTATACCTCCAGCGAAGTCCACGTGGTTGTCTTTGAGCAGTATCATGTCGAAGAGACCTATTCTGTGGTTCATTCCTCCACCTATCTTCACTGCCTGCTTTTCGAGCATACGCATTCCAGGTGTCGTCTTGCGTGTATCGAGCACGTGTGTCTTTGTGCCTTTCAGCTTCTCCACGTATTTGTGTGTCATCGTGGCGATGCCGCTCATTCTCTGCATGATGTTGAGCATGAGCCGCTCTGTCTGTAGCAGCGAGCGCACCTTTCCTGTCACTACCATTGCGATGTCGCCTTTTTTCACTTCGGCTCCGTCGCCTATCAACACCTCCACTTTCATGGTGTTGTCAAATCTGTCAAACACTTTTTTTGCCACCTCTACTCCGGCCAGTATGCCGTCTTCTTTGATGAGGAGGTGTGATTTGCCCATTGCGTCTTCTGGTATGCAGCATAGCGTGGTGTGGTCACCGTCGCCGATGTCTTCCGCGAAAGCCAGGTCGATGAGCTTGTCTTCCAATTCTTCTACTGTGTACATTATGTTTTGTTGTTAATTATTAAAGTTGACGGGTTGAACTTCTCCTAACCTTATTTAAATAAGGTCAGGAACAGGTCTTGTTTTCCTACAGATACACTCCCACTCCGATGCGCAGTCCCACTTTCGAATAGTCTGAGTGGTTCTTTATCGACTGGTCGTAATATACTGACGGTTCTATCGTTACGCTCTTTCCGAGGAAGAATGCGTATCCGAGCTCCAGTCCCGGCATGATGTCGTTGTATCCGCTTCCGCCATGCACGAGACGGGCGTTGAGGCCCATATACAGTCCGTTCTGTATTATGTAGTAACGGCCCCCCACTCCGACAGCGAACTTGTCATCCACGTCTTCGTCGTGGCTGTAGCCTGCCATGACCAGTGCCATCCAGTTGTCTGCCACCAGATATCCGCCCTTTGCCTCCACTCCGAGGCTAAGCTTCTCTGCTCCGCTGTAGCTCAGATTGATTCCTGTCAGTGAGCCGTTGCAATAGTATTTTCCTTGTTCAAACTGTGCGCTTGCCGTCATGGTCATCAGGAATCCTATCGCCAGCAATAAAATTTTCTTCATAATTTATGTTTCTGTTTAATTCGTAATCCGCCTTCGGTACTCATTTTGCCGCTGGCTTGTGTTTATCTCTGCAAAAATACTCATTTTATCTGAACCTGCAAGGGTATAATCGAAATAAGTAATGGTAAAAAAACCGAGGAGCGGCAATTCTGCCTTTTCCCCGGTGTTTTCTTGTTTCCACATCCTTTCTGTGGTGTGTGTGTTTGACCTGTTTCTGAATTTCCCACAAATGGTCTTGCCCGTCCGTTTTCTCATTCAGACCGCTTGTCACGCATTGTGTTTTGCCTTGAGTTTTGCCACGTATGCGTCGATTACCGCCACTGCCGTAACGTTCACTATGTCGCGCACGGAGCTTTCAAAGTCGGTGAAGTGTATCGGCTTGTTGAGTCCCATCTGTATCGGACCGATTATCTCGGCATCGGTGTTCAGTCCCTGGAGCAGTTTGTATGCTCCGTTGGCGCTGCTCAGATTTGGGAACACGAGTGTGTTCACGTCTTTGCCCTTGAGGCGTGAGAACGGGAATTTGGAATCTCGCAGTTCTCTGTTGAGGGCGAAGTTTATCTGCATTTCTCCGTCGATGGCCAGCTCCGGGAATTGCTTCTGCATGGCAGCCACCGTCTCGTGCACCTGCAGCGGACTTCCGCAGTCGTCTGTTCCGAAGTTGGAGTAGCTTATCATGGCTATGTTCGGCTCTTCGTTGAAGAAGCGCACTGTGGCAGCGCTCAGTTTCGCCACGTCCATGAGCGTGTCTTTGTCGGGATGACGGTTGATGAGCGTGTCAGAGATGTAATACACTCCTTTGCTTGTGTTCAGGATGTGCATCGTGGCGAAGTGTGAGTAGCCCGGCTGTATGCCAACCACTTCTTTTGCCACTTTTATGGTGTTTGAGTATTTTGTGTAGAGTCCTGTTATGAAGGCATCGGCGTCGCCAGTCTCCACCATCATCATTCCGAAGTAGTTGCGCTCGAACATCTTGTCGTTTGCCTCGTCGAACGTGTAGCCTTCTCTCTGTCGTTTCTCTGCCAGGATGTGGGCATAGCGTTCGCGACGCTCCGCCTCTCTGTCGTGGCGAAGGTTCACTATTTCCACTCCGTCGAGGCTCAGGTCGAGTTCTTTTGCGAGTTTCTTTATGCGTTCGTCGTTGCCGAGCAGTATCGGCTGGCAGATGCCTTCTGCCTTTGCCTGCACTGCCGCCTTGAGCATCGTGGGGTGCAGTCCCTCGGCGAAGACCACTCTCTGCGGGTGTTTGCGTGCGGTATCGTATAGTTTCTGGGTGAGCTTTGTCTCTTGTCCGAGCATCTCGCGCAGCTTGTTCTTGTATGCCGCCCAGTCGGTGATTGTCGTCCTTGCCACTCCACTGTCGATTGCCGCCTTTGCCACTGCTGCCGATACTTCTGTGATGAGTCGCGGGTCAACGGGTTTTGGGATAAAGTAGAGAGGTCCGAAGGTGAGGTTGTTCACGTGGTACACATCGTTCACCACGTCGGGCACCGGTTGTTTCGCCAGATCTGCGATGGCGTGTACTGCCGCCAGCTTCATCTCCTCGTTGATTGCCGTTGCGTGCACGTCGAGTGCTCCACGGAAGATGTATGGGAATCCTATCACGTTGTTTATCTGGTTAGGGTAGTCGGAGCGTCCTGTGCTCATGAGCACGTCGGGACGGCTTGCCATGGCGTCTTCGTATGATATTTCGGGCACGGGGTTTGCGAGTGCGAATACGATTGGCTGTTCTGCCATTGAGCGTATCATGTCTTGCGTGAGCACGTTGCCTTTTGAGAGTCCCACAAACACGTCGGCTCCTTTTATCGCCTCTTCGAGGGTGTGCACGTCACGCCTGTCGGTGGCAAAAAGCTTCTTCTGTTCGGTCAGGTTTTCCCTGTCGCTGGTTATCACTCCCTTGGAGTCGAGCATCAGTATGTTTTCTGTCTTGGCTCCGAGTGCCACATACATCTTTGTGCATGATATGGCTGCGGCTCCGGCTCCGTTCACCACGATCTTGACCTTGGCAATGTCTTTGCCGTTCACTTCGAGTGCGTTTTTGAGTCCTGCCGCCGATATTATCGCCGTGCCGTGCTGGTCGTCGTGCATCACCGGTATGTCGAGTGTGCGTTTCAGCCTCTCTTCTATGTAGAAGCATTGCGGTGCCTTGATGTCTTCCAGGTTTATTCCGCCGAAGGTGGGCGCTATGCGTTCCACGGTCTCGCAGAATTTCTCCGGGTCTTTCTCAGCTATCTCGATGTCGAACACGTCGATGCCACCATATATCTTGAAGAGCAGTCCCTTGCCCTCCATCACAGGTTTTCCGCTCATTGCCCCGATGTCTCCAAGTCCGAGCACTGCTGTGCCGTTGCTGATCACGGCTACGAGGTTTCCTTTGTCGGTATATTTGTAAGCATCGTCGGGCTTCTGCTGTATTTCCAGACACGGGAACGCCACACCGGGCGAATATGCCAGACTCAGGTCGGTCTGGGTGCTGTAAGCCTTGGTAGGCTTGACTTCGATTTTTCCTGGGCGCATTCCCTCATGATAGGCCAGCGCTGCTTCTTTTGTGATTTTTACCATAAGAAATTTAAGAATTAATTGTTTGTGTCATTATCACTCGAATTGACAAGCCAGCGAGGATATTTCCCCACAATCCGCCATTGCCGGATGTCCGTTCGTCCAATTGACGAGTTTTTGCAAAATTACTAAAAAACTTGGGCGCACGAAGAAAAATAACAAATATTTTATTATCTTTGTAAAATCAAAACGCAATGAAGGAAATGCAAACAGACCACAACAACATATCTGAACATCGCCAGGAGCTGAAGCTCAGGATTCTGCGCACGGCAATGCCGCTCTTCAAACAGAGGGGCATAAAGGCAGTGAAGATGGACGACATCGCAGCGGCGCTGTCGATATCGAAGCGCACTCTATATGAGGTGTACGACAAGAAGGAGGACCTGCTGCTTGCGGGTGCGCGGCACGATCATGAAGAGCTTTTAAGGCATATCCAGGAATATGCGCTGACGGCGGAAAACGAAATCGACATAGTGGTGACGTTCTTCAAGCTTAAATTCGCTGACCTCGACAACCTCTCCCCTCTCTTCCTCACTGAACTTGAGAAATACGACAAGGTGACGGCATATCTGCGGTCGCGCCACGAGGAACAGCAGAGGGAGTCGCTGCTTTTCGTGAAGCGCTGCATAGAGAACGGATATTTCGTGCCTGAGCTGAACTACGAAATCCTGCAGGACATCTGCGACTCAATGATGGACGCGAGCTTCAATAAGGCTCTCTACGAAAAATATTCGCTGAGCGACATCTTCTGCAACTTCTTCATAGTGTTGCTGCGCGGCTTCTGCACCGAGAAGGGCATCCTGCTTCTTGACCAGTATCTCAAGAAGACTGAAGATTGACACCGGCGGCCCTCAAAACCATCAACAAGCCACTCTCTTATCGCTTAAACCCAAATCGGTCATTAGGGCTTGCTTGGATTTTGTGTTTTTATAAGAGTGGATTTTGTTTGGCTTTTAACCCGAATCGGTCGTTAGGGCTTGCTTGGATTTTGTTCTTTTAGAAGAGTGGATTTTGTTTGGCTTTTAATGAGTAATAGCGAGCTATTGCGAATTAAAAACAGACAAAAGACGCCTTATAAAAAACAAAAGACTGCAAGCAGTAATTAAAAAATACAATAAACGGCCTAATGACCGATTTGGGTTTAACCCAAATCGGTCATCATGGCCAGCCTGGATTGTGTTTTTTTTCGGAAGAGCGGATTTTATCCCCAAACGGCATAATGACCGTTTGGGGGGTTATGCTTTCTTGCGATACTGCGACGGTGTTATTCCTACCACCTGCTTGAAGATTCTTGTGAAATGCGACATATCGTAGAAACCGCACTTCATTCCTATCTCGCTGATCGACATGTCATCGCGGTTGTCCAGCATATCTTTGGCTTTCTGCATCTGGCGCTTGCGGAAATATGCCATCGGTGTGTCGCCCGACACGGCATTGAGCTTTCGGCGCAACTGCTGCTGACTCATACATAGGGCTATAGCCACACTGTCTACGGAGAGGTCCGTCGCCATCAATTCGTCCACTGCGGCATCCACCCTATTGAGGAACACACGGTCGCAAGGCGGCAGCGTCTCCACGGCAGCCTGTTTGTCGTCGGCTGGCGCCTGCATATAGCGCAGGCGCAGCAAGCGGTGTTTCTCCAGCAGGTTGCCGACAGTTACGGATAGTTCTTCAGCATCAAATGGTTTATATATATACGCATCAACGCCAATCTGCAGTCCGCGCAGCTTGTCTTTCTGGGTTGTCCTCGCCGTGACGATGATGACAGGAATGTGGTTGAGCACCTCCGATTCCTTCACTCTCTGACACAGTTCGTAGCCATCCATGCGTGGCATCATGACATCAGTGATGATGATGTCGGGCACCGTCTCCGTGGCAATGCGCAGTCCCTCCTCACCATCACGTGCCAACACGAGGCGGTATCTTGCCTTAAGCTGCATTGTCATGTATTCCGCCACATCGGCATTGTCTTCCACGATGAGCACTAACTGACGGGTATCAGCAGAACAGCCGTCAGCCACATCACCACCATCATCATCCATATCATGACTATTCGCACCGATATCCACGAGGGCATCACTCTTGTCGCCTGCCACAGGATTATTATCCTCTCCACAACCGGAAGTTCCGTTATTGCCACCTGTTTTAGTATTTGCTCCAAGCAGCATATCATCAGGGATTGTTCCGAGTGACTCAAGCGGCTTCACGTCAACACCCGCCGGGGCCTTGACGGGCACGTTTACGGTGAATACCGAACCGACGTCCACCTTACTGTCGAGCGTTATGCTGCCGCCAAGGGTTTTCACTATCTGGTTCACGAGGGCCAGTCCCACTCCCGACCCGATGGTCTTCTTGTCGCTCTCTGTCTGATAGAAGGGTTCGAAGATATGCTGCTGCTCATTTTCCGGTATACCGCTACCATAGTCGGCAATGCGCAGGGTCAGCATGTCGTTCTCCACCTCAAGCGCCACAAGCACCTGTCCTCCCTCCTTGGAGAACTTTATGGCATTTGTCAGAAGGTTGCACAACACCTTCTGGGCATAGTCTGGCACGAAGTCACACATCATCTTCTTTTGCTTTGGGGCATACATCAGGGTTATCTGTCTGGAGTGTGCCATATTGAGATGACTCTCTATGATGTTTGCCATGAAGAGCACGATGTCGCCATGATGCCAGTCGGGATGTCCGATATTCGACTTCACCTTCTGTATGTCGAGCAACTGGTTGATGAGCGACAGAAGGCGCGTGCCTTGTCTTGACACCATGCTTCCCACCTTTGCCATATCGCCTGCCGGCACCTTGCCTTCCTCCATCATCCGTGAATATCCGAGAATAACGGTGAGAGGGGTGCGAAACTCGTGTGTTATGTTAGTGAAGAAACTTATTCTCATCTCCTCCATCTGATGCTGCTCCATCTGCTTGCGCTTACGGCTACGAAGGGCGTAGAGCATGAAACTCATTGTCACACCACCGAGCACGAACAAAAGGACTGCAGCCATAATGCTGACCCACTTAAGCGATTTCTCCGTTTGATACTCCTCGTTCAGGGCATTCACTTCGGCACGCCTCTGCTCATGCTCATAGCGCACTCGCATGTTCTGCATGTGAACAATATTCTTCTCGCTCGTCAGACTGTCGCTGAGTTGGTCAAACGTCCGGTAGTAGTGAAGAGCGCGCCGGCAGTCGTCTTTCTTTGCATAGATGTCGTAGTACAGCTTGGCAATCTGCGCCTGGTGTTCGAGCGAATGCAGGTCGTGGGCAAGGCGGTCGGCAGTGGCGAGATAGGTCATCGCCGTGTTTTCGTCGCCGATTTTAATGTATATCTCCGCAAGAGCGAGACATGGTTCCATGGCATGCCACCTGTCTTCTGACGTTCCCATTATTTCGTATGCCTTGCGATACTCGGCTATTGCTTCTGTCCGTCTGCCTTGCTTCTCGAAGAGGCGTCCGAAGTGGGTATAGCAGAGCGATATGCCGAGGTCGGAATCGGCGAGTCTGTTCTGCTGCATCGACTGCTTGTAGCATGCCCATGCGGAGTCGAGCATGTTTCGCTTTTCGAATACCGAACCTATATTTGCGTAGTTGATGGCCTGTCCGAGGTGGCTTCCGAGTGTCTTCTCTCCCTTCAATGCAGCGCGGAACATAGAGTCTGCCGTTTCGGTGTCGCCGAGAGTAAGACTGATGTTTCCGATGCCGTTGAGGGATACCAAACGGTTTTTCATTGCCGTCTTGTCGTTTCGCCGACTGAACAGGTCGCCGAGGTGCAGCGCACGATAGTGGTAGTCCACTGCCTCGTCGAGCACTCCCATTCTTCTGAAATTCGTTCCGATATTGTTCAGCGCCTGCACTGTGGCGATGGTGTCACCGAGTTTCCTTGCGAGTTCCAGTTCACGATTATGACAGGCTATGGCTTTCATGAAGCAGTTTTCATCTCGCCACAAGCGTCCCCGCTTCTGGAGTGATCTCATCTCAAGCATATAGTCGCCGCTCTTTTCGGCTTCTTTCACCAGGCTGTCGAGTTGTTCTTTGTCTTTCATGCCGTTTACCACACTGTCGGCGGCATCACGCTTCATGGCGAGGACGCGTGGCGACGGTGAACTATGGCACGACATGATGAGAGTCAGGATTATGGCACACGTAACCAGGAAGGCTGCGCTGCGCACAGAGAATAATAGTCGGATTTTTCGAAATGTATTTAAGGTATAGTAGCGATCTGTCATACGCCAAAATAATGTGGTACTGATTGGTATTTTGCGCATTCTGCCGACATCCAGAAAACGGGAGTCTACTAATACGGCAATATGTCTATCGATGCAAATATACTACAACTTGACAACACTGCAAAAAACTGACTGGAAAAATTTGCAGAAGGGGGAAAAACAAGTATCTTTGCATAAGATAGGCTTCACCTCAGCATAACAATCAAGCAAGCTTGTTGTCCTGCATTCGGTTTGCACTATCTTTGCATAAGATACAAAGTCTCCTCTCCTTTCATGAATAACAAAACGACATACAGCCTCAACTACCGCAACTCTGACGACTACATCATCCGCCACACCACAACAGCCGACATACCACGGCTGAAGGAAATATTCGCCATTGCCCGCCGATTCATGACGGAAGCCGGCAACCCCAATCAATGGACAGAAGGATATCCAAGCGAGGAACTTCTACAGGAAGACATTGACAGCGGGGACAGCTACGTTATCGTGAAAGGAGACAGAATAGTGGCTACTTTCGTACTGCGTGGCGGTGCCGACCCTACCTACGACATCATCTACGACGGCAAATGGTCCAACGACAAACCATACGCCACTATCCACCGCATCGCCAGTTCGGGCGAAGCAACGGGCATCATGCACACCGCCCTGCAGTATGCCCTCACCCTCTACGACAACATCCGCATCGACACACATCGCGACAATCTCGTGATGCAACATCTGCTTGCCAACGAGGGGTTCAGCTATTGCGGAGTTATCCACTGCTGGTCTGGTGACGAGCGGCTGGCATTCCAACTTACGAAGAAGGGATAGGAAAAAATCTTTGACGATATATTAAGCCCAAAACGGTCATTAGGCCGTTAAATGTGATATTTTATAACTGCTTGCAGTCTTTTGCTTTTTATAAGGCGTCTTTTGTCCGTTTTTAATTCGCAATAGCTTGCTATTACTCATTAAAAGCCAACCAAAATCCACTCTTCTAAAAATCAAAATCCAAGCAAGCCCTAACGACCGATTTGGGTTAAGCCAAACAGAATCCACTCTTCTAAAAATCCAAGCAAGCCCTAATGACCGATTTGGGGTAAAAAAACTATCATAGAGCAGAGGTCCCTGCGGTCTCTCCGCCCCTATTGTCTGTTTCTATATGCGAGCGGAGTCATGCCTGAGCGCTGCTTGAAAAAATTGGAGAGGGCGCTCTGGTCGCTGAAATTGAGATAGTCGGCAATCTCGCCTATCGTCATGTCTGAGTGCGTGAGCAGATTGCATATTTCCTTGTATACCAATGATGTGGCATGGTCGTTGACGGTAGTGCCACTGATTTCCTTCACCAGTCTGGAGAGATACACAGTGGAGACGTTCAGCTTGTCGGCATAGAAGCGGATCTGTCTCTCCTTGCGGAAATTACGGTATAGATGATGGAGGAAAATCTCATAAATGCCTTTTTTGTGGCCGATGTCGTGCGACACGGAACATTGTTCGTATGGCAGTTCCTCGATAATCAGATTGAGCACATTGAACATGCTTCGTATCATCTCTATCTTGTTGATATGCTGATGGCGCACGATGTCGCGTATGAAATGGAAGATATCGAGAACGCTCTTGTATTTGTCGGCGGAAAGGCGGAAGCAATATGTATGACTTACAAACTCCTCGTCCACCAGCACGCATTCCGCATCGATGTCTGGAGAAACAGACAGGAGCGTTGCCACATCATTGACCGAGACCATAAGCATACTGCCCTCACCGAGTTCCAGCACATCACCGTCTTTGCCGTTGATGACCATCCGACAGCTGCCTTGCTTCACGAGAAAGATACGGCAGAAAAGCGCACGCTCCGTCACCATATCGGCAAAGTCCCCACTCTCCTGCCGAGTGACGGCAAAGTGGGCGGCGTATGCTCCGAATATATCTTTCAGATGATATCGTGAGGCAAATTCTTCCAGGTTGTATATCTTTTGGTTCATATCAGTTCCGTGTTTATATCATGAACGGCAATCTCTCTCTCGCCGAAGTCTATCATGGCGTTGAACAGGCTCACGCGGGTTGCCCGCTGAAGGTCACCGATGGTGATATCAGCCTCGGTGAGGACACCTTGGTCGAGCAGCGCTGCCCGTTTTGTGCCATAGAGCAATGGGCAGCGTGGCGTAATCCATCCGTTGCCGTCGTGGATGGCGATGTTGGTGAACGATGTGTCTGTCAGGAGTCCGTGCTTCAGGATTATCACTTCGTCGGCATTTCCTTTCTTCTCCGCCAGCATATTGAGACGGGAGCGGTCGGTACTTTTGTATTCATAACTTATGTCGCCACCTTCCACCACCTGCAGGGTCTTCATTTCACGCATGTGGTAGGGTGCGTATTCCACTGTCTCCACTCCTTTCCCGCCATACACCACCCGTGCCTTCAATATTCCTTCGCCTGCCTTTGCGTCAATGATTTCGCAGAGGCGGGGCATGTCATGAAGGGCAAGGCCGGGAAAGAAGCGTCTGACGGTTCTTTCCATCCTTGTCTGATGATATGGCAGTGCCATGACTGTGCCATCCTTTATCTTTATTGTCTCTACGAAGTGCATTTTCATTATATTTTTATGATAGAACAGACTGCGACAGAATCATTCCTACCCCATCGGAAGGTAAATCTTCTGTATCACCTCCTCATATTCTTTCCTGCAGTCGCTCATCCAGGTTATTCCTCCGCCTGCCTTGAAATACATGCCGCTCTGGTCTTGCTCGATGAAACGTATCATGACGGCAGAATTGAGTTCTCCGTTGTCATAGATGCCCATCACTCCGGTATAGAATCCTCGTTTGTAGCCTTCCGCCTGGCTGATGATTGCCACGGTCTTGTCTTTTGGCGCTCCCGTTATCGACCCTGCCGGCAGCTGTGCCGCCAGTATGTCACCGATGTTCCGGCGATAGTCGGCAGGGAGTTGTCCGCTCACCTCCGAACTGGTCTGCAGTATGTCGCCCTTGTTTGTATGCAGCAGGTCGATATACCGGTATCTGTCCACCCTCACGTCGGTCGCCACCCTACTGAGGTCGTTTCTGATAAGGTCAACTATAGTGGCATGTTCGGCAGCCTCCTTCTCATCATCCATCAATACCCTTTCGGCATCTGGGATTGTGGCATCGAGCGTTCCCTTCATAGGATAGGAATATATCCTTCCGCCCTTTATCTTAACGAAGGTTTCGGGCGAGAAGCACACTATGCTTTTCCTTTCTCCTGTCTCCTTCCCCACCTTGAGCAGCAGTTTGTATTTGCCTCTGGCATGGAGAAAGATATCATCGGGCGTGAGACTGCACCTCACCGGCACCTTGCATGTGAGATTGGTCAGATAACTGTTGCCTGCCATCAGATTGCTCTTCACGATGGCGAAACTCTTCTCATAGTCCTCATAGCGAGGTTCGTCCACCTGCCATTCAACAGGCGTTGGAAGTGGTCTGACATCCATCTTGCCTACATTGCCCACTCCCTCAAAGTCGTAAAGGCATTCCTGCGGATTGATTTCCGACAGCTTGTGTATATATGCGCCATCTCCCTCATAGTCGATAACGAAGAGGAATGGTTCTCCCCCGGCTGCGAGGATGTTCATGCGGTCGATAATCTCTTGTCTCATATCTCGATACTACACCTTATAATATATATGGACGTGTATCCATAGGTCTAAGCAAGGTGAAAGATTCATACTTATATACTTGTATATATAATGCAAAGGTAATAATTTTCTTTTAAAGACCGCAACCTTACGTTTCTTATCTGCATTTATCCCCAATCGGTCATTAGGGCTTGCTTGGAAGTTGACACTCCCAACTACGAGGTGTCTGCCATTTGTGTTATCTCCGGTTTGTCTGTGTAACGCCTTTGTAGCACGTTTTTACCTGCTTATTAAAATGCATGTAACATCTTTGACATACAGTGACAGTACTTTTGCAGCAGAATTTAACGTTTTGAAATCAATATTCATAATTTAATCATTAAGGTATAATATAAAGGTAACAAAGAAAATGAAAAAGAAGAAATTCGGAGTTTGCGGTAGAAACAAGATTGCCGTATTGTCAATGGCGGCTATGATGTTGCTGGGTGGTTTGAATTTGCAGGCTCAGAAGAGCAATGTTGCTTCTGTCAACGCCAATGCAGCGGTGGCGGCCGCTGGAGGTCCAGGCAACACAACGCCAGAGACAGTCCGTTCGGAATGGAAGAAGCTGAAGGGCGACATCACGCTCTATATGGCTAACGACCTCGGCAGAAACGGTTATTATGACCAAAAGCCCATTGCAGAACTGATGGGAGAGATGGGAGAGGTTTTAGGTCCAGAATGCGTGCTTGCCGTTGGCGACATCCATCATTTCAACGGTGTGGCATCTGTCAACGACCCGTTGTGGATGACAAACTTCGAACAGGTTTATTCGCATCCCGAACTGATGCTCGACTGGTTTCCTGTGTTGGGCAACCATGAATACCGCGGCAACACTCAGGCGGTGCTCGACTATGGCAAGGTGAGCCGCCGCTGGATGATGCCGGCCCGCTACTACACCAAGGTGTTCAACAAGAAAGGCACCACACTTCGGGTGGTATTCCTCGACACCACACCGCTCATCGACCGCTACCAGCAGAACTCCGACGTTTATCCCGATGCCTGCAAACAGGATATGAAAGCAGAACTAGACTGGCTCGACAACACGCTGAAGAATGCCAAGGAGGACTGGGTAATCGTTGTGGGACACCATCCCATCTATGCATACACCGACAAAGCTGAAAGCGAGCGCACAGACATGCAGACTCGTGTGCTCCCGATACTGAAGCGCTACAAGAACGTGGCTATATATGCCTGCGGACATATCCACAACTTCCAACACATCAAGATGAAAGGCGACGACATCGACTATGTGGTCAACACATCGGCATCTCTCGCCCGTCCGGTGCAGGCCGTCAAGGGCACCGTGTTCTGCAGTTCCGATGACGGTTTCTCTGTCATCTCTGCTTCGAAGAAACAACTCAGCATGTATATGATTGACAAGGAAGGTAAAGTGATTCACGAGATTCAGAAATCAAAATAACAGATGAAGAAGATTCTTTTCAGTGCGGCTCTTCTTGCCGCTGCGACTACAGCCGTCAGTGCTCATACGCTCGACGGCATAGTCAAGGATAACAAGACGGGCGAACCGCTCATCGGCACAGTGGTGCGGGTGAAGGAACTGCCCAACATAAGTACTACCACAGGTCTCGACGGTACGTTCTCTCTGCACGAACTGCCCGAAAAAGGCAAGTTCACCCTCGTCATCACCTATATGTCATACAAGACAAAGGAGATGGTGGTGGATGTTGCGAAAGACTACTCCAAAGGTTCTGAAGACGGCAAGGACGGACAGTTGACAATCGCCATGGACGAAGACTCCAGACAATTGGGCGAAGTGGTGGTAACGGGTCACCGCGAATACCGGTCAGACCGCAGTGCTGTGGAGACGGTGAAGAATGCCGGCACAGTGCTCAACGTGATGAGCCAGCAGAGCATCCAACTCTCGCCAGACGTGAATGTGGCAAGCGTGCTCCAGCGCATGTCGGGAGTCACTATGGAGCGTGATGCCTCCGGAGAAGCTTCTTATGCCATCCTGCGCGGCATGGACAAGAGATACAACTACACACTCGTGAATGGCGTGAAGATTCCGAGCCCCGACGACAAGAACCGCTATGTGCCTCTGAACATCTTCCCATCCGATATGATGGACCGTCTTGTGGTTTCAAAGTCACTCACCGCCGATATGGAGGGTGATGCAGCAGGAGGTGTGGTAGACATGGTAATGAAGGATGCGCCTTCTCGCTTCCAGCTGCAGGCCAATGCCGCCATCGGAGCCACCGACTATTTTGGGAAAGACGGCAGAGACTATCTCACAACCGACCGTTCTGACTATACCCACAAATCGCCATACGAGGCTAACGGTGCTGACTACAAGGCTACGATGAGCGACTTCAAGAACGGTCCGGTGCGCCTGAAGAGCCACTCTACTCCTGCCCCCAACTTCGTGGGCGGACTGAGCATCGGCGACCGTTTCTGGAAAGACCGTCTCGGAGTGATGCTCGCCGGAAGCATCCAGAACACCTTCCGTGGCACTGAGCGTACATACAACTCCGTGAAGATGGCATCGGGAGAACAGGCGATGTATATCTCAAACCTACACCACCGCTACTACAGCATCCACGACCTAACCTCTGGTCTGCACGCCAAGATAGACCTGACACTGCCTGAACACAAGCTGGAATGGTATAACATGTACGTTAGGTCTAACTCTAAAGGCGTTCGCTACGACAACGGCATCAGCACAGAATATATCGCTGCCGACTCATACACACAGGACGACGAGGTGCGCTCCACATCTGCCACACAGAGCATCTTCGCCACAAACCTGAAAGGAACACATCATCTCACTAAAGACTTCACCGTGGACTGGTCAGGAATATTCTCACAGGCCAAGGAGGAAGACCCCGACAGAACATACATCACGCTGACCAATTCCGTCAGCCGAGATGCCAGTGCTGAAGGCGACGTGGTGGGCGGTTCGATATGGAACACGGACAAGAACATCACGAAGACGCTGCCGAAGAACGCCGAACGCAGATTCCAACACAACAAAGACACCGATTGGGCGGGCTACATCAATTTCTCATACGACACACATTTCGGCAACGGCGTTGACGCTCTATGGAAAGCCGGAGCACAATATCGCCGCAAGAAGCGCAGCAACAGATACTACTCGTATATCTTCAATCCTGCCGACATCTCGCAGAAGCTCGACGGCAACGGCTATGACCAGTTTGCCAATGTCGACTGGGTGTGCAAGACTCCGTATTCTCAAGCCTCACAGCTCAACTACGACTCAAAGGAGCATATCGGCGGTACCTATGCTATGGTAACTCTGAAGAGCAGGATAGGCGAAGTGTATGCCGGTTTCCGTGCTGAGCACACCAATCAGATATACACTATGCTTCAGCATTTCCGCAATATGGGACAGGTGGGCGAACAGAGCTATTGGGACTATCTGCCATCGGCATCGCTCAAATGGACACCGACGGCGAAGATGAACGTGAGACTCTCTTACTACCGCAGCATCAACCGTCCGGGATTCTATGAAATCGTGCCTTATCAGATTCAGGGCGAGGAATATCAGGAGAAAGGTAACCCGAACCTGAAACGTGCACGCATCGACAATCTGGACCTGAGATGGGAATGGTTTCCAAGTAAGACGGAGCAGATACTCGTCGGCGTATTCTATAAATACCTGAAGAATCCTATCGAGCAGGTGTTCGTAACTTCCGACGGCAAGATTGGTGCCGGAACGGATGCCTACTATATGCCAGACAACCTCGGTAACGCCAAGAACATGGGCTTCGAGATCGACGTGATAAAATATATCCGCCACTTCGGTGTGAAGGCAAACTACACCTACACCCACTCCCGCATCACCACATCAAAGCGTGAATACCAGGAGGGCAGTGCTGAGTATAAGACAGGAGTGACACAGACCCGTCCGCTCGTGAACCAGGCCCCTCACACCGCCAACCTCTCCTTGCTCTACAAAGACACGGAGAACGGATGGAACGCACAACTCGCCGCTTCGTACACCGGCACCAAACTTGCTCTCGTATCGCCCTTCAAAGATGCCGACCAATGGGACAAGGCGATGTTCGGTCTGGACCTCAGCGCCGAGAAGCAGTTCAAAAACGGCATCTCGATATTCTTCAAGGCAAACAACCTGCTCGACGCAAAGCGCGAGAGATATCTGAAAACCGTAAACCCGGACAATCTGGAATACGAAGGACAGAAGAAGGACAAGACCATCGTGGGAACATACAAATACGGCAGGACGTTCCTTCTCGGAGTGAGATACAAACTGTAATGCAAAGAGTGTTTAGCTTTCAGAAACCCAAATCACAAAAAAAAAATAAAATGACAAGGTCAAAAGTAATATACAGTGCACTGATTATGGCAGCTGCAACATTGTTCTCAACATCTTGCGAGAACGACAACATCAATCCATACGATTACGTTAACAACAACGGCAGCAACGGGAACCAGGGCTCTGCCGATGTAATCAAAACCGCCATGGCTGAATATCCCAAGGGCTCTCTGGTATGGACCAAGGACACCACTCTGAGCGAGAGCGTAGAGATACCTGTCGGCACCTCGCTATACATCGAGCCTGGAGTCACCGTGACATGCAAGTCGGAGGTTCAGGTGCCTGTAGAAATCGTAGTGCTTGGCAATCTCTATTGTATGGGAACGGCAGAGAAGCCGGTCACTTTCACTTCCGACACCAAGAAGACTGAAGACTGGGGAGGAATAATCTGCGGATACAATTCCGAGGAGGTAGTGCTCAGCCATGTAAACATCGCCTATGCCGGAGCCACACCGACGGAATCGTCGGCATCGTTCCAGAACAAATTGTTCAAGACTACCATCGACGGCGGTGTGCCTGCCTTCCACTTCTGCAATGTGAACGGCAAGTTCGTCATTGCTGACAGTTTCTTCCACGACAACTACAACGACCAGACATACTTCACCGGCGGCAACGGCGTGATCGTAAACAACATCTTTGCCGATTCCGGCAATGCCGCCGACGGTGGCGAGGCTATCAACGTGAAAGCTGGCTGCAAGCTCGATGTTGCCAACAACGTCATCTACAACGCCTGCACCAATGCATTCAAGCTTTCTAATGCCGGCAACAGCGAAGTGATTCCACTCACTGAGATGACTGTCTACAACAACACCATAGTGGATTGCGGATGGCGCCGCTCCAAGAACAAGAAAGGTGGTTCGGTATGGGTGGAGAAGGCAGCAAAGCCAGTCTTCGTGAACAACCTCGTATATGATTGCCGCTACGGTCTGAAGCAGCCGAAACAAGATGGTGTAGACATTGAGCACAGCCGCCTCACTCCCAACTACTATTACGCTTCTACAGAGAAGGGCGTGGAGCAGATGGCAAAGGGAGCATCGCTCGCTATATGGTTTGACACCGACATCAAGAGCAGCGTGGCAGGTCAGCTCGACCCGCTCTTCAAGAATTTCCGTCAAAGCGACAATATGGACATCAACTGTGAAGCTGACAAATTGGAGAAAGGTGCTCCACTGGCTTTCGACAAGACATGGGATTTCAACTTTCAGCCCGGCAGTCCTGCCCTCTCTGGCGGTGTGACAGATTTCAGCCGTCTCTTCCCCGGCGGACTCCCATTCTTCGGAATGAAGAAGGTGAACTTCCTCGACAGCAACAACGACATCAACTATTATTTCACCGCTCCACTGCCAAGCACACGATTCGGAGCATGGATGTAATTACCATACTTCCAGACGGTCTGACGATTGAAATCCACTCTTCTAAAACACTAAAATCCAAGTAAATCATAATGACCGATTGGGGATAAAGAAACAAAGTAAAGATTTGAAAATGAAAAAGACAATCACAGTTCTTGCAGCCTTGTTCCTGTCATGCTACGGCATGCAGGCACAGGACGGCAAGTCCGCTAATCTGACATTCCAAAGACCTCGCCTCGTGGTGGGCATCGTGATAGACCAGATGCGCTGGGACTATCTCTACCGTTATCAACAGCGCTATACAGAAGGTGGATTCAAACGCCTGCTCAACCAGGGATATTCATTCGAGAACACTCGCATCCCATATATCCCGTCAGTCACGGCGATAGGCCACACCTGTATATATACCGGCAGCGTGCCAACGATACACGGCATTGCTGGCAACAACTTCTATAAAGGCGGCAAGAAGGTATATTGCACCACCGACAAGACGGTGACCCCCGTGGGAACGAAGAGCGAATCAGGACAGATGTCGCCGCGCTACCTGTGGGTAACCACAATCAGCGACGAGATGAAACTCGCCACCAACGGTCGATCTAAGGTCGTAGGCGTTTCGCTGAAAGACCGTGCCTCTATCCTTCCTGCCGGACATAACCCAGACGGGGCATTCTGGTTTGACGACGAGACTGGCAATTTCGTGACAAGCACATACTATATGGACAAGCTGCCCGCATGGGTGACTCGTTTCAACCGCGAGAGGCACGCCGAGAAATATCTCTCTGAAAAATGGCAGACAATATATCCCAAAGACTCCTACATCGAGAGCACTGCCGACAACACGGAATATGAAGACGGCATCAAGGCTGGCGAAAAGGCACTGCTGCCTCTCGACCTGCCGTCGCTATACAAGAAATATGGTTATGAGATTATACGCAAGACACCGTTCGGCAATTCTCTGACCTTCGATATGGCCCGCGCCGCAATAGAGGGTGAGCACCTTGGCGAAGACGATGATGTGGACCTGCTGGCTGTGAGCTGTTCGAGCACCGATTATATCGGCCATCAGGTGGGTCCCAACGCCGTTGAGATTGAGGATACATATCTCAGACTCGACCGCAGCATCGCTGACTTCCTCAACTATCTCGACAAGAAGGTGGGCAAGGGGAATTATCTCGTGTTCCTCACTGCCGACCATGGAGCGATGAACAACGCCCGCTTCCTTCAAGACCGTCGCATCCCGGCTGGGGCATGGAGCAACTCTGAAATCGCCGACCGTCTCAATGCCAGACTCTCAGAGACATTCCCCGGTTGTGGCAAGATAGTAAGTGAGGTGATGAATTATCAGGTGTTCTTCGATATCGCCAGAATCCGCCAGCAGCATCTCGACTACGACCGCATCAAACAATGTGTCGTTGACGAACTGCTGACAGACTCTTCAGTGCACTATGCCTGCGATATGAACAAAGTGATGACTGCCACCATTCCCGACGACGTGAAACGGCGCATCATCAACGGTTATTGCCACGGCAGAAGCGGTGACGTGCAAATTGTGCTCAAACCTGGTTTCTATGCCCACAGCATGAAAGGCACCGACCATGGAGCATGGACTCCCTACGACACACACATCCCCCTCATCTTCATGGGATGGGGTATCAGCCACGGCTGCACCACAGAGCTCACGGAGATGACGGACATCGCTCCTACAATAGCTGCCCTGCTACATGTGCAGGCACCAAGCGGTTGTGTAGGAAGACCGCTTCTTCCTTAACCCCAATCGGCCATTAGCGCTGGTCTGTAACTTGATTTTTTAGAAGAGGTTATTTTGTTTGATCGGTCATTAGGATTACAGCCCTAATGACCATTTTTTTATGCGGGGCAATGTGCTCTCTTTCAAAAACTGCAACAAAGGCGTGTGCTGAGCACAGTGAAGTTTCCGTTACCATTGTTGATATATTGGAATGACGGCTGTATGGCTATCGACTTGGTGAGCTGTCGCCGCCATGTCAGTTCCAGCGAGAATTCATTGTCCTGACAGAACTGTGCATACTGTCCGGAGATGCCACACATGTTGAGACTGTCGGTATAAGCGCCTCCCAATTCGGCATAACGGTAGCAACCGCTCTCGCGGCAGGTGTTTTCTGAATATTGTGCCATACAGGTGATGGTCTTCCCGTCTGATTTCCACACCGGCTGTTCGCCATACACCCACCAGGCGCAGCTCGTCTTGTGGACAGCCTCATCGGCTGGCGCCATCTCACCTTCGTCGTCGAAGACGAACCGGCGGGTATGGAGAGTAACTCCGGCATAATACAAAGCGCCACGCCAGGAATACTCCAGCTGCGACATGTTAAAGATGCCGTCACGCTTTGGATTGATGATAAACGGATTGTCATGGTGCTTCCATCCGTTGTAGCCTACCCCATTATACAGGCTGTTCTTGAATATCCATCCTCCCTTGCTCACGTCGAAATATACCGTCAGACCTGACAGTGGATAGTTGGCTATCGGATAGCTTGCGGCGATTGTAGGGAAGATGCCGCACGAACTGTTAGTGAAGAGTGCAGTGACATCGGAAGTGAAGAAATCCTCATTCACGTTTCTCACTCCCACGAATAGGTGTCCTGCCTTCCATTCGTGCATATACCCCAACACGGCAATGCCGGCAAACATATTGTCTGCCTCTATGTTTGAGAATCCCTGCCAGTCGTCGATGATGCCGTCGCCAGTCTTCGCCACATGCAGCGTAGCGGCTTCCAAGGAACCGCCCTTCCATAGCGGAACGCTCATTTCCAGTCGCAGCAGGTTCACCCAATTGGTACCTTTATTCATATCCCATTGCCACTCAGTGGTATAGTTGCCCCAGAAACTCTGTGCATTCGCCATACTGGTGCTGATGCAGCATAGTGCCGACAGAAGGATGTTGCGTCTCGTTGTCTTCATAATCTAAAAAAACGGTGCTCTTCCGTAAGTATACTATTATTCTGTCGTTAAGAATATCTTGTTATTACGGTGCAAAATTACAAAAAAAATCCTATTTTTGATTAGAAAGGCATCATACAGGTATTAGGAATTGATTGGAATCATGCCTAAAAGATGATTGATTGCCTGTATGGCGAATCTGCAGACATAGTTTCAAGGTCAGGATGCACATTCATGATGGACGGATAAAAAACAGGCAAAAGACGCTTTTTTTATTGTCACTATCGGGAATAATATGTATTTTCGCATCCATGATAAAGAAACTTCCCATCATACTCCTGAATTTCACAGGCATATACAATTATGAATCGTTTGCCTCAAACCGGAACATCACCCATGTTGACTGTAGCGACATCAATGGCGTGGACTGCTATTGTGATGAGCAGGCAAAGGAGGAACTGAACCGCAGACTTTCACCATTTCCTGCCAAGGCTCTGCATTTCATAGATTCCGGCGATTTCCATTATCTCACTGAATATTGGGTATCCAGACTGCAGGAACCGTTCTCGCTGATTGTCTTCGACCATCATCCCGACATGCAAGAACCGCAATGGAACGGCGTCGTGTCGTGTGGAGGATGGGTGACTGATGTGTTGGAAAAGAACCCACTTGTCAGAAATATCATTATCGTGGGGGCTTCGGATGAACTGATTTCACAAATACCTGTTCATCTCAGAGAAAAGGTGTTGTTCTATAGTCAGGACGAAATCGACCATCATCAAGCATGGCCTTCAAAAGCCGGCAGACTGATACATGAGCCTGTTTACATCTCCATCGACAAGGACGTGCTGAGAAAGCATGACGCCGTCACTGATTGGAGCAATGGAGACATGTCGCTATTGCAGCTTCAAGCCGTGATCCGCATTATCTATGCCCATGAGGAGGTAATAGGCGTTGACATTACCGGCGAATGTTCTGCCACTCTCGACTATCTTTCTGAAACGAGAAACGCTGAAATCAACAACAGAGCCAATGCCGAACTGATGAAAATGATATTGGCGGAAGAACAACAGACTCATACAAATCAAAAGCGAGAATGAACAAAAACACAAACAAGTGCCGGTTCTTTATACTGACAAAGAACCATGCCTGCAAAATTCCCCTTGGCGTGGGGAAACTGCACCATTTCTTGACTGCTTCAGCTGAAAAGTGTAACTTTTCTGTGCTATCAGACGAAAGAAAGTGAAACAATCATATCTTTTCTTGTATCTAATAATGAGTTCAAAGAAGATTGGAGGTTAGTGACAAATAAGATTCACAAGAAAACTCTTGCAACTTAAAGAAATAATAATTATTTTTGCATTAATCACTTTAAACAACAAAAATATGAATACTTCTACACTTACGACCTCAATAACAATTCCCAAAATGGATTTGTCCTTACTCAAGGATTTAGCAAAAAAATTCGGATGGACTATAAACAACACCTCACAACAGATGTCTGGACTTGAAGAGGCACTTAACGATGTCAAGACAGGAAATGTATTTCACGCCAATAGTGCAAAAGACTTGATTGAACAGTGCTTAAAATAACCTGTTCTAATTAATCTTGTCGCAACAAGTAAAAATAATTGATTTGGCTTAAAAAGAAATATTGCTGCCTGGAGTTTTCCTCCAAACAGCAATATTTCTTTTTTCAGCCCCCAAACGGTGTAATGAGCGTTGGGGGCTGAATATACCATTTATTTTAAAAGCCTTTCATTTTGTGCAAATATTTTTCAAATGCATTCGCATTTTGCCACAAAATACATCATTTAAGCAAGTCAACATAGCAAAAGAGAGGTTGTTTTTAGCTACAAATCGCTTTCTATGTTAATATCCAAATGTTTTGACCATTATTTTCAATTTATGCTGAGATTTTATATTCAGGGGTGAATGTTTGGCGATTTCTGACCATGGCTGTGACCAAATGTACAAGTTTGT